>NZ_JBHVYA010000059.1:0-1038 GCF_042881255.1 Streptomyces sp. NPDC058279 | reverse complement strand
AAACCCCCGCAACTACCTGGCCTTTCTCGGCCTCGCCGCCGCCCTCTGCTGCTACAAACGACTCGTCCGCCTCACCACATAGGACACGGTCTAAGACGTCATCTCATTTGGTGAGCCTTCGGTAGCAGATGAGGGTGCAGGCGATGCTGGTGAAGGCAAGGAAGTGTTCGGCCTTGCGTTCATAGCGGCGGTGTAGGCGGCGGCGAGCCAGGCCATGGTGCGCTCGATGGTCCAGCGGTGGCGCCCGAGCCGCTGCGAGGACTCGATGCCCTTGCGGGCGATGCGGTGCTTGATGCCGCGCTGACGTAACCATTTCCGCAGGTGCGAGTAGTCGTAGCCCTTGTCTGCATGGAGCTTGGCGGGCTTGCGCCGGCGGCGTCCACGGCGTGAACGGATGGGCGGGATGCCGCGGACGAGGGGTTCGAGGGCCTGGCTGTCGTGCAGATTCGCCCCTGAGATTCCGACAGACAGGGGCAGACCGGTCCGCTCGGTAATCAAGTGGATCTTCGAGCCGTACTTGCCCCTGTCGACAGGATTCGGACCCGTCAGGTCCCCCTTTTCAGAGCCCTCATGTTTACCGAATCGATCGCGCAGCGGGACCAGTCAGCTCACCACGGACGCCGAGCTCGTCGAGGACCAGGCGATGGAGCTTGGCCCACACCCTGGCCTTCGTCCATTCGGAGAAGCGCCGGTGGGCTGTCGCCCCCGACGGCCCGAACGATGCCGCGGGCAGCTGCTGCCAGGTACAGCCCGAGGTGGCGACGAACACAATCGCCGCCAACACCTCCCGGTCGCCATGCCGACGCCTGCCACCGCCCTGAGGCCGCGACGGCGCCTCCGGCACCACTCGCTGGAACAGCACCCACAACTCATCCGGCACCAGCCGCTCAACAATCCCCACCACGACCGACAGCCTATCCAACCCACCAATTGAGATGACGTCTTAAGACCGTGTCCTATGTGGTGGGGCATCGTTGGCCTTGCTATGGGGCGGGGTACGTGGAGTTGGATTGTTCCGGACGGGTTGTGGGAGATCGC
>NZ_JBHVYA010000058.1:0-1057 GCF_042881255.1 Streptomyces sp. NPDC058279 | reverse complement strand
GATCAGTAGCGGTAGTGGTCGGGCTTGTACGGGCCTTCGACCTTGACGCCGATGTAGGCGGCCTGCTCCGGGCGCAGGGTGGTGAGCTTGACGCCCAGTGCGTCGAGGTGGAGCCGGGCGACCTTCTCGTCGAGGTGCTTGGGCAGCACGTAGACGTCGGTCGGGTACTCCTCGGGCTTGGTGAACAGCTCGATCTGCGCCAGCGTCTGGTCCGCGAAGGAGTTCGACATCACGAACGACGGGTGACCGGTCGCGTTGCCCAGGTTGAGGAGCCGGCCCTCGGACAGCACGATCAGGACCTTGCCGTCGGGGAACTTCCAGGTGTGGACCTGCGGCTTGACCTCGTCCTTGACGATGCCCTCGATCTTCGCCAGACCGGCCATGTCGATCTCGTTGTCGAAGTGACCGATGTTGCCCACGATCGCCTGGTGCTTCATCTTGACCATATCCGAGGCCATGATGATGTCCTTGTTGCCGGTCGTGGTGATGAAGATGTCCGCGATCTCCACCACGTCGTCCAACGTCGCGACCTGGTAGCCGTCCATCGCCGCCTGCAACGCGCAGATCGGGTCGATCTCCGTGACGATCACCCGCGCGCCCTGACCGCGCAGCGACTCCGCACAACCCTTGCCGACATCGCCGTACCCGCACACCACGGCGACCTTGCCGCCGATCAGGACGTCCGTGGCGCGGTTGATGCCGTCGATCAGCGAGTGCCGGCAACCGTACTTGTTGTCGAACTTCGACTTCGTCACCGCGTCGTTCACGTTGATCGCCGGGAACAGGAGGGTGCCCTCGGCCATCATCTCGTAGAGGCGGTGCACACCGGTGGTGGTCTCCTCCGTCACACCGCGGATCTCCGACGCGAGCTGCGTCCACTTCTGCGGGGACTCGCCGAGGGTGCGGTTGAGCAGGGTCAGGATGTGGGCGTACTCCTCGGAGTCGGCCGTGGCCGGGTCCGGGGCCGCGCCCGCCTTCTCGAACTCGACGCCCTTGTGCACGAGCAGGGTGGCGTCACCACCGTCGTCCAGGATCATGTTCGGGCCGCCGGTGGGAG
>NZ_JBHVYA010000057.1:0-1180 GCF_042881255.1 Streptomyces sp. NPDC058279 | reverse complement strand
CGTGACGAGCTGATGCGTGCGCTCGCCGTCAACGACGACACTGCCCTGGACATCCTGCGCCCCCGCCTTACGAGCCTGCGCCCGGAGGCCGCCTGGGTGGAGGACGAGTTGGACGGTGGGGCGCTGCCGCCCGGCGAGTGGTGGGTCGTGGATCCGGCCGAAGGCAACGTCAACCACCTGCACGGTCTGCCGGAGTGGGCGGTGACCGCGACCCTCGTGCGAGAGAACCAGCCGGTGCTCACCGTGGTCCACCTGCCGTTGACCGGTGAGACCTACACCGCGCTCGCCGGCGCGGGCGCCTTTCTCGACGGCCGGCCGCTGTGCGTCTCCCCGGCCGCGGACCTCGGCCTGAGCATCGTGGCCACCAGCCAGGCCCGGCCGGACGAGGACGAGATGGTGGTGCGGCGCGTCGGCTCCTCGATCACCGCGATGCTCTTCGACGCGCTCGTCGTGCGCACCGCCGTGCCCGCGACCCTGCACCTCACGAACGTGGCCGCCGGCCGGATCGACGCCTTCTGGCAGTACGCCGGCGCCCGGGCGGACCTGCTGCCCGGGGCGCTGCTCGTCACCGAGGCCGGCGGACGGATCTCCGACGCCGAGGGCCGCCCCTGGACCCCGCAGAGCGAGAGCTTCCTGGCCGCCGCGCCCGGCGTCCACGCCGAAGCCGTCGCCACGCTCTCCCGTTGACCGCTCACCACAACCCGCACGCTTGAAAGGACCAGATCATCATGACCACGATCGCAGTTCTCGGAAACGGCCGCGTCGGCGGCAACCTGGCCACGGCTCTCACCCGGGCCGGGCACGAGGTGACCGTCGCGGACCGCGCGTCGGGGGCCGCCTCCGAGGCCGCCCGGGCGGCCCGGATCGTCATCAACGCCACCCCGGGAGCCGGCGCACTGGAACGTCTCGCCGCCCTGCGCGAGGAGCTGCACGGCAAGATCCTCGTGGACGTCTCCAACGCCACCGTCGACGGCCCGGACGGACTGCCCGCCCACCTGCTCTACCCCGGCTCCAGCCTCGCCGAGCAACTCCAGGAAGCGCTCCCCGAAACACACGTCGTCAAGACGCTCAACACCATGCTCTTCCCGGTGATGACCGCGCCCGCCACGCTCACCCAGGCGCCCGACGCCTTCCTCTCCGGCGAGGACCCGCAGGCCAAGCAGACCGTCCGCGAACTGCT
>NZ_JBHVYA010000056.1:0-1472 GCF_042881255.1 Streptomyces sp. NPDC058279 | reverse complement strand
GGCAGATTCTTGGGGTCCTCGCAACACCTGATGGCTTACGCGGTCGTCAGTAGATCACGCAGGCGCTCGGCTGGGGTTCTCCAGCCGAGCGTTTTGCGTGGTCGGCCGTTGAGTTGCTGGGCGACGTGTTCGAGGTCCTCGGGGCTGTGCACGGACAGATCGGTGCTCTTGGGGAAGTACTGCCGCAACAGGCCGTTCGTGTTCTCGTTCGATCCGCGTTGCCAGGGCGAGTGCGGGTCGCAGAAGTAGACCGGCACTCCCGTGGCCACGGTGAACTGCTTGTGCGCGGCCATCTCGCATCCTTGGTCCCAGGTCAGCGAGCCGCGCAGGTGCCCGGGCAGCGTCTGGATCAAGGGCACCAGCACATCGCGGACCTCCTCGGCGGTGTGCCCGCCGGGCAGATGCCCCAGCAGGACGTAACGGGTGGAGCGCTCGACCAAAGTGACGATCGCGCTCTCGCTGCGGGGACCGACGATCAGATCACCCTCCCAGTGGCCGGGAACCGCCCGGTCCTCGACCTCGGCAGGACGCTCGGAGATCATCACCATCTCGTCGACGAACCGGCGCGTGCGCTGCTCCGGGCTGCGGTGCGGCTTGCGGCGGGTGCGCCCGGTGCGCAGCGCGAGGGCAACCTCGCGGCGCAACCCGCCACGGGCCTGGACATAGATCGCCTGGTAGATCGTCTCCGGACTCACCCGCATGCTCTCGTCGTCGGGGAACTCGATGGGCAGAGCGTGACAGATCTGCTCGGGCGACCACCTCTCCCGCAGCCCGTCCGCAACGAACTCGCGCAGCGGACCGTCCTGGGCGAGCCTGGACCCCTTGGGGCGCGACCGGCTCTTCGCCCACGCCCGCTGGGCCCGATGCGGCTGATAGACACCATCGACCGCGTGTGCGTCGATCTCGCGCTTGACGGTGGACGCCGGCCGGTCCAGCGCCCGTCCGATCGCCCGCAGCGATCGGCCCTCACGGCGCATGTCGGCGATCAACTCCCGCTCGGTCACCGTCAGGAACCGTGGGTGCAGCTCGGCCTCGACCGCCGCAAGAGCCGGCGCTGACGTGGCGGCGACGGTCCTGGTCATGCCCGTTGTGTAGTCGATCCTGCGCCCATCGGGGTGCAGGCGCGCGTTACCGATCTTCCGGATACCGCGGTCCCAGTCCCGGGCAGTGCGTTCGTGGACCCCGACCTGTGCGGCGGCCGCCCGCCGCCGGACCCCCAACGCACGCAGCCGGTGATACTCCACCCGTCCCGGATGCCCGTCCGTGCCAGGCTTCCCACGACCACGGACACCGGCCTTGCGGGCCCACGCAGCCGCCGTGTGACGGTTCGCCCCGACCGCCCGAGCCGCACCCGAGATACTGCCGTTCTCCCGATCCAGCGCTTCGAAGAACCTTGCCTTCAAGTCCCCAAAATCCACGATCCCCGCAACTCCCTGAACAACAGGGTGTTGCGGGGATCGCTAGAACCCGCC
>NZ_JBHVYA010000055.1:0-1604 GCF_042881255.1 Streptomyces sp. NPDC058279 | reverse complement strand
CCGTCCCTCGAAGATGACCGCCGGGGCTTGGGGGCGGAGTCGGGCCTGCTCCTCGAAGCGGTCCGTCAGCGTCCGCTCCCCGATGTCGCGGCGGACACCCGTCCACTCCTCCAGCACCTGCCGCCGCTCGACCTCACCCAACACCTCGATCTCCGACAACGGGAGTTCCGGCCCGGCCGCCACCTGCTCCAGCGTGCGCCGCAGCATGGCGACGATCCGCTCCACCGTGGCGTGCTCGTACAGGTCCGAGCTGTACAGCACCGCCCCGGTCAGGCCGCTGCCCTCGTCCGCGTGCAGCAGGAACTCCAGGTCGAACTTGACCGCACCCGTCGCCAGCGGTTCCGCCGCGCCGGCCCGCAGCCCCGTCAGCTCCGGTCCGGCCGCGGGGCCGGACTCCAGCGCGAGACAGACCTGGAACAGTGGGTGCCGGGCCAGGGAGCGGGTCGGGTTCACCGCCTCAAGCACCAGGTCGAACGGGACGTCCTGATGGGCGAAGGCGTCCAGGTCGGTGGCGCGGACCCGGGCCAGTAGGTCCCGGAAGGTGGGGTTGCCCGAGGTGTCGGTCCGCAGGACCAGCGTGTTGACGAAGAAGCCGACCAGGTCGGCCAGGGCTTCGTCCGAGCGTCCGGCGACCGGGGAGCCGAGCGGGATGTCGGTACCGGCCCCCAGCCGGGTCAAGGTCGCCGCCAACCCCGCCTGGAGCACCATGAACGGCGTGCAGCGCTCGGCCCGTGCCAGCTCCCGCACCCGCTTGAGCAGCTCGGCGCCGAAGTCCAACCGGACGATCCCACCGCGCTGGCCGGCGACCGGCGGCCGCGGTCGGTCGTGGATCAGGCCCAGTTCTTCCGGAATGCCCTCCAGGGCCTGCTTCCAGTAGCCGAGCTGCTCCGCCGGCAGCGGCCCTTCGAGCGCCGCCCGCTGCCACAGGGCGTAGTCGGCGTAGTCGACGGGCAGGGGGGCGAGGTCGGGAACGTCGCCGGCGAGCCGGGCGGCGTAGGCGTGCGACAGATCGGCGAACAGGGGCCGCAGGGACTGTCCGTCGGTGGCG
This sequence comes from Streptomyces sp. NPDC058279, assembly GCF_042881255.1. NCBI lineage: Bacteria > Bacillati > Actinomycetota > Actinomycetes > Kitasatosporales > Streptomycetaceae > Streptomyces > Streptomyces sp. NPDC058279. Next base: position 556 of record NZ_JBHVYA010000055.1, on the reverse strand, counting down.
ATGTGGTGGAGCAGGACGAGCAGGGTGTGTCGGGCCGGCCCGGACCGAAACAAGGTGACCCGCGACGGCAGTTCGGCAGCCAGGTCGAAGGAGTGCCCGGCGGCGGTGAGCAGTTCGGCGTCGAGGGAGTCGGCCGTGACGCTCCGCACCTCGAACCAGGGCGCTTCGGTCGGCGACGCGACGACCTGGAAGGGGGCGCCGTCGTCCACGGCGGCGAACCGGGTCCGCAGGGGCTCGTGGCGGGCCACGACATCCCCGAACGCGGCGCGCAGCGCGGCGACGTCCGGTTCCCCTTCCAACCGGACGACCATCGGGACGTTGTACGCGCTCCCGCCCTCGGAGAGCCCGGCCACCAGCCACAGGCGCTGCTGGGCGAAGGACAGCGGCAGCGGCTCGGGGCGGTTCGCGGCCCGGGTGAGGGGGGCGAGCGCCGGCCGGCCGGAGCAGTCGGCGATCCGGCGGGCGAGGGTGGCGGGGGTGGGGTGCTGGAAGACGTCGCGGAGGGTGAGGGTGACGCCGAGGGTGGTGGAGATGCGGTTGGTGAGGCGGGCGGCGA
>NZ_JBHVYA010000054.1:0-1752 GCF_042881255.1 Streptomyces sp. NPDC058279 | reverse complement strand
AACGAAACCCCCGCAACTACCTGGCCTTTCTCGGCCTCGCCGCCGCCCTCTGCTGCTACAAACGACTCGTCCGCCTCACCACATAGGACACGGTCATAGTCCTCGGCCTGCTCCCGGCGGGGAGGGGCCGGCAAGGGGGCGAGACCGAGCATGAAAGCGGCGATTTCCACGGCGGCGGCCAGATCGGGCGTCTGTACGTGCGCGGGCACGGTGGTCAGATCAACGAGTCTGGTGAGCCTGCCGTCCAGGGCGCTTCGAGGGTCGAAGCGGGGGCCGCCGAAGTGCTGCAGCATGCGCATGCAGTCGCTGTCCGGGTTTTGCAGGGCGATGACGCACACCCCGCTGCTGGTCTTCCAGGACACGAGCCGGCGCAGGTGGGCGGCCCACTGGTCCAGCGGAATGTAGTAGAGGACATGCGCGCACAGTACGAGGTCGGCCTGGCTGCGGGGGCGGACGTCCAGGATCTCCTCTTCGTGGATCTCTGCCTGGGGGAGCTGGTGCGCCAGGCGTTTGCGTAAATCGGGGTTGGGCTCGACCGCGATGGTGCGCTCAAAGTGCGCGGCCAGCTGGGCGGTGGTCTCGCCGCTGCCGGCTCCTGCGTCCAGCAGCACCCGGCGGTCAGGGATTGTGGAGACGACCTGGCGAAGATAGTCGTGGGCCTTCCGCTTCTGATCAGTGTGCGCGAGGAACGTCGCGAACGCCTTCTCGTACTGCACGCTTTTGGAGTTCCAGGCAATGAAGTCCGCGGTCACGTCCGAACCTTCCGAGACTGCGTCGGTCGGGGCTGAGGGCTGGTGAGGCGTATCAGCTTGGCCAACGCGCCCACACCCGCGAGATCCAGGAATGACGCGCTGTCGGCGGGGCCAGAACATCTGCCCTACATCATCTTCTTGGGCATTTGCGGTGACTCGAAACGCAGTGGCCGGCAAAACTCTCCGTCCTCGTGATCCACCGCTCCCGATGGCGCTCGTCAGTACCCTGATGATCCGGGAGGTGTTCGCCGATCCGGAGTGGGCAACCTGTCGGCCGGGGACCCGGGGGCCCGGTACGAAGGCCGCGGCGTCCGCGGCCCCGTCGAGCATCGACCCGGCGATCGCCCCGTGCCTCAGCAGCCCACCCGGTCACGTCCCTGGGGTGCCGTTGGTTCACGGTCACACCCCTCGGCACGATGTCGGCCCCCGGGTGGTCAACGGGCCGGGCCCGGCAGCACGTTACGTCCTGGCCAGAGGAACACCGTTGCCGCCCGTTGTCTCTGATCCTCACACCAGGTCAGCGAGCGGACTGCACCCAGTTAAAACCGGTGCGGGAGAAGATCCGAGTCCCGAAATCGGGGCTGGAGGCCGGCCGGCAGTTGCGCCGGGCCTTCCCCGACCGTCCGGGCGGGAGGACCCGCGCCGGGCCCGGAACTCAGGGCCGGCGAGTGATCCCGGGCATCCGCTCTCGGTCGGTCGACGGCCCGGGCAGCGCCTCGCTCGTTGTGCGGGTATGGACGACGCACCGAGACTTGTAAACCAGCGGCCGTACGGGGCGGCACAGCAGCGCCGCACACTGAGGTCCCACTTCGAGACCGCCCTCGCCCGCCGCCTGGGAGTTATGGCCAAGCCGTCGGTATGGCCCGCCCCGGCGGCGCCAAGCCGTGCGATGGATGGTGCCGGGTTTTAGACCGTGTCCTATGTGGTGGGGCATCGTTGGCCTTGCTATGGGGCGGGGTACGTGGAGTTGGATTGTTCCGGACGGGTTGTGGGAGATCGC
>NZ_JBHVYA010000053.1:0-2061 GCF_042881255.1 Streptomyces sp. NPDC058279 | reverse complement strand
GCGATCTCCCACAACCCGTCCGGAACAATCCAACTCCACGTACCCCGCCCCATAGCAAGGCCAACGATGCCCCACCACATAGGACACGGTCTTAGCCGCCTGAGCAGCAACGATCCCCTTGGTTAGTTTTCATCGATCAGGTAGCTCGACGCAGCAACGCAGAAACATCGTCACAAGATGCGACCAGGGAGAACCGATCCTACGATTGCCTTATCACCGTCCAGGTCGCGCATCCCGTGCCTCGACCAGCCCCGCGATCTCCGGCGAGTAAGGACCCACAGGCGTCGGGCTATCAGCCTTCCTGGCTTGCACCAAGAGGCTCCTCAACTCGCGAAGAGCTAATCGGCTTACTGACGGTGATCGCGAATAAAGTCGACTTAATTCTCGTCATCGCTTTGAGTCGGACTCAGCGGGAGCTGATCTCAGATTCGTCACGCCGCAGTGAAACAGGAACTGGATGAGCGAGATGACAGACAAACGCCAGGAATATAGAGGGCACCAAATCGAGCTGCTTGGGCGGGGGCAAGGGATCGAGCTCCTCGTTGACGCCAAGCCTATCAAATACGGCCAGCTTTCTGGCGGGAAGTACTTTCTGCGCGAGTTTGCCTACGATTGGGCAGACAACCTGACAGACCTCGCAATGAGATTCATTGACTATCGCGATACGATCGATGAGAGTCGCGTGAGGTCGAGGCTTATTGCGCGTGGGGCACTCCGTGTTCGAAAGAACTATCGCAGTCTAACCGATGGGGAGCGTGATCGCTTCGTTCAAGCGCTCTTTGAGCTGAAGACGAAGGGCATTGTTGACCAATTTGCCAGGGTGCATGCATCGCAGTTCAACAACGGCATACACATGACCTCACACTTCCTGCCGTGGCACCGGGAATTCATCCTCAGGTTCGAGGCTGAATTGCGTAAGGTGCACCCCGACATTACGCTTCCCTACTGGGACTCGACGGTCGACCGCAGTCCGTCTGACCCCCTTTGGAGGAGCACCTTCCTGGGGCAATTCGATCAACCCTGGCGCCTTAACCGGGCCCTCGGCTCGGCTGCACTGCCAACGCAGCAGCAAGTGCAGGCCAATCAGACTCGTGGATCTTATGACAGCTTCTGGGACGAGCTTGAAGTTGACATTCACAATCCGCCGCACCGCTGGGTTGGTGGTGTAATGTCTTCGGCCGCTTCGCCCGGCGATCCGGCATTTTTCCTGCATCACTGCTGGATTGACATGCTGTGGGCGCGATGGCAAATTGCCCATCCCGACGTGCCGTTCGTGTCCAGCAGTGCGGGCTTCGGTCTCAACGACCCAATGGCAGAGTGGCCGGATCGCACGCCCGCACAAGTCCTTGATCACCACGTTCTTGGCTATAGCTACGATTTCGAGCCCGCTCCGGCCGCTCCGGCCCGGAAGGCGGACATCGTCTGGCACCACGACAACACCGGCGAGACACAGATCTGGCAGATGGACGGTGACAGGATCACTCGGCGAGCCACCGTGGTTGGGGAAAACGGTAGCCCGGCTCTTGTGGGACCACCGTTCCGGATCATGGGTGTGGGTGATGTGACAGGGGATGGAAAGGCCGACATCGTCTGGCACCACGACAACACCGGCGAGACACAGATCTGGCAGATGGACGGTGACAGGATCACTCGGCGAGCCACCGTGGTTGGGGAAAACGGTAGCCCGGCTCTTGTGGGACCACCGTTCCGGATCATGGGTGTGGGTGATGTGACAGGGGATGGAAAGGCCGACATCGTCTGGCACCACGACAACACCGGCGAGACACAGATCTGGCGGATGGACGGAAGCCGGATCACCGGTCGAGCCACGGTTCTCGCCGAAGAGCCCAGCCCGGCTCTTGTGGGACCACCGTTCCGGATCATGGGTGTGGGCGATGTGACAGGGGATGGAAAGGCGGACATCGTCTGGCATCACGACAACACCGGTGAGACACAGATCTGGCAGATGGACGGTGACAGGATCACTCGGCGAGCCACCGTGGTTGGGGAAAACGGTAGCCCGGCTCTTGTGGGACCACCGTTCCGGATCATGGGTGTGGG
>NZ_JBHVYA010000052.1:0-2420 GCF_042881255.1 Streptomyces sp. NPDC058279 | reverse complement strand
ATGCAACGCGGCTCGTCTCGGTCGATGACGTGCTGTATTTCCAGGCTTCGGAGAAATACACGGAAATCGTGACGGCCAGCGAACGGCTCGTGATTCGCACGCCGCTGAAGGAGCTGATGCAGCGGCTCGATCCCGAGCGGTTCGTGCAGGTGCATCGCGGCGTGATCGTTGCGTACGCAGCGATCGATCGTGTCGAGCGCGATCTGTTGGGAAGGTTGCGGATTCGCGTGAACGGGCAGCGGGAGATGCTGCCGGTCAGTCGGGCGTATGCGGGGTTGTTCAGGCAGATGTGATGCAGATCGGGCGGGGGATGCCTGTTCAGCAGCCCCGCTGGAAACTGGCCTGAAAACGACGAAGGGCTACGAGACAAGATCTCGTAGCCCTTCGTTCAATGTGGTGCGGCTGCAGGACTCGAACCCGCCACCTGATGATTACAAGGCACTTGAAAAAATCAACGATTACAGTGAATTAGCTGTATTTCGCGTTTCCAAAACTACAGACTATGCCGGCTTGTCAGCCTTATCTGTCGGGGCTTTGGTTCGAATTGGAAGCGCCTGCCCGCCGCGGTTTCAGCAGTTTTGCCCTGGTTTCGTTAGCCGCCTTCCACCACGTCCTAATCCAAGCGATGGCTACCCGCTCGGTTCGCGATGAAGTTTGCATGTTTGCGTAAACAAAGGAGCTCAGCGTTTCCGCCAACTTGTCACTCGCGTAATTACTTGTAATTGATTTGGAAAGGCGTCTAACCGATTCTTATATCGTTACGTAGATGTCCGACAGGCTTCGAAGTTAGATGGATATCGGACTTTATATAACGATATGTTTTCGATAATCGCGATCACTTACGAGGTTAAAAATGACTGAACTGGTAAACGAAGTGACAATCGTATATGCTGGCTACGGCTATCTTAACCAGACAATCGATGTCACCAATGGCATCAAAACGGAATTCGCCGAAGGGGCACGCACTTTTTTGGCGACCAATCGATTCGGAGATCCCGCCAAAGGCAAAACCAAGGCACTGTATGCTATCTGGAAGTATGGGTCGGGCCCCCTCCAATCCGGAGTATCATTTGAAGGCTCGAAGGAAGGATTTACGATCCAATTGACGTAACGATCGAAATAGTCCTTTGATATCACCCCAATGGTTTGGTGACGCTTCCGCCACCAAACCATTTTCAATTACGTGACGAATTGACTTTCTATAAAATATATAGTTCCAGATAATTCCAATCGCAGTTGATTACCGGACTCGCGTCACCGGATATTGGGAGTGCGGCGTCTAGCGTCAGGAGTGTCCGGCCAGGGGTAATCGTCATTTTCGTGCAAAATCTGGCAGTTTCGCCGCAAAGCCTTATGTAGCGAGGCCTTAGTGCCGATTCTGACTATCGTCGGCCAGTACTCGGAGCATTCGGGACCGGCGCTATTGTGAGCGGCCCATTATTGTGACCGAACCGAGCACAAAGGACAGGAAGCGCCGATGCTGCATAACTAAGGCACATGGAAGTACATACCGAAACCGCCCTGACGCCCCCGCGCTGCAGAAGTCTGCTGCGGCGCATGTACGACCTGTTCCTGTCCGGGCCCGCTGCCGTCATCGGCGATCGCGAGCTCGATACGCTCGCGCCGGGCGACGTCGCCACGATCTGGCGCACGACGGTAGAGAAGCGCGGCGTCGTGACAGCGAACCGCACGAAGGCCGGGCTGTCGCTGGTCCTGAACTGCGGGCGGCTGTGGGGCATGATGGCAATCGCGAACCCGTGCGCCGGCGTGCGCAGGAAGAAGGAGACCGGGCGCCGGGACGCCCTCATCGATGACGAGCTGTATGCGGCCGTCTATGCCGCGCCCTACCAACCGCTGTGCAACGCGATGGATCTGGCCAATCTCTGCGTACAACGCCCCTCGGACATCCTGCGCATGCAGCGCGCCAACATTGTGCGGGCATCTTCTTCCGCACACAAAAGACTGGAGCATTGTCAACGTACAGATTACGGGCGCCCTCGCGGCGCTGTTTGAGCGACTGCTCGCCTGGCGCGGTTCGAAGGTCGACCTCTCGCCCCACCTCTTGCGCGACCAAAAAGGCTACCCACTTTGGAAGGGCAAGCTGCCTTCACGCTTCGACAAGGCGACGTTTCCATTCCGCGATCTCCGCGCGCGCGGCGTGACGCACAAGACGAACCATGAAGGATTGGAAGTCGGGCAGCGCCTGGCGGGTCACAGCGGACCGGGCGTGACGGCGCGTTACGTGCGCGGCACACGGCCGGTTAAACCGTTTCGCCGACGCGCATTGGAAACATGAGAGGGTATTGGAAACGCGAAGGGGCTACGCAAACATCGCGTAACCCCTTGCTGGATATGGTGCCGGCTGCAGGACTCGAACCCGCCACCTGATGATTACAAATCAACTGCTCTACCAGATGAGC
>NZ_JBHVYA010000051.1:0-2469 GCF_042881255.1 Streptomyces sp. NPDC058279 | reverse complement strand
ATGCATAACCTCGCCCTCGCCGGATAAACGAGCGGCCCACTCACGGCCCACGACGTCAGAGCCGCCCCGAAGATCATTTACGGGACAACCCTTAGCGGGTGCCCGTGAGGCGGTTCGTCACCGACTGGACGATTTCCAGCCAGACCTGGATCTGTGCGGTGTCGCGCAGGGGCAGGTTGCGCAGGCCGGTGGCCGTGATGGTCACGCCGACCGAGTACGACAGCCACCGTCCGCGCTGGGCGAGCCGGGCTGTGAACTCATGCGTCCCGCCCCCGGAGTCGGTACGAATCAGCGTCCGGCGTCAATGCCGGTACTTCTTCGGCAGTTGAGCCAGGGCGAGTTGGGTCGTGGTGATGTGGTCAGCGGCTGTGTTGCTGCCCGCGTTGCCGGGCCTCCAGTACGACAGATGCGTGGGCACCCACACACGCCAACGCCATCTGTTTCGGATTCCACAGCAGCGCCTGTTGCGGAGATCAGCTCTCACCCACCCAGCGGAAATCAGGGCTTCGGGGCCGCCTACTGGGCGGCGCGCCAGGATTGCAGATCCGTGACTGGTATTTCCACGGAGGCGGAACTGCCAGGATTTATCTTGAAATACGTGTCGCTCGGCAGACCTGCCGCCAGGCTGCACGCCTCCACCCTTCGCACTTCCGGCGCTGCGGTCGGCGCGTGGCTAGGATCAGTGAATACGGGCAGGAGTTTTCTGGCGACCGCTTCGGAACGAACGTCTAGGTAGATAACCGACTGGGGAAGGACGAATACGAAGGATTCCACAAGGGCCCGGACGACGTCAGCCTCGCTGCCATACCGAGCGGCAGCAAGCTGGATGGCAGCATCCACCGCATCGGTCGGCTCGGCCATGCCCATGCTGCGTGGAGAAGGTCGATATTTAGAATTATGAGTGAATTGATCGGTTATTTCACCCTGCTCGTCGACCTTCCAAGCACCGAAGATGGCGTACGGAGGGATCCGACCGGCCGGATCGACAAAAGGATCGATCGCATAGACCCAGGAATCGGGATTCCTTGACGCCTCGGCTCGCATCGATTCTGTTATCCATTCAACGGGCGCCCGTACCACCGCTTCACCCACTTCTTTTTTTCCTGAGCTTTTCGATAGAGACTCGCTGCTCGCCCACATAAGCGAGTCGACAATATTCAGACCTCGGTACAGCAGCAAAAATTCCCACTGTCACCGGTCGTTCTGCGACCGGCCAGCGATACGCCTTCCTTCCGCCGCCCATCTCCAATGCCATTCTGCTGGGGTACACGTCCCGGCAAGCACCCTCGACTGCCGGCTTTAGTCCCGCGCGCTCAAGATCTGTCCGCACCTGGGCCAACGCCTCGAAAAGATTCCAGGCCACGTGTTCGACCATCTCGTCACCGTAAGAGATGCGTACCATGTAGGAAGATCCGGAGAATTCGGCCACCACTCTTCCCGACACGCACCCACCTTCAGAGACGAGGACGATCTCCGAATCATGCAGAATCTCCGTCTCACGGAACACGTTCAACCTCGGGGCGGTAGTTTGGATTCGGAATGAGATCACCAACCTCGCCGGTCGCATAGTTGTACGGACGGGCTCCCTTGATGTACTCGGGTCGGATCCCTCCAGGGAAGGCTATCTCCTGTTCGTACGAAAGAGGGTGGGGTCCCATGGAAGTGTTCACGTCGATGCCGCCAGGCACATCCAGCTCATATGTGTACTTTCCACCAAAGTCGTCACCGATGTCATCACGGTAGGAAGTGCTGACGAACGCCGAGTGCTCACTCTCTTCGACATACTCAACGAGGTCGACGCGCGACGGGTCAAGCGGTTCGAAGCCACTCTCAAAGATCTCTTCGGGAGCCCTGTTGTCACTTCTATACAAGGGAGCGTCATCAGTGCGCCAAACGGCAGGCATGCCCAGCTTGTCCAGGTCCACGCTGGTGTCCGTCGCCGCCGCCAATCGGTTGGGCCCTTCACCAGATGTTGCGCCTATGCCGGGAACCCCGGTCCCGTTGTTTCCGCCACCATCAAAGCCGTGCCCGCTCTCGCCCGGGAACGAGGTGTCCGTGGGGTGGGCTGTTACACCTCCACCGGTCGGAGTGTGGTCCGACGCGTGGCCGCCACTGCCCGCAGAGGCGGAGTCGGTGTGGTCGTTGCGGGGCATGCCGTCCGGGGCGTGGCCGCCGGGGGCGTGGTCGCCGGTGTGGGCGGCGTTGTCGGCCGCGTGGACGGGGTCGGACATGTCGGAGCCGAGGCGGATGGCGTTGTCGGCGTTGTGGGCGCCGACGCCGACCAGAACCGGGGTTTCCACCTTCGGGGCGTGTGCGGCGTCCGTGGGGTGGGGGGCCGTTTCGACCTTGGCCTCGTCGGCGCGCTGGAAGAGGGTGCCGTCTTCCTTGTAGAGGTTGCCCTCGTGGTCGATGTACTTCGCGGGGCTGTCGTCGAAGGGCAGCTTGACCGTGCCCGGCGGCAGGGTGGCG
>NZ_JBHVYA010000050.1:0-2474 GCF_042881255.1 Streptomyces sp. NPDC058279 | reverse complement strand
CTGCGATGCAGCCGGAAAGTGGAGCGGGCGATGGGAATCGAACCCACGTCATCAGCTTGGGAAGCTGAGGTAATGGCCATTATACGACGCCCGCAGAACGCGCAATTCTACAGGGGTTCGGGGGAGGATGGCAAGGGGGAGGTTTTGGGAGGTGGCAGCGAGACTGGCATCGCTCGATGCTGGAGCGGTGGCGTCGCTGGGGTGGCAGGCCGAGTGCGGCCAGGAGCGGCCCTTCGCCAATATCTGCACGCAGACCTTCAGGCGTTAGTTGTGCGCCGGAGACCGGCCAATCGGCGGGGCGCCCAAAGGCGGCAATCCAAGTCTCTGGGTCTGCGATAACCGTACCGGTAACTCTGGGGTGGAGTATTTCCGCGGCATGGGCGAGCTAGTGCAAGCGTGAGCAAGCCAGAATTGCGAGCGATGACCGAGCGCTTCGCTACTTCCGGCCGACTTTGCTGTGCCGCCATAAACCGGTACACATCCCCAACTGTTGATGAGCTTCCGAATTCACAAGCAGAGTCACTTGCCTTCTTGAGTAATTTAGCCCTATTGTCCAATGGTAAATTAATTACCAATTTCAACTGTCGGAGATAGCCGCGCGCAGAGGCTGACGGCCGGGAGCGATGGGACCAAGGGAGGGTGGCGTGCGCTTAGCAAGGTTGACCGTTCGGAACTTCCGAAATTTCGCGGGAATCGATGTCCCGCTCGTCGGTAATGTTGTGCTGCTGGGCGAGAATCGTGTTGGGAAAAGCAATCTCCTGTTTGCCATTCGGCTTGTCCTCGATCCGACGCTGCCCGACTCCGCAAGGCAACTGAAGCTCTCCGATTTTTGGGATGGTTGTGACCTAACCCAAAATCCGCAGATTGAAGTGCATCTCGATTTCGCCGAATTCGACGGCGACGACGCGCTGGTTGCATTGCTCACTGACTTCCGTACGGCAGCCGATCCAAAAGTAGCGCGTCTGAGCTACGTTTACCGAAAGCGAGCCGACGTCACTGGCGCTCCACAATCCGGTGAGGACTGCGAGTTCATCGTTTTCGGTGGGGGTGATGAATCCCGAGCCGTCCCAAGCCGGGTCCGTCGCAGGGTTGCGCTAGATATGCTCGACGCGTTGCGCGACGCCGAGGGGCAACTGGCATCGTGGCGCAACTCACCGCTGCGCCCATTGCTCGAGGATGCCGTGGCGACAGTCAGTCGTAGTGAACTGGATAGCGTTGCTGCCACGCTTGAAAGTGCGACCAAGAAGCTCGAAAGTTTCCCGTCGGTTAAAGCGCTCGAAGACTCCCTCCGCGCTGGCATTCTGGACCTTGCCGGAAGCGCGCATGACATTGATGCACGCCTACGCTTTGCGCCCACCGATCCGCTTCGATTGTTCCGTTCAATTGCAATGTTCATCGATAACGGCAAACGCAGCATTGCTGAGGCAAGCCTGGGCTCTGCGAATGTCGCCTTGATCACTTTGAAATTGGCGGAGTTTGCTTGGCGGCGTGCCAAGAATGAACGCAACTATTCGCTGCTTTGTATCGAGGAACCGGAGGCTCACCTCCATCCTCAACTTCAGCGGGCTGTATTCGATAAGCTATTTCAAAAAGCTGACCCGGCACAGGCACTTGTCGTCACGAGCCATTCCCCGACATTGGCTGCGGTTGTGCCGCTCCGTTCGATAGTGAGCTTGCGATCGGTGAACGGCGCGTCGCAAGTCTATTCGCTTGCGGAGTTGCCGGTCACAAACGAGGAACTTGACGACATTGAGCGCTATCTGACCGCTACGAGATCCGAACTGCTTTTCGCGCGAGGCGTGATCTTCGTGGAAGGCGATGCCGAAGAAGCACTGCTGCCCGGATTTGCCGAGGCGTTGGGCCTCGATCTGGATCGGCTCGGCATTACCGTCTGCAATGTCGCGGGCGTCCATTTCGAGCCCTACGTGAAGCTCGCCGGTAGTCTTGGCCTGCCTTTCGCGGTTGTCACCGATTGGGATCCCATCGCCGGCGCCAAGTCGCCACTTGGAAAGGCGCGGACGCTTGGAATATGGGACGCATACTGCGCCGCTTCGGGAGTCGTTCCCTTGACGGCTGAGCAGCGTGCTTGGTGCGAATCGGCTGATTTTCCTACCTTCAGTGCGATTTGGGAAACCTATGGCATTTTTCTGAACGACTTGACCTTTGAAGTTGCAGTCATAAACGCCCCCAATCTTCGCGAGGCGATGCTTGATATTCTTGACGAACAGGGGTTTGGACCGACGCGCGCGGCTCGAATTGCCGCCTGGCGCTTGGGAACGCCCGTCGTTCCGGAGCACCTCTTGTCCATGATCGCCGACATCGGGAAAGGTCGGCTAAGCGCGAAACTCGCAAAAAGACTCCCGGGTCTGAAGCCACCGGTGTTGATTTCCACCGAGTCTTAACCCACCGATTTCATCTAAATCTGACCCACCCCGAGACAGCGTAGTACATCTATTCCGGTGTGGATAACCCTT
>NZ_JBHVYA010000049.1:0-2532 GCF_042881255.1 Streptomyces sp. NPDC058279 | reverse complement strand
AACAATCATTGTGGGAAAGCCCCGCACCAGCCCGTTATCGGGTTCGGTGCGGGGCTTTTCTGCGTTTACCGGCCGGATATGGGGAGCAAGCCGCTCTGCCGGAGGGCGGGGCTGGGTATCCTGGCCGCGTTCCCAGGAGGGCAGATGACAGCACAGCAGCTGGACGCCGGCGGCCCGCTCATCCCCCAGCCGGCCATGACGCGCGAGGCGCTGCGGGACGCGGTGCGGCGGATCGACATGGCGAGCCTGGCCGTGCTCGACAAGGAATGCAACGAGGCCTTTGACCGGGCCGCGGAGACCGGCGCCATCAACCCGCTGCGGTTCTTCCTGATCAAGTGGGCCACGCATGTGGCGATCCACCGGTGGCCGGCGCGGTCGGCGGCGCTCCTGGAGGCGGAACGCGTTGCAGGGGACCCGCGGGCGACGGAAGAGGAGTTCCGGGCCGCAATGGAGACGAGCAGCCGCATCCTCGCCGAGGCCCAGGCGGAGATCGGTCTGTGACTTCGCGCGGGGAGGGCGTCGAGAACGACAGCGGCTGGGCATGGGAATGCGATCCCGGCCGGGTGTGGGTGCTCGGTGACATGCCCGCCGAGCAACAGGGCCTCGTCGGCGCCGTGATGGACGGCCTGGTCGACCTGGCCTCGATGGCCATCGACCCCAAGGACGGCAGTCTCTACGAGGACCCCCACCCGATGCGGCTGCGTACGTACGAAGACGAGCACCTGATGCTCTGGTACCAGACCGTCCCCCACCGAAGCCGCGTGTACCTCAAGCGGGTCAACCTCTGACGGGGAGCGTCCCAGGCAGCGATGCCCCTGGCGAGGGTGCGGAGGTCGACGGGCCGGGTGGGGTCAGCAGTGCGGAGGTCTCCGGCCGGCCCGAGAGGGCCTGAAGGGGACGCCCAGGTAGCGACACGGTCGCGGAGCTGTTCGCCGCTGAGGTCCTGGTCGACGTGTCCCCGGTGGCGCTTGCGTGATGCCGCCAGTTGACGAGCATGGCTCGCCCGGCGTCGGCGGCGAAGGCGAACAGGATGTCGTCGCTGGTGGTGGCGTGACCAGGGTGACGGCGTCGGGGTGGGGCGTGTCTGTGGCTCGGAGGGGGGATGGTTGTTCGTCTTCGTGTGTGTGGGGTGCGGGTCTGAGCTGACTGCTCCGGTCGCGCGGGTTGCTCTGCCGGCGCACGCCCATCAGAAATACGGGACCGGGGCCCAGCTCCCGGTGCTCATGGAGGCGGGCACGTTCGCGGTGGAGCCGGAGCCTTGGGGGCCGCCGTGGCGGAGGTGGGAGGAGATCGACCCGGCCGAGGCTGCGGTCCGCGGCGTCTTTGCGCCCGTCTTCGCCCTGTCCGACGGCGCACCCGGCGCGGTCGTCATCGCTCCCGGCGACGCCCGTGGCACCGTGCCGCTCCCGGAGAAGAGCGGCGGCTCATGCTGCGGCCCCGACGGGGCCGACGGACCCAACATGGAGTGCGAGGCGTGCGGTCTGCCGGTGGCGAGCCGGATCGACGACTGCTCACGCTGGCAGGCGGTGTGGCTCGCCCCCGATGCCGTACGCCGTCGGCCCGTCGACGGCGCCGAGGCCGCACCGCGGTCTTGGGAGGCGCTGTCGGCGGAGGGCGAGCGCACACCTCCGCTCGAGCCGATCAAGACGTGGGGAGGGCGGATGGGGACGAGCCACTACTGGTCGTGGAGCCCGCGGTGGGAAGCGGCGGCCGGCCGGGCGCTCGCCCACTTGTTGGCGGCCTCCGAGGGCCGGCCGGTGAGGGTCCCGGAGGGCCTGACCGCCGAGGTCTTCCAACGTGCCCTCGACGCCTTGCTGCCGGCGGGGCCGCCGGCGCGCCGCGCCGTCTTGGCCGGGCCGGGACTGCCCGTTTCCGACACGGACGCCGAGATCGTCCTCGTGCCGGTCCATCCCGAGACGGGTACGACCTGGACCCCGGCCGGCCCGGCGGCTTCGACGTACCCGGTGCCGCTGCCGTTCGGGGTGTGGCTGTGGCTGGCCTTCCCCAAGCAGCACCTTCCCCTCCCCGCGTCGGGCGGCTTGCCTGGGGATGTCCTCCGCGACGACCCGCCCGCCCCGCGTCCCGGGTATCTGTTCCGGGCCGACCCCGACACGTTCCGGGACGCCTTGGTCCGGCTTCCGGCCGTCCACAGCCCGTGGCTGCGCGACACCCTCCAGGGCCTCACGCACCCCATGCGCGACCGCCTGTTCTAGCCGTCCGGGGCGATTTTGACCGTGAGGGGGGAGAGAGGTAGAGTAGAACGGTTGCCTGGAACTGAGAGGTTCGGCAGCAAGCCCCCGAGGAAGGCAATTCCGACCGGGGCGTCTCGACTCCTCGACGAAGGATTCTGAAGCCGGGAAATCCGGTGGAAAAGTTCTGATAGAGTCGGACTCGCCGGAAAGGGAAAGCGCGAAAGCGTTTGAACTGGAAAGCGAAGCCCGCTTCGACCGGGAATCGGACACGAAAGAGTCTGATAGAGTCGGAAACGCAAGAACAAAACGAAGAACAAAGGAAGCGCCCGGAGGAAAACCC
>NZ_JBHVYA010000048.1:0-3282 GCF_042881255.1 Streptomyces sp. NPDC058279 | reverse complement strand
CGGGCGCTTCCTTTGTTCTTCGTTTTGTTCTTGCGTTTCCGACTCTATCAGACTCTTTCGTGTCCGATTCCCGGTCGAAGCGGGGTTCGCTTTCCGGTTCAAGTGCTTTCGCGCTTTCCCTTTTCGGCGAGTCCGACTCTATCAGAACTTTTCCACCGGATTTCCCGGCTTCGAAGCTTCGATGATGAGTCGGCGGTACCCACTCGGAATTCAATTCCTGGGGCGAGAGAGATTTTAAACCATCACGTCCGAACCTGTCCGGCTCGGGCAACCGTTTGAATCTACCTCCCCGCTCCCACCGTGTCAACAGTGTTCGCGGGACAGACGAGGAGACTAGCAGCTCCCACGGCCCGCGCGCACATCAGGCCGCAGTGGGGAGCGTCGCCGTCTGGTCGGCCGCCTCGACGTCGCCGACCTCGCCCGCCCGGGAGGCTCGGCCGCCCAGCAGGTAGACGTAGGTCAGGAAGGCCGCTTCGGCGGCGACGCCGATGGTGATGCGGGCCCAGGTGGGCAGGCCCGACGGGGTCACGAAGCCCTCGATCAGGCCCGAGACGAAGAGGACGACGGCCAGGCCGATGGCCATGCCGAGGGCCGCCCGGCCCTGTTCGGCGAGGGCGGTGCGGCGGGTGCGGGGGCCCGGGTCGATCACGGTCCAGCCCAGGCGCAGGCCCGTGCCGGCGGCGATGAAGACCGCCGTCAGTTCGAGCAGGCCGTGCGGGAGGATCAGGCCGAGGAAGACGTCGAGGCGTCCGGCGGAGGCCATCAGCCCGATGCCCGCGCCCAGGTTCGCCATGTTGAGGAACAGGATCCACAGCACGGGAAGGCCGAGGAACGCTCCGAGGACCAGGCACATCGCCGCCGCTTGGGCGTTGTTCGTCCAGACCTGGGCCGCGAAGGACGCCGCCGGGTGGCTGGAGTAGTACGTCTCGTACTCGCCGCCGGGCCGGGTCATCTTCTTCAGGTCCGCGGGCACCGCCATCGCGGCCTGGACCTCCGGATGGGTGGCGATCCACCAGCCCATGAGGACGCCGACGGCGACGGAGAGCACCGCCGTCGGTATCCACCAGCGGCGGCTGCGGTAGACGGCGGCCGGGAACCCGGCGGTGAAGAAGCGGGCCGCGTCGCGCCAGCCGGCCCGGCGGGCGCCGGTCACCGTCGCGCGGGCTCGGGCGACGAGCTGGGTGAGGCGGCCTATGAGGATGGGGTCGGGGGCGCTGGACTGGATCAGCGAGAGGTGGGTGGAGGTGCGCTGGTAGAGGGCGACGAGTTCGTCCGCCTCCGCTCCGGTGAGCCGTCGGCCGCGGCCGAGTAGCTGTTCCAGACGGGCCCACTGCGCCTGGTGGGCCGCCACGAAGACGTCGACATCCATCCGGTTTTCCGCTCCCCTGCCCCCGGGCGGCCGCTGCCGGCCGCCGTCGACTACTGCTGCGGTGGTCAGCTTGGCAGACTGATCGCGACAGGGGTGGGTCAGGTCACGGGAAGGGTGCGCATCAGTGAGCGATCTGGTGACGGGGGACGCGGTCGTCCTGGGGTTGCGGCCGGCGAGGGTGCCGAGCCGGGCGCTGGCGGTGTCGCTGGACGCGTTCGTCTATGTCGTCGGGTACGTGATCGTGTCGCTCGGGGTGGTGCTCGCGACGGCTTCGCTGGACGAGGCGGCGCGGGCGGCCGTGCAAGTGGCGACGTTCCTGCTGGTGCTGATCGGTGTGCCGATCGCGGTGGAGACGCTGAGCCACGGCCGGTCGCTGGGCAAGTTGGCCTGTGGGTTGCGGGTGGTGCGGGAGGACGGCGGGCCGATCCGGTTCCGGCACGCGCTGGTGCGGGGCGCGATGGGGGTCGTGGAGCTGCAGATGACGTTCGGGGCGGTGGCGTGCATCGCCTCGCTGGTGTCGGAGCGGGGGCGGCGGCTCGGGGACGTGTTCGGGGGGACGCTGGTGATACGGGAGCGGGTGCCCGGGGCGCGGATGACGCCGGTGCCCCCGCCGCCGCCCTGGCTGGCCGGGCGCTTCGCGGGGGTGGACCTGTCGGCGGTGCCCGACGGGCTGTGGTTGGCGGTGCGGCAGTACCTGACGCGGATGAACCAACTCGACCCGACGACGGGCGCCGCGATGGCGGCGAAGCTGGCGGACGAGGTGGTGGCGCGTACGGGGACGCCACCGCCGGCGGGCGTGCCGGCCGCCGCGTACCTGATGGCGGTGGTGCACGAGCGGCAGACGCGGGACGCGGCCCGGGCGTTCCGGCCCGTCGCGCCGTACGGCGACCGGAGTGCGGCGTACGGTCCGCCCGCGGCGTACGGTCCTCCGGTCGCGGCGCCCGTCCGGGGGCCGGGGCCTCAGCCGCCGCCCGCCCCGTACCTGCCGCCCGCGCCGGTGGCGCCGCCGGCTCACGGTGGCGGGACCGGGTTCGCGCCGCCCGCCTGAGGCGCGGGAGCCGGCCGGACCTCAGTCGATGAAGGCGGAGGGCGGGGTCTCCAGGTGTTCGAGTTCGATGCCGGGGGCGGAGAGGACCACGTCGCCGGCGATGTGCACGGTGTGGACCTCGCCGGTGTCGAGCGCGCTGACGCGGTACTCGTCCACCTGGAGCGGGCCGCTGTCGGTGGCGTGTTCGGTGCGGCCGGTCAGGGCCCATGCCTGGTCGACGGTGCGCGGTGCGAGGACGGGCTCGGTGAGGGCGACGAGCCGGACGCGGGTGGCGGGGGCGCCCGGGGTGAGGCGCAGCAGTCGGGCGGTCGCGACGAGGAAGGCCGGGGAGGTGCCGGTGAAGCCGGGGGCGTGGACGTTGCCTTCGGTGGCCTCGGTGCCGGTGGGGTCGGTGCGGACCCAGGTGACGCCGTCGATGGCGGCGCCGCGCACCTGCCAGCTCGCCGCGTTGACCTCCATCCGGATGGGGCGGCCGAGTTCGTCGATGGCCAGGTCCACCGAGCCGCGGTGCTCGCCGTCGGGGGCGGTCAGTTGGGAGACGTAGCGCCAGCCGCTCGGGCCGGGGGCGCAGTGGAAGTGCTCCTCCCCGAGCGGGGTGTGGTCGTGCGGGTCGTGGAGCGAGTAGCGGCCGCGGGGCATGGGCGCACGTTCGTTTCTGGGAGGAGGCGTCTCGGATACGGGGGCAGGCCCCCGGCGGGGGTGCCGGGGGCCTGCCTGGGGTGGTGCGTGATCCGCAGGGATCGGTGTCCGTGAGGATCGGTGTCCGTGGGGATCAGTAGCGGTAGTGGTCGGGCTTGTACGGGCCTTCGACCTTGACGCCGATGTAGGCGGCCTGCTCCGGGCGCAGGGTGGTGAGCTTGACGCC
>NZ_JBHVYA010000047.1:0-3337 GCF_042881255.1 Streptomyces sp. NPDC058279 | reverse complement strand
AACGGGGCTATCCAGGACGGCTCCGACGCCGTGATCACACCAGCCACACCAAGATCATCTCACCCGTGATCAGCAGTTTCGGGACAACCCTTAGGCCGTGTTTTAGATTGGGGTTCCGTTCCGCGTCTCGCGCAGTGATGATCATGGTGTGGGGCGTGGGGATCTCTCTGACGAGCAGTGGTCGGTGTTGGAGTCGTTGTTGCCTGCGGCGGGTGTGGGCCGTAGGTCGCGGAATCGGCGGCGGTTGATCAACGGTGTGCGGTGGCGGGTGCGGACTTCGATCCGGATAGCGGGGGCCGCTTTTGTGTTTCTGGCGTCGTCGGACGCTGCGGCTGGAGGTTACAGGTCCTTGAGGAGCAGCTCAGCCACCTGGGCTCGGAAGGCTGGGTCGCTGGCTGCGGAGAGGTCGTCCACGAATGCCTCCACCGTGCCCAGCAGTTCGATATAGCGGGCGATGGCCCTGCGCCGCTCACCTTCTAGGAGCTTCGCGAAAATGATGTCCATGCTGGCCACGCCATCGGCCCATGGCATCTTCACGGGGGGCTTAGGAAGCTGAGGTACTTCCGGGAACCCTCCGCGAGGGTCAGGCACACCAGGCCCGTTCTGCAGTACGCCGCCGGGCTGGAGGGTACCCAGGACCTGCTCAGAGCCGGGTGTCCCTTCGTTCGGGGACGAGGTCTGGTTTGCCGCGGTAAACAGAGATTGTTCCGCGCCGACGGGAGCCAAGGCCAGATCGGCAGCGGAGCGGCTGGCGTGGTCTGGTTTACCGCGGTAAACCGAGTCACCTCCGCCCGGACCGAACACGGTGGTCAAGAGGAACGCGGGCCTGGCCGAAACCAGCACGTTGTCGACCGAGAGCGCCACCCCGATATCTCCGGCACCGGCAGGTACGTCAGACTTCTATTGGATCAAGAACGCTCGCGTCATCAGTCAGTCGTGCGGGACCGGCTTGATCCAGCAGACGAGCGGGCAGGGCAAGACCACGCTCGTCCTGTCCGTCGAGAGGAGCGTCGCCGCGACCGTCACGAAGGAGATCAACGTCGACCTCAAGTACGTCTCGGCTGGCGTGGGCTGGAGCGTGACCAACTCCTACGCCGTCAAGAACGAGACGCGCTACGAAGTTCCCGCCGGCAAGTGCGGAACGGTGCAGGCATTCCCCCTCTACGACGTGTACCAGGCCGATGCCTACACGGGCTCCACTGGCAACTACCCCACGGGGAAGAAGGTCTGGGCGTACAAGCCCGTCGGCGTCTGCTTCAATCAGTGGGCGCAGTAGTCAAAACAAGCACTGAAGGTACAACATAAGTGAGGTGCAGCCCCAATGGCTCGAATCAAGCGGACTCTAGCAATCGGGGCTGCCCTCATTGCGTTAACCGTGGGGTGTCAGAATGAAAGCAGCCACGAAAGTCCCCCCTCAAATGAAGCTCAAAACACTCCATTGATCAAATTGGAAACGATCCACGTCGCAGATGATCCGCTGAACGAATCAAGGGGGCTAGTGAAAATGCTCTCCGAGATTAACTACGGGCAGACGCGGCTAATTGCTTACGCTAACGGTGACTCTTGTGGGATCATCGTCACCCCAAAGAGCGACTCCACCGAACAACGACTTCACCTGGTGTCAAAATGGCCCGCCAAGTCCGGGGGAGGCAACAGCTACCCTGCAGGTCCCTACAACAGCGTCTCGGGTGCCGGTGGTGAAAAGATCTGGGCATCACTGATGTGCAGCAAGAATGCCATGGTGATTGACTACACCTCGGGCCAGAACGACGGCCCCGACCAGATCCGCGGGCAAGTCGACGTCACACAGGTATCCAACAGCCCGTCAACCTCGCGGATCATCATCGGAGACCCTGAGGTGCGAAAGCAGATCAAGAACGTAGCAGAAGATCGGGAAAGCCGACTGCAATCCGGTCAGGACATCGGCACGAAGGTCACTTGAGCGCGTTCACCTCAACTTGCAGGGCGGTTTCAAAGCCTTGGCGATCAAGGGTCTGTGCCAGTCACGAAAGCATGACGATGTGCGAATCGGGGGGCATTGGCCCCGAAGAGGACACAGCCCGAGGCCGCCACGAAGATGATCGCGGCCAATGCCTCGCGGTCACCCGCTCGACGCCGGCTGGGTCGACGAGCGTGGCAACTTCCCTGCGGGGGACGCGTTGCCGGACGCCAGGGCGGGGGAGTGTTCAATTGCGCAGGAGGTACGGGGCGTTCTCCATCCGTTCGCAGAGGATCAGACTCTCGGGCCGGCCGACCAGCATGTACCGGCCGTGTGAGGCGGGCTTGCTGCC
This sequence comes from Streptomyces sp. NPDC058279, assembly GCF_042881255.1. Taxonomy (NCBI): domain Bacteria; kingdom Bacillati; phylum Actinomycetota; class Actinomycetes; order Kitasatosporales; family Streptomycetaceae; genus Streptomyces; species Streptomyces sp. NPDC058279. Next base: position 1,046 of record NZ_JBHVYA010000047.1, on the reverse strand, counting down.
GGGCCCGTGCGCCCGCAGCAGCTCCGCAAGGCGCTCCCCGTGCTGTTCGGCGAACGCCTCCAAGCGCTGGATGTCCCGTCCCGCTAGCCCTCGCGTACGGTGCTGAGAACCACGGGCAGGATCTCCTCCGACGCCTCCGGGTGGAGAAAGTCGTCCGGGGCGGTCAAGGCCCACGTGCACCGCCGCGCCGCCGCCTGGACCTCCTCCGCGTCCAGCGCCACGGCCGGGGCCGGTTCCTCCACCGGAGCCCCGGCCGGGACAGGGCAAGCTGGCTGTCGAAGGCGGGCAACCGGGAAGACCATGGAGGCGGCGCGCCCCCGCTGTGCGGCGAAGGCGACGCGCAGCAGGTCGCTGGCGACCGCGCGGACGCCAGCATCCCAGCCGTCCTCCGCTCCACGAGGTGACCGTTCTCGAAGCGGGCGCCGGCACGGACCAGGGGCACCAGGTGCGCCCCGGTGATCGCGCGCCAGCGGGCCTGTGCGGACTCGACCAGTTTGAACACCATCGCCAGGGCCGCGGCCGGGCTGCCGGCACCGCGGGTGACCTTCGTCCGCAGCTTGACCGTGGAGAACGTCGACTCGACACGTCGCAACCCGTCTCATACATGCCCACTGCCACCGCCGCCTCCGCGACGGCAGCACCGGGACAGCACTTCTGCCTGCCCGACAGCCCTCGGGGCTTGCTTGAGCCGGTTGCCTGGAAATCGGGCACGGCCGGATCTGAGGGGGCCCCAGCGCGGAGACGCGCTGGGGCTACCCGACGAGCTGTTCTTCTCCACCCTGACCCGACGTCTACTACGCCGCGGCCAGTTCGCCTTCCGCGACGAACTGACCGCGGCCATCGACACCTTCGTCTTGGCCTACGACGAACACGACGCCAAGCCCTACCGCTGGACCTACGACGGCAGCCCACTCAAAGCCGCATCAACCCCCGAAGGATCAACGCGGCGCTGCCCTAAGGGTTGTCCCGAAACTGCTGATCACGGGTGAGATGATCTTGGTGTGGCTGGTGTGATCACGGCGTCGGAGCCGTCCTGGATAGCCCCG
>NZ_JBHVYA010000046.1:0-3766 GCF_042881255.1 Streptomyces sp. NPDC058279 | reverse complement strand
CCGGTGATGACCGCGCCCGCCACGCTCACCCAGGCGCCCGACGCCTTCCTCTCCGGCGAGGACCCGCAGGCCAAGCAGACCGTCCGCGAACTGCTCATGGACCTGAGCTGGCAAAAGGAGTGGATCACCGACCTCGGCGGAATCCAGACCGCCCGCGCCACGGAGGCCGCCATCCTCTTCGTGCCCCACGTGATCCGGTCCAACGGATTCGTGCCTTTCGCGATCTCCATCGCCCGCTGACCGCCGAGCCGCACACGCTGCGGGCCACCGGAGGCGGCACCGGCACGAGCCCGTGAGGGAGGATCGGGCGCGGGCGCGACCCCTGACGATCAGGCTGCGAGAAGCCTGATCGTCAGGGGTCGCGTCGTTTCCGTCGCCGAACGGGGCGCGAACCGACCACCACGGCGCTTACTCGGGCGATCAGTTCATCTCGCCGCATCAGAAGCATCAACTCTGCCTCTCGGTCGCCGCAATGCGATCTGTCTATAGGAAGATTGGCGCGGTGCCCACATGGGTCACGGCGCCGTCCTGCGGAACACGACCACCACAGGACGGCGTTGAAGCACTGCAGACGAGAGGATCGCAGAGGGGTGCACGGTACTGGAGCGGAGGTCGACGGCGCGCGCGGGGTGTTCGCAGTGGACTCGACAGCACCGGACTCCGGACCGCAGGGACTCGACGCGTTCCGGCGCGGGTGGCAGACGCAGGTCGGCGACGATGTCTTCCAACTGCCGGCCTTCAGCCCGGACACGATCGGTGACTTCCGGGTCAAGGGCAACGTCGCCAAGGTGCACGGCGCAGCGATCGCCGATCTCCACGCCGCGTCGGCCACCCGGACCGCGGACGTCCCGGGCGGCGATCAGGATCTGGTTGCCATGTACGTCGTGCGGAGCGGCGGATGGACTCTGGGAGGCCCGTCCGGTCACGGCGACCGGACCGTCTCGGCCGGGCAGTTCCTCGTCCGGCACCTCGGGCGTCTGACGGCGTTCGAGACGTCGGCGCACCTCACGGCGAAGTTCCTCGTCCTGCCCCCCGGCGAGCTCAAACCCCTGCTCGGGAACCGGGTCGTCGCCGGGTCGGCGGACTCGGCCGAGATGCGCTTGCTGACGGCCCTCGCAGACATGATCCACATGACCGTGGCCGACCTCGGCCCGGCCGGTGTGGCAGCCGCCCAAGGTACCCTGATCGAGCTGACCAAGGCGGTGGTGAAGGGCCGGTTCGACGACGTAGAACCCCGGTTGGCTCCCGCGCTCACCCGGGCGGCCAAGGACCTCGCGGACCGTCGGCTCGCTGACCCCGACCTTTCTCCGGCGATGCTCGCGCGTGAACTCAACGTCTCGGTCCGCACCCTGCACCGGGCGTTCGCCGCGGTGGGTGAGCAGGTGAGCACCTACATCCGCCATCGGCGGCTGCACGAGGCCCGGCTCGCCCTGGTCGCGCCGGCAGGGCGCCTGACCATTTCGGAACTCGCCGCACACTGGCAGTTCGCGGACGGCAGTCACTTCACCCGAGCCTTCAAGAAACACTATGGTCAGACTCCCACCGAGTACGCCCGCTCAACCAGGCCGGCGGCGGCCTAGGGCCGGGTGTTGGTGCGGGCCTGTGGATGAGGCGTTCGGCGGTGCGGGTGCTGATGCCGTAGTCGCGCCGGGGCCCGCCCCCGCCCCTGAGGGTTCACTCCGCTCGGCTCCCATGGAAGGGGCCGGCAAGCTCCCCGGCTGGATGCGGCGCCGGGTATCAAGCCTGCATCTGATGCAGCGTCACTGGCAAGCACCTGTACACCTACGAGTGTCCGGGGTCTTGACCTGGGGGTGTTCAGGGTGGGTGTCGTATTGCTCGGCTGGGATGCCGGCCTGGACGACCACGTTGCGGACGACGAGCCCGTACTCCTCGGCGGTCACCCCGACGGCCCGGCGGTCCGGCAGCACCGCGGCGGCCACGGCGAACACCCGGGGCCACCCAGCACAGGGAAACCGCAGACCGCCTCCAGGTACGCGGGGTACCCGCCGTGTACGTCAACGGCACGTACATGGTCAAGAACGACAGCATCGCTACCGGCGGCCTGGGGGCATTTCAGGGTGAGGAGGTGGTTTCGTGCTACCAGGAGCGGCGCCTTGCCAAGTGCAGAGAGCGGAGCCCCCCGCGGCAGGCTGCGTCCTCAGCCTCGCCTGCGTGCCACTCAATTGCCGGGGGACCGAACGGTCTTACGATTGCCGCCATGACCTCCGCACTGATCCTCATCGACCTGATGCCGCGCATCATCGCCCTCCCGCTGGCACCTCACTCCGGTGACGAAGTGCTCGCGCGCTGCCGTGCATTGGCCCGTTCATTCCGGGCGAGCGGACAGCCGGTGGTGCTGGTCCGGGTGGAGCGCCCGAACGTCGCAGAGCAGCCGCCGGGCAGCGACTTCGCCGATGGCCTGGTACAGCGCGGGGACATCGTGGTCGTCAAGCGCACCATCGGAGCGTTCTACGGCACCGACCTGGACGAACAGCTACGCAAGCTCGGCGTGGACACCGTGGTGCTCGCCGGGCTGGTCACGACGATGGGCGTCGAATCCACCGCAAGGGCTGCGGCCGACCATGGCTACGAGGTGGAGTTCGTCGCCGACGCGATGTCCGGACTGGCCGCGGACGAGCACGAGTTCACCGTAGCGCGGAGCTTCCCGCGCTTCGGCGAGGTACGGAACACCGCCGACTACAGCTGACGCCTACTCAGTCCGGTACGCCCCGTAGACTGGGCGGCGCCCGCGTCTGGACCGTTGCGCGGGCGGCCGACCGGATTGATCACGACTGCTGCACCCTCCGCCAGCCCCGCGCCCGCGTCGCTCTCCGGTCTGCCGCGGGGCGCACCGGCGGGGATGACCGTAGCGTGTGGTCATGCCTGACGCCCTGTCCCCCGGAAGCGGTCAACGAGGAAGTCGGCCTGTCCGCCATCGCCGCAGCAGCAGGCCGCGCTTACCGCCGGCATTCGTTCCTGAGGTCGCTTCTGTGTCGTGCGGCCGTGGAGGTGGGGCGAGTGTCGATGCGGCTGGCGGGGTTGCCGGAGATCCCGGAGCAGACCGCGGCGGTGGCGCGGGCGGCGTTTCCGAAGGGGAGTCCGGCGATACGGGTGCGGGACCGGTTGGCGCGGGTCTTCGCGGATGCGACGTGGGCACGTACAGACGGCGGTCGATCAGCGTGCGGCCGCGTTGGGCGGCATAGGCGAGAAAGACTCCGACCTGGCAGTTCTCCGTCCGCCCGGCTGTTCCCGAGTACCGGCGCTGGACTCCGGCGGAGCGGACGCCCTTCTTCAGGAATCCGGTCTCGTCCACGATCAGAACCGCATCCGGATCACGAGATGTTCGACGACGTACTCGCGGACGTCATCGAGGAATTCATCAGCGTCCCAGTCGCACCGGTTCAACAGTCGGTGCATCCGGTCGGGAGCCGCGTGCCCGGCCTTCTCCGCAAGCGTCCAACCGTTCTTCCGCTCCAACGGAGCTATCAGGCCCCGCATATACGCCAGCGCCGACTCCTGCGGCTCCGACCGGGCAAACCGGTGCAAGAAGCGCTCGTGCAACTCACCCAGGCATGCCCTCCCACGACCTGACACCACCGAGATCCCCACCCATAACCAGACCAACGACCAACCTGGCCACCAGTCTCGCCAAACGCCGTTGCAGTATCGGTTTAGACCGTGTCCTATGTGGTGAGGCGGACGAGTCGTTTGTAGCAGCAGAGGGCGGCGGCGAGGCCGAGAAAGGCCAGGTAGTTGCGGGGGTTTC
>NZ_JBHVYA010000045.1:0-4022 GCF_042881255.1 Streptomyces sp. NPDC058279 | reverse complement strand
TCGCTCGGCGAGGCGTATGTGCGGGGTGTGTCGGTGGATTGGGAGGCGGTGTTCGCGGGGAGCGGCGCCCGCCGGGTCGACCTGCCCACCTACGCCTTCCAGCAGGAGCACTACTGGCTCGAAAGCGGCACCGCCGAGGACATCGCCGCCGCATACCCGGTCGACGCCGTGGACGCCCGTTTCTGGGAGGCCGTCGAACGGCAGGACGTCACCGCGCTCATGACGGAACTGGGCGTCGACGGGGACGAGACGCTGACCGCGCTGCTGCCGGCACTCTCGTCCTGGCGGAGCCGCAGCCGTGAGCAGTCCACCGTGGACGGTTGGCGCTACCGGGTGACCTGGAAGCCCGCCCCGGAGCCCGCCACCGCGCGCCTCTCCGGCACCTGGCTGGTCACCGTACCCGACACCCGGGACGAGCCGGCCGACACGTGGACCGACGCCGTACTCCGTACCCTCGCCGAACGCGGCGCCGACGTACGGCGCGTCGCGGTCGCACGGACGGAGGACACCCGGGGCGATCTGGCCGGGCGGATACGGGAGGTGCTCGCCGACGGCCCCGCCGTGGCGGGCGTCCTGTCCCTGCTGACCGCCGCCGGGACCGACGAGCCCCTGCGTGCCACCACGCCCGGCGGTGTGATCACGACCCTCTCCCTCGTCCAGGCCCTCGGTGACGCCGAGGTCACCGCCCCCCTGTGGTGCGCCACGCGCGGAGCCGTCGCCGTGACCCGCGACGAGCACCTGCCGGACCCCGCCCAGGCTGCCGTATGGGGCCTCGGCCGGGTGACGGCCCTGGAGCACGGCGAGCGCTGGGGCGGTCTCGTGGACCTGCCCGGCACCGACGCCGTGGACGACCGGGCGCTCGCCCGGCTCGCGGGCGTCCTCGCCGGTGACGCGGCCGAGGACCAGGTCGCCGTCCGCGCGTCCGGCCTCTTCGTACGCCGTCTGGTCCGCGCCCGGCTCGCCGATACGCCCGCGGTGCGGGCCTGGAAGCCGCAGGGTACGACGCTGGTCACCGGCGGTACGGGTGCGCTCGGCGCGCACGTCGCCCGCTGGCTGGCCGCCAACGGCGCCGAGCACCTGCTGCTCACCAGCCGCCGCGGCATCGACGCCCCCGGCGCCATCGAACTCCGCGACGAACTCACCGCCCTGGGCGCCGAGGTCACCGTCACCGCCTGCGACGTGAGCGACCGCGACGCCGTCACCGCCCTCCTCGCGACCGTCCCGGCCGACCGGCCGCTGAGCGCCGTCGTGCACACGGCGGCCGTGCTGGACGACGGCGTCATCGAGGCGCTGACCCCCGAGCAGGTCGAGCGGGTCCTGCGGGTGAAGGTCGACGCCACCCTGCACCTGCACGAGCTGACCCGAGGGCTCGACCTGTCGGCGTTCGTGCTGTTCTCGTCCTTCGCCGCCACCTTCGGCGCCCCCGGACAGGGCAACTACGCGCCCGGCAACGCCTTCCTGGACGCCTTCGCCGAGTACCGCCGCGCGGCCGGGCTGCCCGCCACCTCCATCGCGTGGGGTCCCTGGGGCGACGGCGGCATGGCCGAGGGCGCGGTGGGCGACCGGATGCGCCGGCACGGCGTGCTCGAGATGTCCCCCGACCGCGCCGTCTCCGCGCTCCAGCACGCACTGGACCGCGACGAGACGACCCTCACGGTCGCCGACATGGAGTGGAAGCGCTTCGTCCTGGCCTTCACCTCCGGCCGCACCCGGCCGCTGCTCCACGACCTCCCCGAGGCGCGGGACGTCATGGAGGGCGCCCGCGCGGACGCCACCGACGACACCGGCGACGCGGCGGCACTCGCCCGGCAGCTCACCGGCCTGCCCGAGGCCGAGCAGGAGCGACTGCTGCTGGAACTCGTCCGCACCGCCGTCGCCGCCGTCCTCGGCTACGCCGGGCCGGACGCGGTCGAGGCCGGCCGGGCGTTCAAGGAACTGGGCTTCGACTCGCTCACCTCCGTCGAACTGCGCAACCGCCTGAACGCCGCCACCGGCCTCAAGCTGCCGCCCACCCTCGTCTTCGACCACCCCACGCCCACCGTCCTCGCCCGCCACCTGCGGTCCGAGTTCTTCGGCCGGGGCGCCGCCGCGACCGCGGCCCCCGTCGCCACGGCCGCGCCCGCCGACGCCGAGCCCATTGCCATCGTCGCCATGAGCTGCCGCTTCCCGGGCGGCGTCCGCACGCCGGAGGAGCTGTGGCAACTGCTCACCTCCGACGGCGACGGACTGTCGCAGTTCCCCTTGGACCGCGGCTGGGACGTCGACGCGCTGTACGACCCCGACCCCGATGCCCAGGGCACCTCGTACACCCGCGAGGGCGGCTTCCTGTCCGACGCGGCCGCCTTCGACGCCGCGTTCTTCGGCATCTCGCCCCGTGAGGCACTGGCCATGGACCCGCAGCAGCGGCTGCTGCTGGAGACCTCCTGGGAGGCGTTCGAGCGGGCCGGCATCGACCCCGAGACCCTGCACGGCAGCCAGTCCGGCGTCTTCGTCGGCACCAATGGCTCCGACTACTCCAACGTGGTACGCGCCACCACGAGCGACCTGGAGGGCCACCTGGCCACCGGCAGCGCGGGCAGCGTCGTCTCCGGCCGCCTGTCGTACACGTTCGGCCTCGAAGGCCCCGCCGTCACCGTCGACACCGCCTGCTCCGCCTCGCTCGTCGCCCTGCACCTCGCCGTGCAAGCGCTGCGCAACGGCGAGTGCTCCCTCGCGCTGGCGGGCGGCGTGACGGTCATGTCGACGCCCGGCACGTTCATCGAGTTCAGCCGGCAGCGCGGCCTGTCCACGGACGGCCGCTGCAAGGCCTTCTCCTCGGACGCCGACGGATTCAGCCCGGCCGAGGGCGTCGGCATGCTGCTCGTCGAGCGGCTCTCCGACGCCCGCAAGAACGGGCACCCGGTGTTGGCCGTGGTGCGCGGTTCGGCGGTCAACCAGGACGGCGCGAGCAACGGTTTGACCGCCCCCAACGGCCCTGCCCAGCAGCGCGTCATCCGCCAGGCCCTGGCCAACGCCCGGCTGTCGGCCGCCGATGTCGACGTCGTGGAGGCGCACGGTACGGGCACGACGCTGGGCGACCCGATCGAGGCGCAGGCCCTCCTCGCCACGTACGGGCAGGACCGGCCGGCCGGCCGGCCGCTGCTGCTCGGCTCCATCAAGTCGAACATCGGCCACGCCCAGGCCGCCGCCGGTGTCGCGGGCGTCATGAAGATGGTGCTCGCCATGCGGCACGGCGTGCTGCCGCGCAGCCTGCACATCGCCGAGCCGACCCCGCACGTCGACTGGACCGCGGGTGAAGTGGCGCTGCTGACCGAGGAACGGCCCTGGCCGGAGGGCGACCGTCCCTGGCGCGCGGGCGTCTCCTCGTTCGGCTTCAGCGGTACCAACGCCCACGCCATCATCGAGCAGGCCCCCGCCGAGCCGGGGACCGGCGACCGGGAAACCCCTGAGCCGTCGCCCGAACCCCTACTGACCACGAACGACCGCGACACGTCGGCGTCCGGCGGTCCCGTCCCGCTGCCGTGGCCGCTGACGGCCAAGAGCGACAAGGCGCTGCGCGGTCAGGCCGCACGCCTGCTGACGCACCTGACCACCCACCCCGACCAGCGGATGGCCGACATCGGCCACTCGCTGGCCACGACCCGGACCGCACTCGGCCGGCGCGCCATACTCGTCGGCCGCGACCGCGACGACTACGTCAAGGCCCTCACCGCCCTGGCGGCGGGCGACACGTCACCCCTGGTCGTTCAGGGGGAGGCCGTCGGGGGTAAGACGGCGTTCCTGTTCCCCGGACAGGGGTCGCAATGGGTAGGCATGGCAGTGCCGTTGTTGGACGCTTCACCCGTGTTTGCCACCCGAGTGGATGAGTGTGCGAGGGCTTTGGAGCCGTTCGTCGACTGGTCGTTGCGCGATGTGTTGCGCGGCGTCGAGGGTGCGCCGTCGTTGGATCGGGTGGATGTGGTGCAGCCCGCGCTGTTCGCGGTGATGGTGTCGCTGGCGGAGGTGTGGCGTGTGGCGGGGGT
>NZ_JBHVYA010000044.1:1321-2605 GCF_042881255.1 Streptomyces sp. NPDC058279 | reverse complement strand
AACGGTCGTGACTGCGTGCCTTTTGAAGAATGAGCCTGCGAGTTAGCGGTGTGTAGCGAGGTTAACCCGTGTGGGGAAGCCGTAGCGAAAGCGAGTCCGAATAGGGCGATTGAGTTGCACGCTCTAGACCCGAAGCGGAGTGATCTAGCCATGGGCAGGTTGAAGCGGAGGTAAGACTTCGTGGAGGACCGAACCCACCAGGGTTGAAAACCTGGGGGATGACCTGTGGTTAGGGGTGAAAGGCCAATCAAACTCCGTGATAGCTGGTTCTCCCCGAAATGCATTTAGGTGCAGCGTCGTGTGTTTCTTGCCGGAGGTAGAGCACTGGATAGGCGATGGGCCCTACCGGGTTACTGACCTTAGCCAAACTCCGAATGCCGGTAAGTGAGAGCACGGCAGTGAGACTGTGGGGGATAAGCTCCATGGTCGAGAGGGAAACAGCCCAGAGCATCGACTAAGGCCCCCAAGCGTACGCTAAGTGGGAAAGGATGTGGAGTCGCAGAGACAACCAGGAGGTTGGCTTAGAAGCAGCCACCCTTGAAAGAGTGCGTAATAGCTCACTGGTCAAGTGATTCCGCGCCGACAATGTAGCGGGGCTCAAGCGTACCGCCGAAGTCGTGTCATTGCAGCAATAGGGCCAACGCCCGCTGTGATGGGTAGGGGAGCGTCGTGTGCCGGGTGAAGCAGCAGCGGAAGCTAGTTGTGGACGGTTCACGAGTGAGAATGCAGGCATGAGTAGCGATACACACGTGAGAAACGTGTGCGCCGATTGACTAAGGGTTCCTGGGTCAAGCTGATCTGCCCAGGGTAAGTCGGGACCTAAGGCGAGGCCGACAGGCGTAGTCGATGGACAACCGGTTGATATTCCGGTACCCGCTTTGAAACGCCCAATATCGAATCAGGCGATGCTAAGTCCGTGAAGCCGTTCCGGACCCTTCGGGGAAAGGAAAGTGGTGGAGCCGACGAACCAGACTTGTAGTAGGTAAGCGATGGGGTGACGCAGGAAGGTAGTCCAGCCCGGGCGGTGGTTGTCCCGGGGTAAGGGTGTAGGCCGAGGGGTAGGCAAATCCGTCCCTCATTAAGGCTGAGACCTGATGCCGAGCCGATTGTGGTGAAGTGGATGATCCTATGCTGTCGAGAAAAGCCTCTAGCGAGTTTCATGGCGGCCCGTACCCTAAACCGACTCAGGTGGTCAGGTAGAGAATACCGAGGCGTTCGGGTGAACTATGGTTAAGGAACTCGGCAAAATGCCCCCGTAACTTCGGGAGAAGGGGGGCCATCACG
>NZ_JBHVYA010000044.1:0-1226 GCF_042881255.1 Streptomyces sp. NPDC058279 | reverse complement strand
CTGGTGAAGGAACTTGCTTCCTGAGCTGGGGGTGGCCGCAGAGACCAGCGAGAAGCGACTGTTTACTAAAAACACAGGTCCGTGCGAAGCCGTAAGGCGATGTATACGGACTGACGCCTGCCCGGTGCTGGAACGTTAAGGGGACCGGTTAGTGCGCTTTCGGGCGTGCGAAGCTGAGAACTTAAGCGCCAGTAAACGGCGGTGGTAACTATAACCATCCTAAGGTAGCGAAATTCCTTGTCGGGTAAGTTCCGACCTGCACGAATGGCGTAACGACTTCTCGACTGTCTCAACCATAGGCCCGGTGAAATTGCACTACGAGTAAAGATGCTCGTTTCGCGCAGCAGGACGGAAAGACCCCGGGACCTTTACTACAGTTTGATATTGGTGTTCGGTTCGGCTTGTGTAGGATAGGTGGGAGACTTTGAAGCCGTGACGCCAGTCATGGTGGAGTCGCCGTTGAAATACCACTCTGGTCGTGCTGGATGTCTAACCTCGGTCCGTGATCCGGATCAGGGACAGTGTCTGATGGGTAGTTTAACTGGGGCGGTTGCCTCCCAAAGGGTAACGGAGGCGCCCAAAGGTTCCCTCAGCCTGGTTGGCAATCAGGTGTTGAGTGTAAGTGCACAAGGGAGCTTGACTGTGAGACCGACGGGTCGAGCAGGGACGAAAGTCGGGACTAGTGATCCGGCGGTGGCTTGTGGAAGCGCCGTCGCTCAACGGATAAAAGGTACCCCGGGGATAACAGGCTGATCTTCCCCAAGAGTCCATATCGACGGGATGGTTTGGCACCTCGATGTCGGCTCGTCGCATCCTGGGGCTGGAGTCGGTCCCAAGGGTTGGGCTGTTCGCCCATTAAAGCGGTACGCGAGCTGGGTTTAGAACGTCGTGAGACAGTTCGGTCCCTATCCGCTGTGCGCGTAGGAATATTGAGAAGGGCTGTCCCTAGTACGAGAGGACCGGGACGGACGAACCTCTGGTGTGCCAGTTGTCCTGCCAAGGGCATGGCTGGTTGGCTACGTTCGGGAGGGATAACCGCTGAAAGCATCTAAGCGGGAAGCCTGCTTCAAGATGAGTATTCCCACCTCCTTGAGAGGGTAAGGCTCCCAGTAGACGACTGGGTTGATAGGCCAGATGTGGAAGCCCGGTAACGGGTGGAGCTGACTGGTACTAATAGGCCGAGGGCTTGTCCTCAGTTGCTCGCGTCCACTGTGTTAGTTCTGAAG
>NZ_JBHVYA010000043.1:0-4564 GCF_042881255.1 Streptomyces sp. NPDC058279 | reverse complement strand
CTGCGCACCCGCACCCAGCACCAACCAGTCATCGACCGCACCCGCCGAACCACCCGACGGCACCACCGACCACTCCACCCCGAACAACGCATCGCCGTGTCCGGTTCGGGCGCCGGCGAGCTGGTCCGGTGAGAAGGTCCGCAGCGCCAGGCTGCGTACGGTGGCGACCGGCGCGCCCTCGGCGTCGGCGATCTCCAGCGCCACGGCGTCCTGGCCGGCGCGGGAGAGCCGCACGCGCAGGGTGTCCGCTCCGACGGCGTGGACCGCCACTCCGCTCCACGAGAACGGCAGGCGCCCCTGCCCCGTGTCCTCGACGAGCGAGCCGAGGCCGACGGCGTGCAGGACGGCATCGAGCAGCGCGGGGTGCAGCGTGAACCGCGCCGGTCCGGGCTCGACGTCCGCCCCCAGGCTCACCTCGGCGAAGACGTCCTCGCCCCGGCGCCAGGCGGCGCGGAGTCCCTGGAACACCGGTCCGTACCCGAAACCGGCGTCGGCGAGGCCCTCGTACAGTCCCTCCACCGCGACCGGCTCCGCCCCGGCCGGCGGCCACACGCCGAGTTCGAACGCCGGGGCCTCCGCCCCTTCGGCCAGGAGGGCGGTCGCGTGGCGCAGCCACGGCTCGTCGTCCGGGGCTCGGTCGGCGCGGGAGTGGAACACGACGGACCGACGTCCCGCCTCGTCGGGCGCGGCGACGGTGATCTGGAGCTCGACTCCGCCGTCGTCGGGGAGCACCAGCGGTGCCTCAAGGGTGAGTTCCTCGACCTGGTCGCAGCCGACCTGGTCGCCGGCACGCAGCGCCAGCTCGACGAACGCCGTGCCGGGAAGCAGCACCGTCCCCGCCACGGCGTGGTCGGCGAGCCAGGGGTGGGTCTCCAACGACAGTCTGCCGGTGAGCAGCAGGCCCTCGGCGTCGGCGAGTGCGACGGAGGCGCCGAGCAGCGGATGGTCGGCGGAGCGGAGGCCGACGGTCGTCACGTCCCCGCCCAGGGTCCCGGCGTCGAGCCAGTAGTGCTCCCGCTGGAAGGCGTAGGTGGGCAGGTCGACGCGCCGGGCGCCGGTCGAGGCGTAGAAGGCCCGCCAGTCGACCGGTAGGCCCCGCACGTGGGCCTGTGCGAGGGCGGCCGTGACGGTTTCGGCCTCGGGGCGGCCCTTGCGGAGGGCGGCTGCGAGGACGGGGGTCGTGTCGCCGGTCAGGCAGTCCTGGGCGAGCGCGGACAGCGTCCCGTCCGGGCCGAGTTCGAGGTACGTGGTGACCCCGGCGGCTTCTAGGGTGCGCACGCCGTCCAGGAAACGGACCGCCTCGCGGACGTGCCGGACCCAGAAGTCCGCCGAACCCATCTCGTCCGTGACCAGCGCACCGGTCAGGTTCGAGACGACCGGGATGCGCGGGGACTCGTACGAGATCCCCTCCGCGACCTCGCGGAACGCGTCCAGCATGCCGTCCATGTGCGGCGAGTGGAACGCGTGGCTCACCGTGAGGCGCTTGGTCTTACGACCCTGCTCCTCGAAGACCCTGGCGATGGTGACCGCCGCGTCCTCATCGCCCGCGATCACGACCGACTGCGGCCCGTTGATCGCCGCAATGCTCACCCGGTCCGTCAGCAGCGGAAGGACCTCGTCCTCCGACGCCTGTACGGCGATCATCACGCCGCCGGAAGGCAGCGCCTGCATCAACCGGCCGCGCGCCGAAACCAGCGTGCAGGCGTCCTCCAGGGACAGTACTCCGGCCACATGCGCGGCCGTGATCTCACCGATCGAGTGACCCGCCAGGAAGTCCGGCTTCACACCCCACGACTCCACCAGCCTGAACAACGCCACCTCGACCGCGAACAGCGCCGGCTGCGTGAACTCCGTCCGATCCAGCAGATCGCCGTCCGACCCGAACAACACCTCCTTGAGCGGCAGTTCGAGGTGTGCGCAGACCGCGTCCAGCGCCTCCGCGAACACCGGATACGCGTCGTACAGCTCGCGGCCCATGCCCAGCCGCTGGCTCCCCTGCCCGGTGAACAGGAAGGCGAGCTTGCCCCGCGCGCCCGCCTCGCCGCGCACGATACGGGCGGTGGTCCCGCCCGAGGACAGCGTGGACAGGTCCGTGAGGGCGCTCTCCGGGTCGGCTGCCACGATGACGGCGCGGTGTTCCAGCGCGGCGCGGCCCGTCGCCAGGGAGTAGCCGATGTCGGCCGGGCCTGCCTGGTCGGGACGGCTGCGCAGGTGGGCGAGCAGGCGGTCGGCCTGGGCGTACAGGGCCTGTTCCGTGCGGCCCGAGACGAGCCAGGGCAGTACGGGCGGTACGGAGAGGGGCCGGGGGGCGGCCTCCTCGCCGTCCGGGGCGGGGTCGGAGGGCGGGGCCTCGTCCGCCGGTGACGGGGCCTGTTCGATGATGGTGTGCGCGTTGGTGCCGCTGATGCCGAACGACGACACGGCGGCGCGGCGCGGACGGCCGGTCTCCGGCCAGTCCACCGCCTCCCTCAGCAGGGAGACGGCGCCCGCCGCCCAGTCGACGTTGGTCGACGGCGCGTCGACGTGCAGGGTCTTCGGGATCCTGCCGTGGCGGATCGCCATGACCATCTTGATGATGCCCGCGACACCGGCGGCCGCTTGCGTGTGCCCCATGTTGGACTTGACCGAGCCCAGCCAGAGGGGGCTGTCCTCGGTGTGCTCGCGGCCGTAGGTGGCCAGCAGGGCCTGCGCCTCGATCGGGTCGCCCAGCGTCGTGCCCGTACCGTGCGCCTCCACCACGTCGACGTCGGCCGCCGTCAGCCGTGCGTCGGCCAGGGCCTGGCGGATGACGCGCTGCTGGGAGGGGCCGTTCGGCGCGGTCAGACCGTTGCTCGCGCCGTCCTGGTTGACCGCCGAGCCACGCACGATCGCCAGGACCTGGTGGCCGTTCCTGCGGGCGTCCGACAGGCGCTCGACGAGGAGCATGCCCGCGCCTTCGGCCCAGCCGGTGCCGTCCGCCGAATCCGCGAAGGACTTGCAGCGGCCGTCGAAGGACAGGCCGCGCTGGCGGCTGAACTCGGTGAAGGTGCCCGGCGTCGCCATGACGGTGACGCCGCCCGCGAGGGCGAGCGTGCACTCGCCCTTGCGGAGCGCCTGGATCGCGAGGTGGAGCGTGACGAGGGACGACGAGCAGGCGGTGTCGACCGTGAGCGCGGGGCCCTCCAGGCCGAAGGTGTACGAGACCCGGCCGGAGGCGATGCTGCTGGAGCCACCGGTGCCCAGGTACCCCTCGACCTCTTCGGGTACGGCTCGCAGCCGGGAAGCGTAGTCGTGGTACATGACGCCGGCGAAGACACCGGTCCGGCTGCCGCGCACCGAGGTGGGGTCGATCCCGGCCCGCTCGAACGCCTCCCAGGACGTCTCCAGCAGCAGTCGCTGCTGGGGGTCCATCGCCACGGCCTCGCGCGGCGAGATCCCGAAGAACGCCGGGTCGAAGCGGTTGGCGCCGTGCAGGAAGCCGCCTTCCTGCACGTAGCTCGTGCCCCGCCCGTCCGGGTCGGCGTCGAAGAGACTTCCCATGTCCCAACCCCGGTCGGTGGGGAAGGGAGAGATGGCGTCGGTCTCCTCGGACACCAGCCGCCACAGGTCCTCCGGCGACTCGACGTCCCCCGGGTAGCGGCAGCTCATCCCGATGATCGCGATCGGCTCCTGCTCCTCCGACTCGACCTCCTGAAGACGGCGCCGCGTCTCGTGGAGATCGGCGGTCACCCGCTTCAGGAAGTAGCGGAGCTTTTCCTCATTCATGCGTGCATCCCTCGTACAGAAGCCAGAAAGACAGAGCCGTCGGAAAGTCGGAGCCGAGCTGCGAGCGGTCGCATCAGGAGATGCCGAACTCCTTGCCGATGAAGTCGAAGAGGTCGTCGTCGGTCGCGGTTTCGAGCACCTCGGCCACATCGCCCTCACCGTCACCGTCGGCCGCCCGGTCGCCGGCCTCGCTCCATGCGGCGAGCAGTGCCTGGAGACGCTCGGTGATCCGGTCGCGCCCGTCGTCGTCGGGCAGGGAGGCCACGAGCGTCTTCTCCAGCCGGTCGAGTTCGGCGAGCAGCGGGGGTACCGCCGCGGCGCCGTCCTGCCAGAGTTCGTCCCGCAGGTACTCCACCAGCGCGGCCGGCGTCGGGTAGTCGAAGACGAGCGTGGCGGGAAGGCGTACGCCGGTGCCGGCGCCGAGCCTGTTGCGCAGCTCGACGGCGGTCAGCGAGTCGAAGCCGACCTCGTTGAACGACCGGGCCGGGTCGACCGCTTCGGGCCCGGCGAAGCCGAGCACCGCCGCCACGTGCGTGCAGACGAGGTCCAGCAGTGCCTCGTCCCGCGCGGCCGGCGCGAGCCCGGCCAGGCGCTCGCGCAGCGCGGTACCGCCGTCGGCGCCGGTCCCGGTGCTGCTCGCGGTGCGGCGGGTGGGGGTACGGACGAGTCCGCTCAGCAGCGGCGGGAGCATCCCACCACCGGCCGCCTGCGCCCGCAGCGCCGCGAGGTCCAACTTGACCGGCACGAACAACGCCTGCCCGGACACCGACACGGCATCGAACAGAGCCACACCCTCCTCCGCGGACAAGGCGGCCACACC
>NZ_JBHVYA010000042.1:0-4575 GCF_042881255.1 Streptomyces sp. NPDC058279 | reverse complement strand
CGAATTATGCGGCTGCGAACGTGTTCTTGGACGGGTTGGCGCAGCATCGTCGGGCTGCGGGTCTGCCCGCGACTTCCCTGGCCTGGGGCCTGTGGACCGGCGTGGGCGGTATGGGCGGCGACCTGACGGAAGCCGACCGAGAGCGCATCCACCGCAGTGGCATCGGCGCACTCGCGCCCGAGACCGGACTCGCCCTCTTCGACGCAGCCGGCCGCGCCGCCGACGCGCTGCTCGTTCCGCTCCCGCTCGACCTGCCCGCCCTGCGGGCCCAAGCCCGCAGCGGCATGCTGCCGGACCTGCTGCGCGGCCTGGTCCGCGTCCCGGTGCGCCGGGCCGCCGGGACCGGCGGTACGGCGGGCGGGTCGGTGTTCCGCACACGGCTCACCGGGCTGCCCGCAGACGAGCGGGACGCGGCGCTGCTGGAGCTGGTACGGGGCGAGGTGGCCGCAGTGCTGGGCCACGCCTCGACCGACGAGGTACCGGCCGACCGCGCCTTCAAGGAGCTGGGCTTCGACTCGCTGACCTCCGTCGAACTGCGCAACCGGCTCGGCGCCGCCACCGGTGAACGCCTTCCCGCCACCCTCGTCTTCGACTACCCGACGCCGTACGCGCTCGCGGAGTACCTGCGGACCGAGGTGCTGGGCCTCACCGACGCCGTCGACGCCGCTCACGCCGCCGAAGCGACCGCCACGTCACCGACGCGCGCCGGCACGGCGTTCGCCGACGACCCGATCGCGATCGTCGGCATGAGCTGCCGCTATCCCGGAGGCGTCGAGACCCCCGAGGACCTCTGGCGCCTGGTGGTGGGTGGCGGCGACGCCATCTCGGAGTTCCCGCATGGACGCGGCTGGGACCTGGAGTCGCTGTACGACCCGGACCCGGACGGCAAGGGCACGAGCTACACGCGCTCGGGCGGCTTCCTGCACGACGCGGGCCGCTTCGACCCGGCGTTCTTCGGTATCTCGCCGCGCGAGGCCGTGGCGATGGATCCCCAGCAGCGGCTGCTGCTGGAAACCTCGTGGGAGGCGTTCGAGCGGGCCGGCATCGACCCGGCCACCCTGCGCGGCAGCCGTACCGGCGTCTTCGCGGGTGTCATGTACCACGACTACGCGACCCGGATCACGGCCGTGCCGGACGGGGTGGAGGGTTACCTCGGCACCGGGAACTCCGGCAGCATCGCCTCCGGCCGCGTCTCGTACGCCTTCGGCCTGGAGGGCCCGGCCGTCACGGTCGACACCGCCTGCTCGTCGTCGCTGGTCGCCCTGCACTGGGCGATCCAGGCGCTGCGCAACGGTGAGTGCACGATGGCGCTGGCCGGTGGTGTGACCGTCATGTCGACGCCGGGCACCTTCACCGAGTTCAGCCGCCAGCGCGGGCTGGCCGCCGACGGCCGCATCAAGTCCTTCGCCGCCGCCGCCGACGGCACGAGCTGGGCCGAGGGCGCCGGCATGCTGCTGGTGGAGCGCCTGTCGGACGCCCGCCGGAACGGCCACCCCGTCCTCGCGGTGGTCCGTGGGTCCGCCATCAACCAGGACGGCGCGAGCAACGGTCTGACCGCGCCGAACGGGCCCTCGCAGCAGCGGGTGATCCGCCAGGCGCTGGCCAGCGCCGGGCTCACCAGTGACCAGATCGACGTGGTCGAGGCGCACGGCACCGGCACGACGCTGGGCGACCCGATCGAGGCACAGGCGCTGCTGGCCACTTACGGCCGCGAGCGCGATGCCGACCAGCCGCTCTGGCTCGGCTCGATCAAGTCGAACATGGGTCACACCCAGGCCGCCGCCGGTGTCGCGGGCATCATCAAGATGATCATGGCGATCCGGCACGGCGTACTGCCGAAGACCCTGCACGTCGACGAGCCGACCCCGCACGTGGACTGGGAGCACGGCGCGGTCGCCCTGCTCACCGACTCGGTGCCGTGGCCCGAGACGGGCCGCCCGCGCCGGGCGGGTGTCTCGTCCTTCGGTATCAGCGGAACGAACGCCCATACGATCATCGAGCAGGCCCCCGACGCGGAGGGCCGGTCGGCTTCCGGCGGTCCCGCCGTGTCGTCGTACGTGCTGCCGTACGTGCTGTCGGCGAAGTCTGCGGAGGCGCTGCGCGGTCAGGCCGCGCGGCTGCGCACCCGTCTGGTGGACGCGCCGCAGACGGTTCCGGCGGATGTCGCCTACTCGCTGGCCACCAAGCGGGTCGGGTTCGACCACCGTGCGGTGGTCGTGGCCGGTGACCGGGAGGAGCTGCTGCGGGGCCTTGCCGCCCTGGAATCGGAGGGCGGTACGGCCGCCGGGCTGGTCCGGGGAACAAGGACCGCCGGGAAGCTGGCGTTCCTCTTCACCGGGCAGGGCAGTCAGCGGCCGGGCATGGGCCGTGAGCTGTACGACGCGTATCCGGTGTTCGCGGAGGCGCTGGACGCCGTCTGCGCGCGGCTCGAACTGCCGCTCAAGGAGGCGTTGTTCGGCTCGGACGGTGACCTGCTGGATCGGACGGAGTACACGCAGCCCGCGCTGTTCGCGGTCGAGGTGGCGCTGTTCCGGCTGGTGGAGTCCTGGGGTCTGAAGCCCGACTTCCTGGCCGGTCACTCGATCGGTGAGATCGCCGCCGCGCATGTGGCCGGAGTGTTCTCCCTGGAGGACGCGTGCACCCTGGTCGCCGCTCGCGGCCGGCTGATGCAGGCTCTGCCTGCCGGTGGCGTGATGGTCGCTGTCCAGGCGGCGGAGGACGAGGTCCTTCCGCTGCTCACCGAGCGAGTCAGCATCGCGGCGGTCAACGGCCCGCAGTCGGTCGTGGTCGCCGGTGACGAGGCCGACGCAGTGGCCATCGCCGGGTCCTTCGAGGCGCAGGGTCGTAAGACCAAGCGCCTGACCGTCAGTCACGCGTTCCACTCGCCGCACATGGACGGCATGCTCGCCGACTTCCGCAAGGTCGCCGAGAGCCTGTCGTACGAGATGCCGCGCATCCCCGTCGTCTCCAACCTCACCGGCGCGCTGGTGACCGACGAGATGGGTTCGGCCGACTTCTGGGTACGGCACGTCCGCGAGGCCGTCCGCTTCCTCGACGGCGTACGCACCCTCGAAGCCGCCGGGGTCACCACGTACCTCGAACTGGGC
Organism: Streptomyces sp. NPDC058279; assembly: GCF_042881255.1. NCBI lineage: Bacteria > Bacillati > Actinomycetota > Actinomycetes > Kitasatosporales > Streptomycetaceae > Streptomyces > Streptomyces sp. NPDC058279. The sequence goes on along the minus strand of NZ_JBHVYA010000042.1, from coordinate 1,468 downwards.
CCGGACGGAGTCCTGTCCGCCCTGGCCCAGGAGTGCCTGACCGGCGACGCGGACGCGTGCACCTTCGCACCCGCCCTCCGCAAGGGCCGCCCCGAGGCCGAGACCCTCACCACCGCCCTCGGGCAGGCACACGCCCACGGCACCTCGGTCGACTGGGAGACGTACTTCGCGCCGACCCGCCCCACGCCGGTCGAGCTCCCGACCTACGCCTTCCAGCGCGACTGGTACTGGCTGAACTCGGCCACGGCGCCGACCGGCCCCGGGGACGCGACCGGCTTCGGCCTCGGTACGACGGACCACCCCCTGCTGGGCGCGGCCGTCGAACTGCCCGACTCGGACGGGTTCCTCTTCACGGGCAGGCTGTCCCTGGCCACCCAGCCCTGGCTCGCGGACCACGCCGTCCTCGGCTCGGTCCTCCTCCCGGGCACGGCCTTCGTCGAACTGGCCGTCCGCGCGGGCGACCAAGTCGGCTGCGACCTGCTGGAGGAGCTGACGCTGGAGGCGCCGCTGGTGCTGCCCGAGCGAGGAGGCGTCCAACTGCGGCTCTCCGTCTCCGCCGCCGACGAGTCCGCCCGCCGGACCCTGGCGCTTTACTCCCGGGACGAGGACGCCCCCGCCGACGAGCCCTGGACGCGGCACGCCGACGGTGTGCTCGCCACCCGGGCGGCAGCCCCCGCCTTCGACCTCACCGCCTGGCCGCCGCCGGGCGCCGAGGCGGTCGACACCGACGGTCTGTACGAGGGCATGGCCGCGGCCGGCTTCGCCTACGGACCGGTCTTCCAGGGCCTGCGCGCGGCCTGGCTGCTCGGCGACGAGGTGTACGCCGAGGTCGGCCTGGACGAGGAGGCCGCGGACGCGGCCGAGGGCTTCGGGCTGCACCCGGCCCTCTTGGACGCCACGCTGCACGCCGTCGGCCTCGGCCGCCTGGTGGAGAACACCGGCCAGGGGCGGCTGCCGTTCTCCTGGCGCAACGTGTCCCTCCACTCGGCGGGCGCGTCGACCCTACGGGTCCGGCTGGCCCCCGCCGGCCGTGACGCGGTGTCGCTGCACCTCGCCGACACCGCCGGTGCACCGGTCGCCTCGGTCGAGTCGCTGGTGCTGCGCACCGTCTCGCCCGACCAGATCGGCGCCGCCCGCGGCGGCCGGCAGGAGTCGCTGTTCCACGTCGACTGGACCGCTCTGCCCCTGACCCCCGTGTCCACCGCCGAGCAGCGCCCCTGGGCCCTGCTGACGGACGACCGGACGGGTGACACCCGCCACGCCGGACTCGATGCCGTGGGCGTCCGCTACGAGGCCCACTCCGGGCTCGCGACGCTCGCCGACGCGGGTCGGGACGTACCGGATGTCGTCTGCGTCCCGCTGGTCGCACCGCCCGCGGTGGATGTGCCGGGTGCTGTGCACGCGGAGACGGGTCGGGTGTTGTCGCTGCTCCAGGAGTGGGTGGCGGATGCGCGGTTCGATGCGTCGC
>NZ_JBHVYA010000041.1:2500-5203 GCF_042881255.1 Streptomyces sp. NPDC058279 | reverse complement strand
TAATTAAGTCGCTTCAAGAGCGATGGACAAAGTTCTTTGAAAACTAAACAAGACAAAACGTACCTGTTAATTCAAAGTTTTAAATAAATCGCACAGCGATGTGCGTAGTCAGTCAAACTACTTTATCGGAGAGTTTGATCCTGGCTCAGGACGAACGCTGGCGGCGTGCCTAATACATGCAAGTCGAGCGGACAGATGGGAGCTTGCTCCCTGATGTTAGCGGCGGACGGGTGAGTAACACGTGGGTAACCTGCCTGTAAGACTGGGATAACTCCGGGAAACCGGGGCTAATACCGGATGGTTGTTTGAACCGCATGGTTCAAACATAAAAGGTGGCTTCGGCTACCACTTACAGATGGACCCGCGGCGCATTAGCTAGTTGGTGAGGTAACGGCTCACCAAGGCAACGATGCGTAGCCGACCTGAGAGGGTGATCGGCCACACTGGGACTGAGACACGGCCCAGACTCCTACGGGAGGCAGCAGTAGGGAATCTTCCGCAATGGACGAAAGTCTGACGGAGCAACGCCGCGTGAGTGATGAAGGTTTTCGGATCGTAAAGCTCTGTTGTTAGGGAAGAACAAGTGCCGTTCAAATAGGGCGGCACCTTGACGGTACCTAACCAGAAAGCCACGGCTAACTACGTGCCAGCAGCCGCGGTAATACGTAGGTGGCAAGCGTTGTCCGGAATTATTGGGCGTAAAGGGCTCGCAGGCGGTTTCTTAAGTCTGATGTGAAAGCCCCCGGCTCAACCGGGGAGGGTCATTGGAAACTGGGGAACTTGAGTGCAGAAGAGGAGAGTGGAATTCCACGTGTAGCGGTGAAATGCGTAGAGATGTGGAGGAACACCAGTGGCGAAGGCGACTCTCTGGTCTGTAACTGACGCTGAGGAGCGAAAGCGTGGGGAGCGAACAGGATTAGATACCCTGGTAGTCCACGCCGTAAACGATGAGTGCTAAGTGTTAGGGGGTTTCCGCCCCTTAGTGCTGCAGCTAACGCATTAAGCACTCCGCCTGGGGAGTACGGTCGCAAGACTGAAACTCAAAGGAATTGACGGGGGCCCGCACAAGCGGTGGAGCATGTGGTTTAATTCGAAGCAACGCGAAGAACCTTACCAGGTCTTGACATCCTCTGACAATCCTAGAGATAGGACGTCCCCTTCGGGGGCAGAGTGACAGGTGGTGCATGGTTGTCGTCAGCTCGTGTCGTGAGATGTTGGGTTAAGTCCCGCAACGAGCGCAACCCTTGATCTTAGTTGCCAGCATTCAGTTGGGCACTCTAAGGTGACTGCCGGTGACAAACCGGAGGAAGGTGGGGATGACGTCAAATCATCATGCCCCTTATGACCTGGGCTACACACGTGCTACAATGGACAGAACAAAGGGCAGCGAAACCGCGAGGTTAAGCCAATCCCACAAATCTGTTCTCAGTTCGGATCGCAGTCTGCAACTCGACTGCGTGAAGCTGGAATCGCTAGTAATCGCGGATCAGCATGCCGCGGTGAATACGTTCCCGGGCCTTGTACACACCGCCCGTCACACCACGAGAGTTTGTAACACCCGAAGTCGGTGAGGTAACCTTTTAGGAGCCAGCCGCCGAAGGTGGGACAGATGATTGGGGTGAAGTCGTAACAAGGTAGCCGTATCGGAAGGTGCGGCTGGATCACCTCCTTTCTAAGGATTTTAACGGAATATAAGACCTTGGGTCTTATAAACAGAACGTTCCCTGTCTTGTTTAGTTTTGAAGGAACTTTGTTCCTTGAATAAGTTAGATGGGCCTGTAGCTCAGCTGGTTAGAGCGCACGCCTGATAAGCGTGAGGTCGGTGGTTCGAGTCCATTCAGGCCCACCATCTTTACCCAATACGGGGCCTTAGCTCAGCTGGGAGAGCGCCTGCTTTGCACGCAGGAGGTCAGCGGTTCGATCCCGCTAGGCTCCACCAACGTGTTCTTTGAAAACTAGATAACAGAAGTAATTCACATTCAATTAGTAATACAAGATATCACGTAGTGATTCTTTTTAACGGTTAAGTTAGAAAGGGCGCACGGTGGATGCCTTGGCACTAGGAGCCGATGAAGGACGGGACGAACACCGATATGCTTCGGGGAGCTGTAAGCAAGCTTTGATCCGGAGATTTCCGAATGGGGAAACCCACCACTCGTAATGGAGTGGTATCCATATCTGAATACATAGGATATGAGAAGGCAGACCCGGGGAACTGAAACATCTAAGTACCCGGAGGAAGAGAAAGCAAATGCGATTCCCTGAGTAGCGGCGAGCGAAACGGGATTAGCCCAAACCAAGAGGCTTGCCTCTTGGGGTTGTAGGACACTCTGTACGGAGTTACAAAGGAACGAGGTAGATGAAGAGGTCTGGAAAGGCCCGCCATAGGAGGTAACAGCCCTGTAGTCAAAACTTCGTTCTCTCCTGAGTGGATCCTGAGTACGGCGGAACACGTGAAATTCCGTCGGAATCCGGGAGGACCATCTCCCAAGGCTAAATACTCCCTAGTGACCGATAGTGAACCAGTACCGTGAGGGAAAGGTGAAAAGCACCCCGGAAGGGGAGTGAAAGAGATCCTGAAACCGTGTGCCTACAAGTAGTCAGAGCCCGTTAACGGGTGATGGCGTGCCTTTTGTAGAATGAACCGGCGAGTTACGATCCCGTGCAAGGTTAAGCAGAAGATGCGGAGCCGCAGCGAAAGCG
>NZ_JBHVYA010000040.1:0-7297 GCF_042881255.1 Streptomyces sp. NPDC058279 | reverse complement strand
AGCAGCAGCGCGATGCGCTCACGCGCGGTCAGCTTGCCCTTGGCGTGCTGCGCCTCGGTCGCCCGGTCACTGGGGCCGCGCCGCGCCTGCTCGCGTACCGCGTGCAGCTCGGCGACTTTCCCGATGACGGTCGTCGTGCCCCCGTACGCGGGAGAAGTCTCCTCGGTCGTCGTCATGCGCCATCCCCACCCCGGCCCGGCGATACGGGCGGCTCTGCGGTCCCATGGGCCTCAAGGGCTCACATCGGACCATTGAAACCAGTGGCGCAATGGGTTCTCCACCATCAGCCACCCCTAATCTGCGCGCGGCCACCCCTAGAGCGAGTAAGACCGGAATAAGGACTTGTGGCGCCCGCCGTGTCGCCTCGGTTTCTTTGAGGTTTCTCTGAGGTTTCCCCTTCTTTCCCGGCGGCTCGGGCAGATGACCGGCCGTGATCGATACCACGGGGCAACCGGCCGTTCATCCGCCGGAGTTACCGTTCGCGCGGGTCGTCATGAGGCTGCAATGCCGTTGCGCAATCGACGGCGCGGGACGTTGGTACAGTTCGAACGGACCCGCCGAACGGGGCAGACCCGGGTGCCGTCCGGCCTGGAGTGTGCGCGGGAATTCCCTTGCGCCGCACGGGCATTGACGGCACTTCCTGTGCGTGCGGGTATGCAGAGAGTGGCCATGGCGCCGAAATGCGCCCGACGTGCGCCAGTTCACATCGCAACCGGGGGAGGCTTTTGAAGCTGTGTTGGTGGAGCGGAATGAACAGATCGGAAGACTGACCCACTTCATATCCGGTGTCGCTTCCGGCACAGCGCCCGGAAACACCACCGGGACCGGCCGGATCGCCGTCATCAGCGGCCCCGTCGCCTCGGGGAAGACGGCGCTCCTCCACCGCGCACTGGAACTGACGGCGGAGAACGGCCCGCGGGTCCTCAGCGCTGTCACCTCACCCGCGGAACAAGGGATTCCGTTCGGTGTGGTGGAGCAGCTCCTGCGGGACGGACAGGCCACCGCCGACCGACTGCCGCCGCACCCGGCGACCGGTCAGGCAGCGGTGCCGGGCTCGGGGGCGGTCTTCGACGCGGGGCCGGGGGCGGCATCGGAGACGGTGCCCGCCGAGGTGCTCGCGGCATTCCAGGCCCAGCTCGCCGACATCCGCGCACGCGGTCCCGTCCTGATCGTCGTCGACGACGTGCAGTACGCCGACCCCCAGTCGCTGCACTGCCTCGCCCATGCCCTGCTCCGGGCGCCCTCCACCGGTGCCGGTGTGTCCCTGCTGGTGACCCGTGGCCCCGACGCGGGCGGCACCCCGCCGCCGGTGCTGGAGGAGCTGCTGTACCAACTGCGCAGGGTGCACGTCCGGTTGGCGCCGCTGACCGTGGAGGGCGTCGGCCGGCTGCTCGCGGCGCGCGCCCCGGAGACGGGTAAGGAGAGGCCGTCGGCCGGCGCCGGGCTGGCCGCCTCCCTCCACACGGCGACCGGCGGAAACCCCCTCCTCGTCCACGGACTCATCGACGACCGGCTCGGCCGCCGGCGGATTCCGGAGCCCGGTGCGGGCCCCGCACCGGACGGGGGCACGGGTGAAGGCGGCGGCGTGGACGAGGACGCCGTCGACGGATCGCCCTACGCCGGTGAGCGGTTCCTGGAGAACGCGTTGATCTGTGTGCACCGCACCGGGTCCGACGGCCTGCGGGTCGCCCAGGGCATCGCCCTGCTGGGCGGCGCCGGATCGATGCGCCTGCTGGCCCGGCTCGTCGATGTGGACGAGCGGGTGGTGGCGCAGGTGGTCACCGCCCTCGCCGAGGCGGGGGTTCTGGAGAGATCCGGGTTCCGGCACGGTGGCGTACGGACGGCGGTGGTGGAGAGCCTGGCCGAGGACGCGGTGACGCGGCTGCGCCGGCGGGCGGCCCGGCTGCTGTACGAGGACGGGGCGGCACCGCTGGTCGTGGCCACCCAGTTGCTCGGCCAGGAGTCGGACGTCCCCTACGAGCAGTGGGTGCCGCGGGTACTGAGCGAGGCCGCCCGGGCGGCGCTGGCCGTGCAGCGGGTGGGCTTCGCGGTCCGCTGTCTGCGCATGGCGGAGAGCTGCTGCCGGGACGAGACGGAGCGGACGCTGCTGCGGGCGACCTTGGCCAAATACGTCTGGCGGGTGCAACCGTCCGCGCTGCCCCAGCAGTTGCGGTCGCTGGTCGGCGCGGTGCACAAGGGCCTGTTGCCGCCCGTCGACACCCTGCGGTTGGTCTGCGACCTGCTGTGGAACGGCTGGATGGACGACGCGACCACCGCGATCCGCCAGGTCGTCGGCGTACTGCCGCCGTCCCCCGACGCCCCGGGCGTCGCCGAGCTGCGGGAACTGCGGTTGGTACTGGCCAGCACGTACCCGACGGTGCTGGAGCGCATCGGGGACGGGCCGGCCGCCGCGTCCGGCGACGGTGAGCGCCCGCACGCGTCGGAGGAGGGCGGCCCGAGCGCGGCCAGGGCGCTGTACGGCGTACTGAGCGGCGGCGAGGGGGAGCCGGGCGCGGCCCCGGAGGATTTCGCGGACATCGCCGAGCACATGCTGGCCGGCACGCGGCTGACGGAGGAGACGCACCTCAAGATGCGCGCCTGCCTGTTGACGCTGCTCTACGCGGACCGGCTGGGTCCGGCGACGGTGTGGGCCGATCGGCTGCTGGCGGAGGCGGCGGATCGCGGGGCCCCCGGGTGGACGGCGGTGCTGCGGGCGATACGCGCGCACATGTCCTTGCGCCGGGGCCATCTGGAGGACGCCCGGCGATCGGCGGAGCAGGCGCTGGAACAACTGCCGGCGCACGGCTGGGGGGTGGGCATCGGGATGCCGCTGTCGGCCCTGATCGAGGCGCGGACGGCGATGGGCGACCACGAGGCGGCGGCCGAGCTGGTGGACCATCCGGTGCCCGACGAGATGCTGCTGACGCGCTACGGGCTGCACTACCTGTACGCGCGCGGCCGGCACCAGTTGGCGACCGGACGCCATCACGCGGCGCTGACCGACTTCGCCGCCTGTGGTGAGTTGATGCGGCGCTGGAACATGGACCGGTCCGAGCTGGTGCCCTGGCGGGTCGGGGTGGCCGAGGCGTGGGTCGCGCTCGGCAGCCGTGAGCAGGCGGAACGTTTCGCCCGGGAGCAGCTCGCCCGGGACGCCGGGCGCCGGGTGCGCGGGCTCGCGCTGCGGGTGCTCGCGGCGGCCCGTCCGCTGCGGGAGCGTCCCGCGCTGCTCGGCGAGGCCGTCGCGCTGCTCCAGGAGGACGGTGACTGGTACGAGTTGGCGCGGGCGCTGACCGACCTCGGGGCGGCCCACAAGCAGCTCGGCGACCCTGCCCAGGGCAAGCCGCACACCCGCAGGGCGTGGCGGATCGCCGAGGGCTGCGGCGCCCGGGAGCTGTACCGCTCGCTCCACCCCGGCCAGTCCGCGCAGTCCACGCAGTCCACGCAGCCGTCGCCGTCGTCCCGGTCCGCCTACCCGCCGTCCTCACAGGCGGTGCCGCCGCCTTCCGTCGCGCCGGTGGGTGCCGTGCGGTCGGGCGGGCCGCGGTCGACGGTGGTGTCCGCGCTGACGGATGCGGAGCGCCGGGTGGCGGCGCTGGCCGCGCACGGTTACACCAACCGGGAGATCAGCGCGAAGCTCTTCATCACCATCAGCACCGTGGAACAGCATCTGACCCGGGTTTACCGGAAAATCAACATCACGCACCGTCAGGACCTGCCGGTCGGTTTGGACATCGATGTCGCACACACCGCCTGACCCCGCCGCCCCGGACGCGCTCGTGGAGCCCCCCGGGGGCGGCCCGCGGTTGCTCGCGGTGAGCGATCTGCACATCGGAATGGCCGACAACCGGCCCATCACCGAGTCGCTGCGCCCCTCGCACGAGGACGACTGGCTGATCGTGGCCGGGGACGTCGGGGAGCTGACCGAGGACATCGCATGGGCGCTGCGCCTGCTGGCCGGGCGGTTCGCCAAGGTGGTGTGGACGCCGGGCAACCACGAGTTGTGGACACCGCGCGAGGATGCCGTACAGCTCCGGGGTGAGGAGCGCTACCGGTACCTGGTGGAGCTGTGCCGGGGGCTGGGCGTCGTCACGCCGGAGGACCCGTGGCCGGTGTGGCGGGGCCCCGGGGGACCGGTCGCGATCGCTCCGCTGTTCCTGCTGTACGACTACACGTTCCGGGTGGCGGGCACCTCGACCAAGGAGGAGTCGCTGGCGCGGGCGCACGAGGCGGGTGTGGTCTGCACGGACGAGTACCTGCTGCACCCCGACCCGTACCAGAGCCGTGACGACTGGTGCCGGGCGCGGGTCGCGGCGACCAGGCGGCGCCTGGTGGCGCACGACCCGTCGGTGCCGCTGGTGCTGGTCAACCACTTCCCGCTGGTGCGCGAGCCCACGGACGTGTTGTGGCACCCGGAGTTCGCCCAATGGTGCGGCACGGTGCTGACGGCCGACTGGCACCGCAGCTTCACCACCGCGGCCGTCGTCTACGGGCACCTGCACATTCCCCGGACCACCTGGTACGACGGCGTGCGGTTCGAGGAGGTGTCGATCGGCTACCCGCGCGAGTGGCGCCGGCGCGGCCACCCCAGGGGTCTGCTGCGGCAGATCCTGCCGTACGCCCCGGAGCCGGGGACCGGCGCCGGGACCGAATCGCGAGAGGCACGAGCATGATCGAGTCACTGCTGCCCGAAGGAGCGGTCGCGCGCGACGTCTTCGGGCCGGACGGAGCGGCACGGCTGTACCCCGAGGAGGCGGCCCTGGTCGCCAGGACGACGGACCTGCGGCGGGAGGAGTTCACCACCGCACGGGGGTGTGCGCGGCGCGCCCTCCTCGCGCTGGGGTTCCCGCCGGTGCCGATCCTGCCCGGGGTGCGCAATGTGCCGCGGTGGCCGGAGGGGGTCGTGGGGAGCATGACCCACTGCACCGGCTATCGGGCCGCCGTGGTCGCCCGGGACACGGACCTGGCGATGGTTGGGATCGACGCCGAGCCCGATATGCCGCTGCCCGAGGGAGTGCTGGAGTCGATAGCGCTGCCGCGCGAGCTGGCGTGGGTGCGTGCCGGCGCCGGCGGCCGACTGTGCCGGGACCGGTTGCTGTTCAGTGCGAAAGAAGCGGTCTACAAGACCTGGTACCCGCTGCTGGGCACCGAGCTGGACTTCGACGACGCCGATATCTCCTTCGATCACGGGACGGGCCCGTCGGGTGGTGGGCGGGGCATGTTCACGGCCCGCATCCTGCGTCCGCGGCAGGGCCCGGACGGGCGAATGGTGGAGGAATTCACCGGCCGGTGGCTTTCGGAGCGCGGCATCGTCCTGACGGCCATCACCGTACCGGCCCTCCGACCGGTGTCCGCGCCGCCCGGACGCCCGAGCAAGGTCGGTTACCAGGGTGGATAGGGGTTGTCGCGCCAACTGCCGGTAAATAGCGTGGGATTACCGGCACGACCGCGCACGGCCGCTTCGCTGCCTCCTTCCGGGGGCCCGGCTCGACGCCGCGAATTCCGGCCGGGCCCGGAATGTATCCGGTTCCCCCTGGAAGCGTTGCCGCACCGGCCCGAGAGGTATTCCAGATGACGTCAGTCAGCCCGGCCCCCACGACCATGCTCGTGCCGGATTTCCCGTTCTCCTACGACGACTGGCTGCACCATCCGGCCGGCCTGGGCGCCCTTCCCCCCGGGCGCGCCGGGACACCGGTGGCGGTGGTCGGCGGCGGGATGGCCGGGCTGACCGCGGCGTACGAACTGATGCGGCTGGGGCTGCGCCCCGTCCTGTACGAGGCGGAGCAACTGGGGGGCCGGATGCGGTCGGTGCCCTTCCCCGGGGCTCCCCGGTCCGTGGCGGAAATGGGGGCGATGCGTTTCCCGCTCTCCGCGCGCTCGCTGTTCCACTACGTCGATCTGTTGGGGCTGCGCACCAGTCCCTTCCCCAACCCGCTGGCGGCGACCACCCCGAGCACGCTGATCGACCTGGGCGGTGAGCGTCACACGGCCCGTGTGGCGGAGCAGCTCCCGGAGGTCTACCAGGAGGTGGCCGCGGCGTGGGAGAAGGCGCTCCAGGAGCGGGCCGAGCTGTCCACCATGCGGGACGCGGTGCGGCGGCGGGACGTCGAGACGCTGAAGCAGGTATGGAACCGGCTGGTCAGGGAGTTCGACGACCAGTCCTTCTACGGTTTCCTGGCCACCAGTTCGACCTTCCGGTCGTTCCGGCACCGGGAGGTCTTCGGGCAGGTGGGGTTCGGCACCGGTGGCTGGGACACCGATTTCCCCAACTCGTTCCTGGAGATCCTCCGGGTGGTCTACACGGAGGCGGACGACAACCAGGTCGCCATCGTCGGCGGGTCGCAGCAGGTGCCGCGCGGGTTGTGGGAACACCGGCCGCAGGGGTGCGCGCACTGGCCGGTCGGTACCTCCCTGGCGTCCCTGCACGGTGGGCGGCCCCGGTCCTCGGTGCGGGCCGTGGCCCGGGACGGCGACGATTTCCTGGTCACCGACGAGGACGGGCGGCGGGACCGGTTCGCCGCCGTGGTCTACACGCCGCACGTGTGGACGCTGCTGAATCGCGTCGCGTGCGACCCGTCGTTGTTGAGCGCGCCGCTGTGGACGGCCGTGGAGCGCACCCATTACATGGGGGCGTCCAAGCTGTTCGTCCTCACGGACCGGCCGTTCTGGCACGACACGGATCCCCGCACCGGCCGTCCGGTCATGAGCATGACCTTGACGGACCGGATGCCGCGCGGTGTGTACCTCTTCGACGACGGCCCGGGCGGCCGCGGTGTGATGTGCCTGTCGTACACCTGGAACGACGACTCGCTGAAGATGGCGACGCTGAGCGCCGCCGAGCGGCTGGACGTGCTGCTGGACAAGGTCGGCGCGATCTACCCCGGCGTCGACATCCGCTCGCACGTCGTCGGCGACCCGGTCACCATCACCTGGGAGACCGAACCGCACTTCATGGGCGCGTTCAAGTCCAACCTGCCCGGCCAATACCGGTACCAGCGGCGGCTGTTCACTCAGTTCATGCAGCGCGGCCTGCCCGAGGCGCAGCGCGGCTTCTTCCTGTGCGGCGACGACGTGTCCTGGACGGCGGGCTTCGCGGAGGGCGCGGTCACCACGGCGCTGAACGCCGTGTGGGGCGTGCTGGGGCACCTGGGCGGCACCACGCACCCGGACAACCCCGGCCCCGGTGACCTCTTCGACCTCCTGGCGCCCCTCGACCTGCCCTACGACGGCTGACGCCACCGTCCGGCCCGTATGCCGATGGCGCCCCCACCCGCGGGTGGGGGCGCCATCGGCATACGGG
>NZ_JBHVYA010000039.1:0-9082 GCF_042881255.1 Streptomyces sp. NPDC058279 | reverse complement strand
AAAACGCTCGGCTGGAGAACCCCAGCCGAGCGCCTGCGTGATCTACTGACGACCGCGTAAGCCATCAGGTGTTGCGAGGACCCCAAGAATCTGCCAACGCCGGTCGCGGGGCCCTTCCCGTACGGGCGCCCGCGGCTACTCGGTCTTGATGGCGGTCAGCATGTTGAGCCGGGCGGCGCTGCGGGCCGGCCACATGGCCGCCAGGGCGCCGACCACACCGGCCAGCAGCATGAAGATCGCGATCCGACCGAACGGGACGACCAGCGCGTAGTGCGGCACCCCGTCCTTGATGGTCTGGCCGACGGCCCAGGCGATGAACGTGCCGAGGGCGACACCGATGACCGCGCCGAACAGCGAGATCACGATGGCCTCCAGACGGATCATGTTCTTGACCCGGCCGCGGTCCAGGCCGATGGCGCGCAGCATGCCGATCTCCTGCGTCCGCTCGTAGACGGACATGGCCAGGGTGTTGACGACGCCGAGGACCGAGATGATCAGCGCCATGCCCAGCAGGCCGTACATGATGTTCAGCGCGGTGTTGATGGCGCCGCCCAGTTCGTTGCGCATGTCCTGCTGGGTGGCGATGTTCATCGCCGGGTTCTTGCCGAGGGCGTCGACCAGGGTCTGCTGGGCCTTGGCGGAGGGGCCGCCGTCCATCTTGACGAAGACCTCGGGCAGGTAGGGCTTCTCCTCGTGCGCGGAGAGGATCTTGTAGTCGAGCACGTAGGGGGAGAGCATGCCGTCCATCTCCTTGTAGACGGCGCCGACCACCAGATCGGCCTTCTTGTCGTCGTCGAAGGCGGTCTTGAGGACCGAACCGACCTTGAGCCCGTGCGACTTCGCCGTGGTGTCGGCGACCGCCACCTGGCCCTTGCCGAGGCTGTCCAGCGAACCGGCGACGACCTCGATGTTGAGCAGCGAGCCGATCGCGGCCGGCTCGACGCCGGAGGCGGAGCTGAACTCCTTGCCGCCGCCGAAGCGCAGCGAGCCGGCCTGCTGCGGGGAGACCGCCTTGACGCCCGGCGCCTTCGACAGCGCGCCGATGACGCTCTGGTCGAGGCCGCCGAAGCCGCCTGACAGGGAGACTTTGTAGTCGGCCTTGAGCTTGTCCGTGGTCATCCGGTCCACGGCCTTGCCCATGGTCACGCCCAACACCGACAGGGCGGTGACCAGGGTCAGGCCGATCGCCAGCGAGGCCGCGGTGACGGCCGTACGGCGCGGGTTGCGCACCGCGTTCTGCGCGGCCAGCTTGCCGGCGACGCCGAACGCCTTGCGCAGCGCCGGGCGCAGGGCCGCGATGACCGGGCGGGAGAGCGCGGGCAGCAGCACGATGATGCCGATCATCGTGAGGAACGCGCCCGCCCCGATGATCACCTTGCCGTCCTTGCCGACCAGCGCGCCGCCGAGGATGCCGGCCAGGCCGAACAGGGTGAGCGCGCCGCCGATGCTGTTGCGCAGCACCAGGGACTTGGCGGTGGCGGGGAGGTGGGCGCTGCCCATCGCGGCCACCGGGGCGATCTTGGCGGTGCGGCGGGCGGGCAGCCAGGCCGCGAGCAGCGTGACGAGGACACCGATGACGATCGCGATGGCGATGGTCCCCGGGCTGACGACCAGCGGACCGGCGGGGATCTTCGCGCCGATGGAGTCCATCAGGGAGCGCATGCCGACCGCGAGGCCGACACCGGCCAGCAGGCCGAGGGCGGAGGAGACCACGCCGACGACGAGGGCCTCGGCCAGCACGGACCGCTTGACCTGGCCGCGGTTGGCGCCGATGGCGCGCAGCAGGGCCAGTTCCCTCGTGCGCTGGGCGACCAGCATCGTGAAGGTGTTGTAGATCAGGAAGACGCCGACGAAGAGCGAGATCAGCGCGAACGTCAGCAGCATCTGGTTGGTGGTTTCCATCTGCCGCTCGATGGCCTTGGCCTGTTCGGCGGCCAGCGCGACGCCGGTCTTGGCCGTGGCGTCCTTCCCGACGAGCGGCTTGACCTCGGACAGCAGCCGGTCGGCGGTGGTGCCGGGCTTCGCGCTGATCGACAGCTCCTGGAAGAAGCCGGGGCTCAGGTACTGCTTCTGGGCGGTGGCCGTGTCGAAGAGCACGAGCGAGCCGCCGGCGTTGACCTGACCGTCCTCGGTGGTGAACACACCGGCCAGGGTGTATTCGGAGGGCAGGCCGTTGGAGGCCACCCGGACCTTGTCGCCGACCTTGTACTCGCCGCGCCGGGCGGTCTCCTTGTCGAGGGCGATCTCGTCGGCCTTCGCGGGGCCGTTGCCCTCGGCGAAGACGTAGCGCGGGTCCTTGCCGTCCTTGACGGGGGCGAAGTTGGAGCCGCGGTTGGCCCAGCCGCTGCCGATCAGCTTGCCGTCGGGGTCGGCGACCCCGGCGAAGCCGGAGACGCGGCCGGAGACGGTGTCGACGCCCTGGAGGGCCTTGACCTTGTCGACGGTCTGCGTGCTGATGCCCGGCTCACCCTCCTTGGTCCCCTCGTCGTTGCGGGAGGGGCCGTCGGCGGTGACGGAGACGGCGATGCCGTCGAAGCTCTTGGCGGACTGGCCGGACAGGGCCTTGCCGACGGTGTCGGTGAAGACGAGGGTGCCGGAGACGAAGGCCACGCCGAGGACGACGGCGAGCACCGTCATCAACAGCCTGGCCTTGTGCGCGAGGACGTTGCGCAGGGCGGTACGGAACATGGTGGAGGCGTCCAGGAGGTCGAAGGGCGGGGCGGAGGTCAGCGGGGACGGGGAGGGGCGGTCCCTCAGCTGGTGCGGCCCTTGGCGTCGAACGCCTTCATGCGGTCGAGGACGCCGTCGGCGCTCGGGCTGAGCATCTCGTCGACGATCCGGCCGTCGGCGAGGAAGATGACGCGGTCCGCGTAGGAGGCGGCGACCGGGTCGTGGGTGACCATCACGACGGTCTGGCCCAGTTCGCGCACGGAGTTGCGCAGGAAGCCCAGTACCTCCGCGCCGGAGCGGGAGTCGAGGTTGCCGGTGGGCTCGTCACCGAAGATGATCTCCGGCCGGGAGGCGAGGGCGCGGGCCACGGCCACGCGCTGCTGCTGGCCACCCGACAGCTGCGTGGGGCGGTGGCCGAGGCGGTCGGCGAGGCCGACCATGCGGATCACCGAGTCCAGCCACTCCCGGTCGGGCTTGCGGCCCGCTATGTCCATGGGCAGCGTGATGTTCTCCAGGGCCGTCAGCGTCGGCAGCAGGTTGAAGGCCTGGAAGATGAAACCGATCTTGTCGCGGCGCAGTTGGGTCAGCTGCTTGTCCTTCAGCGAGCCGAGTTCGGTGTCGCCGATGCGTACCGAGCCGCCGGAGAAGGTGTCCAGGCCGGCGACGCAGTGCATCAGCGTGGACTTGCCGGAGCCGGAGGGGCCCATGATCGCGGTGAACCGGCCCTGGGCGAAGTCGACGGATACGTTGTCCAGCGCGACCACCTGGGTCTCGCCCTGGCCGTACACCTTGGACAGCTGTGTGGCGCGGGCGGCCACCGCCTGGGTGGTGGGGGCGTAGTTCATGGCGGTCACGGGGGACTCCTGTCGAGCGGGGTGCTGCGCTGTGGCGGGACCCTCCCATCCTCGCCGCCCGCACCCCCGCCCCGAATCAGCCGCGGTGCCGGTTCGTCGGCCCACCGGAGGCTGACCGGGAGGGCGCCCGCCTCCTCCTCTGGTATGACTCCGCCTGTCGCGGCGGCTACGGACCGGGGGGTGGCGGACGGGGTGGCGCGGGGAGGCGAAATCCCGTCAATTGCGCGCGGCGGGGACCGTCGTCAGGAAGGTGCCGACCGTGTGTTATCGCACCTGACGGCCACTCAAGCGCCAATAAAATCAGACAACATCGGACAGACGCCCAGGTGGGGGCGGGGATACTACGGATAAGCTCACCTGGAGCGTTCACGGCTTTTCCACGGGGGCCGCCACGCCCTGCCCGGATGGTGGAATGCAGACACGGCGAGCTTAAACCTCGCTGACCTTCGGGTCGTGCCGGTTCAAGTCCGGCTCCGGGCACCACGCACGCAGGGCAGGGGCGCCGGTGACCACGGCCGCCCCGGCGGAGACGATCGCTTCAGCTCACCGAGAGCCCGTGAGCCTCGTCGTCACCGCCTCGATGAACGCGGCCGCTTCGTGTTCGGAGACGGGGACGTGGTCGACGTCGTTGTGACCGAGCGCGTAGAGCTTCAGGTATTCGGTCGGCTCCCAGCGCAGGTTGCGGGTGAACGCCTCGTCATGGGAGACCCCGTCCTCGTCGACCCGGCGGCGGACGATGCCCCGGGGGCGGTGCCGGGGGTACCGTTCGTCGATCTTGGCGTAGTACGTGACCTCGGCGCCGGGGTCGGGGACGTCGAGCGCGTCGAGGGTGACGGTCGCGAGACCGGGGAACGGGGCCGCGGCCGCGTTGGTTTCCACTGTCCCCAGCGGGATCATCACGCCATTCAGATCGAGGTACTCCTCCCGGGAAAACCCGCCGCCGCGCTCGAACATCAGCAGGAGCGGCTCGTACGGATCGGGCAGGCGGGTCGCCGGCCCGTGGCGGGCGTCGCGCAGGGCCGCCCACCGTACGGCCGCGCGGCACACGGTCCGCAACGATGCGGGAGCGAGCTGCCTTACGAGGTCCTCCACCCCGGCGGCCACGTCGGCCGGCGTCCGCACGTCGGCGTCGACGTGCTCCGCGATGTCGAAGAAGGGCCAGGACGCCTCTGCCCCGCAGGCCCGGGCCCACAGCGCCGAGCGACGGAGGAACTCGCGCAGCAGCAGCGCCAGCGAGCGCTCGTGGCCCGCGGCGCGGGTGTCGTCGTGGCCACGACGCCCTCGATGTTCTGCCGACGGTCCTCGTCCGATGTCCAGTACTCCTTGTGCCGGCGCAGTGCGTCGCCCAGTGCGTGGGGAATTCACCGCACCAGTTTCGGCCGATGAGGGTGGCGGGCAGGTAGTCGGACTCGACCTCGATGGGCATTCCGGCGTCGTGGGCGAGGCAGGCCATGGCGAGCGGCGCGAGGGCGACGAGGCCCGGAATGGTGGTGGCCCGGCTCTCCTCGCTCCAGTACTCCTTGTGCCACTGGAGGGCGGCCGCGAGGGCCTTGTTGAAGCCTTCGCTGTCGTTGCGGACGATGCGGTGGAACATCTCCATCGGCGGGTACAGCAACTTGCCCACCGCCTCCGGATCGGTGACGGCTTCCGGATCCGTGCCGTCGACCGCGGCTACCAGCTTCCGGCCGAGCTCCGGGCCGCCGAGCCAGTACGTCTGCAACGTGTCGACCCAGTGCCGGACGAACTCGTCGAACCCGCCGCCATGGAGGCGGTCGAGCGGAAAGCGGGCCAGTTCGGTGATCCGAGCCTGATCCCGGCACACTACTGCGAGCCAGAACGTGGTCAGCCACGTCCCGAGGTCGGTGAGGCCCTGGTCCTCGCCCGTGGCGGGCAGCGTTCGGATCTGCCGGTTGATCCGGCACTCCACGGTCCCCTCGGCCGCGGCGGCCGTGGCGAAGATGGCGGATCCCACCTGAAGAGCGTTGACCACCGCTTCCCAGGTCTCCGGCTTGGCCGCACGGGGATCGACGGTGCACCGTGCTCCGAGGTGGAGGAGCGCATTGTTGAAGACCCGCCCGAGTGCGTGGGGACGCCGCTCCAGCTTGTCGATGTCGTCGGCCAGATCCTTACCGAGAGACTCGGCCCACTGCTCCTCCGTGGCCCCCGGCGACGCGAAGTGCCTACTGACAACGGTGCTCACCCCACGGCCCCCTTAGCCGGTCGCTGATCAGGTGGGGAATTCGCCCAGCCAGCCGTGCTCAAGCAGGTACTTGGGAATGAACGGCGACTCCACATCGACCGGAAGCTTCCCGTCATAGGCCAGGCATGCCATGGCGAGCGGCCCCAGGGCGAGAGCGCCGTCGATGTCAGTCGCCCGCTCCTCATCCAGCGTCCAGTACGCCTTGTGGGAGTTCAGCGCCTCTGCCAACGCAGGACTGAATTCCGCCTCCTGCTTGCGGACGAAATGGTAGAAAAGGTTGAGCGGCGGATAAATTACGCCTTGCAGGGCGTCGGGCGGAGTGTTGCGCGCAACCTCGGGGTTCGAGGTCTCGAACGCGGTCATGAGCTTCTCTACCAACCCCGGACGCCGCAGCCAGTAGGTCTGCTGCACATCGATCCAGTGATAGATGAATTCGTCATAGGTGCCTTCCGGCGAGCGCAATCGCTCGAGCGGAATCTCGCACAGCTGCGTCATCCGCTTGCGCTCGCGACAGACGACGGCCAGCCAAAAGGCGCTCAGCCAGTTGCCTGCATTGGCGAACGACTGGTGGCCGACCACTGGCATGGTTCGCAACTTGTCGTTGATGAAGCACTGCACGGTGCCCTCGCTCGCACCGGTCACGGCGAACAGCGCCGAGCCAACCTGCATCGCGGTGACCGTGGCTTCCCAGGTCTGCAGCCGGTCGCCCAGGGGGTCGGCCACGGCATGGGCCTGCAGCGCGAGTAGAGCGCTACTGAACGTGAAGTCGATCATGTGTGCCGACTCTTCGAGCTCCTCGACATAACCGGCCATCCGCTTGCTCAGCCGATCGGCGAATTCTTCGGCATCGGGGCGGGGCACGAGGTGCCGGGCAACGGTGGTGGTCACGGAAGAGTCCCCTTGCTGATGTCGAACATCCGGTACTCCAAGCCAGTGTAGCTTCCGGTGTTCTTGCCGCCCTTGACGACGACGTAGTCGAGTTTTCCGTCTCTGAGTGCCGTCCGAAGCTTGTCCACTAGCTCCGTTTCGCCCCGCTTGTCCATTTCTCTCAGGATGTCGAGGAAGTATTCTCTGGACCCTTGAGAAACGGACGCCCCCTTGACGCCAGGCATATGAGGAGGTCCCGGAAGGTCACGTTTGCCGAGAGGCGTTTTGACGCTGCTCTTCGCTTCGACGACGAGGGCCCGTCCGTCCTCGCGCAGCCATACCTGATCGAACTGGTGGTTACCGTTCTTCGGGCCCAAAAGTTCTTGCTCGACGAAGTCCGGGTAGTGTTCGGCGACGAAGTGGTGCCGTGCCGCCGCCTCCCCAAATGCCTCAGTCGCCTCCTTCATCCCTGTGTGCGATGCCTTGTACACAGCTTCGGCTTGAGGCAGGCCGGACGAGTCCTTCCACTCGGTGACGAGGTTGTCCCACGTGATGGCGGCATGACGCCTCTGGGCGAAGCCGTGGAGCTTCTCCAGCCGGTCGAAGTCTGAGACGTCATCACTCCCCAGGGACTTGTAGTCATCATCGAGGAAGTGGGGCTCAGGAGGCTCAGGAGTGTCCTTGGCGCGGATCCACGGAGCGTCGTCCGCCAGCTTGGTGAGGTGCGGTGGTGTGAACCCGCTCTCGTCTTTGAGGGACAAGCGCAAGCGGCGACCGAGAAGGTTGTAGTACCGCTCGCGATAGCCGGGCTCTTCGTTGGCCCGGTAGACCTGGATCTCTTCTATCTGTTCTTTTGTGAGGCGCCCGCGCTCCCCGTAGGGGTTCGGACCATCTTCCATGAAGTCGGGACGCTTCACGGGTTGGTGGTGTGCGGGGTCGTGACCACTCGTGGTCGGGTGGCTGTCGTGGCCGCCGCCAGAGCCGCTCGGGCCGTCGGGGTGGCCGCCGGTGCTCGGGCCGTCCGGGTGGTGGCCGGCCGCGCCCGGGGTGTCGCCATGGCCGTGGCCGGCGGTGGAGGGGGTGTCGCCGCTCGGGTGAGGAGTGCCCGGGGTGGTGTTGAGGTCGTTGCGGGGCGTGCCGTCCGGGGCGTGGCCGCCGGGGGCGTGGTCGCCCGGGTGGCCGGTCGGGGTGTGGTCACCGGCGTGGAGGGGGTCGGACATGTCGGAGCCGAGGCGGATGGCGTTGTCGGCGTTGTGGGCTCCGACGCCGACCAGGACCGGGGTTTCCACCTTCGGGGCGTGTGCGGTCTCCGTGGGGTGGGGGGCCGTTTCGACCTTGGCGTCCTCGGCGCGTTGGAAGAGGCTGCCGTCTTCCTTGTAGAGGTTGCCCTCGTGGTCGATGTACTTCGCGGGGCTGTCGTCGAAGGGCAGCTTGACCGTGCCCGGCGGCAGGGTGGCGGTGCCCTCGGGGAGTTTGATGGTGTCGTCGGGGAGCTTGATCGCGCCCTCGGGCACAGCGGTGCCGGACGGTAGGTGAATCGTTCCGTCGGGCAGGATCGACGCGCCGTCGGGCAGCGCGAACGCGCCCTCGGAGATCTTCGGGATCTCGATCTTGCCCATACCCCGTAGACCGGCCATCACATCGCCGATCTTCGACAGACCCGCCCCGGCCCCCTTGAACACGTACGTCATCGGGTCGATGGCCCGACCGGCCTTGCCCGCGAAGGACAGCGCCTTCGCCGCGATGCCCGCCTTGCCCGCGCCCGACGCCGCCGCGCCGGCGCCGTCGGTGAAGATGGCGGTGACCACGTTGAAGGTGACCGCGCCGGCCGCCCGCGAGGGGTTTTCGCTCCACTGGTCCCACGCCAACATGGCCTTGCCCGTCTCCTTCATCGCCGTACGCGAATCACGGAGCCAGGACGGGAGGTACTTGTCCGGCATCGCCATGTACACCGAACCGACGCCCGGGATGATGGCGATGGACACGCCGGTTGCCAGCTTCGCCAGGCCCGTCCACGCCTGCTTCGTGGCGTCCCAGCCGTCGAAGCCGACCAGCGTGCCCAGGCCCTTGATGGTGCCCCACACGCCGTCGACGATGAGGCCCTTGCCGAAGTCGTAGGCGTGCTCCCACACCTGCCACCACGGCACCGACTCCTCGACCGCGTCACCCCACGGCAGCGACTTGGAGTGTTTGAGCGCCTCCGCGTCATAGCCGTACATGTTCGCGCCGTGCGAGCCGTCGTCGACCTTCAACGGCGTCCCGCACACCAACGCCACGATCTTGTCGTACGCGGTGCGTTCCGCCGCCTGGAACTGCGACCACACCTCGGCGATGTCGTTGCGCCGGTCGAGGTTCTCGTCGACCAGGTCCCCGTCTTCGTTCCACTTGTCGTCGTCGGAGACCTTCGACTTGAACGAAGCCGCTTCCGCCTTGAGCGTCTCCAGCTTCTTCACCAGCGGGCGGATCTCGTTCGCGTACGAACCCAGCGCAC
>NZ_JBHVYA010000038.1:0-9768 GCF_042881255.1 Streptomyces sp. NPDC058279 | reverse complement strand
GTCCTCCAGCGCTGCGCGCTGGAGAGTGAAAACGCCCCGCGTTGCGGGGCGTCCGATCCGCGTTGCGGATCGGTGCGCGGCAAGCCGCGCCGGCTGTCTCCGCTTCGCTGCAACAGCCATGGAAATGGCCCGCGTTGCGGGCCATGGGAGTGCCGGCGGCAAGCCGCCGGAGTGATCCGCGTTGCGGATCACGAGGCAGGTCCGCTTCGCTCCCCTGCCCTGAGCTCTACGGCTTCGCCTCCGAGCCTTGGGCCTGCTTCGCAGGCCCAAGCGGCAGCAAGGGACCCTCGACCAGTGGGAGGACTGGCATGGTGATCCTCATGACAGACCTGCCACGCAATCAGCTCCGCTTACGCTTCACAGACTTCGTCGTCGACCCCCACGATCCGGACATCATGCGCAGGACCATGGATCTCGAAGCGGACGTACTGACCTTCGAAGGCGACCTGGTGACATTCTGGCTCCACGGCGTCGAGACGGGATCCTTCCCCTCGAGCTCACTGAGCGCAATCGAACTGGCCTCCATCACTCCCCCGGCACCACCCCGCACCTACGCGGTGGAAGAAGTCAGAAAACAGCACGGCAACGCCTACCAGAAGTGGTCACACGAGGACGAGGAACTGCTTGTGGAACTCCACTCCGCTGGCCACACCATCACCTCACTAGCCCGACACTTCGCCCGTCAGCCCGGCGCGATCCGTTCACGACTGGCGAAACTCGGCGTAGAGCAACCCTCCTCCACCGATGGACAGACCCCCTCTCCCCCATTCTGATGGACAGCCCACTCCCCAAAAACAGACCGGCCCGCCGGCCCGGCGACGCACCCACCAAACCGGGCCCGGCGGACCCCGCGGCTCCTGGCCGATCTCGAATCACGACTCACCGAACCACCTCCCGACCCGGACCCATCGCCATGAACCTCCGAGGAGTCGACGGGTGCCGGAGCAGTACACTGCATCGAATCCAGCACACTCAGATACACTGTGTAGGATCCGGTAAAATCACTGCCCCCTCCCGCGAGATATCCCGCCCCTCCGGATTCGTGGAGCGTCGAATGCATAAGACCAATCACATCAAACTGCATCCCTTACCGGGGCCGACATTTCAAGCTCCAACGACTGCACGCCGACAAGGCATACGACATCCCCGGACTGCGGAAATGGCTCCTCGGCAAGCAGATCGTCGTCCGAATCGCACCCAAGGGAGTCGAGTCTTCACAGCGACTGGGGCAACGCCGGCGGGTGATCGAGCGGACCATGTCGTGGCTGACCGGCTACCGCCGACTCAACCACCGCCACGAACGAAACCCCCGCAACTACCCGGCCTTCCTCGGCCTCGCCACCGCCCCCTGCTGCTACAAACAACTCGTCCGCCCCACCACATAGGACACGGTCTAAGACCGAGTCCTACGGGGAGAGGCTCGCTAGTGCTCGAGCTGTAGATCGTGACCTCCATGCCTGATGTGACTCGACGCTTCTGTTGGCGGATGAACACTCGAGTTGGCGAGCCGTGCCTTCCGATTGGCAGGGCAAGGCCTGTAGGGGCTCTGTAGGCAGGACTTGCAGGGCCACGTCGACGCTTGACCTCAACCAAGCTTGAGCTTCTAGGTTCCTTCCAGAGCCGCAGGAACCGACCAGCGGTGCCTTTTCAAGGAGGTTCGCCGTGACCGAGCGCACAGACCACATCGAGATCCCCGACCGCTACCGCTATGCCGTGATCCCGCACATCATGGTCGACGACGCCGCCGCGGCGATCGATTTCTACCAGCGGGCGTTCGGTGCCCGTGAGGACTTCAGGATCGACGCTCCGGGCGGCGGGGTTCTGCACGCCGAGATCACCATCGGACGGTCGGCTCTGATGCTGGGCGACGCCGGCGTGGACGAGGCGGAGGCCGCCTCCTTCACCGCGCCTGCCTCGCTCGGCGGAGGTACGTCCGTCATGCTGCATGTCTTCGTGCCGGACGTCGACAACCTGGCGGAGCGCGCAGAAGCCGCCGGCGCTGAGATCCTCCAGCCGCCGAAGGACATGTTCCACGGTGACCGCACCGTCATCCTCAAGGACCCTTCAGGGCACATGTGGGTGTTTCTGACCCACGTGGAAGACGTCTCGCAGGAGGAGCTTCGGCGCCGCCTGGCCACCGCCGGATAACTGGACCCGTGCGCGGTGATCCGGACCGAATACCGAGCGCCGTACCTGACGGAACTCGCCGACTGCACCGCTCGGTCATGCCTGGGCTGCTTGCCACCGGTAATGGCCGGCCCGCGATCGGGCCTGGTGACGACATCGCGGGCGGCAGTCACTTCACCCAGGAGGCGACCCGCCCGTGTTCTTGAAGATCTCGTTCGCCAGAGCCAACCGCTGGGCGCTTCGGGGCGTCGGCATCCCTGCACCCAGCCATCTCCCGCGCCACCCAGGCACCAAATCGGTGTCGTCCACCACCCACACCTGCGGCCGCACCGCGCGCGCGGCCCGCCACGCCAGGCGGGCCCGCACGTCAGCGACCGGCCAGGTCGAGGACGTCATGAACTGCTGCAACTGGTTGATGGTCTACCCTGAGCCGCTCGGCCATCGGCTGCATAGACTTGCGTCGGCCGTCCAGCAAGAGGCCCCGCAGATACAACTGACCCTTCGCCCGCTCGTCCCTGCGGACCAGCGGGCACTAGTAGGCCGTGTGGCCTCAGGCTCAGTTGGTGGAAGCCGTGACCGCTGACCCGTCCTCCACCTGGGGGACGGCGCCTCTCCACCGGGCCGCCGGATTTTTGACCAGCAGCGCGATGTACGCAAGGTCAAAGATGGAGCACAGGATCCCCAGTCCGAGGACGAGCGGGGAGTACTCCACGACCCCGAGGAGGAACGTGGCCGCGAGCGTGCCGACCCACTTGGCGACCGCGATGACGAGGGACTGGCCGAGCGGACCTCGTCGACTCGCGTAGAGGGCGATGAAGAGCACGGACATCAACAGGTTCTGCAGTAGGGCCGAGTAGTGGCCCCCGTCTTGCGGGCCGAACTGGGAGACGAAGAGCAGCTGCACGACGAAGGCGCTCGCGAAGAGAAGTCCGCTCCACGCGGCGAACAGAGGCCGGGTGACGAAGCCGGGCACCTCGGCCCGGCCGTAGCGCAGGTACGTGTACACGATGAAGACATCGGCGAGAGTCCACACGATGTTCATGACCAACTGGGTCTTGTCCGCGTATCCGCTGAACCCCCAGATGGAGTAAGTCACCTCCCATGCGAAGTTCAGGGCGAGGGCCCCGACGGGTATCGCGTACGTCTGGTCTCGCAGTCCCACCCGTATCGCTTCGACGTACACGACCGTCCATGCCACCCCGCCGACCAGGGCCAAAATCTGTTCCATGCCATCCCCCACCCATTCGAACTGTCCGAGCGCCCGCACCTTAAGCCATCGCACCCGGCACCTGTCATGTGCGCGGCGATACTCGCCCACCCGCGGCGGCCCGCTCCAGATCTTCGTCAGCTGGTGAGAATGGATCTTCGGGAGGCATGCCGGCATGCCTCCCACGCCACGGGCTGAGTGCCACCGGCTCGGGTGGAGAGGGCGGATAGTGTCGTCACCGCCACCCGGGCGGGCTTCGCCTGCGGCGCAGGGAACTCCTTACCGGTCCACCCCGCTAGGACGGGTTGAGGGGGTAGACGCCGGTTCCCTCATACGCTTCCGGGGTCAGCGAGAGCACGGTGACGGGCTCTCCCGTCTTCGCGGCCTGCCAGGCGATGGCGGCAGGGTGCGTGACCTGCCACTCGGTCGTGGGCCAGGACACGGCGTCCAAGGCGTGTTCCGCGGTGAACGGCACAGCTTCGGCGAAGCGCAGGCGCGCGGCATGAGCCCCGGCCCCGACGGCCGCCCGCTCGGCGGCGAGCACGGACAGCGCCGGAATCAGAATACGGCCGGTACCGCGGGACGACTCGATGTAGAGACCGGTGAAGAACGGATCGGCCCGATAGAGAGCGAGGAGAGCTGTGTGATCGAAGACAGCAGTCAGGCTCACGCGGCGGCACTGCCCTGATGGGCACGAATCTTGTCCCAGGCGGACTGCCCGGCCCGCTGGACCTGCTCGGTGTACTCCAGCCCAAGCTCGGCAGCCGCCTCAAGGGCGCGCTGTTCCTGTTCGGCCTGGGTCAGCCGGCTCTGGGCGAGCTCCTCGAGCAGCTCGGTGATGGTGGTGCCGCGCTCTTGGGCGAGCAGGCGCAACCGGTCGCGGGTGGCCTCGGTCGCCTTGATGCTCGTGGGCTTGCTGCTACTCATGACCATGATTCTACCGTCGGTAGAATCGGCTGTCAGGTTGTTGTGGCTGCCGCGCTTGTCCGCCGTAGTCGCGCAATCACATAGGGCCACGTCTGTTCGATGAAGTGACCCGACAGTGGGTCTATCCGCGCTGCACGGCGAATTCTCACAAGCCCGCATGGAGATCCAGGAAGTCTCACAAAACGGGGGCGGCTGGGCCGGGCGAAGAGAACCGGGCGCTGCGCCGGCGCCAGGCCAAGGCCCCCTATCGTGTATCGGCCTGGGTGAAGGAGGGATTCGAGGGCCGGCAGATGCCGCATCGCGGGGCCCCGCCGCGCCGCGCTCCAGCGGTGCTCCGCTGGGCGTCCCTGTAGGTGCGGT
Organism: Streptomyces sp. NPDC058279; assembly: GCF_042881255.1. NCBI lineage: Bacteria > Bacillati > Actinomycetota > Actinomycetes > Kitasatosporales > Streptomycetaceae > Streptomyces > Streptomyces sp. NPDC058279. Next base: position 5,147 of record NZ_JBHVYA010000038.1, on the reverse strand, counting down.
GGGGATGTCGAGCGCTGGAGAAGTTGTCGCCTCCGGCTGTCCGGTCTGCCGCCAGGGTGCCGATGCCGGCGAGCGCCGAACTCGAAAGCCGTCGTGCGCCCCGGCCAGTCGCCCTCGGCGTGGGCCCACGACGTACAGGGCCGGCCGGTGTGCCTCCGCGCCCGGAGTACAGGCCTGCGCCGGCGCCTGCGGGGGTGTCCGCGATGATGCGCTACGCACGCCACTCCACGGCCGCCCTCGGTAAGGTCCCCTCCGCACCACCGTCGGCGCGGGGCCGAACGCCCGCTCCCAGACCACCGGTCCCGGCAGCGAACGTCATCGCCTTCCGGGCCCTGCCCCCACGCCTGGTGACTCACCGGTGACTCACCACAAAGAACGAAATCGCAGCTGATCCTGCGGATCGCCGGCGGTTCCCCCGGACCGGGACGGCCGGCTGATCTCACCGGCCGGATGGCCAACGGTCTGGTCGGGTTGCCGGTCGACCACAACCCAGGGCCACTGATCACCGCGCCCGAGCCGGGGAGGGGCACGGATAGGTTCGAAAGCCGCGCCTCCTCACCCGCGACAGGCGTCGGCTCCCGGGACGGTGCCTCAGGACGAGGCGCCGTAGCGGGTGGCGATCGCGGCGGCGCGGTCGTGCAGCGAGATGCGTAGCCACTGCGGGGCCGGGACTTCCGCGTGCGCGGCGTGCTGCCATAGTGCCCACTCGGCGTGCCGTGAGTCCTGGAAGATCAGGTCCAGCCTCAGCCGGCCGTCGGCGTCGGTCTCTTCGGCGCGGACGGCGAGGGCGGTGCCGGCCAGGTCCTCGCGCCGCGCCGGGTCCACCCGTACCAGCACGGCGACTTGGTCGCCGCCGGTGCGGAACCGCGTGTTGCGTTCCTGCCAGGCCCGATCCAGATCGACGTCGTGCGGTCGCTGCGCGGGTTCGTCGAGTTCCTTGGCGGTCAGCACCCGGGACAGCCGGTAGGTGCGGTCCGCGCCGTCCCTCGTGGCCAGCAGATAGCCCTGTTCTCGTACGGTGACCAGGCCGATCGGGTCCACCGTGCGCCACTTGGGGGCCTGGTCGACGGCCGCGTACCGGATGCGCAGCTTGTGTCCGGCGAACACCGCGCGCCGGAGGCCGGCCCACCACCGTCGTCAGGGCTGGTTCAGGTAGGTGAGGACCGCGCGGACGCGGCGGTTGGTGTCGTCGTCGTCCGTGACGCCGAGTTTACCGAAGAGGGTGGTCGTGTACTTGCTGATGGCGCCCTCGCTGAGGAAGAGGCGGCGCGCGATGGCGTGGTTGGACAGGCCCTCGGCCATCAGGCCCAGGACGGAGTACTCGCGTTCGGTGAGCCGCCCCAGCCCCCGGTCGGGGGCGCTGCCGGACAGCAGCTTCGCGATCACGGCCGGGTCCATGGCGGTGCCGCCCGCCGCGACGCGCTCCAGGGAGCCGATGAACTGGTCGGCGTCGAACACGCTTTCCTTGAGGAGGTAGCCGACGCCGCCGGAGCCGTCGGCCAGCAGTTCGCGGGCGTAGAGCTGCTCGACGTGCTGGGAGAGGATCAGGACCGGCAGGCCGGGGAGCTCGGCGCGGGCGGTGCGGGCCGCGCGCAGGCCCTCGTCCGAGTGGGTCGGGGGCATGCGGACGTCTATGACGGACACGTCCGGGCGGTGGGTCCGCAGTGCTTCGAGCGTCTCGGGTCCGGTGGCGGCCGTCGCGACCACCTCATGCCCGAACGCCTCGATCAGGCGGACCATCCCGTCGCGCAGGAGGTACAGGTCTTCGGCTACGACTATGCGCATGGCACGGCCATCCTCACACGGGTCGGGCCGCCGTGGGGACTGGTGATCGCGAGCGTGCCGTCGAAGACGGCCAGCCGGCGGCGCAGGCCGGCGAGCCCACCGCCGGGCCGGATGTCGGCTCCGCCCCGGCCGTCGTCCTCGACCTCCACGACGATGCCCGTGTCGTCCCGGACGAGACGGACGTGCGCCCGGGTCGCCCCGGCGTGCTTGACCGCGTTGGTGAGGAGCTCGGCGACGCCGAAGTAGACGGCGGACTCGATCGGCGGGTCCAGGCGCAGCGGGCCGCCGGCGTTGACCGCCACGCCGAGGGGGATGTCCAGCGCGAGCGCGCGTACGGCGTCGACGAGTCCGCGCTCGGTGAGGACGGGCGGGCTGATGCCCCGGATCAGTTCGCGGAGTTCGGTCAGCGAGGCGGCGGCGCCGGCCCGCGCCTCCCGCATCAGCGCCTTGGCCTGCTCGGGATCGCGGTCCATCAGGCGCTCGGCGGTGGCTAGGGAGAGTCCGAGTGCGACGAGGCGGGCCTGAGCGCCGTCGTGGAGGTCCCGCTCGATGCGGCGGATCTCGGCGGCCTGCGCGACGGTGGCGTCGGCGCGCTGGGAGGTCAGCTCGTCCACCCGCCCCGCCAGCACCATCGCGGGTGAGGGCCGCAGGAAGCGGACGGCCACCCGGTGCAGGGACCGCCAGGCGTACGGGGCGCAGCCGGCGGCCAGGAGCAGGGCGCACGCCCCGACGAGACGCGCGGCGGTTTCGGGCCGGGCGAGCGTGAGGACGGCGACGGTCAGTGCGGCCGGCGGGAGGGCGGCCACCACCCCCGCGGTGAGCGGGGCGATGACGGCGAACCGCAGGTCGCGCCAGGTGGCGGGGTCGCTCCACCACAGCCGCATCCGCTGGTCCATGACGGCGTCGCGGCGGCTGCGCTCGTAGCTGAAGCCGTTCCACCAGTAGCCGGTGGACAGTTGCATCACCGGCCGGGCCTCCCGGTGGCCGGCGGGGATGTCGGTACCGGTCCATCGCGCGACGAGGAACCGGACCGCCCGGCAGACGGTCTGGGCCAAGGCGAGCGTGCCCGCGCAGACGATCACGGCGGGCCCGATCCACGACCACGGGTGCTCCGCCCCGCACCACACCCCCAACCCCACGGCGGCGGCCCACACCACCGGCAGCAGCATGCAGACGGCGGCGCCGACGCACGCCCGCCCGAACCCGATCCCGGCCCGCACCACCCAGGAACGCACCTGTCCCATGGCTCCCCCTCGCTTCTCGTTCGCTGCCCCCACTGTGTACTGCCCGCAGCCCGCGATGTCGCGGCTCGGGTGGGAAGTGGGTCTGGCCCCACCGCACTGTGGGGCCAGGCCGATACCGCGTCGTACGGCTGCTCCGTAGCGTCGCAGCCATGGAAACCAACGCGAACTCCACGACCGACGCGAACACCACGACCACCGACCCGGTCCTCCTCGACAGCCCCGGTGTCCAGGCCGCCTTCGGCGCGACTCGGGTCGGCGTCAAGGTCTACGGCGCGGTCACCGCCGCCGCCCTCGTGGTGGTCATCGCGGTCGCGGGCACGGGCCACATGGTGAACCCGTTCATGTGGGTCCGCGCGATCCTGCTCCCCCTCATCGCGGTGCTGCTGCACCGCCTGAGCGTCTCCGCGTCCCAGGGGTCCCGCCGGTCCTACGAGCGCCTGCGCGGCATCTCGGTCGTCTTCCCGATCGCGATCGTCGGCGTCGACCTGATCCCGGGCGTCTGCCCGTGGTGGTACGCGGCGATGCAGACGCTCTGCGTACTCCCGGTCATCCGCGTCGCCTTCACGATGCGCGGCACGACTCTGCGAACGGCATTCCCCCGGACGCGCAAGACGCGCAAGTCTCGCACGACGCGCTGACGCCGGGTCACTGCCGGTGGGACCCCGGCCGCCTGCCGAGTGGCGCTCTCGTCGGACCGGAGGCAGCGGCCCCTTGGCGTGAGTGGGTGCGGCCGGTCCGTCCATGTGACGCTCCCGGTCTTCGCCGCAGCGGTCCGCGTCTGACGGGGGTGGTGCGCACGAACCGCGCACCACCCCGTTTCCCTGCCCGGGACGGCTTCGGCCTGGCCGCGTCCTGCGAAACGATCGGTTACTGCGCCGCGCCCCAGCGGACCGGGGCGATCTGCTTGGACATGATGCTGATCAGCTCGTAGGCGGCGTGGGAGGCGGCCACCGAGGTGATGTCGGCGTGGTCGTACGCCGGGGCGACCTCCACGATGTCGGCGGAGACCAGGTTGCAGGAGGACAGGCCGCGGATGATCTCCAGCAGTTCGCGGGAGGTGAGCCCGCCCGCCTCCGGCGTGCCGGTGCCGGGCGCGTGGGCCGGGTCCAGGACGTCGATGTCGATGGAGATGTAGAGGGGGCGGTTGCCGACGCGTTCGCGGAGTTGCTGGGCGATCTCGTCCACCCCGCGCCGCATCACGTCGGCGGAGGTGACGATGCCGAAGCCCAGCTTCTCGTCGTCGTCGAGGTCCTTCTTGCCGTAGATCGGGCCGCGGGTGCCGACGTGCGACAGGGCGGAGGTGTCGAGGATGCCCTCCTCCACGGCACGGCGGAAGGGCATGCCGTGGGTGTACTGCTGCCCGAAGTAGTCGTCCCAGGTGTCCAGGTGGGCGTCGAAGTGCAGGACGGCGACGGGGCCGTGCTTCTTGGCCACGGCACGCAGCATCGGCAGGGCGATGGTGTGGTCGCCGCCCAGGGTCATCAGGCGGGCACCGCCGGCCAGGAGGTCGTCGGCGGCCGCCTCGATCGTCTCCACGGCGTCGTTCAGGTCGAAGGGGTTGGCGCTGATGTCACCGGCGTCCGCGACCTGGCTGTAGTGGAAGGGGTAGACGTTCTGTGCCGGGTTGTAGGGGCGCAGGGTGCGGGACGCCTCCCGGATGGCGTTGCCGCCGAAGCGGGCGCCCGGACGGTAGGTGACGCCGCTGTCGAAAGGCACGCCGACCACGGCGATGTCCGTCTTCTCCACCTGGTCGATCCGCGGGATGCGGCCGAACGTCGCGGGGCCCGCGAAGTGCAGCGTCCGGTCGGTCTCCGTCGGCGGCAGCGGCGGGGTCACTCCGTTGGGGTGGGCGGTCATGGTGCGATCAGTGCCTTTCCATGGGTGCCGCGGCCGGCGCCCGGCCGGACCGCGAAAGATGTTCCCTCGGCCCGCCCGGCCGCGCGGACCCGTGCCCGGCGGCTCGGGGAGGCGGGGCGCGGGACGGCCCGGCGGGTTACTGCGGGGGGTTGCCGTGCTTGCGGTGCGGCAGATCGGCGTGCTTGGTGCGGAGCATCGCGAGGGCGCTGACGAGCACCTCGCGGGTCTCGGCGGGGTCGATGACGTCGTCGACGAGGCCGC
>NZ_JBHVYA010000037.1:0-10413 GCF_042881255.1 Streptomyces sp. NPDC058279 | reverse complement strand
CGCGATCTCCCACAACCCGTCCGGAACAATCCAACTCCACGTACCCCGCCCCATAGCAAGGCCAACGATGCCCCACCACATAGGACACGGTCTTAACTAGCCCTCTCCGCCGGGGCACAGCCGGCGCGGCTCGTCGTCGCCTTTGAGCGCAGCGTCCACGCAGCCGCCGGGCAAGCCGTCGTGGGCCCCGGTGCCGAAGTTGGCGGTGACGGTGAGGGCGCCGTCGCCGAAGACGGTGCGCTGGACGGAGTGGTCCGCGGTCAGCGTCCGGAAGCCGGTCATGGGCTCCGTGCCAGCCGCCTTGTGCAGGGGCGCGAAGTACTTCTGGAGGGCGGCCAGCTCGCCGCCGCGCTCCTCAAGAGACGCCCCGTCGAGGACGAAGTTGAGCGGGGTGTTGTAGAGCATCGCCAGCAGGGCGCGGGTGGTCTTCTGCTTCGGCAGCTTGTCGTACGCCAGCTCCCAGCGCTCGGTGTTGACCAGAGAGTCATGCAGGGCCGTCTCGTACAGCGGGACGCGGTAGGCCGGGTCGTACATCGCCTTGGCCACGGCCTCGGGAAGCTCGGCGGGCTTGAAGAAGATCGCGGGTGCCTTGGCGGGGGCGTAGCCGCCCCACTTCACCCTGTCCTTCTGGGCCGCCCAGAGCCCGTCGGCCACGGGGGTGCCGGAGCCGTGGTCGAAGGCGAGCACCTGGTTGGCCCACGCCCCGGCGGACTCCGATCCGAGCACCAGCCGGTCGCCGTCGGCCAGCCGCTTCATGCGGGCGAGCCGGTTGGCGCGGTCGCGCCCCTTGTCCATGGGGTGGGCGGGGTGGTGGTCGCGGAACAGCTCGCCGGCCGCGTCGACATCGAGGAAGTAGCTGTCGGCGCCGTTGGCGGTCATCGCCCGGGTGCGGTCGGCGAGGTAGTGGCGGGTGGGTTCGGCCTTCTCGAACGCCTCGGAGCTGAGGTAGCACCCCCGGTCGTGGAAGCCGGGGACCGGCTTGCCGTCGGGGCCCTGCACGCAGAAGTCCGGGTAGACACGGTCCGGCCAGACGGAGGTGGTGGCGTCCGAGGTTTTCGGTTCCTGGCCATTGGCGAACGTGTCGTACGGGCCGACCAAGTAGCCGGCGTCCTTGGCCGCGGTGACGGCGGCGGCGTCCATCGGCCGGTCGTCGGCGTCATAGCCGAGCCACATGCGGTCCACGCCGAGCGCACGCAGCCGCCGGACGCCCTCCGCCGTGCGGGCGTCGCCCCACAGATAGGCGTGGAAGGCGCCCAGGAGCTTCCCCGTGGCCGGGTTGGCTTCGATCTTCTTGCGCAGGCTGGAGAGCTGTCCGTGCTCGGCGAGCCAGGCACGATAGTCGGCGGCGGGGGCAACCGGGGAGCCGTCGGTCAGGGAGAAGGCCACCGTGTAGCCGGTGGTGCCCTCGGCCCGCGAGAAGCGGTGGCTGGCGGTGGCGCGCAGCCGACCCCGCTCGGAGGTGGGGCGCAAGGTGGTGCCGATGTCGGTGGGAACGAGATAGCTGACGCCCTGTCGACCGAGGGTGTAGCCCCACAGCGGCAGCGACAGGGCCGACTCCATGGGGAGGTCGCTGCCGGCCAGCTCGGCCTCGGTGGAGTTCCAGAAGCGGTCGGCCACGGGGACGGAGAGCCCCTCGCCGCGTGGCAGCTGGAGGGCGGAGGCGGCGCGGTCGCCTCCGGTGACGGGCCAGGACAGGGTCAGGTCGGCGGGGCCGCTGGAGTCGACCGAGACGACGAGCCGCCCGCTTGCGGCGCGCGCGGTGACGGACAGCCCGCTGCCCGGATAGCTCCAGCGGAGCCCGTCCGCCGTCCTCCGCACGGGCCCGGGAGCCCCGACAGCGGTCGCGGCGGGCGCGGACAGCTCCACCGCCCCGTGGGCGGTGCGGGCCGTGACCCGCAGCGAGGTGGTGTCGACGGTGGCCGTGCCCCCGTTCACGGGGATGTCGACGAAGTGGCCGCGCACGACGCCGGCCGCCTGCCGGGACGCCGCCGGCACGGTCGCGTCGGAGGGGGAGACGAGCGCGACGCAGGCCAGGGAGGCGAGCAGGGCCGCGGCGGCGGCGCGGGTGGTGTGGCGAGAGCTGATTTTTCGCATGAGAAGTTGATACGGGGCTGAGATAAGAGGAGTTCTAAGAGAGCCGCCACGAGCGGAAGTTGACGTCCGTGGGCGACTGGTTCGGTCAGGAGAGGGGGAACCGCAGCCGGAAGCAGGCCCCGTCGCCCTCCGGGCGCTCGGCGGTGAGCTCCGCCCCGTGGGCGCGGGCGATCTGGCGGGCCATGGCCAGGCCGAGGCCGGAGCCCGGCAGGGCGCGCGCCTGGCGCGACCGGTAGAAGCGGTCGAAGACATGGGGGAGGTCCTCGGCGGCGACACCGGGACCGTGGTCGCGGACGGTGAGCACGGTGGCGTCCTCCGCGGCCGTGAGCCGGAGCTCCACCGGGGAGCCCGGTGGGCTGAACTTCGCCGCGTTGTCGAGCAGGTTGGACAGCAGCCGGGCGAGCCGGGCCGGAACGCCGTGCACCGTGCACGGCGCCATCTCCGCAGTGAACGGGGTACCGGGCCAGTGGCCGCGCGCCTGCTCCACGCCGTGCGCCACGAGCCGGTCCAGCCGCACCGGCTCCACCAGCGGCTGCGGCTCCTCGTCGCGCGCCAGCTCGATCAGATCGTTGACCAGCCCCGTCACCTCGCGCAGCTGGCGGCCGAGCGCGGCCGCAGCCCGGTCACGCGCGCTGTCGGAGAGCCGGTCGGCGCGGGCGAGCAGCTCGGCGTTGGTGCGCAGCGCCGTCAGCGGGGTGCGCAGTTCGTGGGAGGCATCGGCGACCAGCCGGCGCTGGGCGGCGACGGACTGCTCCAGCTCGCCGAGCATCGTGTTGAAGCTGTCCGCCAGCCGGGTGATCTCGTCGGGGCGTCGCCGTTCAGCCGCCGAGAGCTCGATGCGGTGGGCGGGATCGCGGGTGGCGGTGATCCGTTCCGCGGTGGCGGTCAGCCGGGTGACGGGCGCCAGCACCGTACGGGACGCCAGATAGCCCAAGCCCGCGGCGAGCAGCACCCCGGCGCCACCGACCGCGGCCAGCAGCCGGCCCGCCTGCTCGACGCCCTGGTCGGCGGTGTCGGAGCGGATCGCGAGCTGGAGCGCGCGGTGGCCGCGCAGCGGGGTGGTGAGCATCCGCATCCGGTGGCCGCGCAGGGTGATGCCGCTGTGGTACGCCGGTCGGGAGCCCTCGGCTACCGCGCGGGTGGCGCCGGTGACCGGCAGGACCAGCTCCTCGCCCTTCCCGGCGCGGTCCCCGGTGCCCGGGGTGACAATCTGCGCGCAGGCCGGGGCGGACAGCCAGACGCACTCGCCGTACAGCGGCCCGGCGGGCTGGTCGCGCTTCTCCTGGGCGATCAGGTTCGCCTGCTGGGTGAGCTGGAGGTCGAGCTGGCGCACCAACTCGTGGCGGATGACGACGTACGCGGCGGCACACACCCCGAGCGCGACCAGGGCGACGGCCGCCGAGGTGATCACGGCGAGCCGGGTGCGCAGGGGAGCGCGGCGGGGCACTCCCAGGCGGCGGAGTAGCGGCGCGATGGCCTGGCGCCCGGTCATCGTGCCGCCAGTTCGTAGCCGACGCCGTGCACGGTGTGGACGAGCCGCAGGGCGCCACCGGCCTCCAGCTTGCGACGTAGGTAACCGACATATACCGCCAGCGAGTTGGACTCGGGCCCGAAGTCGGCGCCCCACACCCGCTCCATGATGAGCTCACGCGGCAGCACCTGGTGGGGATGGCTTAGGAACAGCTCCAGGAGCGCGAACTCGGTGCGGGTGAACTCCAGCCGCCGGCCGCCGCGGACACCGGTGCGGGTCGCCGGATCGACGGTCAGGTCGGCGAAGGACAGCGCGCCTACGGCGGGCTCGTCCGCGCCGAGGGCGGGCGTGGCCCGGCGCAGCAGCGCCCGTAGCCTGGCCAGCAGCTCGTCCAGGGCGAAGGGCTTGACCAGGTAGTCGTCGGCGCCCGCGTCCAGCCCGGCCACCCGGTCGCTGACGGCGTCGCGGGCGGTGAGGACGAGGATCGGGGTACGGTCCCCGAGCCCGCGCAGCTCGCGGCAGAAGGCGAGCCCGTCCAGCACCGGCATGGCCAAATCCAGCACGATGGCGTCGGGCGGCTCGGCGGCCACCGCGCTGAGACCGGCCAGCCCGTCCGCCGCCTCCCGCACCCCGTACCCCTCGATGGTCAGCGCGTCCACGACGGCGGCCCTGACCTCGGGGTCGTCCTCCACGACGAGCAATGCGGTGGGCCGGGCGGCAGGGGAGGAGGCGGGTCGTGGCATCGGCGGGCCTTTCGGACGGGTGCGTGTCGTGCCTCCACCCTGGCAGAGCCCGCTCTTTAAGACCGTGTCCTATGTGGTGAGGCTGATCAGCCGCTTGTAGCAGCAGATGGCTGCGGCGAGACCGAGGAAGGCCAGAAAGTTGCGAGGATGGCGTTCACAGCGGTGGTTGAACCGGCGGCAGCCGATCAGCCAGAACATGGTCCGTTCGATCACCCACCGGTGCTGGGGCCCTCCCACCGCACCTCGGCATAGGCGTAGACCGTGCCCCCGGACCGCGCCGCACACGTCATCACCGTGACGTCCCAGTTGTCCGGCCAGGGCCCGTCATACCCGGCGCCATCAATGGTCTTCGTACTGCTCGCGCACTTGTAGGTGGGCGCCGCCGAGGCGGCGGGCGCGGACACCGCCGCCACCACAGCCACCGTTGCCACCGGCCTGGACGTTCAGGCCCGTTCGCGGTCCGCTAATCGATTGGCGGCCCCGGCGGCGAGGCCAGCCGCCTCGATGCGGGGTCGGCTCAACACGTGCGCTCCCGCTCGATCGTGGACGTGTAGATCAGCCAGGGCGCCCCGTACGGGTGCGCTGGGCGGTCGAGGTCACCACGTGCCGCCGCGAGCCCTCGTACGGCACCTGGGACCCGTCGGTCTTGATCTTGTTGTAGTCGCCGGTGTCGGTGCAGTCCGTCACGGTCGCCCGCAGCGGGCCCCAGGCGGTGTCGAGAGTCGAGACCACCGGCGTGCGCTTGACCGTGCCGCGCATCGTCGTGCCGTCCTGATGGTGCCAGAACACGGTGGCCTGGATGTCCACCAGCGCCTTGTTCCTGGCGTACCGCGCCAGTTCCGGGTTCGGCTTCGCCGCCGCGTACGAGCGCTCCTCCGCCGCCGACATCGCCCTGTACGCGAACAGGACAATCACCCACTCCCCCGCCTGAGGATCGGGCGCAGTCGACGACGCAGGGCGCCGCAGACGGCCCCACAGCCGGTTTCGCGTCCGTCTCCGAGGTCCCGCAGCCCGCCAGCACCAGAGCCAGGCCCAACAGCCCACCGACCGCCCGTAACCCCGACCGACGAACCCGCACCCGAGCCTCCCGACCTGCCGATGATCCCGCCACCGTAGCGACACCCACAGCACGTCCCGGGCCGTCCCGACACCCCGCCCAACATCAGCCGTCTGAACCCCGGACCTGCCGGACGAGCCGCTGCTGGCAGGATGTCGCGAACGGGTCGAGGCGGGGATGGGTATGGACAACTGGGATTTTCAGCAGTGGCGGGCATCGCTTGGGGCCCTCGATCCTCGGGCGGCAGCCCTGGTGGGCCTTGCTTCAGCCGAGCGAATCTCCGGCTGCCTCGGTGATGAGCGCTTCGGCCGCCATGGCAGCTCGGGAATGGAAGTCGTCAGGGATCTACTCGGAGAATGCTGGGCCACCGCCTTGGCCGGGGAAGGATCATCATCGGCTCGGATCCGGGAGTTGGCTGGCCAGCTGGCCGACCATTCTGGGGACTATTTGACTCTCTCGCTGACCGAGTTGTTCCACTCGTATGAGCCGCTCGCAGAGGAGATCGATACCGAAGACGATGAGGACCCCGACGATGGAGCCCCTGACCTCGATGAGTTTCTGGAGGAGGCCGAGCCGGAAGGCGCCGTGATGATGCATCTCGACGCCATGACGGCAGTGTCCGAAGCCGTTGCCCCATGGACTGGGGGATCGTGGGACGGCGCTCTTCGCTGCCTGCAGATCACTGCGATCGCCGCAAGTCAGCACGATCCTGGGCTGGCCGGGCCGGGCGTTGAGGTGCGGCGCCAGCGAGAGGATCTCATGCTGGTCCAGGCGGCTGGCGGTACCGAGCTGTCCCGTCTGGCGGCTGATCTGCGAGTTCGCGCCGAAGCGGACGCTTTGGGGTGGAAGCGGGTCACCGAAGAACTCAACCTCCTGCACAACTGATGAGAGATCATGATCTGGCCGAGGACGCGGCTCAGTCGGTTAGCCCGACGCGGGGATGAGCATTGGCGGCCAGCGTGCCGAGGCTGGCCGTGTCGGAGTTCATACGGGCGGGTCTGGGTGGGATGCCTCCAGGGCGTCGGCGGGGTCTTCGAGGGGCTGGCCGAGGTCGGTCAGTAGCTTCTCGATGCGGCCGGCGGTGCATTGGTGGCGTTCGACCTCGCGGGCCCAGCCATGGTTGGCGGCGTCGGCGGCAAGAGCGTGCTCGACCTTGCGTCTTGCCCGAAGCCGTGGCGCGTAGGCGGGTGTGGTCACGAACTTCGCGCAGGTCAGGTAGAGGTCGCACTCGCAGGGGCCTTCGGCAGGAAGCCGCAGGCAGTGGCCGAGTTCGAACTCAGTCTTGAAGAAGTTCGTCTTCAGCCAGTCGACAGCCGCTTCGGGGAGAGCGCCGGACTTCAGCTCCTCGGCGGCGGGGCCGGCGATGCTGGCACCCGGTTCCAGGACTGCCTTGTAGTCGCGCAGGACTTCCTGGTCGCTGATCTGCGCATAGACGAGGGCCATGGACACGCTGGAGTGCCCGAGGACCTTCATGATCGTGTGGAGTTTGGCTCCGCGCTCAGCAAGCTGGGTTCCGACGGTGTGCCGGAACCGGTGGGCGGTGACGGTGCCGCGGCCAGCACCGCCACGTCCGCCGGGTTGGACCAGGCCGACGGCCTTGCAGGCCGCCTGGATCGGGGAGTCGAACAAGTAGAAGGTCGACAGCAGCTTGCCGTGCTGCATGAACAGGTAGCGGACCGGCTGCCCGGTCAGCTCGTCGGTGAAGGGCCGCTCTGGTCCGTTCTTGCGCAGGGCGATGACCTTCTGCAGGGCGGTGGCGGCGTCTGCGTGCAGGGGGACGACCCGTTCCTTGTAGGTCTTTCGGGCGGGCAGCCGCAGTCGAGCGGTGCCGTCGGGGTAGCGGTCGAGGCAGTCGATAGGTAGGCGGTGGATCTCGTCCCGGCGGGCGCCGGACCAGCGGGCGACCAGCAGGGCGGCCCGTTGGAAGGGACACGCGATCTGCTCGACCACCGGCATCAATCGGTCCAGCTCGTCGTCGGGGATGAAGCGCGGGACCTTGATCGGTGGCTTCGGCGAGTCACCGGGGCCGATGAGACTGTGGCCGGGGACACCGTCCCACTGCCAGGCGGCGGTGTCCCGGAAGAACTGGCCCAGACCGGAAGTCCGCTGGATCCGGGAGACAACGCCGAGGGGCTTGCCGGTCTGCTCGGTCGGCGTCTCGGCGATGTGCTGGAGCCAGTCCAGGCAGTGATCGCGGGTCACGTCGGAGAACGAGTCGATATCGGGATGGTGTTCGCCGAGCCAGTCCCCGAAGCGGCGGATTGCGAGTTCCAGCTTGTCCACGGTCGACGGCCGATCGGTCAGCCGCCGGGCGGCGAGCCACCTCTCCGCGACGGCCTGCATTCGCGGGGGCAGTACCAGCGGCGGCTTCCAGGACGGCATCAGCTTGCGGGGCTCCGTCGCGACCTGGCCGCGGTGGTAGAGCACGAACCTGCAGATGGTGGAGGTGGGTGATCCAGTTCTTTGCGGCGCCCTCCAGGTAGCGTTGCCGGGACGGGTAGAACCGCTCCAGGTCCGGATGGTCCGCGAAGAACCGGATCGCCTGCAGTGCCTCAGCGATGTGATCCTCGGTAATCGCGGTGACGTCGAAGAGACCGGTGTGCAGGGCGATGCGACTGACCGACCAGTGCATCGCCTGACGAGCCGAGTTCGGGTTGAAGCCCAGGCTGATCGCATCCTCGACGAGCTGCTTGGCACCGAGGTCGATGCCCAGCGCGGCGGCCGGCTCGATGATGGCGAGCTGCCCGGGGGCGAACAGCCACGGGTAGTCGAACGTCGTGTAGCCACGCAGTCCGAGGTAGATCAGGTAGGTGCGGGCCCGGAAGGACACCGGGTAGGACGGGCGGTGGTACGGCTCGCCGTTCAAGCGGCCGACCCGCTCGACCAGCGGGTCGGCGAACCAGCCAGACAGCTTGGGCCAGCGCTCGACGAGCTGTCGGCGGAACCTCAGCTTCATCAACTGGTACTGGCGGTTGCCGTCCTGGTCGTGGACGTAGGCGTGCCACTCCTCCTCGGGGCAGTGCCGTCGGCTGCGGCGCTGCTGCGGAATGGATCCGGGGCTGGCCAGCATGGCCGCCGTGGAGACGGTCCGGGCCCTCACTTCGCCTCCCCAGGCACCGGGCCGCAAGCTCCGAGCGGTGCCCGCCGAGGGCACGGTTGTACTCGGCCACGACGGCCGGATCGGAGACCCGGGTATAGATCCGGGACTCCGCCGCGCAGATCCAGGCCAAGGCGGTCGCGAGCCTGCTGCGCGATGACCACACCCAGTTCACCGACCTGAAGAAGCGCGTCGAGTCCGCGCGCGAAGACGCGATCAAGGCGGGCATGACCGTCTCGGAGCAGGGCAACGTCGCGTTCGACTACGCCAGGCTGACTCCCACGGAACGCAGGACCTACCACAACGATCCCGACGGACAGACCACCATTCGTGAGGCGGTCAACAAGTGGCAGCAGCACATCAACGACTGTGTGAAGGCCGTCTCCGACGCCGACCATGGTGTGAAGATCGCCCTTGAGGCGGTCGTCGTCGACAGCAACAAGGACGCTTTCGGCAAGGGCAACGACGAAACGTACAACGGCTTCAACGCCGGTGCGCAGGGCGACATCGAGGTCTACGAGGCCCGCAACGCCGAAGACATCGCCACCCGCATCAACAGCGGCGACAAGGTATCGGCAGCCGACTACGCGGAGCTGGACCGCTCCTTCCGCGACAACGCCAAGAGCACCGAGTTCAACCAGACCTTCCTCAACGGGATGGGTGCCGAAAACACCCTCAAGCTCACCAATCGGCTCAACGATCTCGGCTGGGGCGCGCCTGGTGTGCGGTGGTGGTCATCGGCGGTTATCGGTGCTTGCCGCCGCCGGAGGGTGTGCTGGTGTCGGGGTTGGAGGGGGGCGGCGGAGGCGGGGTCGAGATCGGCGCGGAGCCCCCGCCGTGACTGCCTCCGCCGCTGCCGCTGCTGCCCCCGCTACCGCTTCTACTGGTGCTTTCGTTGTTGTCGGCCATCACATGGATCCTCTCTTGGCTGCTGCGGGTGTCCGACGGCGTGGCGGCCGCCGGCCGGGTGCGGGGCGCCGGTGCTGTTCGCTTCGGGCGGTCGGGCGCGGCTGCTTCGGCCTCGTGCTGGTGGCCCGGCTGCCGGGCGAGGAATCGGTCGAGGCCGGCCAAGGCGCGGTCCAGGAGTGCCGCGGACGGTACTCCGTACGCGGGCCGGCCGCCGAAGTACGCGTGACGGCCGCCGCTCGGACCGAGGGGAGTATTCACGAGGACCTCCCTGGAGCGTGGTTGGGGTTTGCTGTCCATGACGTCAGGGATGGGTCGTGCGCGGGCTCCATGTTCTTGCGGGTGATTGCGGGCCGGTTACCCGCAGGCCGCACGCGCGTGTTCGATCCGGGCACACGCCGCGGGGCCCTAGTAGTGCTTTGTTAGCTGGTGTCGTGGGGCTGTCTTGGGGTGGGTTGTCGGCAGGTGGGGCAGGTGCCGGTCCAGGTGGCGATGAGGTGTTGGAGGAGTTCCAGGGTCTGGTAGAGGGTCAGGCCCTGGCAGGGGCTTTTGGGCAGGTCCGCTGTTCGGTGAGGAAGAGGTGGGCGGCGGTGACGAGGGTGACGTGCCGGTGCCAGCCGGTGAACGAGCGGCCCTCGAAGTGGTCCAGGCCCAGGGCTGTTTTCAGTTCGCGGTAGTCGTGCTCGATCCGCCATCGCGACTTCGCGAGCCGGACCAGGTCCTTGGCGGGGATGGTCGCGGGCAGGTTGGAGATCCAGTACTTCGTGGGTTCCATCTCGCCCTCGGGCCACTGCGCGATCAGCCAGGTGAGCGGGATCGTGCCGTCAGCGGCGGGCTTCGGGCGGCGGCCCGCGAGCCGGATCCGCAGGAGCACGAAGTGCGAGCTCATCGCGGCTTTGGAGCCCTTGCGCCAGGTCAGGGTCCGGCCGTGACGCCGTCCGGCGGCCAGTACGTGGTCGCGTAAGGACACCGGCCGGGTGCGATAACGGGGCAGCGGGCGGGGACCGAGTCCACCATAGGCAGGCTGATGCGGCTCGGTGTCCTC
>NZ_JBHVYA010000036.1:0-12769 GCF_042881255.1 Streptomyces sp. NPDC058279 | reverse complement strand
AACACCTCATCGCCACCTGGACCGGCACCTGCCCCACCTGCCGACAACCCACCCCAAGACAGCCCCACGACACCAGCTAACAAAGCACTACTAGGCGAGGTCGCTCCGGAACCAGTTCCAGGAGCTGGTGCTCTCCCACTTCTTGACCGGAGCGTTGAAGCCGCTGCCGGTGGCGGTGAAGGACCAGAGGCCGGTGCGGCTGGTGCCGTCGGCCTGCTGGCCGTAGTTGTAGAGGACCCCGACATCGGTCTTCCCGTCGCCGTCGAAGTCACCGGCGGTGACCTTGTTGGCGTCCGCGTTCCAGCTGTTGCTGCCGGAATCCCACTTCCTGACCGGGCCGGCGAACCCGGAGCCGCTGCTGGTCATCGTCCACAGGGTGGTGTGGTTGGTGCCGCCCGCGTCCTGCCCGTTGTCGTAGAGGACACCGACGTCGGCCTTGCCGTCGCCGTTGAAGTCTCCGGCCACGGGCTTGGAGCGGTCCCAGTTCCACGAGCCGGTGGTGGTGTCGTCGTTGTCCCACTTCTTGACCGGGGCGTTGAAGCCTGAGCCCGTGCTGGTGAGGGTCCACAGGGCGGTAATGCTGGTGCCGTCGGCCTGCTGGCCGTTGTTGTAGAGGACGCCGACGTCGCTCTTGCCGTCACCGGTGAAGTCCGCGGCGACGACCTTGGATCGGTCCCAGTTCCAGGAGCTGGTGCTGTCCCACTTCTTCACCGGGTTGGCGAAGCCGCTGCCGGTGCTGGTGAAGGTCCACAGCGCAGTGTGGTTGACGCCGTCCGCGTCTTGGCCGTTGTTGTAAAGGACCCCGACGTCGGTCTTGCCGTCGCCGTCGAAGTCTCCGGAGGTCAACTTGGACCGGTTCCAGTTCCAGGAGCTGGTGCTGTCCCACTTCTTCACCGGGTTGGCGAAGCCGCTGCCGGTGCTGGTGAGGGTCCACAGCGCAGTGTGGTTGACGCCGTCGGCGTCTTGGCCGTTGTTGTAGAGGACTCCGATGTCCGACTTGCCGTCGCCGTCGAAGTCTCCCGCCGTCACCTTCGAGCGGTCCCAGTTCCAGGAACCGACGCCGGAGGCCACGTTGTCCCACACCTTCGCCGGAGCGTTGAAGCCGTTGCCCGTGCTGGTGAAGGTCCACAGCGCCGAGTGGTTGGCGCCGCCGTCCTCCTGGCCGTAGTCGTACAGCACCCCGACGTCGGCCTTGCCGTCACCATTGAAGTCGCCCGAGGTCTGGGTGGCGGTGGACCGGTTGGCGGTGAAGAAGGAGACCGCGGCCGCAGCGGGGCCGGTCTGGCCGGCGTCGTTCACGGCCTTGACGGTGAGTGTGTGCGGGCCGTCGGCCAGGGCCGAGGTGTCGAAGGGCACCCTGTACGAGGGGCCGGGACCGGAGTCCGTGCCGACCGCTGTGCCGTCCACGTAGAAGGTGGCTCCGGTGGGGGAGCCGACCGCGTCCGTCACGGAGGCGGTGAGCGCGACCGGGCCGGTCAGTACGGTGCCCGCGCCCGGGCCGGTGACTTTGGACACCGGCGGGACCGGGTCGGGATACGGGTCGGCGGGGTCGGCTCCGAGCCCGGAGGGCGGCCCGCAAAGCGGCCAGGCCCGCTCGCCCTGCGGCCCCTTGAGCACCTTCTCGCCGATCAGGATCTGCTGCTGCTTCGTGGCCCGGTCAGCCCGCGAGGCGTAGGCGAGGCCTCCGTAGGCCTGCCAGGTGGACTGGGAGAACTGGAGGCCCCCGAAGTAGGTGCCGGTGGAGTCGATCGCCTGCCAATTGCCGGTGGCCTCGCATTGGGCGACCTTGTCCCAGGTGGCGAGTGAGGCGGCCGTGGCGGGTGCGGCGGCCAGGAGGGAGCCGGCCATTCCGGCGACGGAGACGAGGGAGACGGCGGCGGTGAGGCGGACGCGCGGGGCAGGGCGGGACATCGGGATTCTGCTCCTGGAGCTGGAGGAGGGGCGCCGGACGGCGCGGGAGGGGAAGCGGGCCGGGGCGGCGGGGAGGGGATCCCCCGCCGCCCGGTTGCAAGGCCGCTCGGGCTGGAGGGCCGCCCCGGTGAGAGGGGCGGCCCGTCAGGCGGCTCGTCAGGCGAGCTTGCTGGCGTCCCAGTTCCAGCTGCTGCTGTTGGCGCTGTCCCAGGTCAGGGCCGGGTTGTTGAAGCCGGTTCCGGTGCTGGAGAACTTCCACAGGCCGGTCCGGTTGGTGCCGTCGTCCTGCTGGCCGTAGCCGTAGAGCACACCGACGTCGGTCTTGCCGTCACCGTTGAAGTCACCTGAGGTGATCTTGCTGCTCTTGGAGTTCCAGCTGTCGCTGCCGGAGTCCCACTTCTTGGCGGGGCCGTTGAAGCCCGAGCCGGTGCTGGTGAGGGTCCACAGCGCGGACACGTTGCGGGAGTCTTCGGTCTGTCCGTTGTCGTAGAGAATGCCGACGTCGGCCTTGCCGTCGCCGTTGTAGTCGCCGACCGTGACCTTGGATCGGTCCCAGTTCCAGGAACCGGTGGTGGTGTCGTCGTTGTCCCACTTCTTGACGGGGCCGTTGAAGCCTGAGCCCGTGCTGGTGAGGGTCCACAGGGCGGTGATGTTCTTGCCGTCGCTCTGCTGGCCGTTGTCGTACAGCACGCCGATGTCGGCCTTGCCGTCGCCGGTGAAGTCGCCGGAGACGACCTTGGAGCGGTCCCAGTTCCACGAGCCGGTGGTGCGGTCGTCGTTGTCCCACTTCTTCACCGGGGCGGCGAAGCCGGTGCCGGTGCTGGTGAAGGTCCACAGGGCGGAGATGTTGGTGCCGTCGGCCTGCTGGCCGTTGTTGTAGAACACGCCCACATCGGTCTTGCCATCGCCGTCGAAGTCACCGGAGGTCAGCTTGGACCGGTTCCAGTTCCAGGAGCTGGTGCTCTCCCACTTCTTGACCGGGTTGGCGAAGCCGGTGCCGGTGCTGGTGAACGTCCACAGGGCGGTGTGGTTCGTGCCGTCCGCGTCCTGCCCGTTGTTGTAGAGGACCCCGATGTCCGACTTGCCGTCCCCGTTGAAGTCGCCCGTCGTCACCTTCGAGCGGTCCCAGTTCCAGGAGCCCACGCCGGAGCTCACGTTGTCCCACACCTTCACCGGCGCGTTGAAGCCGCTGCCGTTGCTGATGTAGGTCCACAGGCCGGTGTGGAAGCCGCTGTCCTCCTGGCCGTAGTCGTACAGCACCCCGACGTCGGCCTTGCCGTCACCGTTGAAGTCCGCCTGGAAGGTGGAGGTGGCCTCGCCGTTCGAGGTGATGACCTGCGCACGGGAGGTGCCGGTGTTGCCGTTGGTGTCGGTCGCCTCGACGGACACGATGTGCTTGCCGTCCGGGACCCGGCTGGTGTCGAAGGCGTAGCCGTACGGGGCCTTCGTCAGCTTGGAGCCGACCGGCTTGCCGTCCACGTAGTACTGGACGGAGGCGACCGGGTACGTGCCGGCCGTGGTCGAAGCGGACAGATTCGCCACGCCGGAGGCGGTGGCCCCGATACCGCTCAGGCTGACCTTCGGCGGCGTGGCGGCCTGGAGCTTCGGCGAGATGTAGGCGCTGATGGTCTGCCCCCAGGGCGCCTGGCCCACCCGGTAGGAGGTGGTCGAGTAGGTGCTGACCATGCCCTCGGGGTTGGTGCTGTGGCCCTGGTTGCCGCCGGTGATGGTCACCACGTCGCCGCTGACCGCGGTGACCATGGCGACGTGCTGGGCGTAGCCGTTGGAGTACCCGTAGACGACGGCGTCGCCGACGTGCGGGGTGCTCGACTTCGTGCCGTACTTGACGCCGTACTCGTAGAAGCTCGCGGCGGCGTCGTTGAGGGTGCTCATGCCCGTGACGTTGTAATGGGACCAGACCCAGCCCACGAAGTCGGCGCACCAAGCCTGCGACTGGCCGCCGTGGCCGTCGCAACTGTTGCTCTGGTTGACGTTGTCGTCATAACCACCGTTGGCGCACGGGCCGTTGCCGTTCTGGCTCTTGGCTAGGGCGGCCATCTGGTCCAGCTCCGAAGCAGCATGGGCGGGCACCATGGCGAGACCGGTGATCGCTGCGGCGGCGACGAGTGCGGCGAGGCCGCTCTTCAGACGGAGGGGGGTCTTGGTGCTGGACATGGCGGTCTCCTGGAATCGGGCATGGCGGTGCCCTGGTGATGGCGTGGGGTGGTGGGAGTGCGTGATGCTGTGGTGCTGCGTCGGGGCTCCGACGCGGGGTGTGACCCGGTGGGCGTGGCGTGTGCCCGACGCCCGGCCGGAAGTTCAGGGGGCGGCGACGGTGAAACCGTGCGCGGCGATGGGGGTGTCGGCTCGGTTGAGCAGGGTGCGCATCTGCTGCAGGGCCGATGCGTCGCTGTGGGCGCGTACGAAGAGAAAGAGGTCCAGCCCCTGCTCGGTGGGGCGGGGCCGGATGTGTTCCAGACCGTCGGCGAGTGTGGCGTGCGCCCAAAGCAGGTCGTGGATCAGGGGAGCGGTCCCCTGGGGAGCCGGGCCGGGAGGCGTGCGGTGCAGCGAGGCCTGAATGACCCTCACAGGGGTCAGTCCCAACCGATGACGCGCTTGTCGGCGGCGGCCGAGTCCCAGCCGATGACGGTGGAAGCGGAGGAGGCGACGGCGCGGGCCGAGTCCCAGCCGATCACGCCGGAGCCCGTGACGGGCGCGGCGGAAGCGGCGGTGGCGGCGCCAGCAGAGAGCAGAGCGGCGAGGCCGGCGACAGCGATGAAGCGGGTGGTACGAGACATGAAATCCCCCTGGACGTGCTGATCGTGCGGTGTGCGGTGCGGGTGGTGCGCGCTGCTCCGGCACGGTCTTTCGACCCTGGCCTGGGGTGGGGCTCCGTGCCCCGCCGTCCCGGTGATCACCATCTTGCTGGCCGGTCCGGACGGCAGGAAGGGGGTGCGGCTGTCACCAGGCTGCCAG
Organism: Streptomyces sp. NPDC058279; assembly: GCF_042881255.1. Classification (NCBI taxonomy): domain Bacteria; kingdom Bacillati; phylum Actinomycetota; class Actinomycetes; order Kitasatosporales; family Streptomycetaceae; genus Streptomyces; species Streptomyces sp. NPDC058279. The sequence goes on along the minus strand of NZ_JBHVYA010000036.1, from coordinate 7,882 downwards.
GCACTTTGGTGCCACCCGGCCCGCCGCCCAGGAGGCCGACTAAGATCATCTCGGGCGGTTCGACCCACCGTCCGCATAAAGCAGCTGGGGGGGCTGAACATGCTGGAAGCACTGGGGCTCGATGGGGATGTGGACTCCGTGTACCGGGGGATGCTGGCGGACCCGTCCGGCGGGGTGGCCGAACTGGGCGCGCGCACCGGTCTCCCCGAAGCCCGCGTACACGATGCTCTGGATCGACTCGTCGACCTGAACCTCCTCACCCCTTCGCGGGAAAGCTCCGGCGCGCTGCGGGCCGTCAGCCCCGAGGTGGGCTTGGAACTGATCCTGCGCCGCCAGGAGGAAGACCTGGCGCGGCGCCAGCAGGAGCTGGCCGCCGGCAAGGCGGCGGCGGCGAGGGCCATCGCCGAATACGCGCACCTGCGCCCGAACACGGAGACCGACGGCACGGAGCGGCTGGTGGGGATGGACGCCATCCAGACGCGGCTGGAGCTCCTGACCCGTGATCTCACTGAGGAATGCCTGGCGATCATCCCGGGCGGCGCACAGTCGCAGGCCAGCCTGGACGCCTCACGCCCCTTGGACGAGCAGGCCCTGGCCCGGGGTGTCGAACTGCGAGCCGTCTACCAGGACAGCGTCCGCAACGACCCGGCCACGTTCGCCTACGCCCAGTGGACCACCGAACGTGGCGGCCAGGTACGCACCAGCCCCGTGCTGCCACCGCGCCTGCTGGTCTTCGACCGGAGCATCGCCGTCGTCCCCATCGACCCGGCCGACTCCCGGCTGGGCGCGCTGTGCACCACGGCGCCGGGCATCGTCGCTTCGCTGATCACCCTCTTCGAACAGACCTGGGAGACCGCCGTACCACTGGGAGCGGACCTCAAGCAGCCGGCCGAGGACGGCATCAGCGCCGGCGAGCGGGAGCTACTCAAGCTACTGGCGTCCGGCCTGACAGACGAGGCCGCAGGCAAACGCCTGGGCGTCTCGCTGCGTACGGTGCGCCGCCAGATGGCCGCCCTGATGGAACGACTGCACGCCACCAGCCGTTTCGAGGCGGGCCTCAAGGCAGCCCAACGCGGCTGGCTCTGACCACCTCCACCTCCACCCCGGCCACCGACCGCCGCACGGCGCCGTGCGGCGGCCCTGCCAGGCTACCCACTTCGCCGTTCCTGCCGGGCCTGCCCATGCCCCACTGGAACAACGCGTGTGAACCAGATCGTCGCCTGGCACTCCGCGCCACCCCAACCGGCGCAGCACCCTCCTACCCCTCCACACCTGTAAGTCCGGCTACTCACCAGCCAGAAAAAAAAATGGCCTCTGGCCAGGCAAAATGCAGGACCTTCGGAAATGCGGCTTCCCTCTAGGCTTCCCCCTCCAGGTTCCCCCCAGTTGACCGAGGCGGAGCCGGCGACGGGAGACTGTCCGCATGATCGAGCGCCGCCCACTGGGCACCGGCCCCCGCCCCACCACACCCGCCACCGGAGCCCCGGACGGGCGCCGAGCCCGACTCGCCGCCGAGGGCACCGACATGCTCCCGCCCGCCCAAGCCGCCACCGACGACCACCAGGCCATCCCCAGCCGGCGAACCCTCGGCCCGGGTACCACCGCCGCTCCGTGACTGACCCACCGGGCGCCCCCATCCCGCCTCCCCCAGGCCAGAACCGGGCGTGCAGCTCAGCCACCGCCGCGCACCACTCGTCAGTCACCACTCACCAAAAATGTCACCGGACAACTCACCGGTGACCGCCCTTTCAGGTCAGGGCGCGCTGCGACAGGCCGTAATTTGTGAGACGGGCCGGTGCGTATGCCGGCGACCACGAGGAGCACCTGACCTTCTCAATTGACGCCGTCCGCCCGCGGCGAGTCCAACATGCTTCGCCTTGGTGCCCAATACGGTGTCCAGGTCGCCCGCACTGCCGCCCGGTGCGCGGCGTGGGCGGCGGTATCGGAGATGCATGACGGGAGGAAGACCGGGATGACGCAGGCCGTGGTGAGTGAGCTGGACGAGCGGGTGCCGGGGCGGCGTTGGACGGTGCGTCTGGACGCCGCCGGCCGGGGCAGCACTGCGGTGCGTATCTCGTGCAGTCGGCCCGGCTGTGTCGAGCAGCGTCTGCCGTCCGCGGCCGCCGGCCGGGCGGCCGCGGTCGCCCACATCAAGGCCCACCTGCGCGTCGCCCCCGCCCCGAGACCCGCGGCGTACTGCGCGTGCCGGCTCGCGGACTGCCACACCCATCTTCCCCACACCGGCCGGCCGCGTATGGACCCCTGGCGGTGCGGCGGCCCGGTCGTCTTGGCCGTAGTCACCGACCGGGAAGGCCGCTGGTGGCAGGTGATGGAGTGCTGCTCCCGCTGCGCGGCCGCCACCCCCGGAGCGAAGACCGCCGCCACCTCCCAGGCACGCGCGGCCGCGGACCACCCGACCACCCCGACCATCCCGACCGCGGGTGCGGCGGCGGCGCCGCAGGTCTCCGACCACCAAGTCGCCGCCGGCCCGCTCCCGGCTCCCCGCTCCACACCGGCGCAGCGCCGCCCACACCAGGCGAAAATCGCCCAGCGGATCATCCCCCACGATCTGCGGCCCGTCGTCCTACGAGACGAACTCATCGAACTCGGCGCCCTCTTCCGCGCCTACCAGCAGCGCGACCAGCCCGACCTGGCGCTCCTCGCCGACCTCCAGGAACGCAAGGCCCGCGCCTTCACCACCTGGGCCGACGTCACCAGCGAGGGGGCCCTGCGGTGGGAGGCCCGGCGCGCCGAGCAGGCCGCCGCCACCGCCCGCCTCCAACACCAGCAGCGCACCGGCAACATCACCGCCGACGACGGGCCGGCCGTAACCCGGCTGTTGAACGTCCCGGGGCAGTGGGAGCACGCACGCTCCGTCCTCGCGCACGTAGCCGACCACACCCCGCTGCCCGGACCCGACGCACGACTTCTGGTGCTGATGCTGACCCTGCGCACCGCGCACACCGGCACCGGCAACCTCGTCGGCCAAGACCTCACCGCGCTGGGCCTGACCGATCCGCAGGATCTGGTCGAGAAGCTGACCGGCTGCGGCTGGCCGTCCCTCCCTGGCACCGCCGGCGACCTGCTCGCCTCCCGGCCGGAGAACGCCACCCCGATCACCGTCCCCTCACTTGCGCCCCGTGCGGACGGGACGGGCCCGTTCACGTTCGGCAAGAAGATGCGGCCCAAACTCTCCGGCTGGGCCCAGAAGATCATCTCGGACAAGAAACTCCGCAAGGCCAAAGCCACTTCCGCCACCCGGCTCCTAGCCCTGACCCTGGCCACCCAAAACACGGCATCAGGACGCCTGGGCCCCGGCGGCCACGGCATCAGCCTGAACGCTGTCGCCGCCCTGGTCCCAGCCGATGACGGCGAACTGGAGCGCTTGGTCGACCAGCTGACCGCAACGGACTGGCTCACCGACGCCGCCCTCACCGACACCCATCTCACCGGGCAGCTGACCGAACGCGTCCTCCCCCTCGGCTGTCCCCTGTTTTCGAGCACCCGCCCGTCCGAGTGAACCCGTGACCGTGTCGCTCGACCTGGCACGGCCACGGTTGCACGATGGGCGGCGGCCCGAGGCGGCCCACGTTCCGGCCTCTGCCCGATCCGGGATCAGGCAGAGGCGCGTCAGGAAGACACACTGCCCTGAGCGACCGCTCCTCGGGGGAGTCCCGCAAACTCCGCTACTGGTCCGAGTGCAGTGGCCAGTCGCGCCGTACTGGCCTCCGAACTGCGCCCGCGGCTTCGCCGACGCAGGCACGGCTGGAGAGCCTCGTCCTCGAGCAACTGGGCAAGTCCCCGGATCTGTCCGCGCGCCCTCGAGGATCAGGCCGTTGGGGAGCTGCGCGGTGGCGGTGACGAGGTCGGGGAAGCGGTCCTCGATCAGGATCCCGCGCCGGGTCTGCACCAGCAGCCGGTCCGCGGCCGCCCCGGTCCCCGTGAAGAGCAGCGCCCGGTAACCGTCGAACTTCTGCTCAAACGCCGGCTCGCCCAGCACGCCGGAGCCCGGCACCGACTCCACAGCCTGCGCCAGCATCGGCTCCACCGGCGACCGCAACATCACCCCGGCCCCTCCTCCACACACCCAGGTCCCCACGACCAGCATCAGCCCTACTAGAGGGCCTGCCGGAGACCACCCGGGATGCCTCACGCGTGGCGGTGCTGTGCCTCCCTCAGATGTTCTCTGCACGCCGTACACAGCGGGTTCCCACCCACCCCGTATCTAGGGGTGGTGGTCTGAGAGGACATTCTGAACCGGTATGCCCGATTCCCCCTGGCACTTCGGCGGCTTCTACAGTGTCTCGAGGTAGAGGGCGCGGGCGGGGACGGTAGATCAGAGGGGCTGACTCAAGAACGTGGTGCGGATCGAACGATTGGCGGACCTGAAGCCCGTCCACCAGCGTCAGGCGGCCGTCCTGGCCCTGTGGCGGTGGCGCGCGCCGATGCTCGCGTTCGAATTGGAAGCAGAGTGGGGCGTTGACCAGTCTCTGCTGGAGTCGCTGTTCCGACTGGCAGCATCACCCGCTGGTGGGCAGTCGGATGGCGCATACCGGCGAGCAATCGCCGAGCTGTGCACGGCCCCGCTCTTCACGTCTGAAGTCGACCCGGACACGGTCCAGCTCTTCCAGTTGGAGAGCATCAGCAACCTGCTGACCTTCGGCGAGCTGCTGGACAAGCCTGGCGTGGACGAAGTCGAGCGAGTGGTCGAAGCCTCGGCCGGCCTGGCGACCTACCTCGACGGTCTCGTCGAGAGCTCCTTCTACTCCCACCCCGCGGAGGAAGCCCACAGCCAGTACCTCGCCGACGCCGACCTGGCGGACCGGGCGAGCGAGGGCTACTTCGCGTCGCGCCACTTCGCTGTCGAGACCGCCTGCCACGGTGCTCTCGGGGTTCTCCCCGATTCCGCGGGGCTGCTCGACTCGTCCACGGGTCGCGAGTTGCTCGCGCTCTGCGAGGAATTCGGCGAAGAGCTCGTCACGACGATGCAGTGGCTCCGCATGACGGGGCACTGGCGATCGCGTCGTGAGCCGGATGGCAAGTGCGGCAGCCGTGACGGGCGGGTGGCCCGGAACAGAGGGCTGCTACGGGCGGCGCCGGATGAACAGGCCCGGTTCGGTCTCGGCAAGAACGCCGAGGCCGACCAGGCGCTTGAGCTTGTGCCGGGTGCTCTCGCGTCTGTGCCGTCGTCGCGCCAGGCCGCGAAGTAGTAGTAGACGGCCGACTTCGGCGGCAGGTCGTGCGGGAGATAGTCCCACTGGCAGCCGGTCCTGCCCTGGTACAGGATCGCGTTGACGATCTCCCGCATCTCGTACCGACCCTGATGCCCAGTCGGGGACGGATGGTCGGCCTTCCACGCCGAGATCACCGACTCGATCAGCGCCCACCGCTCATCGGACAGGTCGCTCTTGTAGGGCTTGCGGTCACTCACCCAGACAGCCCAACAGGACCAAGCCGCGCGACCGGCCCGAACCGCCCAAACCCACACGATCAGGCGACCACAAGACCGTCATACCGGCCCAGAATGACCTCTCAGACCGACGGTGGTACGGCAGGAAACAATCGCACCGGCCTGCCGGCCTCGGCGGTGGCCCCATCCGCGTACAGGCGCCATGTGCCGCCGTCCAAACGCACACATGGATCGGTCCACGTCTCCGTGGCCTCCGGCACGATCACCCGGGTAGTGGCTTGCTGGACGTCGTGGATGACCACAGCGAGAACCCTGCAGCCCAGATGGCCCATAGCGAGCTCCTGTTCAGGGTGGTCCTCCGGGCCTGCGGCCTGCACCACGTAGAACCGGTCGTCGACCCAGTACCCGGACACGTCCAGCCAGGCGTCCTCCGGTAGTGGGACACCGTCCACCCACACGCCGACCTTCTCGGTCTTGTCCTTCAAGTGCACGGCCCGATGACGGTCGTCGGAGGTGAATTCCACGTGCAGCCCGGTTCCCCTCCAGCAGTCCACGAAGGAGCTACAGGCCCCCGGTATCGGGCCTATGCGGAACTCCGGAGCGTCGGCGGCCGGGCCCTCGACGGGGGGACGGCTGCAAGTCTGCGGTTCCCGGCATGGCCGGTCGATCCGACGTTCACAACCGAGCCCTATCGCCGCGCAGTCCCGCGGTGACGCTTGAGACAGCAGGACGATGAGACGTTCCCGATAACGGCCGTCCCCCACCAGGCCGCGTAGATTGCTTGCGTTCGTCCACCACATGAGCAGATCGACGCCCACCACCGAATGCCGCAGCCATGCCTGCCACAGATCGCCCTGAGCCTTCCACCGGTTCGAGGGCCCAGTACCAGGCAGTCTGCCCCCGGCCTTTTCATGAGGGGCACTCCTGCGCACTCTCCAACGCACCGCTCCACCCGCCCCGCCCGCTCGACACCGCCGGACAGACGCACTGAGGAATGCTGGCCGGTCAGCTCACACAGATGATAGAAGGCTGCATCGGAGCCTGAACGCAGGAAGTCCTGGAGAACGGGGGAGTGTTCAATGATCGGCGGATCCGATGATCAAGGAGACGCCAGATGAGCGACACCACCATCGAGCAGATACCGGGCAGCGAGCCGACGGCGGTTGTGCCGGCGAGTGATGAGCAGTTGGTCGCGATGCTCGTGGACCGGGCCCGCAGCGAGGGTCTGCGGCTGACTGGGGAGGGCAGGCTGTTGCAGCAGCTGACCAAGCGGGTGCTGGAGTCCGCCCTGGAGGGCGAGATCACCGATCATCTCGGTTACGAGAAGCACGACGTCGAGGGCCGGGGCAGCGGCAACTCCCGCAACGGGACGCGGGCGAAGACGGTGCTGACCGATGTCGGTCCGATCGAGGTGAAGCTCCCCCGGGATGTGGCAGGCACGTTCGAGCCGGCCATCGTGAAGAAGCGGCAGCGGCGCCTTGGTGCTGTCGTTGTCCGCGAAGGGGCTCACACACAGTGAGATCTCCGCGCACCTGGCCGAGGTCTACGGCGCGAGCGTGTCCAAGGCCACGATCTCCACGATCACCGACAAGGTGATGGACGGGATGGCGGAGTGGTCCAACCGGCCGCTGGACCGCGTCTACCCGGTGCTGTTCGTGGACGCCATCAACTTGAAGATTCGGGACGGGCAGGTCGCGAACCGCCCCGTCTACGTCGTGATGGCGGTCACGGCCGAAGGCCACCGGGACATCCTGGGGATCTGGGCCGGTGACGGCGGCGAGGGCGCGAAGTACTGGCTGAGCGTCTTTACGGATTTGAAGAACAGGGGTATCGACGATGTCCTGATGCTGGTCTGCGACGGGCTGAAGGGCCTGCCCGAGGCCGTGGAGACGGTCTGGCCTCGAACGATTGTCCAGACCTGTGTCGTTCACCTGCTGAGGAACAGCTTCCGGCACGCGGCCCGTCAGGACTGGGACAAGATCGCCAAGGCGCTCAAGCCCGTATACACGGCCCCGAACGAGGCCGCCGCGACAGAGCGGTTCAGCGAGTTCCAGGAAGCCTGGGGCAAGAAGTACCCGGCGGTCATCCGGCTCTGGGAGAACGCCTGGGCCGAATTCGTACCCTTCCTCTCCTTCGACGTCGAGATCCGCAAGGTCATCTGCTCCACCAACGCGATCGAGTCCGTCAACGCCCGCATCCGCAAGGCCGTCCGGGCCCGCGGACACTTCCCCAACGATGCCGCGGCCCTCAAGTGCGTCTACAGGGCGCTGATGAGCCTGGACCCCACCGGCAAAGGCCGCAAGCGGTGGACCATGCGCTGGAAGGCACCCCTGAACGCCTTAAAAACTGGATCAGCCGTCTACTGGACACACCCGGGCTCCCTAAGGGTTGTCCCGTAAATGATCTTCGGGGCGGCTCTGACGTCGTGGGCCGTGAGTGGGCCGCTCGTTTATCCGGCGAGGGCGAGGTTGT
>NZ_JBHVYA010000035.1:0-14465 GCF_042881255.1 Streptomyces sp. NPDC058279 | reverse complement strand
GTGCCAGGGAGGTGCGGGCGCTTCGCACCCGCAATTGAGGTCCGCTGCGCGGACCTTAGGGCCGGGGGCTTCGCCCCCGGGCGCCGGCGCTTCGCTTCGGCGGGGCCGGCCTGCGGCCGGATCGCCGCTGCGCGGGCTCTGACCAGGCATTTCATGCCTGGGGGGCAGTCGCTTCGCTCCTTGCCCCTGCCCGCTTCGCGGGCGGCCGGCAACGGGAAGGGGGTCCGGGCCAGTTGGTCTGGCTCGGGTCTCTTCGTTGCAAGGGCAACATATCTGACGGGTATTTAGCTTGTCAAGTCCCCTTGATATTGCATGGGTTATTCTCAATGTCGCTATTTTCCGTGTCTTGCAAAACGAAATGCAGAGTTTGAATTCGGAATGTTTTTGCGGGAGTTGTCGGGCGATTTTTCAATTCCTTTGGGGGGCACCTCGGTTGTATCGTCACGCCATGGAACAACCCGGACACGTGCTGATAGTGGCCGCCGACCCGTCCCCGGCGTGGCGCCGGCGTTGGCCCGTGGTGGAGGCCACGGCCGGTCTGGCGGCGGTCTCACCTGCGGTGCTGACGACCGCGCCGACCGCTCATGTGGTGCAGGTGGCGGCGCCCACGGACCCGCACGTACTGCTGGCCCACCTGCGTACGGCCGCGATGGCGCCGGGGCCGCTGCTGGTCTACCTGGGCGGCCTCCTGGCCCTGGACGACCGCCAGGGCCGCCCCCATATGGCGATCAGCCACAGCACGTCCCGGACGCTGCGGTACTCCGGTCTGCCCTGGGACTGGCTCCGCGCCGAGCTGGCCGTTCGCCCGCCGGACGTCGAGACCGTGGTCGTGGCCGATCTCGTGGCCGGCACCCCGGCCGCGTGGGCGGCCTTCGACGTCGATCCCGACTTCCTCACCGGCCCTTACGCCCTGTACGGCACGGTGCAGGCGCCCACCGCCTCCCGGGCCGCGCCCGCCTACACCCACGCCCTGACGGCCGCCCTACGGGCCGCACAGCACGCCCCGCCCCACGCCGAGCTGCACGCCTACGTGACGGCCACCGCGGATCTGCCCCCGGCCACCACACACTGGCTCACCGCCCCGGCCGCCGTCCCCGGCGAGCCGCCTCCGGCGCCCGAGCCCGAAGCGGAGCCGGACGAGCAGGAGCCCGGAGCCGTGGACTACAGCCAGGCCGTGGCGGAGGCATGGGCGGACGGCCGCCACACCGAGGCGTACGCCATCGTCGCCGCCCTGGAGGCGGAGGCGCTGCGCGAGCACGGGCCCTCCTCCCCCCAGGCGGCGCACTGGACCGGAATCCGTGCGGATCTCGCCTACCGCGCCGGGCGGTACGCGGACGCCTGCCACCTCTGGCTCCAGAGGGCCGGCACCCTGCTGGGCGCCGGCGTGCCGCACACGGACCCGGCGGTCCGGACGGCCGTGGACAACGCCCACCACTGCTGGCACCACGTCGAACCCGCCTACCGGACCCGCCTCGGCTCCGCCCTCCTCTCCGTCCGCCGCATCGTCCCCGGACCCCCCGGCGCCCAACAAGACGTACAACAACGCCTGATACTGACCACCACATAAACAAAGGCCCGAACCCCCAACAGGGGCCGGGCCTTTGTCATCGGGAGTACCTATTCCCAGGCATCTTCCCGCATCGTCGGGCAGGAACAATAACACCTGCACCCGCCACCGCACGCCCCGCACTCATCACAGCAAAAATGCGCCCCGCATGCAGAGCACGGCGCCCAACTCCCACAATCCTCGCACTCATATTGCGCCTCTACAGATACCGGTCCCATTAGCGCCCCTTTCACTCCGAACAACCCCACAAAGGCCGTTGGGCAAGGACCGTAAAAGCGCCGCCTATTCAAAGTCAAGCCGCCGACACAAACGGATTAATTCCCGCTCCTTGAGACCAACAGCGGCCCCCCGCGCACCCGCTGACAGTCCGCTGGGAGTCCGCTGGCGGTCCGCTGGGAGGGCTCACCGGTCCGCCGGCCGGCATGCTCCCAGCGGATGCCCAGCGGACTGTCAGCGTGCTCCCAGCGGACCACGGAACGGGCCTGACACCCGCCCCGACACCTGACGTCAGGACCACGCTCCGACCTGGGACAGAGGAACATGTACCGCTCGACGTCGGCGTCAGCGTCAGGTGTCAGCACCGCCACGCGGACCGCCATGGGCACCGCATGGGCACCGCATGGGCACCGCCATGGCACCGCCATGGGATCGGCCGCGTGGCGGTGCCATGGCGGTGGGTGTGGCGGTGCCCATGGCGGTGGGGAACCTGTCCGGAGCCGGCCGCCGAGCCTGCTGTCCCCTCGACCTGTCACGCCCGCCCCACACAGGGGGGTCGGCGGGTCCCGACACAGGTCACAGGGCCTGTGTCGCGCCGACAGCCCGACCCATGTGACAGCCCATGTGACAGCCAGGGGACAACCTGACACCTGACGTCAGGACCGGTGTCAGGACCCCGCTCTGACCTGGGGCGGGGGGTACATGTACCGCTCGTCGTCAGCGTCAGCGTCAGCGTCAGGTCCCGCCAGATTCACCCGGAAGGGGTGGCCCCGCAGGCTTGCCCACCGAGGCTTGCCCAGGGTCGGCAGGGGCTTGCCCAGGGAGGCTTGCCCACCCCCGCACGGGGGCACCGGGCGGGGGACATGCCCCAGGTTTGGGGTTGCACCGAAGGGGGGCTCCACGGTTGCTTGCAGGGGTGCACTAGGCGTTGCACCGGAGGTGTGACCGGAGGTGGGAACCCCCCAAATCGGACACCCCTCATACCCGCAGATCAGACCCCGTGGGCAAGCCCCTCGGCCGCGCCGACACCTCTTTCTCCGCGATAGCCGGAGAAGAGGTCTGGTCACCCAGGGTCGCGGCGGGGCGGTCGCCTTGTTGTTGTTGTCGTTGTTGTTGCCCTTGTCAGCCCACGTCAAAGGCCCCTCCCCGACCCGCCGGGGCGGGTTTTGGTGGGGAGGGGCCCGACAACAACAACGACAACAACTACTCGGTGTGATTGGTCTGCCGGACGATCTCCGCGACCACCTCCGGGTCCCCCTCGGCCGCGAGGCGGCTCAGCAGCTGCTTGGCCCGCTCGCGGTCGCCCTCCCTCAGGGCCTCCGCGACTGCCACCAGCGAGTCGCGCTCAAACTCGATGTCCTTGCTCATCAGTTCTCCTCGGTCATGGGGGCGCCGTACTCCGTCTGCGGGCCGGAACCGCGCTTGGCGATCTCGCCCCGGCGGGCCATCGCGCTCAACTCGGTGGCCAAGGTGGAGCGGTTGACGGTGAGCCCGCGCCCCTCCAGAACGGCGAGCACGCCGCTGGTGCCGAGCCACTTCCCCGAGTCGCAGACGACCCTGCGGGCGAGCTCCTTCCAGTCCGGCGCGGACGGCTCCGACGCGGTGCCGGCCCCCGGCTCGCCGCCCTTCACCCGGAGCCCTTCGAGCCCCCGGAACGGCTTCAAAGGGGGCTTGGAGCCGGGCTCCTCGACCTCGGGCAGCTTGCCCAGGTCCTCCAGGAACTTGGCCATGGCCGCGTCCTGGTCCACGGGGCCGCCCGGGGCCGGAGCCTCGGGGGCCTTGCCCCGGTTCTGCAACCGGGCGCGCAGCTCCTCGGGAGAGGTCATCGGCCGACCTCCCGGCAGCAGGAACCGCCCGCCGGCGGGCGCGGCCTGGGTCGCCGCGGGCTCCTGGTCCCCGATGAGCCACGCGATCCGCGCCGGACTCCACCGGTCCCGGTAGGCGTCCCCCGCCGCGCGGACGGACGGCTCGTCCAAAACGGGCCGCCGATCTTGCGTGGCAAGGCAGGCGTCCCGCGCGAGAGACGGCGCGGTAACCCACGTGCGGAAAGGCTGCGGCGCGAATCCGGTCTTGACTCCTGTGGCCGCTCCGATAACTCCGGATCCCTCCGCCGTCAGTTGTGAAGCATCCAGTCCGCGAATGGACCCGAACAGCTTTGCCACGCCTGCGCCTTCCGGGTCGGTACAGGTAAGTGCAATACGCACCGGCGAGTACTTTCGGACGGCACTGTCGCCGAGGCTGGAGAGGTTTCCGTCCGTGGCCGTGAGGATCAGACGGATTCCCATCGCGCGCGTGGTCCGCATGACGGAAACGAGCTTTTCTTTTACGCGGCTTCGCAGAGGATCGATTCCCTGATAGGCGAGCATTTCCGCGCCCTCGTCCACGACACAGAAAATCATGGGGATGTCCGCGCTGACGGGCAGGAGCTTCGTGTTCTGCTGTCGCATCAATTCGCGGTAGGCGTCTAGGCGATGCTCCGCAATTGCGATCAGAGCGTCCAGCATCAGGTCTGCCTCGGCCAGATTTGCAGCGATCCAGTCCACGCCCTGGCGGGTCGTCTCGGGCAAACGAGCCGTGCCAGACAAGGGCTGTACGTACTTCTGGCCCTCCATCCAGGGAGTCACCCAGGGCACGAACGCATCGCCCTTCTTGCCCACATCGATGCCGAACACCAGCACATCGTTGCAACGCGAGAACCCGGCCAGAATCCCGTCCAGAAGCGTGGTCTTGCCCGTCCCGGGCGGCCCCAGGATCAGCGCGCACGCCTGCCGCATGTGGACCGTCAGTTCCTCCCCGACGCGGTTCAGACCCCACGGGATGCCGGACATGATGCTGAGGGGCTCGAACCCCTCGGGGTACTCCGTGACCACGGTGGAGGTGTCCACCAGGTCCACGTCCAGGATCACGTGCCCCTGCTTGCGCGCCTTGCTGATGCTCACCAGGCAGCCGACCGGTAGCCGCGCGGCCTCCGCCAACGAGGCGGCGTATCCCTGGAACCGCTGGGACGCATACCCGATCGGCAGGGCGATTTCGAGCCCGAACCCGCTCTTGTCCTTGCGCCAGTCAAACCCGGCCGGGGTGACCTCCACCTGTGCCACCGCGCGGATAAGTGCGATCCACTGGTCCACCACCGCCCAGTCCGCGCGGGTGATGGCGGCCTCGGTCATGGCGGCGTGCATGGCGCGGCGCGTCTCGTCGAGCGCTTCCTCGTGGACGTCGGCGCGGACCAGGCCGGCACCGACCGCGAGGGTGATGGCGCCGAGCGAACCGAACGCCGACCACCAGCCGGAGCCGTCCCACGACGTGGGGTCGGTCCAGATCACGGCGCTGGACCAGCCGGAGGCCAGCAACCAGCCCGCCGCGCGGGCGGCGAGGCTCGGGCCGGACAGCCGCTTGCGGATGCCCACCCCGACACCGTGCGCGGCGGCGCCGACCGCGCCGACCACCAGCGGCCACGCCCCGGGCAGTCCCGCCCAGGCGCCCAGGGTGGCGGTGGCGGCGGCGGTGGTCGCCATCGCCACCGGTGCACTGATGTTGCCGTGGCCCGCCACCCAGTCGATCGCGAGGTGCGCCGTCTCGGGCGCCGTTTTCTTCGTCATCGTCCCTCTCCTTCCCGCAGTGGGGCGCCCGGGGCCGCATCGGCCCCGGGCGCGGTGGTGGTGGCTACTGGTCCTGGGCGCTGGTGTCCCACGCCTGCTCACCCGGGCGCGGGTCCACGTGCCGGCGGATGTCCGCCTCGTGGGCGGTCTTGAACGCGATGTTGATTTCGGCGGCGTGCTCCACGCACCCGGCCAGTGCCTTGTAGAGCTCGGTGATCGCGTCGGTCACGGGCGCTTCCAGCGGCATGTCCTCGGCCGACCGGCCGGCCACGACCGCGAAAGTTTCGGCGATCAGGCCGATCGCCTCCGGCAGCGTCTCGAACGCCGCCATGACGTTCATCATCCCGCCGGGCTCGGCGCTCTGGGCCTGGCGCAGCATCTCCTCGGCGGCGCCCCTGAAGTCGAATCCGTTGGTGGTCATGGCGTCCTCCTGGACAGGGGTTGAAATGGTCTGGGGGGTGTTCTGGTCAGCGGCGCGGTCCGTGGCCGGGAGCCGCTCGCGGTCGAGTTCGGCGGCCTCCGCCTCCGCCCGCTCGTGTTCCTGGTACGCCTCGATGTCCCGCCGAAGACGTTGCTCTTGCGCGGCTTTGGCGAGGTGCCGGTACAGGCGGCGCCCCCACTGCGGCGGCGCGACGCGCATCGCGTGCGCGAGCGGCCACAGCAGCAGGGACAGCAGCCCCAGCGGCGCGGCGGCCAGCGCCGCGAGCGCCCGGCGGGCCTGGTGGCGCGCGGCGGAGCGGCGCAGCGCCGACTGACGGGTACGGACCCGCGCCCGGCGCTCGATGTGCGCCTGGCGCTCCGCGACCCGCTTCGCCCGCCGGGCGTCGCGCTTTTGGCGGCGCAGCTCGCGGGCGGTGGTCGGAGCCGACGTGCTGCTGCCCGAACCCGCGCCGCCCTTGCCGCCCTTGCGGCCGGGCCACACCGAGCCGGCGGCGCGGCCCACCGCGCGGCCGGCGCGACCGGCCGCTCCTGCTGCCCGCACAGCGCCCCGCCCGGCTGCCCGGGTCATCCGTCCAAGGCGGCCTGTAGGGGCCGCTGTAGCGCCCTTGCCGGCCTTGTGGGCGCCCCGGGACCGGGCGGACCCCGGCGCCCCCGCAGGGGCGGTACGGGCCCGCTCGCGGGCCGCCGCCTTGGCCGCGCGGCGGGTGTCCGCCACCCGGCGCCGATCCGCGGTGAGTCCCTCACGCCGCTCGCGGCGCCCAACCGGCGCCGCAGCAGCAGCCGCACGCGTCGCACGGATCTGCCCGGCACGCGCCCGGACACCGCCACCAGCAGCGGCCCGTAAGGCGGAGCCGGCGCCCCGCCGACCGGCCCCGGCCGCCGTGCGGGCCGCGCCGCCCATCCGGCCGGCACCGCGCCCGGCGCTGCGGGAGCTCCCGATCCGGCCGCCCACTGCGGGGCGGTAGCCACCCGCAGCACTCGCCGTACGGGCCCCGGCCGGGGTCGCCTTCGTGGTCCTGGTGCTCGACGTCGCCGCGACGCGGGGGGACCGGGCCACCGCCACCACAGCGGCGGTCGCGGCCAGTCCACCCGCCACCAGCAGCGCGCCGACCGGCCCGGCCGCCAAACCGGCCGTCGACACCGCCGTGATGGTGCCGGTCGTGCCGATCGTCAGCGCCGGGATTCCCGGGATACCGCCGGGGGTCGTGACCGGCGCCTCCGCCTCCGGGGCGGTGCGCGCCGCCGGGACCGTGGCGTCCGGCGCCATAGCGTCCGCGCCGCCATCCGTCACCGGTGCCCAATCGGCCTCGGGCGGCCGGTCAGCGGTTTGTGCGCGGGTCTCTGGAGTGGTCATGCTGTGCATACCTCCTGGAGCCTGACTCATGAGTTGTGGGAGGAGGGGCCCGGCGGGGGCAGATCCCGCCGGGCCCCGTCACGGGGAGATCACTCCCCGTGAGACTAGGACCGGGATCCGACAGTTGAACAGCCGATTCCGCGACCTGACTTGGCGTTCTGGCTGGTGGGGACCGGGGTCTCCCACAGGGCGAGCTGGCCCGGTACGGGGTCGACCGGCGTGGTGGGCACGTCCGCCAGCCGGAGCCGGTAGCGGCGCCTCCGGCGGCCCACTACGCCTCCCAGCGGTCGAACCCGTCGCGGCGGGTGTGGCGCCACTCCTGCCGGGAGCCGATGACCGACTCCGCCCACTCCATCGCCGCCTCGATGTCGCGGTTGCGGTCGAGCGGCCAGAACTCCCGGTGGCAGTCGGTGACGTCGGGGCCGGAGAGCTCCCAACCGGACACGTCCACGTCGATCCGGCCGGGCGTCAGGGTGTAGGTGGGGTAGTCCACGGTTGGTCTCCTCCTCGGTGTGGCCGGGGCCGCGCGGTGGCGGCCCCGGCGCCGTCTCAGGCCCGGTCGGGCCGGATGGTGAACGCGGCGGTGGAGTCGAGACCGGAGAGCTGCGGGCCGCCTAGCTCCCGCACGAGGCGGGAGCAGATGGAGAGGGCCGACTCCGGCTCGGCGAGGTCGATGACCCCGTGGGCGGCGACCTCCGCCCCGCCCGGGATGGACGTCCGGTAGGCGGCGTTCAGCGCCCATCGGTAGCGGCCCGGCCCGTACATCTGCGCGCCCATCACGGCCCCTTCGCGGCGGCCGTGGCCCGCGCCTCGCGGACGTAGCGGTCCACGCTGGCCCGCGAGACGGACCCGAGCATCGTGGACAGACGAGCGGTGATCTCGTCCACGTCGTCCACCCCGAGCGCGTACAGGGTGTAGACCGCACTCCGGAGGTTCGCCGGGCGCTGCTCCGGCACCCGCTCCTCCGGAGGCTCCTCCGGGCGCGGCCGGGACATCCCGGCTACCTCCGGCGCGCTGACCTGCACCGATGGCGCAGGTTCCGGAACCGCAGAGCGGTTGTTCCGGAGGCGTTCCGCGCCCGCCCACACCTCCCGGACCGGGACCCCGGCCGCATAGGCGTCGTCCAGACTCCGGGCGGCCCGTGCCTGGTCGGCCGCCGCCCGTTCCAGCAGCCGCGCCCCGGTATCCAGCCGCTCGTGCTCCGGCTCCGGCTGCTCCTGGCGCTCGATGACGACCGGCATCTCGGCGGACGAATCCGCGGTGAGGGCCAGTGGCCCGTACATCTCCTCCAGCGCCGCACGGTGCTGCGCGGCCGTGGCGCGCGCCCGGGTCACCTCCAGGTCGATTCCGGCGATCGCCAGCTCGGCGTACGCGCGGTCCCGCTCCGCCGCGACCCACCCGGCCGCGACCGGCGACAGATCCCGGTGCACCGCGCCGAGTACGGCCATCCAGAGGGTTTTGGCGACCAACGAGACGGCCGGACCGCCGATCGCGATCCCGAGATCACCGGCCTTGACGCCGTACCCGGCGAGCGCCGCCATCGACACCGCCAGCAGCGCCCACCCGATCCACTGGGCGGCCCGGCGCCGCTCCTCGTCGTAGCGGTGGTAGACCTCCAACACGATCACCACCAGCCACGCCGCATCGAAGACCGACGCCCCGACGTAGCCCATGTGACCGCCCAGCAGACGACCGATGCTGACCGTCGACCAGATGACACAGGCGACCGTCAGCAGACCGGTGACGGCCAGCGCCACGTTCAGCGCCCGGCCCCGCCAGTCGGTCGGCAGAGACGCCCCTGCCACCGGTACCTGATGCGTCCGGCCGGCCATCGTCACCGGCACCACCCGCGTTGTCCGCGTCACTGGGCACCCCCCGCCTGCTGCTGCCGGGCGATCTGCTCCCGGATCCGCTCTACCGCCTGCCGCGCGGCCTCCGCCGCAGCCGCAGCCGCGTTCGCCGCAGCGATCCGCGCCGCCGCCTCATCGTGGGAGTACGTCATGCCGCACCGCCCAGCGCGTCCGGCTCCAGCACGAACGCGAGGACCGCGAGCGAGTCGCCGTCGGCGATCCCGGTCTGCTCCCGCATGATCCGCAGCAGCTCGATGTACGCCGACGTCCGCGTGTCCCGGCCCGGCACCAGCGGGTAGGCCCCGCTCCGCGTCAGGTAGGCCAACCCACGCGGGGTCTGGATCTGCACCGTCATCAGCCACAGGTAGGGCACCGCCGCCGGGGCCGGGGCCGCCGGGGCGAGGTTCTGCACACTCTCGATACGATCCGTCACAGGACCGCACCTCCTGTCCATCTCAGGGGTGTCGTCTCAGGCCCTCGGCGCGGTGCTCCAACACCGCCCGGGGGCCGTTTTCAGTTGTGGTCAGTCGGCATAGAAATGCCCGGTACCTCCCGGTAGTTGCCCGGTCGGCCTGACAAGAAGAACGCTACGGCAAAAGCCCCTCGGAAACAACTGTGGTCATGTTGTTGTTTTGGCAGAGCCTTGCCGATACCCTCGCCCTATGCCAGCCATCCCGGAAGAAGCGCAGGCCGAAGCCCTGCGCGTGGTGGCGGAGGTATCCCTCCGCCGCGCAGAGACCATCACCGAACTCGACCGCGAGTTGCGGTCCGCAGCGCTGGCCGCCGTCAAAGCGGGGGCGAACCGGAGCCGCATCCGCGCGCTCGCGGGCGTCAGCTCCCGCACTCTGTACGGCTGGCTGGCTGAGGAGGGCATCGAGGTGAGGGCCAAGGCGCCATCCAGGAAGAAGGGGGAGTCATGAGCGATCTATGGCAAGGCCAGCCCTTGGCCGACGCCTCACCGGTGACCGGCGAGGCCGACACGATCCACTACCGCATCCACGCCGTGGACGACGGCGAACTGCTCGCGTTCGGCACCGCGTCCGGGGGAGCGCTGCACGCGGTCATGGTCCACGTCCATGACGTGCAGTTGGACCACCCGCACCGCCGGATTGTGGTCCGCCAGTACGACGGCCCGGCCAGCACATGACGGCGGCCTGCGGCGCATTGCCCGTTACCGCCTGACGTTGATTCAGGCGTAGCCTGTCCGACACCCGTTACGACGGGTGACGAAAACGGCCCAAAAATGGCGAGAACCCCTCGGGATCACCGGTGCGTCAACACCTACTCCGAAGGGCTCGCCTTGACTCGCATAAGTCACTGCCGAGTGTAGGGGAGAATCCGATCCCTGCAACAACGCAGTGGCTGGACCGACCCCATCCCGGGGTCAGGAAGGCCCGCCCGGGTGACGCTGAACCCCGAGAAACTGCCCGACGACTGTCCACCCTGTATCGCCCTCTTTGATGCTCTGAACAGGCACTATGAGGCTGGTGGCGGCCCGATCACTACCGCCGCCCTCGGCGCCCAAGTGGGTCTGGGGGAGCGGGCGACACGAAACCATCTCGCGGTCCTGGTCCTGCACTCGCGGATCATGCCGGACCGTCGCACCCCGGTCGAGGGAGCGCGAGTCGGCGCCCCGGCGGAGGTGCCCATCGAGGAGATGCGCACCGCCCTGGACTGGGTTGCAGCCATCACCGTTCCGGACCCGACATGCCGGCGAATCCTGGTCCTGTACGCCACGCACGCCGATCGGACGTGGTCCGGCCAGATGTCGGTGCAGGAAACCGCGGCGGCCCTCAGCCTCAGCCGGGACACGGTGGTCGTGCACCGCGCCCACCTGGTCGGCAGGTTGTGCGGCGCGTCGAAGAAAGCGCACGAGGCGCACGGGGACGCGTGCACGGGGCCCATGCTCGTCCGGTTCGAGCGGGACTCGGCCCGGTCGCGGCGGGGTGATCGGTACATCGGCCGCCGGGTGGACTGCTATGTCCTCCAGTCCGGACTGCTGGTGATGAACCACGTCAACCCCGTGCCGATCGGCCGCAACGCGGAGGAGGACCTCGCGTACTCGGTCCTGTCGGCCGCCTCTTGGTGGGACCCGAAGGACAAGGGCCAGACCTGGGGTGCGGTCCGGCTGCTGCGGCAGATCGTGAGCGAGTACGGGTGGCCGACCGCAGAGGTGCGGCGCCGGATCGACGTCACCCCGTACACCCAGGTGCATGATCACCTGTCGCTGCTCTCCTCCCTGCTGCGGGACTGCATGCAGCCGTACGTCCTCTCGGCGCGCGAGTACGTGATGGGCGAGCACGAGGCACTCGTGTACTGCGCCCGTTGCTGGCGTGGTCTCCGGCGGGGGCAGGGTGCCCGGGACGGGGACCTCTGCCAGTTCTGCAAGGAAGAGGACGCCGACGGCGGCGACGTCGACGGCGTTCCCCTCACCGCGTACGTGGATGCCCAAGTGGGCGAAGACGCCCCGTTCTAGCGACTGACGGCATGACGGCACCCCGTCATGCCGTTATGCCGTCATGACGGCAACGAGGCTCTGAGCTGCACCGGGGACGTCACCACTGTGACTCACCGCAGCTCACCAGCCCTGGTCACCGGTCACCACCGCGACTCACCGGCCCCAGTCACCAGTCACCGCCGGGGGCTGGCGCAGTCCCCGGCCGAACCCTCACCGCACATACGAATGACTGCCGTTGTGACGGCATGCCGTCACAACGGCAGTCTCGCGGCGGTCTCCTGGACCGGGAGAGGGGGCAGCCGGGGGGGGGAAGCCTGGGGGGACGCCTAGGGGGAAACCTGGGGGGACGCCTAGGGGGAAGCCTAGGGGGAAGCTGCTCGATCTGCGGCGCTGCATTTTGGCTGGTCAGGCTCGGGATCTCGGCTGGTGACTAGGCAGACATTGACTGTGGAGAGGGAGAGGAAGGAGAGAGGCGGACGGGCGTGGACTGGCGAAAGCCGTTGGGCGGTGTTGCGTGGCTTGGTGTTCGGTCCGGCACGGTGCTGCTGCCACCCCAAGGAGAGGTTTCTTCGGCCGGGGTGCTGTCTACCGCGCGTTCCACTCCCTAAGGGGTGGGTGAGCGCAGCTCCATGTCCTGCGGATCGCCCGCAGCACTCCCGAAGGGACCAACCGATGACGCACGAGACCGATCTCCAGTCGCCTCACTCGCCTGAGGCCGGCTCACAGCTCCGCCGGTTCATACCGGTGCTCCTGGCGCTCGTTGTGCTCGGCGTCGCGGTCACGGTCGCGTACGTCTCGCACGCGGCCCCGGAGTGGGCCGACCCGATCCAGAACGGGTTCACCGTGGCGGCTCTGGGCGCGAGTCTGCGGCCCGTCCGCGTGGTGGTCGTCCACGCCGGTCCGGCCGGGGCCGGCACCGACTAGCCGTGCGCGCTCCCGCCGTCGCCGAGCACGCGACGCCCGGGGCTCACGTCGGCCTGCGGCACGGTCTCGGCGGTCGGGGGCACCGCCGGGTCGGGGGCGGCCAGTTCGGCCGCGAGACGCCCGCGCCGCACCGGCCCGTCCGGCGCGGGGGTCAGGCGGGGGCCGATGCCCAGGGGGCGGCGCTGCTCAGTCACCCTCACAGTCTCGCGCCCCGGCCCGGTCCCCTGTGCGCCGCCCTCAACTCCCGTCGTCAGCAGCCGTCATGACGGCATGCCGTATTGCCGTTATGACGGCAACAGGCTGTTGACCTGCATTGATCATGCGTCGATGGCGTCCAAGTGGGGACTTGACGCGGTAGGGTGCGCGCCATGGCACCCACTCGCGTTGCGATGCTGAACCAGAAGGGGGGCGTGGCCAAAACAACCACGACCCTCCATCTGGGCGGCACGCTGGCCGCATCCGGACACCGTGTCCTGCTCGTGGATTTCGACGGACAGGGCAACCTCACAACCGCGCTCCGCATCGACCGGTTGACCCCCGGCACCGACCTGACGCTCACCCAGGCGATGCTGAATGCGGACAGCCTCACGCCGGCCGACGTGCGCGGCATGATCCGCCACCACTCCTCGGGGCTCCACCTGCTCCCCTCCGCGCTCGACATGTTCACGCTGCCCAGGTATCTCCACTCGGTCCGCGCGGCGAAGGAGTATTGCCTCGCCCGCGTCCTGGAGCACGTCGAGGCGGACTACGACTACGTCCTCACCGACTGCCGGCCTGCCCTGGACGTGGACACCGACAACGCCCTGCTGTGGTCGGACGAGGTGATCGTGCCCGTGGACTTGGATGAGTTTTCCATCGACGCGCTGACCCTCCTTGTAGGGCAGGTGTCCACCCTCGCGCGGCAGGTACGGGCGCCGGGACCCACCTACCGCGGCCTGGTCATCAACCGGGTGGCCCGCCCCCTCTCAGGCATCGAGAAGCGCGTGTGGGAGGCGTTCGAGGGGATGGCGCTCCCCGTGCTCGGCGCGATCCCGATGCGCACCGCCCTGTCCCGCGCGAAGCGCAAGGGACTGACCATCCACCAATTCGCCCCGTCCTCCGACGTGGCGGGCCTGTACCGAGACCTGGCTACAAAGGCCGGGTACATGAAGGAGACACCCGCGTGAGCACCGAAGACGCCCCCCTCGACCCCAGCGGGGTCAACGCCCTGCTGCTGGCCGACCTGGGCAACCGGTTCGAGGGGAACACGCCCCCGCCCCCGCGCACCTCGGGAGAGGTGACCTCGCCTCCTCAGGAAGAAGAGGAGGCGCCCAAGCCCAGCAAATTCACGGTGCTCCTCAGTCCGGACGAGGCAGCAAATTTCGATGAGCTGGCCCTGGAGATGCGGCGGGTGACCGGCCGGAGGGTCGAGAAGGCAGAGATCCTGCGCGTCCTCATCGAGCTGGGGCTGAAAGACCTACAGATGAATCCTGTCCTGGGAGCGGCCCTCCGCAAGAGGCGTGCCCGGCAAGGCGCCTGAGTGACCGCCACAGCCGCTTCCGTGTCGCTCCGGAGGGTCCGTCAGTCGTCAGGCGGTCAGGCGTCCCTGACGGCCTCTCCGACGCGGGTCAGGAGTCTCATGCTGTTTGCTCCTGGACTAAAACGGGTTTTGGTGCCGGGGAACGGAAGTTCGAATCGGCCCTGTGGAAAACTCAGTGAAACGCACTTCCAAACGCACGCGGAACGCACCTAAAATGAGCACCCGGCACCGGCCCGGCACCAAAACCCGTTTTAGGTGCCGGGCCGCTGACCAGCAGCTTTGGATCGCCCCTGTGGAAAAGTGGTGTAGACCGACCGCTACCCGCAAGCCGCTGACCAGCGAAAACAGCACCACCCGGCACCACCCGGCACCAAATTCCGTTCTACCCAGAGGTCTGGGGCCGGAATGAGCGCAGCGAATGACGGCCGGTCCGGCGCGCGGAGCGCGCCGCCTCCCTGGCGCGCGGAGCGCGCGGCCGGCGAGGCGCGAAGCGGCTCGGCTCACTCTGTACCACGCGCAGCGTGGTACAACCCGCTC
>NZ_JBHVYA010000034.1:0-14779 GCF_042881255.1 Streptomyces sp. NPDC058279 | reverse complement strand
CCAAGGCCGGCCCTTCGGGCCGGAGTCCTCCGCTGCGCTGCGGACTGTCCGGTCTTCGCTTCGCTGCACCCGGACAAGGGCCCGCTTCGCGGGCCAGGGCTCACGTGCTGCGCACGGGAGGTGACCCCGTTTCACAGGGTCCGGGCCTTCGGCCCGTTGGGGTGTCCGCTCCGCTCCCACCCTGGTCCTTTCGGCTTCGCCTTCAGGACTGGGCCCGCTTGCGCGGGCCTGGCCGGCAGCAACGGAGGGGGTGGGTTATCGAGTGCGGGATGCGAGGTCCCGCACTTCGAGCGAGGCAGGGTGCTTCATTCTATTGCTCGGATAGTCTCTGGAATTCTGGGCAGATGTGATGCACTGTGTAGCTTACCGGATTCCGGGCCAGTACCTCTGCGAGGCCAGGCTCGTACTCGGTTTACCTGTCAAGATCCGCCAGGAGGACCGTGGCGTTGTCGGCGCGGCTTCCTCCGTGCTCGATGGCGGTCGAGACCAAGGTTCGGGCCGCTCGCTGCGGTGAGCCTTCAAGGTGGTCTGCCAGGGTGAGTTGGGCGTCTTCGAGCGGCTCGTATGCCCCGTCACTGGCCATCAGGAGCCTACCGCTGTTCGGGACCGTGACCGAACCGATGGGGACGTGAAGCCCATCCAAGGCCGTCAGGCAGCCACACAACCCCGTGCCGCGCCCAGGCAGACGCTCCACTCCTCAAGCACCCGAGAACCGCCCTGGACGCCCCGTAGTCGGACGAACGGGAGCCGGCCGTCCCAAGGACGCCTGGAAACCGGACGGCCCGCAGAGAGGCCCCGGAGCAGCCGAGCCGAGAGCTAAGCAACACCAACCCAACGCACCCCAGAGCCAGTCACCCCAAACAACCGAACACCGCCACCACGAAGCCGAGCCCACCGACCAACCTCAGACCAGACCCAGCCAACCGAGAGCAACCCCAAAGCCGGCCCAAGCCACCTTTCCCCCAACCCCGCCTCCACACAACCATCCACCCACCCCAACACCCACAAAAAGAAAGTCCGGATGGTCACCACTCAGGAAAAGGTGCCTGACCAGCCAAAATGCACACCCGCCCCAAAAACCGCTTCCCTCGGGGCTTCCCCCTCCAAGCTCCCCCGAGGCGTCCCCCTCCAAGCTCCCCCGACGCTTCCCCCCACGCTTCCCCCATGTCCAGGCAGCAGATCGTCCCCGCGTACAAGGCCGGCAGCACCCCGACGACCGCCGGGACGAACCGCCTTCACCCGTTCGGACGGCAGCACCGCTAGACACGATCACCACCACTGTGGTTAAATAGAGATGTCGGAAAGGGGGAGGGCAAACCCCCTGACCGGCAGCCAAGTCCCCTTCACACTGAGGAGCCTCACGCCCCATGAACAACCCTCTCGCCCCCGGATCCAGCCCGGCCGATCACCCCCAGCCGGAGACCGTGTTCGGCACTCTGTTCGGTGTCCCCGTACCGGTTATCCATGCCTACACGCGGGCGCAGGCCATCGAGGATGGCGCGCTCGTGCAGGTTCCCGAGGACCTCGCGAAGGAAGCCGGCTTCCGGTTCCCCGTCGCGCTCACCGCCGCCGCGTGGGCGGACTGTGTCGCGTGGAGCGACGACGACAGCAAGGCCCAGACGCCGCAGGACGAGACCGGCCGACTCTGGGACGTGCTCCACATGACCCGCTTCGCCATCAAGACGGCCCGAAGGGCGACCGACGAAATCGCGGTCCACCTGTACCGGGTC
This sequence comes from Streptomyces sp. NPDC058279, assembly GCF_042881255.1. NCBI lineage: Bacteria > Bacillati > Actinomycetota > Actinomycetes > Kitasatosporales > Streptomycetaceae > Streptomyces > Streptomyces sp. NPDC058279. The sequence goes on along the minus strand of NZ_JBHVYA010000034.1, from coordinate 13,049 downwards.
CCGTGCGACGGGAAGACCGTCCGTGCGCTCCCGGTCAGCCTCACGTGCGTATGCGGTCCCGGTGACAGCGCCGAGCCGGTGCTGACGATCATGCAGCCCGACGAGAGCTAGCAGTCGACCTGGGCGCGGGTGCCGTACCGCCGGCACCCGCGCCCCCACGGCCTGTCAACCCCTGTGGCGGGAGAGCGCCCGCGCCCTGCCACGCCATGACCCAGAGGGACAAAGCATGCAAGCAATCGAGGCCGCCAGCCTTTACGAAGGCGCCGTCATCATCCTTGACGAAGTCCGCCCCGCCCGCGTGACCCAGATCGTCCGACAGGGACCGGGAGGCAAGATCGCCGTCACCCTGTCGACCGCTGATGACGGGCCCCTGTTGAGCGCCGTCGAGCTCTACCGGCCCGACGACACCGTGTGGCTGTCTTCCATCCCCTCCGTCCGCTGGAGCATCCTGCACAGTCACCGCGACCCGAAGACCGGTCAGGCCGCCCGTGGCACGCATGTCTCCGGCCCCATCGGGCCTGTCTACTGCGTCCGCGATCACTGGGCATACGAGGTCGACCACCAGGTGGTGACGCGGTTGATCGAACACCACACGGTCACCACGTACACCCCCATCTCCCTGGACCAGCTCCCCGGAAAGGGCCAGCCCACCCCGAAGCCGGCCAACCCGGGCGACGGTCGGTTCTACCGGCTCAACAAGATCGGCCCGAACGTCCTGCGGACCGGTGACGACGTGCGCCGGCTCCTCGCGAAGATCGCCGACGTACACGACCGCGAGCACGGCCGGCGCGACGAGCGCAACAACAGGCTTGCCCCGCTCTACCCGCCGCACGAGTGCTCCCGATGCGTATCAGGGCCCCACGACCTTGACCCCGTCGAGGTGACCATCACGCACACCGAGCGAGACATCCGGCTTTCCGATCTCCCCCAGGACTGGGATTACGCCCTTGGATACGCCATGGCGCATGCCCGGATCACCGCCGCCACCGACCGCGACAGCACCGAGGCCGGTGAATCCGTTGACCGTTGAGACAGACCCCGCCGAGCGCGGCGCAGCGTTGGTGATCATGTACACCCGTGCGGTAGTCGAGGGTCGACACGCTCCGGAGTCCGAAATCGGGTGGCCCTTGGCCGGGGGGAGCCTGCCCGATCCCCTTGGGGACGTGGTGCACGGGGCCGTGGTCGATGCCATCTGCGACGTGTTGCACGCGGGTGATGGGCACTATGGGGCACCGTCGATCATCGGTCACGCCTTCACCCTCTACGGCAGTGGGGACGGGGGCGCCCAAGCCCACGAGGTGACGGCCGACAGTCCTTGGAACTCTCTGGCCGCCTTGGGGGGAACTGTCGCCGCACTGCTCACAGCCGCCGGCAGGTTCTTCGACGTGGCCGACGATCTCGCCCGCCAGGCCCAAGAACGGTTCGCGACCGAGGCCGAGGAAGCCCGGTTCGAAGCGATGACCCGGGAGCGCGCCTACTGGGCGCCCCGCGCCGCCAGGCCCACCAGCCGCGTTCGGTTTTCGGGTGGCAGGCCCCGCGCCTGATGTCCCCCGGGGGTCCCGGAATGACCGGGGCCCCCGGGCCGGCGAAGGCCGACTTCATCTCATCCCGCCCCATTCCCCGGAGGAATCATGGACGAGGCACCCGCGTACACCGGCACCCACCCGGAGGGCCGGCCATTCACATGGGACGACATCCAGGCCGGTGATCTCGTACAGGTATGGGTCGGATCGTGGCCGCATGACACCGAGTTCGCCACCGTCAACGAGACGCGCGGCCGGCACGTGCAGGTGACGTTCGAGCGGTACGGCGGAACCCAGTGGATCAGCCAACGCCGCATCGCGTCGATGCTGCGCCCCATCTCCGCATAGTCGCCCGGCCGCCTTTGCTCGCGTGCCGGAGGCAGCCCACCGGCACGACCAGGCAAGGCGCAGGCAGCAGCGGTTCACTCGATTGGCCCGCAGAACACCTAGACACAATCAGCACTACTGTGGTTAAATAGAAGTGTCGGAAAGGGGGAGGGCAAACCCCCGGACCGACGGTCAAGACCCCCTTCACACAAGGAGTCCAAGCGTATGAACACCCCCGCGGAACTGTCATGCCCGCGTTACTACGGCGCCCACGACGCCACCCCGGTCACCGCCGACGATGTCTCGGCGTTCATCACGGCGACCACGCCCGGGAAGGTGCCGCCCATCATTCGGTACGCCCGCCAGGCGGACGTGCCGCTCACCCTGCACCCCTCCACCTGTGTCGGCCGCAACTACTTCGGCACTGCCGGTCTGCTGACCACCGAGTCGGATGCCGTCCCGGGCAGCGAGCCCATCCTCTCCGTGCTCCCTGAGAACTATCTGCCGGCCAACATCCGCACGGTGGACCATCTGCGTGCGCTCGCCGAGGAACGGGGCGTCACCGCCGAGGATGCCGGCGAGTTCGCGCGCTGGGTGATGGGTGGAAACCACTTCTACTCGGGCGACCACGCGTTCGCCTTCGACCTTTGGGCGAGCGAGCACCGGCAGCCGGCACCGTCGACGGCCGTCGACATCCCGTTCCTACCCGTCATCGTGACCCACCCGTTCGAGAACACCGACGGATTCGGGCCCCGCCGCACCCTTCCCGAGGGCACCGACCCCGGAGCGTTGCGGATCGTCCGCGCGAACGAGGTCGAGGCGGGGGACTGGTACCTGGGAGAGTGCGACGGCCGCACACCTTCCCGCCGATCCATGTGGGGCCGCCCCTACACCGCATGGGCCGCCCTGCCCGTTGTACGCGAGGCCGAAGGCACGGTGGCCATGGACGGCGAGACGTTCAACTGGAACGCCGACGAGTGGGTGATGATCATCCCCCGCCTGTACGTGCCCGGATCACGCTACGAAGCGGGTGACCGGGTGGAACGGTCGGTCGAGTACATCCCCGACGTCCACGACACGCGCAGTCGGGGCCGATCCCGCCAGGTGATCCAGCGCGGCACGGTCAAGACGGTAGACGACGAAGACGGAACGCTCACCGTCACATGGGACGGAGACTGGGGCACGTTCCGCACCCTGGCGACGATGATCCGGCGCGCCGACCCGACGACCGTTCACGCCGAGCGCCGGACGTTCGGTTTCGCCGTAGGGGACTACGTCCGGTCCACCAGCACGGGAGCCACCGGGGTGGCCGTCGAGCTGTGGCAACACTGGTACTCCGGCGATCACTGGGCGCGCGTCACCTGGCAGCCGCAGGCAGACGAACCCGCGCAGAGCCAGACCGTCAACGCGGCGCACCTCAGCCCCGCCCAGGGATAGACCGCCACCAGGCCCCCTGGACGGAAGCCGCCCAACCCGAAGACAACCAGTTCGGCCGCCGCCGGAGGAATTCGGAATTCGAGGGGTGCCTGGGCACAGCGATCCGGGCGCCCCTGCGCCCAGGCACCCGGTCCCGGCCACCGGCTACCGACTCCACATCAGGACCAGCCCGCCAGGGCAGTTCACCCGAATGACCCACAGAACACCCAGACACAATCCCCACTGTTGTGGTTAAATAAAAGCGTCGGAAAAGGGGAGGGCAAACCCCCGGACCGACAGTCAAGCCCCCTTCACACCGAGGAGCACCACCCATGCAGACCACCGTCAAGCCCCGCCCCGCCGGCCCCAACATGTCGACGGTCGACGTCGCCACTCTGCTCGCCGCGAACCCCCTCCCGTCGCTCGATGTCGCCGCCTTGACCGAGGACATCGCGACCCACGGCATCTTGGAGCCGCTGCACGTGGCGACGACCCAGGAAGGCACCCGACGGGTGATCGACGGGAGGCGTCGACTTGCCGCCGCCGTCGCGCTGGGCTTGACCGAGATCCCGGTCACCTACCGTCCGCTCGTGAGCGTGACCGCGCTCCGCGCCCACCCCGGCAACGTCCGTCAGGACCTGCGTCTCACCCCCGAGTTCACCGCCTCCATCAGCGTCGAAGGCGTACGGACGCCCCTGGTGGTGACCCGCACCGCAGATGGCGAACTTCGGGTGGTGGACGGTCACCGCCGGCTGGCCGCCGCCATCGACGCCAACGTGACCCACGTGCCGTACGTGTTCGAGGAGCGCGACGAGGCCGGACAGGTTCTCGACATGATCACCACCGCCCGCCACCGCGCCCCGCTCACCCGGAGCGAGGAGCAGTCGGCCCTGTTCGAGGCCGCATCGCTGGGCGCGGACGCCAAGCGGATCGCCGCCGCCGGCGCCACCACCCTCACGAAGGCACGCGAGGTCAAGAAGCTCGCGAAGTCGCCGGCCGTCCGGGCCGCCGCCTCACACTCCACGGCGAACAACACGGCCGACCTTGAGACGCTCGCCATGCTGGCCGAGCTGGAGAGCAGCGACCCGGAGGCCGCCGCCCAGGCACTCGCCGAGCTGGAGGCCAACCCGAACGGAAACCACCAGTGGATCATCCGCCGGACCCTCTCCGCGTCCAAGGCCCGCAAGGAGGCCGAGGCCCACCGCGCCGAGCTGGACAAGGCCGGAGCCACCGTCCGGACCGTATCCGAACTCCGCGAGAGCGCCATCCGCGTGCGGTCCCTGCCCGGGTTCACCGTTGAGAAGCACGCCACGTGCCAGGGCCACGTGTGGGCACTGGAGGACGGCGCAAACGTTTACACCGCCTACTGCACCAACCCGGCTCTGTACGGGCACAAGATGCCTGACACCGGCAAGGACAAGGGCAAGCCCACCGCCGAGGAGCGCCGTGCCGTCATCCAGGGCAACCGGGATTGGGACACCGGCACCGAGATGCGCTCCGAGTGGCTTGCCGCCCTGTTCGGCGCCGGCCGGCGCACCAAGGCCGTCACGGACCGGATGGCGGAGATCACCGCGACCGTACTCGTGTCCGGGGCGAGCGTGATCGTCCGTCGCGCGTCCCACCCCGCCACCCGCGCCCGGATCTGCGCGTGGATGGGACTGCCGCAGCACAGCAGCGAGAGCGCCCGCGCCGAGGCCGTGGCCAAGGCCCCCGCCAAGGCCCAGCTCTACGCGTTCGCGGCCATCGTGGCCGCGTACGAGCAGAACACCGACCGCATCGTGTGGCGCCACGCGTGCGGGGCGCGCACCGAGGCCGCCCAGTACCTGTCGTGGCTGGTCAGTCTCGGGTACAAGCCCACCCCGATCGAGAGCGCCGTCATCGACGGGAAGACGTACAAGCCCACCGCACCCGCCACCGGCAAGAAGAAGCGCTAGCCCGATAACCGCCGGCGGAGGGCAAACCGCCGGCACCGGCCCCGGGGGAGAGGGAGGGCAAACCCTCTCCCCCGGCCGACACAGCATCGGCACCGCCCCCCTTCACACACTGGAGACACCCGTGCACGTCACGCATGCCCTCCCCACCGGCCCCACCGACGCCCTGACCGGACTGGTCCTCTCCGGGCCACTCCGGTCGGTCACCGCCAACGGCGACGGTTCCTGGACGGTGGTGCCCGTAGCCGGCCCCGCGCTGCTGCTCACCGGGGCCGAGCAGATCAGCGCCTACGTCGAGCACGCCACCCACGGCACCGGCCCCCAGGCACTCGCCCCCGCCCGCGTCGTGCTCCCCGCCCTCCAGGTCGACGAGGACGAGACCGGCCACGGATGCGGGTGTGGTCGGGCCGCCGGGAGCGCGGCGACCGGCGAATACGCCGTCGATCTCATGCAGGCCCGCGCTGTCGCCCAGTTGCTTACGGCCGAGTTCCGGGTTCGCGCCGACGACGTATCCGTGAGCGTGGACGAGGCCGCCCAGGCCGCCGTGGTCCGAGTCCAGACCAGCCACGGTCTGTACGCGCTGCACATCCCCCCGCGCGGCGGACAGTTCAGCGTCCACCGCAACGGCCGCCGCGACGGCGTGATCGGCGCCCGCCGCATCCCCTCCACCAGCGACACCGGCATCACCCTCCAGTTCGGCGCCTACCTCCGCGACCGAGGCGCGCTGTAGGCCCCACAGGGCCGGATCAATTCCCGCGCGACCGGCCCCGAGTAGCCGTTCTGGCAGCCCTTGCCCCGGTCGTCCGAGCGGCCGGCCGCCGGACATCAACCGGGCTCACCACCAGCGGTGTTCACCCGAACGACCCACGGAACACCTAGACACAATCACCACCACTGTGGTTAAATAGAGATATCGGAAAGGGGAGGGCAAACCCCCGACCGACGGTCAGAACCCCTTCACACCGGGCAGCGCCCATCACGACACGAAGGAACCCGCCATGACCATCAACCTGACCAAGACCCTCCGGACCTACTTCGTCGTCGCGGACGACGAGTGCACGAACGTCCCCGGAGCGCACCACCCCGACTTCCGCCGCTTCCGCAACATCCTTCTGGTCGAGCCCGCGCCGACCGACCCCGAGGAGTACGCCGCCCGCGAAGACTGGATGCACGAAGGCGTGTGGGAATCGCAGTCCCCGATCCTGTTCCTGACCTACCACGCGGTCAGCGCCAAGCACGCCGTCCGTCTCGCCCGCCGCGCCTACGAGGCCGACCGGGCCCGCGAAGACGACGAGACCGGGCCAGCCGAGGAGACCACCCTCGACGCCCGGGGCGTCCCCCACCTGCTGCACGGCCCGTGCGGTGCCACGTTCCGACGGGTGCCTGTCATCAAGCAGCCGACCGGCGAGCACATGGGCTACACCCAGCAGTTCGGTCACCCCGCGTGCGGACGCCCCGGAATCGTCGTCCGGTTCGTCAAGGCCGCCCACAGCAACTACTACATCCCCGTCCGCCACTGCCCCGAGCACCAGCTCCGATAGACGCCCCGCGTCGCCGCCCCCAGGGGGGCGGCGACGCGGCCCGCCCGCTACGCGGGCGGGCCGGCCGTGGCCGGCCGGCCCGAAAACCCCCGGCCGCCCCCCGCGGTAATCCGCGACGGCCCACCGCGGTTCCACCGCCACCGCGCACCCAGTACGGACTACGCCCGGCAACCGTCACCCGGCGGCGGCAACAACTCCCGGTGCGCACCGCCCCGCGGCCCGCGTCCGGCGGTTCCCGCACGCATCCCGCGTCGTGCCACGACGATCCCAGGAGTTCCAGCGGCCACACCCGCGACTTCAACGAGGACACCCGCCGCCAGGCACGGACCGACCGCCTGTGTGCCTGCAGGCGCACCGGAGCCCGGACCAGCGCCGCGCGCCTCGACCACAACCCGTCGCTCCCGAATGCGCCCGGCCCCGAGCCCATCGGCCACGAAGCCGGCACCGCGAAGCCCATCCCCTGTCCAGAGGAGCCCCCGACATGAGCACCGACAGTCTCAATCCCCGCACCGAGCTATGCGTGATCTCCACCCACGCCCACGCCCTGGCGCTCCACCCGGCCACTCCCGACGCGCAGCGCACCATGTTGCTGGAAGTCGCCGACGAGGCCGGCTGGACCGCCCAGTACTGCCACCCCGGCGGCCCGTGGGAACCAACGAACCCCAAAGTCCGCATGATCCTGGCCGACGCCCGCGCCGAAGCGTCCAAGGCCGGTCTCCCGCCTCTGGACGCGACCGACACCGCCGCGTTCCTCCTGGACAGCGCTGTAACCCACCTGCGGAACTGCTGCCGCGCCGAGGCCGTCACCGCCGTCGAACTCACCGCCGCACCCTTCGGCCGGCACATCGAATGGAGTCCCATCACCCGCGTCCTCACCCACTACGCCGACGGCACAACCCGCGACAACATCAGCTACCCCGACATCAGGCTCGGCCAGTACCTCGGAGATCTCGCCGCCCTCCTACTCCCGAACATCGGCGACCGGCTGACGCTTCACATCGCCCCCGGACCGTCCCAGATGCCCCCGGGCTGGTTCGCCCAGGACCTGTCCTGCCTGTCCGGCCCCGAGTCCGCCCAGACCTTGGAGAACGCCGAGCAGGACGCGCCGGTAGTCGAGCCGATCCCCGAACCGGCCCCCGAGCCCGTCGCCCCAAACCCGAAGTGGACGTTCCCCGCCGAGGACGATCACACCGGGTGGGTGTGGCACCACGTCGATCGGAAGTATGTGGAGGGCACCGTCACCCGACTGCACTTCATCAACAACGGCGGCCGCTCCAAGCTCACCGTCCGCTTCCTCGACGGGACCCACAAGGGCATGGCGCCCACCCTCAACCGGGCCATCCACGCCGACCTGATCGAAGACGCCCACCGCATGTTCAAGGCCCGGCACGGCGCGCGCCGGAACTGGCCCGTACACACCGTGCTGGAACGCCCCGCCAGGGACGCCGCCGTCACCGACCCTCCGAGCACGGAAAGCTGACCGCCGTCACCCCCGGGCGCGGACCACCGCACCGCGCCCCGGGCCGGCCATTCCCACGCGGCCAGCCCGCAGCCGACGAGGCGCGACAACCCACCGCGGTTCCACCCCCCGCCGCGCACCCCCACAGCACCGCCCGCCCCCGCCCGCGCAGCGCCCCGCCGACCGGGAGCGGGGCAGCAACCCAGCAGCCCCGCTCGCGCCCTTCCCACCCCTGCACCCCGATGTCCGGAGTCCCGCTATGCCCAACACTCTCCACCAACCCGCCGCCTACCGACTCGTCCCCAGCCCCGACGGCCAATCCATCGTCGCGCAGGTCGTCCAAGGCCATCACTTCGACGGCGAGACCCTCGCCGCACGCCTCTACGAGTACTACGTCCACCGCCAGGACGACGGTGACGAACCTCCCGCCGAACTCACCATCGACGCCGTCATGCAGCACCTCGACGAACAGACCTGCACCGAAGGCCCGCACGCATCAGTGAACGAGCCGGCCGACGAAGCGGCCGGCTCATTCACCTGCCTAAGGGCCCGCGACCACGTCGAGCGCCTCTTCCCCTGCCTCGCGTGGAAGATCCAGGCCGACCAGCGGCACGCCACGACCGGGGAGCACCGGGCATGAGCGGCGACCCGACCCGTATGCCCGGCGACGTCGCCCAACCGGCACCCGCCGATCACCACGTCGTCCAGTTCAGCGGCGGAGTCGGATCCGCCCTGTCGGCCGTCCGCGTCCTCGAACAGTACGGGCCCCAGAACATGACGCTCCTGATCGCCGACACCCAGGTCGAAGACCCGGACTTGTGGAGGTTCAGCCGGGAATTCTCCGACCTGATCGCAGTCCCCCTCACGATCGTCGCGGACGGCCGAACGCCCTGGCAGTTGTTCCACGACGTGCGCTTCCTCGGCAATGACCGTCTCGCTCCCTGCACCCGGCACCTGAAACAGATTCCGTGCCGCACGTGGATGGAGGAGAACGCCCCGCCCGAGACGTCCGTCGCCTACATCGGCATCGAGCCCACAAAGAAGGACCGGCCCCGCGCCGCAGCCATCACCCACAACTGGGCACCCTGGCGCGTGGAGTACCCCCTCCTCGAGGGCCCCGACCGCACCAAAGCCGACCTCCTGGACGAACTGCGTTCCCTGGGCTTGCGGCCACCCCGCCTCTACGACCTCGGATTCGAACACAACAACTGCGGCGGCGCCTGCGTCCGAGCCGGCCAACGCCAATGGAAACGGCTACTCGCCACTTTCCCCGAACGCTACGCCCACGCAGAGCAACAAGAGGAAGCAATCCGCAGCCACCTGGACAAAGACGTGTCGATCCTCAAACGCCAACGCGGCGGCACCACCAGCCCCCTGACCCTGCGAGACCTACGCCACGAGGAACAAACCACCTGCTGACGACCGCCGCAGGCCCACCACCGGGATACCCCGGCCATGGGCCGGCCCCGCAGACCCTTAGAAGTCACGACGACGTCAGGTCGGAGGCGGCGTCCACGATTTCGGGCAGTCCGGCGCGGACCAGTTGCTGGTCGTCGGCGACCAGCACGCGGATCGTCATGGTCATCCCATTGACGGTGCGGCCATCACCTCCCGGTAGCCATGCCGACGCCAGCCGCCGCGAGGTCCGTCTTCACCTTAAGACCGGTGAGGGTCTGGTTGATCAGTCACACTTCACCGCGCCGGAACAGTGAAGTCGTAGGGGTTGTTGGACGGGATTGGATTCGTAGCAGGGTCGAGGGACCTGCAGATCAACCGAATGCTGGGGTGGAAACCATCACCCAGGGATGGAGAACCGAGCTGACCTGATTCGAGATCGACGATAAGCCCCTCTTTAAACACGAATGCAGTGGAATGAACGAAAGGAGAAGTGATCCACTCGGCGTGAGGGAAAGATTTGAGGAACTGCACCTCAATCGACCACTCGTCACCTTTCACCACGAGATCCAGGGGGGGGTGGTCGATATTGAGTTCATAGACCCCATCGGCGTTACTCGATCCAGCAATTATCACCCGTTGCAAGGGAAATGGGTCAGCGGTGTCCAAAACCACACGGAAGGGTCCGTACAGTGTCTCTGCCATAGGAACACACGACCTTACGAGTTCCCCTTATGGGAACTGTCTAGACCGACAGGTATTTCGACTCAGGATGCGGATGCGAGTGATGACGGTGGTTGAAGGCGGATGCGTCATGGCCTGGCCTACGGGGACCTCTGCGCCTGGTGGATCGCCAGAGCACTGACCGACACCATGCGACCGTCAGTGCGCCGTGACAGTGTCGGTCTGCAGGTCGGTACGTTCCCCGCTGCCGTCGTCGGCCGAGAGCGTGGCGACGAGCGTGACGCGGTACGTGCCGGCCTGGTCGGCGCGAAACTCGTGGCTGCCGGCCATTGGGATGGCGGCGGCGGGGACCACCACCCCGCTCGGAGAGCTGATCTCCAGGCGAAGCTTGGTTCCCGACGGGTTTCTCGCGCAGTCCCACGTCACGGCGACCGTGCCGCCCAGCGGGACCGTAGACGGCTCGACGCCGAACGTCCCGATGCGCGGTGTGACGACCTCCAGGCCCGTACGCCGGGTGAACTCGCTGCTGAAGCCGTCCAGCCGTCCGTTGTCTGTCACCCGGGCCAGGGCCTCGCGCCAGAAGCCGAGGTTGCCGCCGGGTTCCAGGACACTGTCTCCGAAGATGCGTTCCACCTCTGGCCGCTCGTAGTCGTTGCGTTGGCCCCAGTGCAGGATGGCGTTCATGTTCGGGTTACGGGCCAGGGCGACGGCGTAGTCGACTAGTTCCTGGCTGCCGCTGACGTCCCGCAGACAGGCCACCTCCACCGAACAGGTGCGGTCGAACTTCTGCATGCCGATCAGCGCGCCGGACCGCGCCGAGAATCGCAAGGACGCGTACCCCACGAACGCCTTGCCGCGGAATTCCTGCATCGTCTCGTAGGCGATCAGCGCGTCGACGAATGCGATCACCTTGTCGTCGAAGGCGTCGAAGAACACTTCGACGGAGTCGACATTTACGTTGCAGCTCACGTCCAGGTAGTCGTGGGAGTCCATCACCGCGTAGCTGATGGCGTCGAAGTCCTCGTTGCCCTGCTGGCTGGAGAACGCCTTGTTGGCGATTAGCTGCCAGGTGAAGACGCCTGCAGCTCGCCGCAGCGGGTTCGGGTCGTCGGGCGCCAGCAATTTGTTCTTGATGTCCTCCATTGCCTCGCCGAGCCTGGTGTCATCGTCAAAAGCGTCCAGAATCGCCGCGAGGACAGCGAGGATCAAAAATAGGGCGGGGATCAGGAGAAGGAGGCCGGCCCCGCCGGCGGCGGCGACGGTGGCTATGCCCACGCTCACCACCGCGCCGTTGCTCTTCACGAAGTTCTCAATCTCATGGATGGACTCTTCGATCACTCCTTTGAGGAAGCTCTTGTCTGCGCAGGCTTGTTCGAGCATCGAGGGTGCCTTCGCCTGCCCGGGATGGTCGGGGTCGGGAGTGTAGGCGTGAGTGGTGCCGGCGTTCGTGAAAAGCGGTGACTGGGTCCGCGGGTCGAAGCCCACGATGTTGCCAACTCGTTCCGCGTGCCCGGGTACGGCGGCGGTCAGCGGCACTTCCCAGCGCCTGGTGATGCCGACGCGGTTCAGGTGGAAACCATCGTGCGGGGTCAGGCAGACGGCGATCTGCAGGAACCGGGACGGGGCATGCTGCACGCCCGGTGGATCCGTGTAGAGCTCCCCTTCCGGGTCCTTGATCTGCTGCTTGATGTCCTGCCAGTCGGACAGCCGACGTCGTTCGTGCAGCGCGTATTGCGGTACGGCAATAAGCACGACCGAGTAGATGACGCCGAACCGGCCGGCCGACACCAGGACGGCGTTCAAGACGTTGTTGTCGCGGATGATCTCGAAATTGTCCGGCCCACCGAGTTCCTCGCCCCGGAACTGCAGGCTCATCAGGAAGTCGTCGGTGAGCGGTGGGGCGTCCCCGTTGACCCTCTCGATCCAGTAGTGCTTGCCGCCGTCAGTGACGAGGTGCAGGGCCATCACGGCATCGGCCAGCGGCGGGCGGTCCCAGTCCCCGCCGTGCGTTCCCGTACTCAGCGCTCCGACTACTGTCTGCGCGCCGGCGGAACCGAGCGTATGGAACGCCCAAGGGCCTCCGTACCCCGGGTCGTTGAACCGATGGTTCATTACGCCGGCCAGCGTCGTACTGTCGCCGACGTCGATGAGCTGGTCCATCTCCGCGTAGAGCTGGTAGATGCGTTTGCCCGCCTCGACATGGAAGAGATACGTCCGCCGCCCCCTCTGCTCGGCAACGTGTTTGGACTTGAGGAAGCCACTGTTAAGGCACCCGGGAATGACATTGTGCAGAGTCTGCGCCATGGCGACGTGGGCGTTGCGCGGATCGTTGGTCTCGATGAACGTGTCATCGCTGACAGCCGCCTGTGAAAGCGCCCAGTGGGAGCCCGCCGCCTTCAGCCGCCGATCAGGCGGGCGGTTCCGGCACAGCTCGATCAGTTCCGGCAGCGACTTCGGATAGCCGATGATGGGGGCCTTTGGGATATGAGCCGTCCTGGGGTCATCGTGCTTCCGCGTCCAGGGGCTGTTGAAGACCCTGTCCATACCCATCGCCGAGCCTCCTCCAGCCGCTCCTTCCATTGAAACCTTGGCTCGCCGTCGACGCATCTCGGTGCGGCAACCCGGTACGTGGAGGCTGCGGTATCGCCGTTGCTTCTCGACCTAGCCTCAATACAGGTCACTTAGACCGTGTCCTATGTGGTGAGGCGGACGAGTCGTTTGTAGCAGCAGAGGGCGGCGGCGAGGCCGAGAAAGGCCAGGTAGTTGCGGGGGT
>NZ_JBHVYA010000033.1:0-16820 GCF_042881255.1 Streptomyces sp. NPDC058279 | reverse complement strand
TGGCTGCGCGCCGGAATCAGCCGAGACGGCGGACCGCTGCGCGAGGACGAGCACCCGCGGGTGGGGGCGCCATCGGCATACGGGCCGGACGGTGGCTACGCGGTGGCCATCCGCGTCAACTCCTTCTTGTCCGGCTTGCCGTTGCGGTTGAGCGGGAACCGCTCCAGCACGACGACCCGGTTGGGCTGTTCGAAGGCGGGCAGCAGCGCGCACAGCCGCTCCCGCCAGTGGGCGGCGTCCCGCTGCTGCTCGTCCTCGACGAAGAACACGAGTTGGGAGCCGCGGAGCGTGTCCGGTACGGGCACGATCCGGGTGGGACAGCCCTCGGCCGCCACCTTCCGCTCGATGAGCTCCGGGTAGAGCGTGTAGCCCATCCGGTGGACGGCGAACTTGCGTCCCAGGACGAAGAGGTTGCCGTCCGCGTCGAGGTGGCCCAGGTCGCCGGTGGCGTACCAGCCCTTGGGGGCGGCCACGACCGAACCGTCGTCGGCTATCTGCCCTTCCAGGGCGTCGGGGGTGTCGACCTCGATCTCGCCCACCTGCCCCGCCGGGACCTCGCGGCCGTCCTCGTCGACGATCCGCAACCGGATGCCGTCCATGGCCCGGCCGCAGGAGACCGGGTTGTCGAGGGTGGCGAAGGAGATGTTGTTCAGTTCCGTGGAGCCGTAGCTGTCCAACAGCGGCAGGCCGAACTCCTGGACGTAGCTCTCCACCAGCGGCGCGTCGAGCGGGGCCGCGCCGACGCAGAACATCCGGGTGGCGGCCAGGTGGTTACGCAGCGACGGCCTGCGGGAGATGAGGCCGAGGATGCTGCGGTAGCTGGCGGGCGTGGCGTCGATGACGGTGGTGCCCGAGTCACCGGCCATGCGCAGCGCGCGGTCGAGACGGCGGTAGGGGGCGATCACCAGGGAGCAGCGGGTGAGCCAGGCGATGAGCACCATGGACAGCCCGTACTGGTGGGCGAACGGCAGCAGCGGCATCAGCACGTCGTCGGGACGGTGGCCGACCTGGTGGGCGTTGCGCCGCAGGTTGGCGAGGAACTTGCCGCCGGACTTCACCACGCCCTTCGGGGAGCCGGTGGAACCGGAGGTCCACATGATGAGGCCGTCCGGCAGCTCGCCCCAGGCGTCGAACGACAGGGTGCCGTCGACCGGTCTGCGGCCGGCGGTGGCGACCATCAGCTCGTACAGGTGGATCGGGTCGGCGTCCTGGTCGATGGGGGTCTCGTCGTCCACGAAGGTGACCTTGACGCCGGTCTTCAGGGCGATGCGGCGGGTCTCCTCGACGTGTTCCTGCTGGTCGACGAGGACGATCGAGGCGCCGACGTGCATCAGCGCGTACAGCACGCAGACGTAGCCGGCCGAGTTGCCGGCCTTCAGCATGACCCGGTCGCCGAGGCCGACTCCGCGTTCACGGATCACGTCGGCGATGCGGAGGGCGTCCTGCTCGAACTCCTCGACGGGTCGCACCGAGTCGGTTGCGAAGATTTTCGCGGTCATCGGTCGCACACTGTCCTTCCTCTGGGCCGAACGTGACCGGAGCCGGCCGTGGGATGTGCCGTGCCGAGGCGTGTCCGGGCCCGTTCAGGGGGTGGATCGCGGGATTCGCGAGCTTCACAAGAGATGGGGAGATTCGGTCGGTCCCGCCCCGTGGATGGACGCGGTTCTCCATACGGCACGCTAGGCAGCGGGAGGGGGCGGGGGTACCCCTGTCCCGCCCCTGCACCCCCCTGCCCGGTGCCGTACCGACGGGGCCCGGGGGTGCTCAGTCGGGGTCCGGTCCATGGAGCGAGATCAGTTGGTCGTGCACGAGGTTGACGACCTCGCGGCGGTGCGAGTCGAGGTACCCGCGGGTGCCGGGGAAGACCTCCAGGTCGAACCGGCCCGACGTGCAGCGCCGCCACGCCTTCACCCCCGCCAGCGGGGCGCGCGGGTCGTGGCACGCCGCCAGGGCGACGACACGGCAGTCGACCGCGGGCGGCCCGATGCTGCCGCGGTGTCCCGGCCCCGTACACCCGGAGACGAACAGGGTGAGGGGCGCCGCGTCGGTCTCCCGCTCCAGCCGCTGGGCGACCTCGTAGGCGAGCCGGCTGCCGAGGCGGTGGCCGAAGAGGGCCAGCGGGCGGTCGGCCCAGCCGCGCACGGCGTCGAAGATCTTGTCGGCGAGCGCCGCGTCCTCCTCCGGGGTGTGCTCCTCCTCGGAGGTGTGGGCCGGGTACTGGATGATGAGCAGTTCCACGGTGGGCAGCAGCAGCTCCGACATCGCGAGGTAGCACGCCGACGAGTTCCGCGAGCCGGGGAAGCAGATCATGCGGTAGCTGCTCGGGACCGCCGGCTGACGGATCTGGATCAGGCTGACGTCGTCGGGGGTGGTCTCCCTGGTGGAGTGCCGGCTGCACTCGCATGTCATGCGCCCTGGAGCTCCGCCTCGGACGCTGCCCAGAACGGGCGGTTGGCCCTGTACCAGGCGACGGTCTCGGCCAGGCCCTCGCGGAAGTCGTGCACGGGGGTGTAGCCCAGCTCGGTGCGGATCTTGGTCCAGTCGACGCTGTAGCGGCGGTCGTGGCCCTTGCGGTCGGCGACGTGCTCGACCCGGTCCCATCCGGCGTCGCAGGCGTCCAGGAGCAGCCCGGTCAGCTCCTTGTTGGTGAGTTCGGTGCCGCCGCCGATGTTGTACGTCTCCCCCGGCCGGCCGCCGGTCAGGACGGCCAGCAGGGCACGGCAGTGGTCGTCGACGTGCAGCCAGTCGCGGACGTTGCCGCCGTCCCCGTAGAGGGGGACGGCGGCGCCGGTGAGGAGCCGGGTGACGAAGAGCGGGATCACCTTCTCCGGGTACTGGTAGGGGCCGAAGTTGTTGGAGCACCGGGTCACCCGTACGTCGAGGCCGTGGGTGCGGTGGTAGGACAGGGCCAGCAGGTCGCTGGACGCCTTGGAGGCGGCGTAGGGCGAGTTGGGGGCGAGCGGGTCGGTCTCGACCGAGGAGCCCACCGGGACCGACCCGTACACCTCGTCGGTCGACACGTGGAGGAACGGCCCGGTGCCGTGCCGCAGCGCGGCCTCCAGCAGGGTGTGGGTGCCGAGCACGTTGGTGCGGACGAAGGCGTCGGCCCGTTCTATCGAGCGGTCGACGTGCGACTCGGCCGCCAGGTGCACCACGGCGTCGTGGGCCGCCACCAGTCGGTCGACCAGCGGGGCATCGGTGATGTCGCCGTGCACGAAGTCGAATCCCGGCTCGTCCTCGACGGGTGCGAGCGCGGCGCGGTTGCCCGCGTAGGTGAGCGCGTCCAGGACGGTGACGCGGACGTCGTCGCCCAGCGGCTTGTCCGGGCCGAGGACGGTGCGTACGAGGTGGGAGCCGATGAAGCCGGCCGCTCCCGTGATCAGGAGTTTCATGAACGGATCTGCACCTTGCTGTGGTCGCCGAGGATCAGGCGATGGGCCTGGGGTGTGCGGGGCGCGGGGGTGACCCGGGCCTGTCGGCCGATCATGGACGCCTCGATGCGGCGGACGCCGTCGATGGCCGCGCCGGCCAGGATGATGGAGTACTCGATCTCGCTGTCGATGACGGCGCAGTCGTCCGCGACGGACGTGAACGGGCCGATGTAGGAGCCCTCGACGCGGGCACCGCGGCCGATGACGACGGGGCCGACGATCCGGGAGCGGATGACGACCGCGCCCTCCTCGACGACGACCCGGCCGACCAGCTCGCTCGCGTCGTCGACGGAGCCGGCGCAGTAGGGGGTCAGGCCGTCGAGCACCGACCGGTTGACCTCCAGCATGTCGGCGGCGTTCCCGGTGTCCTTCCAGTAGCCGTTGACGGTGGAGGAGGCGATGTCGAAGCCCTGGTCGAGCAGCCACTGGAGGGCGTCGGTGATCTCCAGCTCGCCGCGCGCCGAGGGGCGGATGGCGGCCACGGCGTCGTGCACGGCGGCCGTGAAGAAGTACACGCCGACCAGGGCCAGGTCGCTCTTGGGGAACTCCGGCTTCTCCTCCAGGCCGGTGACCCGGCCCGCCTCGTCCAGGGTGACGACACCGAAGGCGGACGGGTCGGGGACCTGGGTCAGCATGATCTGCGCCGCCGGTCTGCGGGTGCGGAAGTCCTCCAGCTGCGCGCTGATCCCGCCGAGCAGGAAATTGTCGCCCAGGTACATGACGAAGTCGTCGTCGCCGAGCCAGTCCCGGGCGATGCGCACGGCGTGGGCCAGGCCGAGCGGCTGGTGCTGGGGGATGTAGGTGACGCTGATGCCGAAGCGCGAACCGTCGCCGACGGCGGCCCGGATCTCTTCGGCCGTGTCGCCGACGATGATGCCGACGTCGGTGACGCCCGCGTCGGCTATCCCTTCGAGGGCGTAGAAGAGGATGGGTTTGTTGGCCACCGGCACGAGTTGCTTCGCCGAGGTGTGGGTCAGGGGGCGCAGGCGGGTGCCGGACCCTCCCGACAGGACGAGCGCCTTCACGGGGTCTCCTCGCTGAGTGGTGGGGCGAGCGAGGACACGTACCGCACGCAGTCCTCGTACGCGGGCAGCAACCCCTGGGCCTCGGCCGCCGCGATGGTGGGGGCCGCGGCGTCCTTCGGGGACAGCAGCGGTTGGGTGCCGGGGAGCCAGGCGATGCCCAGCTCGGGGTCGAGTGGGTCGACGCCGTGCTCACGGCCCGGGCTGTAGCCCGAGGTGGTGAGGTAGACGACGGTGGCGTCGTCGGTGGCGGCCTGGAAGGCGTGGCCGAGTCCCTCGGAGAGGAACACGGCCCGGCGGTCCCGGTCGTCGAGTTCGACGGCCTCCCACTGCCGGTAGGTGGGGGATCCCCGGCGGAGGTCGACGATCACGTCGCGTACGGCGCCGCGTACGCAGGTGACGTACTTGGCCTGGCCGGGCGGCAGATCGGCGAAGTGGACGCCGCGGATCACGCCGCGGCGGGAGACCGAGCAGTTGACCTGGGCCAGTTCGAGGCGCCGGCCGGTGGCGCGCCGGAAGGCGTCGACCTGGAACGCCTCCAGGAAGACACCGCGTTCGTCACCGTGGAGCCGCGGCTCGTACAGCCAGGCCCCTTCTATGGACAGGGGTATCACCCTTCGACCGCCTTTCGGTGTCCGGAGTCAGCGTCTTCGGGGTGGGGCGCGCCCGTGAGGGCCTCGGTGAGGGCCGTCCGCCAGTGGCGCATCGGGCCGAGGCCCACGTCGGCCCACCGGTCGTGGCCCAGGACGCTCCACGCGGGCCGTATCGCCGCCCGCTCCAGCCGTGAGCTG
This sequence comes from Streptomyces sp. NPDC058279, assembly GCF_042881255.1. Taxonomy (NCBI): domain Bacteria; kingdom Bacillati; phylum Actinomycetota; class Actinomycetes; order Kitasatosporales; family Streptomycetaceae; genus Streptomyces; species Streptomyces sp. NPDC058279. The sequence continues at coordinate 11,576 of NZ_JBHVYA010000033.1, read as the reverse complement.
TCCATGGGCCGCACCCGGTCGGGGTCCTGGCCGGTCAGCCGGAACACCTCCCGGGCCAGGTGGTACCACGTGGTGCCGCCCGCACCGGTGGCGTGGAAGACGCCCCGGGCACGGCCGGCGGGCAGCGTGCCGAGCGCGATGAGGCGGGCCGCCACGTCGGGTGACCAACTGGGCTGCCCGTGCTGGTCGTCGACCACGTCCACCGTCCGTCCGGGTTCCCGGGCGAGCCGGGCCATGGTGTGCACGAAGCCGCCGCCGGACCGCCCGTACAGCCAGGAGGTGCGCACCACGGCCGCCGCGTCCGGCAGGGCGGCCAGGACGGCGCGCTCGCCGGCCAGCTTGGTGCGCCCGTACGCGGTGCCGGGGTCGGGTGCGGCGTCCTCGGCCCAGGGCCGGCCGGGGTGGGCCGGCGTACCGCCGAAGACGTAGTCGGTGGAGACGTGCAGCAGTCTGCTGCCGCTCGCGGCGCAGGCACGGGCGAGGTGCCCCGGTCCCGTGCCGTTGACCTCCAGGGCGGCGGCCTCTTCGGTCTCGGCCGGGTCGACGGCGGTCCAGGCGGCGCAGTTGACGACGACGTCCGGGCCGCCGGCGGCGACGGCCGCGGCGACCGCCGCCGGGTCGGTGAGGTCGAGATCGGCCCTCCCGGTCCGTACCGGGTCGGCGCCGTGGGCCATGAGCTGGGCGGCCACCTCGGCACCGAGCGTGCCGGTCGCGCCGATCACCATCCACCGCAGCGTTCCGGGATCCACTGCGGGGCCCGCGGACACTCGACCCGCCGACGCTTCCTTTTGCACAGAATAATTCGGCGCGATCACACGTTGATGCTAGGAGGATATTCGGCGAAGCCGCAACACTCGCCGACCCCGAACGTTTTGGATAGGGGTGCGGAATGCCCCGGACGAATCCACGCCCGAGCACCCCGAAAACCCCTAGCTCCCCCTAACATCACCTCATTCCCCCTAGCTTCCCAGGTCAGTTGCACGGGGACACCAGCGTGCGTGCTAGACAGGGTCCGCACCACTTCTGTGTCCTATTCAATCGGCGCTCCACGCGCGGCCGGTCACGCGACTTTCCTGTGCGAATTTCCCGGGCCGCCGTTGTCGCGTCCCGCTTGATTCGCAGGCGTAAATGACTATTGAACCACCCGTGGATTGTGCCGTCGTGGTCGACGGACTGGTCAAGAAGTACCGTGGCCGCGACCGACCGGCGGTGGACGGCTTGAGCTTCTCCGTCCGCCGGGGGGAGGTCTTCGGATTCCTCGGTCCCAACGGAGCGGGCAAGACGACGACCATCGGCATCCTCACCACACGCGTGGCCCCCACCGCGGGGCGCGCGTTCGTCCAGGGCGTCGACGTCGTGGCCCACCCGGCGCAGGCGCGCCGGGCCTTCGCCGTCGTACCGCAGCGCAACAACCTCGACCGGTCCCTCACCCTCCGCCAGAACCTGCTCTTCCACGCCGGCTACCACGGCATGAGCCGGTCCGAGCGGCGCCGCCTCGCCGACGAGTGCCTGGACTGGGTGGGCCTCGCCGCCCGCGGCAAGGCCCGCGGGGACGAGCTGTCCGGCGGGCAGGCGCAGCGGGTGATGATCGCCCGGGCACTGATGCACCGGCCCCAGGTGCTCTTCCTCGACGAACCGGCCACCGGACTCGACCCGCAGGCGCGGCGGTTCATCCACGAACGCGTGGCCGAGCTGAGCAAACGCGGTGTGACCACCGTGCTGACCACCCATGACATGGACGAGGCCGCCAAGCTCTGCGACCGGGTCGGCATCGTCGACCACGGCCGCCTGCTCGCCCTCGACACCCCGCAGGCCCTCATGCGGAGCCTGAGCAGCACCGCCCTGACCCTCACCGTGCAGCCGGCGCCCCCGGTGGACCGGACGCGCCCCACCGGCGCGGACGAGGGGCGGGACGCCGTCGTCCGGGTGCTGGAGAAGATCGAGGCGGTGGAGCGCGTCGAAACGGTGCGCCAGGACGACGCCGAGGAGCACGACGGCGCCCCCGCGCCCGTACGGCTGCGCATCTACAGTGACGTACCGTCCGGAGCGGTGCTGCCGGTCGTCGTCACGGCCCTGACGGAAGCGAGTTGTGACATCAAGGACATGAGTGTCGGCACCGCCACACTGGAGGACGTCTTCATCGAGCTCACCGGCCGGGAGCTGCGATGACGGCCACCACCGCACCCGACCCCGTCGCCGGCTTCCCCGCCGAGCTGAAGCCGGCGCGCACCGATGTGCGCACGGCGCTCCGTACGTTCTTCTTCATCCTGTGGCGGGACGTCTTCGTCACCGGCCGCGAGCTGGGTCCGTTCCTGGCCCAGGTGCTCGTGGAACCGTTCTTCATCCTGTTCGTCTTCGGCAAGGTCCTCGGTGAACTCGGCTACACCAGCGGAGGGTTCCAGGACGTCCTGCTGCCCGGCGTGGTGGCCCTCAACAGCTTCCTGGTCAGCCTCCAGAACACGGCACTGCCGCTGGTCATCGACTTCTCCTGGACCAAGGAGATCGAGGACCGGCTCCTCGCGCCGATCCCGACCAGCCTGGTGGCCGTCGAGAAGCTGGTCTTCGGCACGCTGCGCGGCATCATCGCCTCGCTGGTGATGATCCCGGTCGGCTTCCTGCTCCTGGACGACGTGTCCTGGCCGATGGACCGTTTCCCGTCCACGCTGGCCGTGCTGCTGCTGGGCGCGCTGGCGGGCAGCACGGTGGGCCTGACCATCGGCACGCTGGCCCCTCCGCGGCACATCAGCGTCATCTTCGCGGTGACGCTGACCCCGCTGATGTTCACCGGGTGCACCCAGTTCCCCTGGCACGGGCTGGCCGACATCCGCTGGTTCCAGATCCTGTGCGCCCTGAACCCGCTGACCTACGTCAGCGAGGGCATCCGCGCCCTGCTGCTGCCGCCCGGCGGTCCGGGCTCGATCCCGCTGTGGGTCGACCTGCCGGCGCTGGGCGGGGCGATCCTGCTCTTCGGGCTGATCGGCATCAAGGGGTTCCACCGCAGGGCGCAGGACTGACCCCGGGCCCCTCGCCTTCCCCGTTCCCCTTCCCGTCCCTTCGGACTTCGTCCCTCCCGGCCTCGTACCCGGCCCGGCGCCCCGCGCCCGGCCGGGTGCGGGGCCCTTTCCCGTCGATGAGGCCGGCAGGCGACTGCCGGTGCGATACCGGAAGCAAAGGCACACACGGACCATGAATCATTCCGAGCGGATCCTCCCGACCGATGGCGCCGGGCGAACCGATCACGCCGGCCCCGCCGTACCGGGGGCACCGGGCACACCGGCCGCACCGGGCGGACCGGGCGACGCGGCGGGGGCGGCCGGCGGTGACCGGAGCGGAACCGCGATCGTCTTCCCGGGCATGGGCCCCTCGTCGTTCGCCGAGGTCGGCAAGTTCCTCCTCCTCGACCCGTACGCGCGCAAGCGGCTCGCGGAGGCCGACGAGGCCCTCGGGTACTCGGTGTTCGACCGGTTCCGGACCTCCGAGGAGGACTACTCCGTCCATTCCCAGATCGCCTTCCTGGTCAATTCCATGGCGATGGCGGACCGGGCCGTGGACACCCTGGGCCTCTCCCCCACCGTCTGCACCGGACCGAGCTTCGGCCAGAAGGCCGCCGCCGCCTTCGTCGGTTCGCTGCCCTTCGCGGACGTCGTCCGGCTCACCGCGGACCTCGCCCGCTGCGAGGAGGAGTACTTCTCGGGCGCGTACGAGGACGTCGTCACCCATTCCTTCGTCCGTACCCCGCAGGAGCGCCTGGACGAGATCCTCGCCGGCTTCGACGACCGGGGCGCCTGGTACGACGTCTCCGGGCGGCTCGACGCGGGTTTCCACATGCTGTCCGTGCGGGAGAAGGAGCTCGACGGGCTGAAGGCGGGCATCAGCGCGGCGGGGGGCTATTCCATGTACTCCATGCGGCCGCCCGTGCACGCGGCCGCCTTCTCGGCGCTGCGGCACAAGGCCGAGGAGGAGGTGTTCGGCGCGTACGAACTGGCCGACCCCGCCATGCCCGTGGTCGCCGACCAGGACGGCACGGTCGTCCGGGACGCCACCGGGATGCGCACGATGATGCTCGACACCTTCGACCGGCCGATCCACTGGCCGAGCGTGGTGGAGAGCCTCAAGGACCTCGGCGTGGGCACGGTGTGCGTGACCGGGCCGGACAACCTCTTCCACCGTCTGGACCTCACCAAGGACACCTTCGAGGTCCGGACCGTGGGCCTGCCCAAGAAGCGTTCCCGGGAACGGGAACGGGAACGGCGTGCCTGACAGGTTCGCCGTGCGGGCGGGACGGGTGACCGCCCGGCCCGCACGGCGAAGGCGGTGCGGCGAAGAAGACGGTGCCGCGGCATAACGGTACGGCGACAGGGCCGGGCCCCACCTTTCGGTGGGGCCCGGCCCTGTCCGTCGCGTGCGCCGCCTGCCCGTCGGGGCTCAGCGCGTGGCGTCCAGCCACTCCTCCACGGCCCGGGCCGTCGTCGGAGCGTGCTCCTCCATCATGGTGAAGTGGTTGCCCGGGACGTCCACGGCCGTGTGCTCCAGGTCCCAGTACGAACGCCAGTCGCCGTCCGCCGCCCTGGACCAGTCGAAGAACCGCTCCCCCGCCCGCACCAGCAGGGTTGGGGTCTTCACGGCCGTCGGCTTCCACCCGCCGAAGAGCCTGAAGTACGCGCCCATCGCGAGCAACCGGCTGTCGTCGACCGGCACGTACGTGTCCTGCCGCTCGTCCATGCCCTCGGAGAGGCCCGGCTGGATGCCGATGATCGCGTCGTCGTCGTGCGAGTAGATGTCGAGCATCACCACCGCCCGGGGGAAGACCCCCGCGCCCTCCAGTTTGCCGGCCACCGCGTGGGCGAGCATGCCGCCCGACGAATGACCGAGCAGGACGAACGGCGCGCCGTCCGCGTGCCGCAGCACGGCCTCCGCCTGGGCCTCGATCACCGCGTCGGTGGTCGAGGGCAGTTGCTCGCCCCGGAGGAACCCGGGCGCGCCCAGCGCGTGGACGTCCCGCCGGCCCCGGAACCCGGAGGCGAAGCGCGCGTACTGGTGCGGGCCCGAGATCGACAGGATCGAGGAGAAACAGACCAGCCCGGGGAGGGTGTCCCCGCGCGACAGGCGTACCAGGCTCGGAGCCTTGCGCAGCTCGGCGGACGAGGCGAACGACGGCCGGAACCGCGATGCCTGCATCAGCAGCTCCATGAACGTCCCGGACGCACCCTGGGCCCCTGCCTCCCTGAGCATCGAGCCGAAGACTCCGGAGCCTTCCCCGTCACCCGGTGCCGTGTCACCGGCCTCCGCCGCGTCCGGGGTCCCGGCGAGTTCGGCACGCAGCCGGGCGGCCACCAGGACGGGGCTGGGGTGGTCGAACAGCAGGGTCGCGGGCAGTCGCAGGCCGGTCGCCGCGTTGAGCCGGTTGCGCAGCTCCACGGCGGTCAGGGAGTCCAGACCCAGTTCAAGGAACTCCTGGGTCTCCCCCACCGCGTCCGGGGACGGATAGGCCAGTACGGCGGCCACCTGCGCCCGTACGACGTCGAGCAGCACCCGCTCCTGTTCGGCCTCGGTCAGGGCGGACAGCCCGGCGAGCCGCCGCGCGGCCTCGGACGACGCCGGGTCCGCCGCCCGGTGTGCGGCCGCGCGGCGCGGAACACCGCGGACCAGGCCCCGGAAGACGGCCGGGAGGGCTCCCGCGTCCGCCTGGGCACGGAGGGGCGCGGTGTCCAGCCGCATCGCCACGAGCACCCCGGCGCCGGAGGCGCCCGCGGACCCGTCGCCGGCGGGGGCGCCGGGGGCCACCGGGCCGGCGGAACCGGTTTCCGCGAGGGAACACGCCGTGTCGAAGAGGGCCAGGCCCTCGTCGGAGGAGAGGGGGGCCAGCCCGGCCCGTGCCATCCGCTGGACGTCGGCGTCGGTGAGTTCACCGGTCATCGCGCTGCGTTGCTCCCACAGCCCCCAGGCAACCGACACCGCGGGCAGCCCCGCCGCGCGCCGGTGTTGGGCCAACGCGTCGAGGAACGCGTTGGCGGCGGCGTAGTTGGCCTGTCCCGGGTTGCCGAGGGTGCCGGCCGCCGAGGAGAACAGGACGAACGCGGCGAGGTCCGCCCCGCGCGTCAGCTCGTGCAGGTGCAGCGCGGCGTCGGCCTTGGGGCGCAGCACCGTGTCGAGCCGCTCCGGAGTCAGCGACGGTAGGAGTCCGTCGTCGACACGGCCCGCGGTGTGCACGACCGCGGTGAGCGGGTGCGCGGCCGGAACGCCCGCCAGCAGCGCGGCGAGCGCCTCGCGGTCGGACGCGTCGCACGCGGCGACGGTCGCCTCGGCGCCCAGCTCGGCCAGTGCGGCGACCAGTTCCGGGGCGCCCTCGGCGTCGGGGCCGCGCCGGCTGGTCAGGAGCAGGTGCCGTACCCCGTGCCGGACCACCAGGTGCCGGGCCAGCAGGCTGCCGAGCGCTCCGGTGCCGCCGGTGACGAGGACGGTTCCCTCGGGGTCGAGCGCGGGTGCCCGGCCGGCCGGCATGTCCGGACCGGGGGCGTCCGCCTCCTCCGGCAGGGCGCCGGGTGCGTCGTGAACGGGCCGGGCGGGCACGCGGGCCAGCCGGGCGGCGTGCAGGACGCCGTCGCGGACGGCTAGTTGAGGTTCCCCGCTCGCCATGGCGGCGGCCAGCAGGGACGCGAGGGCCGCCGTCGGGCCGGTGCCCGCGTCGCCCACGACCGTACGGTCGCGTGCGTCCACACCGTCGTGGTCGAGGTCGCCGTCGCGGTCGAGGTCGAGGTCGCCGTCGCCGTCGCGGTCGAGGTCGAGGTCGAGGTCGACGAGCACGAACCGCCCGGGGTTCTCGGACTGCGCCGACCGCAGCAGGCCCCACACCGGTGCGTGCGCCAGGTCGGGGACGCCCTCCCCCGGCCGTGCCTCGACCGCGCCACGGGTGACGACGGCCAGCCGGGCTCCGGCCAGCGACTCGTCGGCCAGCCAGTCCTGGACGAGGCGCAGGGCGTCGTGGGTCACCCGGCGGGTGTCGTCGGCCGTCGTCTCCGAACCGGACGTCTCCCGGGTGGCCGCGTCACGTTCGGCGCCGGACGCGGCGTACGCGACCAGCACGGTGTCCGGCAGCGGCTTGCCCGAGGCCACGACACCGCCGAGGGCGGACAGGTCCGCGTACCCGTCGACGGGGACGCCCGCGTCCCGCAGCACGGCTTCCAGGCCGAGCGTGTCGTTGCCGACGACCGCCCAACGTCCCTGTTCGGCAGACGGGCTGGTGGGCAGCGCCGGCCATTCGAGCCGGAAGAGCGACTCGTGGAACACCGGTCGCGCCACCGACCGCAGCCGCGCGGGGTCGAGCGCCCGCAACAGCAGCGACTCCACCGACAGCACCGGGGCGCCCTGCTCGTCGTAGGCCGCGAGGGACACGGACCCGGACTCCGCCGGGGCGAGCCGCACCCGGAGGGAGCCCGCGCCGACCGAGTGCAGGGTGACCCCGCTGAAGGAGAACGGGAGCCGGATGCGGGCACCGTCATCCCCTTCGCCGTCGGCGCCTTCCGTCGGTGCGGAGGTGGGCGCGGGGGTGAGGAAGGGACCGAGCGCGATGCCGTGCAGGCCCGCGTCCAGCAGTGCGGGGTGCACACCGAAGTCGCCGGCCTGCGCCCTGGGGCCTTCGGGCAGGGCCAGCTCGGCGAACAGTTCGTCGCCGAGCCGCCAGGCCGCCCGCAGGTTGCGGAACGCCGGGCCGTACGCGAAGCCGCCGGCCGCGAACCGGTCGTACAGGTCCTCCGCCCCGAGCGGTTCGGCACCCGCCGGGGGCCAGGTCTCCAGGCCGGGGACGTCCGCGCCCGTGGATGCGCCCGGCGCCGCGAGCACACCGCTCGCATGCCGTGTCCACGACACATCCGCGCCGTGGCCGTCCTCGTCGCCGCCCAGGTCCTCGGGTCGCGCGTGCACGTGCAACGAGCGGCGCCCGGTCCCGTCCGGAGCGGCCACGGACAGCCGGAGCTGGAGCGCGCCGCGCTCGGGCAGCACCAGCGGCGCCTCCAGCGTCAGCTCTTCGAGTACGCCACCACCCACCCGGTGCCCGGCGTGCAGCGCCAGCTCCACGAAGGCGGTACCGGGCAGCAGCACCGTGCCGGCCACCGCGTGGTCGGCCAGCCAGGGGTGCGACTGGAGCGACAGCCGCCCGGTGAACAGCAGCCCCTCGGAGTCGGGCAGCTCGACCGCCGCGCCCAGCAGCGGGTGCTCGGCCGCGACGAGCCCGGCGGAGGCCACGTCTCCGACCGGGGCGACGGGCACGTCGATCCAGTAACGCTCCTGCTGGAAGGCGTACGTGGGCAGGTCGACCGGCCGGGCACCGGTGCCGGCGAAGTAGGTCTCCCAGTCGACCGGGATGCCGTGGGCGTGGGCGTGCGCGAGGGCGGTGGTGACGGTTTCGGCCTCGGGGCGGCCCTTGCGGAGGGCCGGTGCGAAGGTGCTCGCGTCCGCGTCGCCGGTCAGGCACTCCTGGGCGAGCGCGGACAGCGTCCCGTCGGGGCCCAGTTCGAGGTACGTGGTGACCCCGGCGGCTTCGAGGGTGCGTACGCCGTCGAGGAAGCGGACCGCCTCGCGGACGTGCCGGACCCAGAAATCGGCCGAACCCATCTCGTCCGTGACCAGCGCGCCGGTCAGGTTCGAGACCACCGGGATGCGCGGGGAGGCGTAGGACAGGCTCTCGGCCACCTTGCGGAAGTCGGCGAGCATGCCGTCCATGTGCGGCGAGTGGAACGCGTGGCTCACCACGAGCTGCTTCGTCTTGCGTCCCTGGACCGCGAACCCGGCCGCGATCTCCATCACGGCGTGCACATCGCCCGCGATCACGACCGACTGCGGCCCGTTGATCGCCGCGATGCTGACCCGGTCCGTCAGCAGCGGCAGGACCTCGTCCTCGGAAGCCTGCACCGCGATCATCACGCCACCGGACGGCAGCGCCTGCATCAGGCGCCCGCGTGCGGCGACCAGGGTGCACGCGTCCTCCAGGGAGAACACTCCGGCCACATGCGCGGCCGTGATCTCGCCGATCGAGTGCCCTGCCAGGAAGTCGGGCTTCAGACCCCAGGACTCCACCAGCCGGAACAGCGCCACTTCGAGGGCGAACAGCGCGGGCTGGGTGTACTCCGTACGGTCCAGCAGGTCACCGTCCGACCCGAACAACACCTCCTTCAGGGGCAGTTCGAGCCGCGCGCAGACGGCGTCCAGCGCCTCCGCGAACACCGGATAGGTGTCGTACAGCTCACGGCCCATGCCCGGCCGCTGGCTGCCCTGCCCGGTGAACAGGAACGCCAGCTTCCCGGCGGTCCTCGCTCCCCGGACCAGCCCGGCGGCCGTACCGCCCTCCGATTCCAGGGCGGCAAGGCCCCGCAGCAGCTCCTCCCGGTCACCGGCCACGACCACCGCACGGTGGTCGAACCCGACCCGCTTGGTGGCCAGCGAGTAGGCGACATCGGCCGGAACCGTCTGCGGCGCGTCCACCAGACGGGTGCGCAGCCGCGCGGCCTGACCGCGCAGCGCCTCCGCAGACTTCGCCGACAGCACGTACGGCAGCACGTACGACGACACGGCGGGACCGCCGGAAGCCGACCGGCCCTCCGCGTCGGGGGCCTGCTCGATGATGGTGTGGGCGTTCGTCCCGCCGATACCGAAGGACGATACGGCCGCCCGGCGCGGGCGGCCCGTCTCGGGCCACGCGCGCTGTTCCGTCAGCAGGTCGATGTCACCGGCCGACCAGTCCACGTGCGGGGACGGCTCGTCGACGTGCAGCGTCTTGGGAACCACCCCGTGCCGCATCGCCTGCACCATCTTGATGATGCCCGCGACACCCGCCGCCGCCTGCGTGTGACCCATGTTCGACTTGATCGAACCCAACAGCAACGGCCGGTCCCCGGGCCGGTCCTGCCCGTACGTGGCCAACAGCGCCTGCGCCTCGATCGGATCACCCAGCGTCGTCCCCGTACCGTGCGCCTCCACCACGTCCACATCCGTGGCCGACAAGCCCGCACTCGCCAGCGCGGCACGGATCACCCGCTGCTGGGAAGGGCCGTTCGGCGCGGTCAGACCGTTGCTCGCACCGTCCTGGTTGACCGCCGAGCCACGCACGATCGCCAGGACCTGGTGGCCGTTCCGGCGGGCGTCAGACAACCGCTCCACCAGCAACATGCCGACGCCCTCGCCCCACGCCGTACCGTCGGCCGCGGCGGCGAACGGCTTGCAGCGGCCGTCGCTCGCGAGCCCGCGCTGACGGCTGAACGCGACGAACGTACCGGGCGTGGCCATCACGGTGACACCGCCGGCCAGCGCGAGGTCGCACTCGCCGTTGCGGAGCGCCTGGACCGCGAGGTGCAGGGTGACCAGTGAGGACGAGCAGGCCGTGTCGACGGTGACCGCCGGGCCCTCCAGGCCGAACGTGTACGAGACGCGGCCGGACGCGACGCTGCCCGAGCTGGAGGTGCCCATGTAGCCCTCAAGGCCCTCGGGTGCACGGTGCAGCAGTGTGCCGTAGTCGTTGTACATGACACCGGCGAAGACTCCGGTCCGGCTGCCGCGCACGGACGCCGGGTCGATGCCCGCCCGCTCGAACGCCTCCCAGGTGGTCTCCAGGAGCAGTCGCTGCTGCGGGTCGGTGGCGAGGGCCTCGCGCGGTGAGATCCCGAAGAAGGTCGGGTCGAAGTGGTGGGCGTCGTGCAGGAAACCGCCCGCGCGGCTGTAGCTGGTGCCCGGCCTGTCGGGGTCGGGGTCGAAGAGCCCTTCGACATCCCAGCCACGGTCGTCGGGCATGTCCGTGATGGCGTCCCGGCCCTCCAGCACCAGGCTCCACAGGTCCTCGGGCGACCGTACGCCGCCGGGGAAGCGGCAGGCCATGGCGACGATCGCGATGGGTTCGTCGTCCCGGGCCGCCGCGGTGGCGGGAGCGGCCACCTCGTCGTGGAGGCCGAGCAGCTCGGCGTGCAGGTGGTCGGCCAGCGTGGCGGGCGTCGGGTAGTCGAAGACGAGCGTTGCGGGAAGGCGTACGCCGGTGGCGGCGCCGAGCCTGTTGCGCAGCTCGACGGCGGTCAGCGAGTCGAAGCCGACCTCGTTGAACGACCGGGCCGGGTCGACCGCTTCGGGCCCGGTGAAGCCGAGCACCGCGGCCACCTGGACCCGGACCATGTCCAGGACGGCAGCGAGCCGTTCGTGCTCCGCCAGCCCCGCCAAGTGCCGGGCAAGTGCGCCTCCCGAGGCCGACGTACCGCGAGCGGTGCGGCGGGTGGGGGTACGGACGAGTCCGCTCAGCAGCGGCGGGAGCATCCCACCACCGGCCGCCTGCGCCCGCAGCGCCGCAAGGTCCAACTTGACCGGCACGAACAACGCCTGCCCGGACACCGACACGGCATCGAACAGAGCCACACCCTCCTCCGCGGACAAGGCGGCCACACCACCACGGCCCAACCTCGACACGTCCTCGGCAGCCAGCTCGCCCGCCATGCCGCCGGCCTCCGCCCACAGGCCCCAGGCCAGGGAAGTCGCGGGCAGACCCGCAGCCCGACGATGCTGCGCCAACCCGTCCAAGAACACGTTCGCAGCCGCATAATTCG
>NZ_JBHVYA010000032.1:0-16841 GCF_042881255.1 Streptomyces sp. NPDC058279 | reverse complement strand
AACGGCGCCGAGCACCTGCTGCTCACCAGCCGCCGCGGCATCGACGCCCCCGGCGCCATCGAACTCCGCGACGAACTCACCGCCCTGGGCGCCGACGTCACCATCACCGCCTGCGACATGGCCGACCGCGACGCCGTCACCGCCCTCCTCGCGACCGTCCCGGACCACCGGCCGCTGACGGCCGTGATGCACACGGCCGGTGTCCTGGACGACGGCGTCATCGACGCGCTGACCCCCGAGCGGTTCGCGACCGTGCTCGCCCCCAAGGCGGACGCGGCGCTCACCCTGCACGAGCTGACCCGCGACCTGGAGCTGTCCGCGTTCGTCCTCTTCTCCGGTGTCGCCGGCACGCTCGGTGACGCGGGGCAGGGCAACTACGCGGCCGCGAACGCCTACCTGGACGCCCTCGCCGAGCAGCGGCAGTCCGACGGACTGGCCGCGACGTCCGTGGCCTGGGGCCGCTGGGGTGACAGTGGCCTCGCGGCGGGCGGCGCGATCGGTGAGCGGCTGGACCGGGGCGGGGTGCCCGCCATGGCGCCGCGTTCGGCGATCGGCGCGCTCCAGCAGGCCCTCGACCACGCGGAGGCGGCCGTGGCCGTCGCCGACATCCAGTGGGAGAGGTTCCAGCCCGGCTACACCGCCGTACGGCGCAGTCCCTTCCTCTCCGACCTGCCCGAGGTACGGCGGCTCGCCGAGACATCGGCGGCCACCGGCGAGCCGGGCGCCGGGGAGCACTCCCCGGCCGAGGCGCTGCGCAAGCGGCTCGCCGTCATGCCGCAGGCCGAACAGGCCCTGGCCGTGCTCGAACTGGTCCGCTCCCACGCGGCCACCGCACTGGGCCACCCCACCACCGACGAGGTGGGCGCGGGACGCGCGTTCAAGGAACTGGGCTTCGACTCCCTGATCGCCTTGGAGCTGCGCAACCGCCTCAACGCCGCCACCGGGCTGCGGCTCCCGGCCACGCTCGTGTTCGACCACCCGACCCCGGCGGTGCTGGCCGACTTCCTCCGGGCCGAGATCACCCAGGACGGCAGCGGTGGGGCCGCCCCGGGAATCGCGGAACTCGAAAAGCTGGAGTCCGCGCTCTCCGTCCTCGACCCGGACGCCCCCGACAGTGAAACGCGTACCGACATCGCGCTGCGTCTGCAGGCCCTCCTGGCGAAATGGGGTGAACCGCACACCACATCACGTGGCGAGGCCGTGACCGAGAAGCTCCAGGAGGCCACGCCCGACGAGCTCTTCGACTTCATCGAGAAGGAGCTCGGCATTTAGCACGGCGGACAGCAGGCAGTAGCAGGCGCAAGGGTTTGTGACGATAAGCATGGGTGAGGTTCCAATGGCAGATCAGGACAAGATCCTCGGCTACCTGAAGCGGGTGACGGCCGATCTGCATCAGACGCGGCAGCGCCTTCGCGAGGTCGAGGCCCAGGAGCCGGAGCCGATCGCGATCGTCGGCATGAGCTGCCGGTTCCCCGGTGGCATCGAGTCGCCGGAGGACCTGTGGGACCTGGTGGCCGGGGGACGGGACGCGATCACCGACTTCCCCACCGACCGTGGCTGGGACATCGAGTCGCTGTACGACGCCGACCCCGACCAGCAGGGCACCTCGTACACCCGTGAGGGCGGATTCCTCGACGGCGTCGGCGAATTCGACGCCGCGTTCTTCGGGATCAGTCCGCGCGAAACCCTCGGCATGGACCCGCAGCAGCGCCTGCTGCTCGAAACCTCCTGGGAAACCCTCGAAAGAGCCGGAATAGACCCGGCCACGCTGCGCGGCAGCAAGGCCGGTGTCTTCATCGGCACCAACGGCCAGGACTACCCCGAACTGCTGCGTTCCGTGCCGAAGGGCGTCGAGGGATACCTCCTCACCGGAAACGCCGCCAGCGTCGTCTCCGGCCGCATCTCCTACACCCTCGGGCTCGAAGGCCCGGCCGTCACCGTCGACACCGCCTGCTCCTCGTCGCTCGTGGCCCTGCACCTCGCCGTGCAGGCACTGCGCAACGACGAGTGCTCGCTGGCGCTGGCGGGCGGTGTCACCGTCATGTCGAGCCCGCGGGCGTTCGTCCAGTTCAGCCGGCAGCGCGGGCTCGCCCCCGACGGCCGCTGCAAGCCGTTCGCCGATGGCGCCGACGGCACCGGCTGGGGCGAGGGCGTCGGCATGCTGCTCGTCGAGCGGCTCTCCGACGCCCGCAAGAACGGGCACCCGGTGCTCGCCGTGGTGCGCGGTTCGGCGATCAACCAGGACGGCGCCAGCAACGGCCTGACGGCCCCCAACGGGCCGTCCCAGCAGCGCGTCATCCGCCAGGCGCTCACCAACGCCGGGCTCACCCCCGCACAGGTCGACGTCGTAGAGGCCCACGGCACCGGTACGACGCTGGGCGACCCGATCGAGGCGCAGGCCATCCTCGCCACCTACGGCCGCAACCGGCCCGACGGCAGCCCGCTGTGGCTCGGCTCGATCAAGTCGAACATCGGGCACACCCAGGCCGCCGCCGGTGTCGCGGGCATCATCAAGATGGTGCAGGCGATCCACCACGGCGTCCTGCCCGAGTCGCTGCACATCGACCGGCCGTCCGCCAACGTCGACTGGGCCGCCGGTGACGTCAGGCTGCTGACCGAGACCGTGCCGTGGCCGGAGACCGGCCGACCCCGCCGCGCCGGCATCTCGTCCTTCGGCGTCAGCGGGACCAACGCGCACACCGTCATCGAGCAGGCCCCGCCCGCCGGCGAACCGGACGGGACCGCCGACGACGGGACGGCGCCCGCCGAGCGGCCGGCCGACGGCGCCACCGGCCCCGTGCCGCTGCTCGTGTCGGGCCAGGGCGACGTCGCCCTGCGCGCCCAGGCCGACCGGCTCGCCGCCCACCTGCGCGCCCACCCCGGGCTCGCCGCCGACCCCGCCGGGCTGATCGATCTCGGCTTCTCCCTGGCCACCAGCCGCTCCTCGCTGGACCGCAGGGCCGTACTGTTCAGCGCCGACCGCGACGCCCTGCTCGCCGACCTCGCGGCGCTCGCCGCCGGCGACCAGGGTGCCGATCACGTCCTGGGCGCCACGGGCGAGGGCAAGACGGCGTTCCTCTTCTCCGGTCAGGGCAGCCAGCGCCTCGGCGCGGGCCGCGAGCTGTACGCCACCCACCCCGGCTTCGCCCGGGCCCTGGACGAGGTGACCGCCGAGCTCGACCGGCACCTCGAACGGCCCCTGTACGACGTCATGTTCGCCGAGGAGGGAACCGCCGAAGCGGCCCTGCTCGACCAGACCGCCTACACCCAGCCGGCGCTGTTCGCCGTCGAGGTCGCCCTCCACCGCCAGCTCGAACAGTGGGGCGTCACCCCCGACTTCCTCATCGGCCACTCCATCGGCGAGCTGGTCGCCGCCCACGTGTCGGGCGTCCTCACCCTCGCGGACGCGGCCAGGCTCGTCGCCGCACGCGGCCGGCTGATGCAGGCCCTGCCCGCCGGCGGCGCGATGATCGCCGTCGAGGCCACCGAGGACGAGGTGCTGCCGCTGCTCACCGACCGGGTGGGCATCGCGGCCGTCAACGGCCCCCGTTCCGTCGTCGTCTCGGGCGACGAGGACGCCGCCACGGCACTCGCCGCGACCTTGGGCGCCCTCGGCCGCCGCACCAAGCGGCTGGCCGTCAGCCACGCCTTCCACTCGCCCCTGATGGACGGCATGCTCGACGCCTTCCGCGAGGTCGCCGAGTCCGTCGCGTACGCCCCGCCCGTCATCCCCCTCGTCTCCAACCTGACCGGCGCCTCCGTCACCGCGGACGAGATCTGCACCGCCGACTACTGGGTCCGCCACGTCCGCGAGGCCGTCCGCTTCCACGACGGTGTCCGCCGGCTCGCCGCGCAGGGCGTCTCCACCTTCGTCGAGATCGGCCCCGGGGGAGTCCTCACCGCCCTGGCGCAGGAGTGCGTCACCGACCAGGACGCCGTCTTCGTACCCGTCCTGCGCGGCGACCGCCCCGAGGCGGCCGCGCTCGCCACGGCCGTCGCCCGAGCCCACGTCCACGGCGTCGCCGTCGACTGGTCCGCCGTCTTCGCCGGGCGCGGCGCCGCCCGCGTCGACCTGCCCACGTACGCCTTCCAGCGCGAGCTGTACTGGCCCGAGCAGCCCGCCGCCTGGGCCGGCGACGTGACCGCCGCCGGCATCGGCTCCGCCGACCACCCGCTGCTGGGCGCGGCCATCGCGCTGGCGGACGGCGACGGGCACCTGTTCACCGGCCGCCTCTCGCTGGCCACCCACCCCTGGCTCGCCGACCACACGGTGATGGACACCGTCCTGCTGCCCGGCACCGCCTTCGTCGAGCTGGCGCTCCAGGCGGGCGACCACACCGGGTGCGCGCTGCTGGACGAACTCACCCTCGAAGCACCCCTGGTGCTGCCCCCGCACGGGGGCGTGCAGATCCAGCTCGCCGTGGGCGCGCCCGACACCGACGGCCGCCGCTCCCTGACCCTCCACTCCCGGCCCGAGGACGCCGCCGACGACACCTGGGGCGAGGGCGCCTGGACCCGGCACGCCACCGGCGTGCTCGCCCCGGCCGCCCCCGCGGGCCACGAGCCCGCCACCACCGACCTCACCAGCTGGCCGCCGAAGGGCGCCACCGAGGTCGACGTCGAAGGCCTGTACGACTACCTCGCCGGGTCCGGATTCGCCTACGGCCCCGTCTTCCAGGGGCTGGGCGCCGCCTGGCAGCGCGGCGACGAGGTGTTCGCCGAGGTCCGCCTGCCCCGGGCCGCCCACGACGAGGCCACCCTGTTCGGCCTGCACCCCGCGCTGCTGGACGCCGCGCTGCACGCCGTCGGCATCGGCTCCCTCCTGGAGGACACCGAGCACGGCAGGCTGCCGTTCTCCTGGAGCGGCGTCACGCTCCACGCCGTGGGCGCCCGCGCCCTGCGCGTACGGCTCGCACCCGCGGGCAACGACACGGTGTCGGTGGCCCTCGCCGACGAGACCGGCGCACCCGTCGCCTCCGTCGACGCGCTGCTGCTGCGGCCCGTCTCCCCGGACCAAGTCCACGCCGCGCGCACGGCCTTCCACGAATCGCTGTTCCGGGTCGAGTGGACCGGTATGCCCCTCCCGGCGGCCCTCACCGTCGCCGCCGGCCAGTGGGCGCTGCTGGGCGACGCCGACACCCCGACGGCCACCGCCCTGCCCACCGCCGCGATCCACGCCGACCTCGCCGCCCTCGGCGCGGCGCTGGACGCGGGCGGCCCCGTCCCGCGTACCGTCGTCGTCCCCTTCCCCGCGTACGGCGCCCCCACGCGCACGCCCGTCGACACCGACCTGCCCGGCACCGCCCGGGAAGCGCTGCACCGCGCCCTGGAACTCGCCCAGGCCTGGCTCGCCGACGACCGCCTCGCCGGCTCCCGCCTGGTGTTCGTCACCCACGACGCCGTCGCCACCACCGCCGCGTCCGACGTCGCCGACCTGGCCCACGCCCCGCTGTGGGGCCTGCTGCGCTCCGCGCAGTCCGAGCACCCGGACCGTTTCGTCCTGCTCGACCTGGACGGACGTCCCGAATCCCGGCACGCCCTGCCCGCCGCGCTCGCCACCGCCGAACCGCAGCTCGCCCTCCGCGAGGGCACGGCGCTGGTGCCCCGGCTCGCCCGCGTCGCCGCCGCACCCGGCCAGGAAGCGCCCGCCCTCGACCCCGAGGGCACCGCCCTGGTCACCGGCGCCACCGGCACCCTCGGCGGCCTCGTCGCCCGACACCTGGTCACCGAGCACGGCGTACGCCACCTGCTGCTCACCAGCCGCCGCGGCGAGGCCGCCGCGGGCGCCGCCGAACTCGCCGCCGAACTGCGGGCCTTGGGCGCCGACGTCACCCTCGCCGCCTGTGACGCCGCCGACCGCGGCGCGCTCGCCGCGCTCATCGACGCCGTACCGGCCGAACACCCGCTGACCGCCGTCGTCCACACCGCCGGCGTCCTCGACGACGGGATCCTCGAAGCGCTCACCCCCGAGCGCGTCGACCACGTCCTGCCCGCCAAACTCGATGCCGCCGTCCACCTGCACGAACTGACACGGGACGCGGACCTCGCGGCGTTCGTCCTGTTCTCCGCCGCCGCCGGCACCCTCGGCGGCCCCGGCCAGGCCAACTACGCCGCCGCCAACGCCTTCCTCGACGCGCTCGCCCACCGCCGCCGCGCCGAGGGGCTGCCCGCCACCGCCCTCGCCTGGGGCCTGTGGGCCGAACGCAGCGGCATGACCTCGGACCTCGCCGACGCCGACATCGAGCGCATCTCCCGCGCCGGAGTCGCCGCGCTGTCCTCCACCGAGGGCCTCGCCCTGCTGGACACCGCCCGCGCCGTCGGCGACCCCACCGCCGTCCCCATGCACCTGGACCTGGCGGCACTGCGCCACGCCGACGCCGGCATGGTCCCCGCGCTGCTGCGCGGCCTCGTCCGCGCCCCCGCCCGCCGCGCCGCCGACACCCCGGACAGCGCGCCCGCCGGCGGCCTCGCCGAGCGGCTCCTGCCGCTGACGGCCGCCGAACGCGACCGGCTGCTGCTGGACACCGTTCGCGTCCAGGTCGCCGCCGTCCTCGGCTACCCCGGTCCGGAGGCCGTCGACCCCGGCCGCGCCTTCAAGGAACTGGGCTTCGACTCGCTCACCGCCGTCGAGCTGCGCAACCGGCTCGGCTCCGCCACCGGGGTGCGGCTGCCCGCCACCCTCGTCTTCGACTACCCGACCCCCAACGCCCTGGGCGCGTTCCTGCGGACCGAACTCCTCGGCGAGGACGCGGCCTCCGCTCCGGTCGCCGCCACCACCGGTCCCGACGACGACCTCATCGCCATCGTCGGCATGAGCTGCCGCTACCCCGGCGGCATCACCAGCCCCGAGGAGCTGTGGGAGCTCGTCGCCGGCTCCACCGACGCGATATCGCCGTTCCCCACCGACCGCGGCTGGAACCTGGACGCGCTGTACGACTCCGACCCCGGCCGGGCCGGCACCTCGTACACCCGCGAGGGCGGCTTCCTCCACGACGCCGCCGACTTCGACGCGGACTTCTTCGGCATCAACCCGCGCGAAGCCCTCGCCATGGACCCGCACCAGCGGCTCCTGCTGGAAACCTCCTGGGAGGCATTCGAGCGGGCCGGGATCGACCCGTCGTCCGTGCGCGGCAGCCGCACCGGTGTGTTCGCCGGTGTCATGTACCACGACTACCTCACACGACTCCCGGCCGTCCCCGAAGGCCTGGAGGGCTACCTCGGCACCGGCACCGCCGGCAGCGTCGCCTCCGGCCGCATCTCCTACACCCTCGGCCTGGAAGGCCCGGCCGTCACCGTCGACACGGCCTGCTCCTCGTCGCTGGTGGCCCTGCACCTCGCCGCGCAGGCACTGCGCAACGGCGAGTGCGACATGGCCCTGGCGGGCGGCGTCACCGTGATGTCCACCCCCGACACCTTCATCGACTTCAGCCGCCAGCGGGGCCTCGCCACCGACGGCCGCTGCAAGTCGTTCTCCGCCGACGCGGACGGCACCGGCTGGGCCGAAGGCGCGGGCATGATCCTCGTCGAGCGCCTCTCGGACGCCCGCCGCAACGGCCACCAGGTCCTGGCCGTCGTCCGGGGCACCGCCGTCAACCAGGACGGCGCCAGCAACGGCCTGACCGCCCCCAACGGCCCCTCCCAGCAGCGCGTCATCCGCCAGGCCCTCGCCAACGCCGGGCTCACCACCGCCGACGTCGACGCCGTCGAGGCGCACGGCACCGGCACCACCCTCGGCGACCCCATCGAGGCGCAGGCCCTGCTCGCCACCTACGGCCAGGGCCGCCCGGACGACCGGCCGCTCAGGCTCGGCTCGATCAAGTCCAACATCGGCCACACCCAGGCCGCCGCCGGCGCCGCCGGCATCATCAAGATGGTGCTCGCCATGCGCCACGGCGTCCTGCCGCCGTCGCTGCACATCGGCGAACCCTCCCCGCACATCGACTGGTCCGCCGGCGCGGTCTCCCTGCTGACCGAGGCCACCGACTGGCCCGACCCGGGCCGCCCCCGCCGCGCGGGCATCTCCTCGTTCGGCGTCAGCGGTACGAACGCGCACGTCATCATCGAGCAGCCGCCCGCCGACGACACCCCCACCACGGCAACCCTTCCCGCCGGCACACCCCTGCCCTTCACCCTCTCCGGCCGCACCCCGGCGGCGCTGAGCGCCCAGGCGGCACGGCTCATCGACCACCTCCGGGAGCGACCGGACACCGCCCCCGCCGACCTGGCGCTCTCCCTCGCCACCACCCGCACCGCCCTCGACCGGCGCGCCGCCGTCGTCGCCCACGACCGCGACGAACTCCTCGCCGGGCTGACCGCCCTCGCCGAGGGCCACGACAGCCCCCGGCTCGTCCGCCACACCACCGCCGACGGCCGAACCGCCGTCCTGTTCACCGGACAGGGCAGCCAGCGCCCCGGCATGGGCCGCGAACTGTACGACACCTATCCGGTGTTCGCCGAGGCGCTGGACGCGGTCTGCGCCGCCCTCGACCCGCACCTCGAACAGCCGCTGAAGGACGTTCTGTTCGGCGACGACGGCGACCTCCTGAACCGGACCGGCTACACCCAGCCCGCCCTGTTCGCCCTGGAGACCGCGCTCTACCGGCTCGTCGAAGCCCGGGGCGTACGCCCCGACTTCGTCAGCGGACACTCCATCGGCGAGATCACCGCCGCGCACGTCGCGGGCGTCCTCTCGCTGACCGACGCGGCCACCCTCGTCGCCGCCCGGGGCCGGCTCATGCAGGCCCTGCCCGAGGGCGGCGCCATGATCGCGCTGACCGCCACCGAGGACGAGGTGCTGCCGCTCCTCGCGGGCCACGACGACCGCATCGCCATCGCCGCCGTCAACTCCTCCTCCGCCGTCGTCATCTCCGGCGAGGAGACCCTCGCCCTGGAGATCGCCGCAGAGTTCGAGCGCCGCGGCCGGCGGACCAAGCGCCTCACCGTCAGCCACGCCTTCCACTCGCCCCTCATGGACGGCATGCTCGACGCGTTCCGCGAGGTCGCCGAATCCCTCACCTACCACGCCCCGGCGCTCCCGATCGTCACCAACCTCACCGGACGGATCGCCGACGACGCACTGCGCACCGCCGACCACTGGGTCTCCCATGTCCGCGAAGCGGTCCGCTTCCTCGACGGCATCCGCACCCTGGACGCCGAACACGTCACCACCTACCTGGAAATCGGCCCCCGGGGCGTCCTGTCCGGCCTCGGCCGCGATTGCCTGCCCGACCCCGCCGACCCGGCGGACGCCCCCGTCTTCCTCCCGGCGCTGCGCCACGACCGCGGCGAGGCCGAAGCCCTGACCGCCGCCCTCGCCGCCGCCCACACCCGCGGCGTACCGCTGGACTGGGACGCCTGGTTCGCCGGCACCGGCGCCCGCCGCGTCGAACTGCCCACCTACGCCTTCCAGCGCGAACGGTTCTGGCTCGAAGCCCCCGAAGGGTACGTCGGCGACGTCGAATCGGCAGGTATGGGCGCCGCCCACCACCCGCTGCTCGGCGCCTCCGTCGCCCTCGCCGACGGCGAGGGACTCCTCTTCACCGGCCGCCTCTCGCTCGACACCCACCCCTGGCTCGCCGACCACGCCGTCATGGGCACCGTGCTGCTCCCGGGCACCGCCTTCGTCGAACTCGCCATCCGCGCCGGCGACGAGGCCGGGTGCGACCTCCTCGAAGAACTCACCCTCGAAGCCCCGCTGGTCCTCGCCCCGCACGCGGCCGTACGGCTCCAGATCGTCGTCGGCGCCCCCGACCAGGCCGGCCGCCGCACCCTCGACGTGTACTCCGGCGACCCGGACGCCCCCGCCGACGAGCCGTGGACCCGCCACGCGAGCGGCATCCTCGGCACCGGCGCGCGACCCGCCGCCTTCGACCTGACCGCCTGGCCGCCGCCGGGCGCCGAAGCCGTCGGCGTCGACGGCCTCTACGAGCACCTCGGCCAGGGCGGCTTCGCCTACGGCCCCGTCTTCCAGGGCCTGCGCGCCGCCTGGCTGCTCGGCGACGACGTGTACGCCGAGGTCGCGCTGCCCGACGACCGGCAGGCCGACGCCACCCGGTTCGGCCTGCACCCGGCCCTGCTCGACGCCGCCCTGCACGCCACGTTCGTCCAGCCGGCCCCGGACGGCGACCGGCAGAGCCGGCTGCCGTTCTCCTGGCGCGGCGTGTCCCTGCACGCCGTCGGCGCCTCCGCGCTGCGCGTACGCCTCACCCCCGACGGCCCGGACTCCCTCGCCCTCCAGGTCGCCGACACCACCGGCGCGCCCGTCGCCGCCGTCGACCACCTGATGCTGCGGCCCGTCTCCGCAGACCAGCTCGGCGGCGCCCGCAGCGCCCACCACGAGTCACTGTTCCGCCTCGACTGGGCCACCGTGCCGCCCGCCGCGACCCCGGCCGGCGCCGACGACCGGGCGGTCATCGGCGCGCCCACCACCACCCTGCCCGGCCGCGCACACGCCGACCTGGACGCCCTGCGCGCGTCCCTCGACGCAGGCGCCCCGACACCCGCGTACGTCCTGGCCGACCTCACCTCCGGAACGGCCACCGGCCCCCTCACGGACACCGTCCACACCGCCACCCACCAGGCGCTCGGCCTGGTCAAGGCATGGCTCGCCGACGACCGGTTCGCCGCCTCCCGCCTGGTGTTCGTCACCCGGGGCGCCGTCGCCACCCAGGGCGACTGGGACCTCGCCGACCTGGCCCACGCACCCGTGTGGGGCCTCGTCCGCACCGCCCAGTCCGAGAACCCCGACCGGTTCGTCCTCGCCGACCTCGACTCCGACCCCGCCTCGGCGGACGTCCTAGCCGCCGCACTCGCCACCGGCGAACCGCAACTCGCCGTCCGCCGCGGCACCGTCCACGCCCCCCGGCTCGCCCGCGTCCCCGCCACCACCCGGCTGACCCCGCCCCGGGACGGGACCGCCTGGCGCATGGACATCGAGGACAAGGGCACCCTCGACAACCTCACCCTCGTCCCCAGCCCGGAGTCCGAGGCACCCCTGGAGCCCGGCCAGGTCCGCGTCGCCGTCCGCGCCGCCGGCCTCAACTTCCGCGACGTGCTCAACGCCCTCGGCATGTACCCCGGCGACCCGGGCCTCATGGGCAGCGAAGGCGCCGGCATCGTCCTGGAGACCGGACCCGGCGTCACCGACCTCGCACCCGGCGACCGCGTCATGGGCATGCTGCCCGGCGCGTTCGGCCCCCTCACCGTCGTCGACCGCCGCATGATCGCCCCCATGCCCGAGGGCTGGACCTTCGCCGAGGCCGCCGCCGTACCGATCGTCTTCATGACGGCGTACTACGCGCTCCACGACCTCGCCGGACTGCGCGACGGCGAAGCGCTCCTCGTGCACGCCGCCGCCGGCGGCGTCGGCATGGCCGCCGTCCAACTCGCCCGCCACTGGGGCGCCGACGTCTACGCCACGGCGAGCCCCGGCAAGTGGGACACCCTCCGCGGACTCGGACTCACCGACGACCGCATCGCCTCCTCCCGCACCCTCGACTTCGAGGACACCTTCCGTACGGCCACCGCGGGACGCGGCGTCGACGTCGTCCTCGACTCCCTCGCCCGGGAATTCGTCGACGCCTCCCTGCGGCTCCTGCCGCGCGGCGGACGCTTCGTCGAAATGGGCAAGACCGACGTCCGCTCCCCCCAGGACGTAGCGGACGCCCACCCCGGCGTCACCTACCGGGCCTTCGACCTGACCGAAGCCGGCCTGGACCGCATCCAGGAGATGCTCACCGAGCTGCTCGCCCTCTTCCGCACCGGCGCACTGCGCCCCGTACCGGTCTCCGCCTGGGACCTCCGGCAGGCCCCCGAGGCGTTCCGCTACCTCAGCCAGGCACGCCACGTCGGCAAGATCGTGCTCACCCTGCCCGCCGAGTGGAACCCGCACGGCACCGTCCTGATCACCGGCGGCACCGGCACCCTCGGCGCGCTCGTCGCCCGACACGCCGTCACCACCCGCGGCGCGCGCCACCTGCTGCTCACCAGCCGCCGCGGCGAGGCCGCCGCGGGCGCCGCCGAACTCGCCGCCGAACTGCGGGCCCTGGGCGCCGACGTCACCCTCGCCGCCTGCGACGCCGCCGACCGCGGCGCGCTCGCCGCGCTCATCGACGCCGTACCGGCCGAACACCCGCTGACCGCCGTCATCCACACCGCCGGCGTCCTCGACGACGGCGTCGTCGACGCCCTCACCCCCGAGCGCGTCGACCACGTCCTGCGGCCCAAGGCGGACGCGGCCCTCCACCTGCACGAACTGACCCGCCACCTCGACCTGGCCGACTTCGTGCTGTTCTCCTCCGCCGCCGGCACCTTCGGCGGCGCGGGCCAGGCCAACTACGCGGCCGCGAACGTCTTCCTCGACGCCCTCGCCCGCCACCGGCAGGCCCACGGTCTCGCCGCCACCTCCCTCGCCTGGGGTCTGTGGGCCGAGGCCAGCGGGATGACCGGCGAACTCGACACCGCCGACAAGGACCGGATGACCCGGTCCGGCGTCCTCGGCCTCTCCAGCGAGGAAGGACTGGCACTCCTCGACACCGCCCGCCACATCGGCGACGCCCTCCTCGTACCCATGCAGCTCGACCTCGCGCCCCTGCGCCAGGCCGACGCCAACATGGTCCCCGCGCTGCTGCGCGGCCTCGTCCGCGCCCCCGCCCGCCGCGCCGTCGAAGCCACCACCACCGGCACCGGCACCCCGCTCGTCGAACAGCTCGTACGACTCCCCGAGAACGAGCGCGACCCGCTCCTCCTCGACCTCGTACGCAACCAGGTGGCGGCCGTACTCGGCCACGCCACCCCCGACGCCGTCGAACCCACCCGCGCCTTCAAGGACCTCGGCTTCGACTCGCTCACCGCCGTCGAGTTCCGCAACCGGCTCGGCGCGACCGCCGGCATCCGGTTGCCCGCCACCGTGGTCTTCGACTACCCGACCCCCACGGTGCTCGCCGGCTACCTCAAGGAGGAACTCCTCGGCTCCGAGGCGGCCGCCGCCCTGCCACGGGTCGCCGCCACCGCCGTCGAGGCCGACGACCCCATCGCGATCGTCGCCATGAGCTGCCGCTTCCCCGGGGACGTCCGTACCCCCGAGGACCTGTGGAACCTCCTCGCCGAGGGCCGCGACGGCATCTCCCACCTGCCCGACGACCGCGGCTGGGACACCGAGGCGCTGTACGACCCCGACCCGGACAGCCCCGGCACCTCCTACGCCAGGGAGGGCGGCTTCTTCTACGAAGCCCACCACTTCGACCCGGCGTTCTTCGGCATCAACCCGCGCGAAGCCCTCGCCATGGACCCGCAGCAGCGGCTGCTCCTCGAAACCTCCTGGGAGGCCTTCGAGCGCGCCGGGATCGACCCGACGGGCCTGCGCGGCGAACAGGTCGGCGTGTTCGTCGGCCAGATGCACAACGACTACGTGTCCCGGCTGAACACCGTCCCCGAAGGCGTCGAGGGCTACCTCGGCACCGGCGGCTCCAGCAGCATCGCCTCCGGCCGGGTCTCGTACACCTTCGGCTTCGAAGGCCCCGCCGTCACCGTCGACACGGCCTGCTCCTCGTCGCTGGTGGCCCTGCACCTCGCCGCGCAGGCACTGCGCAACGGCGAGTGCGACATGGCCCTGGCGGGCGGCGTCACCATCATCACCACCCCCGACGTCTTCACCGAGTTCAGCCGCCAGCGCGGCCTCGCGAGCGACGGCCGCTGCAAGCCGTTCGCCGCCGCCGCCGACGGGACCGCCTGGGGCGAGGGCGTCGGCATGCTCCTCGTCGAGCGCCTCTCGGACGCCCGCCGCAACGGCCACCAGGTCCTGGCCGTCGTCCGGGGCACCGCCGTCAACCAGGACGGCGCCAGCAACGGCCTCACCGCCCCCAACGGTCCGTCCCAGCAGCGCGTCATCCGCCAGGCCCTCGCCAACGCCGGCCTGTCGGCCGCAGAGGTCGACGCGGTCGAGGCGCACGGCACCGGCACCCGCCTGGGCGACCCCATCGAGGCGCAGGCGCTGCTCGCCACCTACGGCCAGGACCGCCCTGCGGACAGCCCCCTGTGGCTCGGCTCGATCAAGTCCAACTTCGGCCACACCCAGGCCGCCGCCGGCGTCGCCGGCATCATCAAGATGGTCCAGGCCATGCGCCACGGGGTGCTCCCGCAGACGCTGCACGTCGACGAACCGTCCCCGCACGTGGACTGGTCGGCCGGCGCCGTCTCGCTGCTCACCGAGCAGCGCGCCTGGCCCGAGACCGGCCGCCCCCGCCGCGCCGGTGTGTCCTCCTTCGGCATGAGCGGTACGAACGCGCACGCCATCATCGAGCTCGCCCCCGACGCCGGCGCGGACCCCACCGCCGACGCACCCGCCCCCGCCCGCCCGCAGCCGGTCCCGGCCGCCCTCCCCTGGATCCTCTCCGCCCGGACCCCCGACGCCCTGCGCGCCCAGGCCGGACGCCTGCTGTCCCACCTGGACGCCCACCCCTCGCAGGCACCGGCCGACACCGGCTACTCGCTGGCCACCGGCCGGGCGGTCTTCGACCACCGCGCCACGGTCGTCGCCCCGGACCGCGACGGCTTCCGCGCGGCGCTCACCGCACTGGCCGAGGGCCGCTCGGCGCCGGGTGTCGTCTCGGGCTCGCCGGTCGCCGGGAAGCTGGCGTTCCTGTTCACCGGGCAGGGCAGCCAGCGGCTGGGCATGGGCCGCGAGCTGTACGACGCGTATCCGGTGTTCGCGGAGGCGCTGGACGCGGTGTGCGCGCGGCTCGAACTGCCGCTCAAGGAGCTGCTGTTCGGGTCGGACGGCGATCTGCTGGATCGGACGGAGTACACGCAGCCGGCGCTGTTCGCGGTCGAGGTGGCGTTGTTCAGGCTGGTGGAGTCGTGGGGTGTGAAGCCGGACTTCCTGGCCGGTCATTCGATCGGTGAGATCGCCGCCGCGCATGTGGCGGGGGTGTTCTCGCTGGAGGACGCGTGCGCGCTGGTTACCGCCCGTGGGCGGTTGATGCAGGCGTTGCCGTCCGGTGGCGTGATGATCGCGGTGCAGGCGTCGGAGGACGAGGTCCTGCCGCTGCTGACGGACCGGGTCAGCATCGCCGCGATCAACGGGCCGCAGTCGGTCGTGATCGCGGGCGACGAGGCGGACGCGGTGACCATCGCCGGGTCCTTCGAGGCGCAGGGTCGTAAGACCAAGCGCCTGACCGTCAGCCATGCGTTCCACTCGCCCCACATGGACGGCATGCTGGACGCGTTCCGCGAGGTCGCGGAGGGGATCTCGTACGAGTCCCCGCGCATCCCGGTCGTCTCGAACCTGACCGGTGCGCTGGTCACGGACGAGATGGGTTCGGCGGACTTCTGGGTGCGGCACGTCCGCGAGGCGGTCCGGTTCCTGGACGGAGTCCGTGCCCTGGAGGCCGCCGGGGTCACCACGTACCTCGAACTCGGCCCGGACGGAGTCCTGTCCGCCCTGGCCCAGGAGTGCCTGACCGGCGACGCGGACGCGAGCACCTTCGCACCCGCCCTGCGCGCCGGGCGCGAGGAGGCCGGGACGCTGCTCTCGGCACTCGCCACCGCGCATGCGCGCGGCGTTCCCGTCGACTGGCGGGCCTTCTACGCCCCGACCGGCGCCCGGCGCGTCGACCTGCCCACCTACGCCTTCCAACGCGCCGCGTACTGGCTCGACGCGGGCCGCTCGCAGGGTGACGTCGCCTCCGCCGGACTCGGTGCGACGGACCACCCGCTGCTCGGCGCGGCGGTCGAACTGCCCGACTCGGACGGCTTCCTCTTCACCGGCAGGCTGTCCCTGACCACGCACCCCTGGCTCGCGGACCACGCCGTCATGGGTTCCGTCCTGCTGCCGGGCACGGCGTTCGTCGAGCTGGCCCTGTGCGCCGGCGATCGGGTCGGCTGCGACCGGGTCGACGAGCTCACCCTCGAGGCCCCGCTGGTGCTGCCCGAGCACACCGGTGTGCAGCTCCGGCTCTCGGTCGGCGCCGCCGATCCGGCGGGCCGGCGCACCCTCGCGCTCCACTCCCGGACCGAGGGCGCGGACAGCGAGCTGCCCTGGACCCGCCATGCCACCGGTGTGCTGGCGGCCGGGGCCGAGCAGGCTCCGCAGGACCTGACCGTCTGGCCGCCGGCCGGGGCGGAGCCGGTCGCGGTGGAGGGACTGTACGAGGGCCTCGCCGACGCCGGTTTCGGGTACGGACCGGTGTTCCAGGGCCTCCGCGCCGCCTGGCGCCATGACGGTGACGTCTACGCCGAGGTGGCGCTACCGGAGAGCGCCGAGGCGGAGGGCGCACGGTTCGGCCTGCACCCCGCCCTGCTGGACGCGGCGCTCCACGCGCTGGGGCTCGGCGGCACGGAGGACGGGAGCGGCGAAGGACGCCTGCCGTTCTCCTGGTCGGGCGTGTCCCTGCACGCCGTCGGTGCCACCGCGCTCCGGGTACGACTCGCGTCCACCCGTGGCGGCGAAGTGGCCCTCACGATCGCCGACGCCGCCGGGGAACCGGTCGCCTCTGTGGCCGGGCTTGCGCTGCGGGCCGTGAATCGCGACCAGCTCGGCACGGCCCAGGACGCCACCCGCGATGCGTTGTTCGGGGTGGAGTGGTCGGTGGTGCCGTCGGGTGGTTCGGCGGGTGCGGTCGATGACTGGTTGGTGCTGGGTGCGGGTGCGCAGGCGTTCGCGGATCTGGCGATGCTGCGGGTCGTTGCCGCGGAGGGTGGTGTCGTCCCGGCGGTTGTGGTGGTGTCGTGCGAGGGCGAGGCCGTTGACGCGGTGGATGTGCCGGGTGCTGTGCACGCGGAGACGGGTCGGGTGTTGTCGCTGCTCCAGGAGTGGGTGGCGGATGCGCGGTTCGATGCGTCGC
>NZ_JBHVYA010000031.1:15624-19015 GCF_042881255.1 Streptomyces sp. NPDC058279 | reverse complement strand
CGGGCGACGCCGGTGGGTGATTGAGCGGACCATGTCGTGGCTGACCGGCTACCGCCGACTCAACCACCGCTACGAACGAAACCCCCGCAACTACCCGGCCTTTCTCGGCCTCGCCGCCGCCCTCTGCTGCTACAAACGACTCGTCCGCCTCACCACATAGGACACGGTCTTAAGGGTCCGTCTTCAAATTGATCTTGCCCAGAGCAGGAGTGATGCGAGTGTGACCTTAGGTAACAGCTCACTTGACGTCGGCGTCGGGGCTCCACACGGTGGGGCCGCCGCCGCGCCACTCGATCGAGCGCGTGTCGTCCAGGCGGACGTTGTCGGGGTCGAGGCCGGCGCGGCGCAGGAATTCGAAGAGGTCGGAGGGGCCGAGGGCGCGGCCGAGGATTTCGCCGTCGCAGCGGACGCGGCGGCCGCCCTGGGCGTCGGGCGGGTAGACGATGACGCGCGGGGCGGGGCTCATCCCTCCACCCTGCTGCCGGGCACTCATTCCAGCACCCCGAGTGCGGTGTCCGGTCGGCACTGGGGACATGCGGGTATGCCCTGGGCGAGTAGGGCGCGGATCTGGTCGGCGGTGGCGGGGGCGCAGCGTTTGCCGGTGTCCCAGCACGTTCCGACGTGGACGCGGCCGGGGGGTCGGCCGGTGCCGATCTCGCGCTCGACCAGCCACGCGGGCGGCTCGGCGGGCGGGCGGCGCCGTGCGGCGGCCTCCTCGGCCTCCTGGGCCGCGTTCAGCGCGCGCTCGGCGCGGCCGAGCTCCCCGCGGAGGTAGGTGACCAGCGTCCGCAGGCGCGGCTGGTCGGGCGGCAGGACAGACACGGTTCAGACCCCGTACTGCGCCCGCCGCGCGGTTTTGCATGCCTCGCACAAGGGGCTGGCGCCGACCCCGTAGCGGCAGGTGGGGGCGTGGCGCTTTGCACACGGTCCGGTCTGGCTCGGGGCCCAGGTCACGACCTGCGGTCGGGGTGTGGGGGTGGGGGAGGTCATGGCGGGCTCCTGGGGTGCGGCGGACTCTCCTATTCCATCATGTGTTCGATTTTTTGGCCCAGCTCTGCCCCCGCTGTCGAGCGGCTCGGGTTCGTCGATGTCCTGTGTCACTGAACCTTGAGCGACTGCCACCGAACTTTGACCGCCCTGACGGGGGTGGCGGTCTGGTCCCGTGCACTGCCTATCGAGCGGGTGGGGGGCCGTCGCAGATCATCCCCGCGCGACAGGCGTTCTGATAGGAGGACTCGTAAACGTGTTCCCCGGGGGCCTTCGCGCCGAGCAAAATTCCACAGATGGCCATGGCCAGTACCACCTGGCTGATAGCAACTGCTCGCAGGCGCCGGATCCCGGCTACGACAGCGAAAACCATGGCGGCAGCCGGGACGAACGCAGCTTTCTCCAGGTAGGGCCCAGGTGGGTCGCCGTAGTGTTGAGGGTCCCACGACCAGTAGGACGAAGCCCAAGACAGCCAGATCCCAACAAGGGCTGCCAGCTCGACGACAGCCAAGGCCACCGCCACGCCCTTACTCGTGCGGCCGGTTTCTGTATTCACCCAGCGAGCTTCGCCCCAGCGGGAGCGTGGGGTCATGAGTACCCGTACTCAATGCCGCCTGATCGCGTGCACCGCCAGTGGTCAAAGTTCGATGGCAATCGCTCAAGGTTCGGTGACACAGGACAGTCGAGTTCCGCCGTCCGGCGTCCTCGTCGGGCCGTGTGTGGGGGCGCGGGTGAGGCTGGCGCTCTGGGTCGAGGACGAGGGAGGCATCGGCGATGGTGTTGCGTCCGCCGGTGGAGCCGATGTTGACGCAGGCCGCCGAGGTGATCCCGCCCGTGCGTCCGCTCGCTTCGGGGGTGGCGTATGAGCAGAAGTTCGACGGGTACCGGGTGCTGGTGTTCACTCCGGCCGGGCCGGGTGGGCGGGTGCTGCTCCAGACCCGCCGAGGCGCCTTGGTCCAGGGCGCGTTCCCCGATCTCGTAGCGTCCGCCGAGGCGCAGCTCCCCGTCGGCCTGGTCCTGGACGGCGAACTCCTCGCGTGGGACGTGGAGGCCGGCGTCCTGTCGTTCGAGGGGTTGCAGCGTCGGGCCGCCGCCCGCACCCGCAGCGCTCCCGAGCTGGCCGCGAAGCTGCCGGCCTTTTACGTGGCGTTCGACGTCTTGCAGTTCGACGGCCGCGAGCTGCCCGACCTGCCCTACGTGGAGCGCCGCGCCCGCCTTGAGGACCTGTTCGCCGACCACGCCCTGACATCCCCGTGGACCCTGTGTCCGATGACCACGGATGCGGCCCTGGCCCGGGAGTGGCTGGAGTCGTGGACGGACGTGTCCGGCGTCGAAGGCATCGTGGTCAAGCCCCAGACCAGCCGCTACACGCCCGGTCATAGAGGGGCGTGGACCAAGGTCAGACGACGCGACACCACCGAGGCGATCATCGGCGCCATCACCGGCACCCTCACCCGCCCACAGCTCCTCGTCCTCGGCCGCCACGACCAGGACGGCCGGCTCCGCGCGGTCGGCCGCACCGTCCCACTGCGCACGGAGGCGGCCCGCCTGGTCGCCGAGCACCTGGCCGCCGCCTACCCCGGCCGCCCGTGGGAGGGCGTCACGTTCGCCGCGACCTGGGGGGCCCGTGACGTCCTGGACGTGCGCTTGGTCCGCCCCGACCTGGTAGCCGAGATCAGCGCCGACCGCGCCGTGGACCGGGGCGGCGTATGGCGCCACCCGCTCCGCTTCAAACGGCTGCGCCTGGACGTGGCCGTGGGGGATGTCCCCCGGTTCGGTGAGGGAAGGGCCGCCGCAGCCGGCTGACCGGATTTTCGGCGCGGTCCGCGGGGGGTTGCGGGGCTAAGGGGGCGGTGGTGTACCGCGGGTGCGAGTGCAGCTCAACCTGGTTTGACCTGCGGGTTTGTCGGGTCTTGCGGGGCTGTCCGCTGTCTCCCGCACTGTGTGGATCACGCCTCCGCCGGGGGTGTGATCCGCGTATTCGTGTGAGCAGTCGTCTGCCATGTCCATGCCTGAAGGTGGGGAGTCGGCCGGTGGGGAGTCGGGCCGGGAGCCCGGCGGGCACCCCGACCCGACCCCGGCCGTGCCTGCGGAGCCGACCCCGGCGGGACGCCGGTTCGCCTCGGCGCTCAGGGCGGCGGCCGTCCTCGCCCCCGTGCCGGCGGAGGCGGTGGTGGCCCACTGGGTGCCCGAGTGGTCGGAGGTGGCGGGCGGTCTGCTGCGTGCCGCCAAGGCGCTCGTGACGCTCCGCAGGGGCCGGGGAGGCCAGCCGCGCGGCTGACCGGTCGGGGGGGGCGGCGGGGCCCCCCCCCCGCCCCCCCCCGCGGGTATACCGCCCCCCCGGGCGCCGTGGGGGGTTGGTGGGGGGGCGCCCCACAGCGCCCCGGAACGGGGGATTTTAAAA
>NZ_JBHVYA010000031.1:0-15614 GCF_042881255.1 Streptomyces sp. NPDC058279 | reverse complement strand
GGGGGGGGGGGGGGGGGTGTGCTGGGGGCCCCCAGGGCGGTGGTCCCGCTCGGCGGGGGGGGGGGGGGCCGGGGGGGGGGGGGCCGGGGGGGGGGGGCGGGGGGCCCCCGCCGACGTCCCCCGCCGGAGTGAATCCGGCCCTCGCGTACGCGTAGGCGGTTTGTGCGGTGCGCTCCCAACTGCCCTCGGAATCGGGGTATTTACAACTTCCCGGCATACCGCCATCTTTCGGGCACGGCCTGGTGGTCGGGTCGGTCGATGTGCGATCGGAGTGCGATTCAGATGGGGCGTTCGGTGCGTGAGGTCTACGACGAGTACGCGGCGGCGGGTCGGTTGCGGGTGCCGGTGGCGGCGTGGCGGTGCGTGACCGGGAGCGGCTTGATCCCGGCTCCTGACGCCGGGCCTCGCTTGTGGTCGCGGGCGGTGGTGGAGGCCGCCGACCCCGAGGCGGTGCGGGCGGCGCTGCGGAGCCCGATCGGTGCCGGGGTGGCGGCGGACCGGTTGACGGAGGCGTTGGGGGTGCCGCTTGCGATTCTCCGGCCGAGGGTGAGGGCCTCGGCGGTCGGCCGCCTGGTGAACGCCGGTCTGCTGGTCTACTTCGGCGGCGACGTCGAGTTCCCCGACGTCCACCCGACCAGGTGGCCGCCCTCGCCCGCCGCCGGGACCTGCCCGCCCTCCTGGACCGCCACGTGCCACTCGGCCCGGACCAGGCCGCGGTACGCCTCGGCGTCCGCCGCGTCGACTTCGACCAGGTCGTCAGGCTCGGATGGCTGTCCCCGGTCGGCTCGGTGGACATCGACTACAAGCGCCACGGCGGGGGTGACCACGGACCCCCTGTACGACGCCCGCGACATCGCGCTCTTGGAAAGCAGATGCAGGATGGGCGACGGGGCTGGCTGCCGAAGTGGCGCTCTGACAGGTCACCAGCAGTACGCAACACCCGGCAGTACACGCAGTTCGCAGTTCAGCAATATGAGCAGTACCCGCGTTGCAGCAGTTCGCAGTATGAGCAGTACGCAGTTCCCGTTTGGTAAGTGAGTGATCCAGAGGGAAAGAACGGAGGAACCAAGGCGCCATCAGGATCGCCCGGACGAGCAGTAAGGAGTCCGGGTACCGCAGGACATCGATAGTGAGGTGGTCTCCGGTCACGCATCCGCGATCCCCGCATTCCCCTCCCCCGGGTGGGCATGCGGATACAGAAGGCCGGCGCAGTACCAGGGCCGGCAGATGGTGTGAGTAGTTCCTTCGGGGCCCTGGTGCCATTGGCACCAGGGCCCCTCCACGTGTTCCACAGAGAGGTTCGATGACCGCAGACGATCCGTTCGGCCGTCTCGATGACGACGACTACCCCGCCTACACCATGGGCCGGGCCGCCGACATGCTCGGCACCACCCAGGGCTTCCTCCGCGCGATCGGCGAGCACCGCCTGATCACCCCGCTTCGCTCGCCGGGCGGGCATCGCCGCTACTCCCGCTATCAGCTGCGTATCGCGGCCCGCGCGCGCGAGCTCGTCGACCAGGGCACCCCGATCGAGGCGGCCTGCCGGATCGTCATCCTCGAAGACCAACTCGAGGAAGCAAAGCGCATCAACGCCGAATACCGCGGCACCGACCAATCCCCGTCTCCTCAGGCCGCGGCCTGAAGACCGCCGGAACCCGCCGCACCCGTGCTCCGTCGCCCCCGGTGGTCGTGCGGCGGCCGTGTTGCGGAACCGGTTCTGCTCCCGCTCGTCGAGAATGGGATCCACACCGCCCCGGATGACCCCGAGCGTCCGGGGCGGCCGCCATCTACCGGGCAACCGGGCGGGTACGGTAGTTCGCGTACGGGGATGGCGAGTCGTAGCGCGGCTTGGGCGGTCGTACGTGCGGGCACCCGGTTCTGCCCCGGCTTGTCTACGCCGGTTCCGCCCAGGTGATGTTCGGCGCGTCCCGCGCTGCTCCTCGTTGCAGCGGCCTTTCCCGATCGGGGCATTAGGACCGCACCGAGCAACTTTTGCCGAGTTCTGCCTGGCCGTGTTACGACGTCTATTTCATGGTCATCGAACTCAGCGCACAGCCCGGTACGGGAGCCGGCCTGGCCTTGGACGATGTGGGGGAGGCCGATCGGTACCGGGCTGTGCGCTGCGGCTGGTTCACATGGCGGTCCGGGGTGACGGCGTGAAGTGCGCCGGGTCCAGGGCCTGGTGTTTGTCAGTATTCGCCGTGCTGCTGGTCCTTGTAGTGGTCCTTGTCGCCGCCGCTCTTGTTGATGCAGACGTTGCCGAAGGCGGGGTTGAGGAGGCCGACGACGTTGACGGTGTTGCCGCAGATGTTGACGGGGATGTGGATGGGGACCTGGACGACGTTGCCGGACAGGACGCCGGGGGAGCCGATGGCGGCGCCTTCGGCGGTGGCGTCGGCGGCCGCCAGGCCGGCGCCGCCGGCGAGGATGGCGGCGGCTGAGGCGGTGACGGCTACGGCCTTTGTGATACGCGACATCAAGATCTCCTGGTGAATGTGGACCTGCCGCAGGGAGTACGGCACGCGCCCCTCCAAACAGCACGGGGAGGGAGCCGGTTACGGCAGTTGGGCCGGATCGGTGACCTGGGCCACCTCTTCAGTCGTGTCGGCAGGGCGGGGCGCGGTTCGGCGGGGTCTGCGGTGTGGGCGTATGGACCCGGTCGCTCATGCCTGTCTCGCCGAGGGCGCGGTATCCGGGCGGCCCACGTTCGCCGGTGGTGGGTGAGACCTGGAAGCGTTCGGCGGCCCGGCGCAGCGGCCGGCCGTCCTCGACCACGCAGCGCGGCACAGCCGCCCGGGTCTCGGTCATGGCGGGGTTATGGTGTGCCGCGAGGGCCTTTCCGGCCGGTGTAGATGTCGCACTCCACACGAACCCGGAGGGCCCTCACCCGTTCGAGATCCCTCAACCGTGACCTGCACCCGTCCACAACCTTGCCGGACAGAACACCTAGGGCCTGTCCCGCAAAGATCTCCGAGTCGTCTTGGGCGTGGTTGGCTGCGGTGTGGCCCGCTGGTCTATCCGGCGAGAGCGAGGTTGTGCATCCGGGCGATGCCGAGCATGGCGTGGTGGACGCAGTCGCCTTTGAGGCGGCAGTCGCGGAGGATCTTCCAGGTCTTCATGCGGGCGAGGACGTGCTCAACGCGGGCACGGACCTGCTTGTGGGACCTGTTGTGGTCCTCTTTCCAGGGCGGGAGTTCGCTCTGGCCACGCTCTCTGCGGTGTGGGATGACGAGTCCGGTGCCGGGGCAGCCGGCTTCGGCGATCGTGAGGGTGTTGCCGACGACGGCCTTGGCGCCGGACTCCTCCCATGCCTTGCAGTCGTTGCGGTTCCCGGCGAGCGGCCGGCCGACCAAGACGACCAGGCGGGTGTCAGCCTCGATGACGACCTGGTGGTTCGTGGAGTATCGATAGTTCTTCGAGCGCTCGGCGATGGTGTGGTCGCGGGTGGGGACCAGGGTGCCGTCCACGATGAGCACGGTGTCCTTGGAGAACCGCTTGCGGGGCTGAAGGGCGAGCAGCGGCCCGAGGTGGTCGATGATCCGGTCCGCCGCCGACTTGGACACCCCGAACAGCGGAGCGAGCTGCCGCATCGTCAGGTTCGTGCGCCAGTAGGCCGCGACCGACAGAGCCCGGTCCTCCAGCGGAAGGCTCCACGGCCGGCCTTTCCGGATCGCGTCCGCACCCTGGCGCCGCAGAACCGATACCAGCTTCCCGAAGGTGCGAGGACTCAGCCCGGAGAACGGGGTTATCCAGTAAAATTCCGACGCCGTGATCACACTTGCCATACCAAGATCGTTCCACGGTATGGCCAGCGGTTTGGTCCGCCTCTCAACTGCCGCTCAGCGGAGACGTCCACGCGGGGTCGTGTCGGGATCTCCTCGTAAGGTGCGCCAGCAGGTGCTCCGCCGCGAGGGAGGCTGTGTCTTGCGGCGCGCCGACTGCGGTCAGGGCGGCGATGAGCCTTGCCGATGCCGTGTTCGGCACGTTCGGGTCGGTGAGGAGGGGAAGCAGCAGCAGGAAGCGGGTGGCCGTGTCCTGGGCGCCTTCGTCCGCAAGGGACGGGCTGTCAGCGATCCGGATCAGTTCGTGCCATGTCAGCCCAGTGCCCGAGAAATCTCCGTCCCAGCTGGCGATCTGCTCGGCGTAGCTTCTGTCTGGATGGGTGAGGAGGTAGTCGGTGCCGTAGTCGCCGTCCAGGTTGCGGTAGATCACCACGGCCCCGGGTCCGCCTTTCGCCGGCACTCTGAACACGGGCCAGTGCTCAGGATCGAAGAGGACCTCGGACAGGGCATCGGCATCCGCGCCGTCCTCACCGAACCACTCCGGAACCGGCCGCTCTGCACACCCCCCGTCGCTGCACATCGCTAAGAGGTAGTTCGACCAGAAGCCCGGGTGGAGCAGCAGTGACTCGCCCGGCACCAACGGGCCGACGTCGTATCCCTTGATCAGCACCCCTCGATCCTGTCACCAGCCACTGACACGGTCCGATCCGGGTCGGCAATGGGACGCCGCCCAGTTACGGGACAGCCCTTGGGGAGGGGCGGGGATGAACCGCGTCAGCGCCCTCGCGCCGAGCGGACCGTGATCGTTGTCGCCGGGATTTCCTGTACCCCGGCCACGCACACCCGTATCGGGCCCAGTGGATGCCGAATGCGGCCGGGGCCGCCCCAGGGGATCGACCGGTCTGCTGCTCGCTTCGGCAATCGGGTGCTCCCGTTCGGTGCCCGCGACAGCTTGGCCGGGGTGGGGAAGGGATGGGGGTTGATGCCGGAATCGGCCGGCACAGGCGAGAGAGGAGTTGACGGTGGAGACATCCGAGTTGGAGAGCAAGGTGCAGAAGCTGGAGACGGCGTTGGCCGTCCAGGAGGCTTCCATGGCCGGTTCGCAGGCGACGCAGGCCGCCACGCAGGCGGGGATGACTTCCACGTTCGCCGCCGCCCACGGCGGGACCTGGGCGGTGATGGGTGCCGGTAGTGCCGCGTTGATCGTCGGTATCTTCCTGGGCATGGCGATCGCCAAGGGCTGACGCACGCTCGCTCCCGTAAACCGTTGTTCGATTCGCGCCGCCCTCGCCGGACAGGGTCCGACGGGGGCGGCGCGCTCCGCGGACTGCCCCCCCACAAGCGCGAGGCGGCCATCGCTCTCGCGAACACCCTCTCCGGGAGGGGTTTCGGCGGGTACCCCTCCCCGCTGGTGGTGCGGCTGACGGACGCCTCGGGGGGTCCCAGTGGATCGCCCGCACCGTCACGTGTGAGCAGCTCGACGCACGGCCGGCCGCCCCCGAGGAGCGGACGCGTGCCGGGCGGGTGCCGGTGGACGTGCTGCCCACCGGACCACGCGTGGGGGACCAGGTCCTGGCCGGTGGTCGTCTGGCCGCGATCACCGACCTGCGTTACCGCTACGGCGCCACCCGCACGATGATCCTGGACAACGGCCGTGTTGCCGTCGCGGAACGCGCGGTGGGCGTCTACCGCCCTCGCACTTGATCCCGGCCGGCCCGGGCGAGGGTCACCCGTGCGAAGGCGCCCGGCGCATCACCGCCTACGTGCAGGGGCGGGGGGTGGTTGGGTGTGGGTGGATGCGTGGTGGGTGGATCGGCGTGTGTACGGGGTGGAGTCGCGCGAGCGGGACTCGGGGCCGAAGCCGGGGCACGCCTACGTGGAGCTGGTGGGCGGCCCCTGGACGGAATGCTGCTCGACGTGACGGGCTGGCCCCCGCAGGAGGTCGTGGACGGGGCGATGATGATGTCGGAGCACGGCCGGTTCGGGCCGGGAGGCCGGTCCGAGTACGAGCCGGCCGAAGCGGACCCCGGCGCCGCCGGGGTCGGCCGGTTCGTGTGGCGCGGCGACGTCCCGTAGGCGGCATGCGGCCGTACCGGCGCAGGGGTGCGGCTGGCCTGTTCAACACCCCGTTCGCCTGCCACGGCCGCGGGTTGTCACGCTGCCTGCGTTCACGCGTCAAGGCACCGGCCGGTGGCTCTCACCGCTCTCGGGGCGCGTCACGGGCACGCCCTGGGGCCGGCCGGCGCAGGGCGGACACGTCGGTGGTGCGGTCCTGCCGACGGGCCCGCCTGATCCACCTCCCTACAGGTGGGCGCCTTGACCTCGTAAACTCGTCTCGCCGGGGTTTGGGAGGGAGTCGAGCGGCCACACGAGGCCTTGTAGAGCTTTTTCTATCGTCGGGAGTGATCAGCTGTGTCGGACGAGCAGAAGACCGAGGCGAAGGCGGAGCAGGCCAAGGGCAAGGTCAAGGAGACGGCCGGCCGCCTGACGGGCAATGAGGGGATGACCGCCGAGGGCCGCGCCGACCAGGCCAAGGGCGATGCGCGCGAGGCCAAGGAGAAGGTCAAGGACATCTTCAAGCACTGACCGTGACGTGCAGGGGCCGGTACCGCAGCGGCGGTACCGGCCCCGTCCGTGTTCAACACACCCGGGACTCAGCCTGGTCCCGCAGACGCCCAATCCGTCCGGGTACATGGTCGTCGATGTCGTTCTTCTCGAAGAGGAGCACCGTCTTCGTGGCGGTGACGCGCCTGCTACGCCGGTGGCGTCCTCGTCGAACCGTGACCGGGACAGGAAGGGGCCGACCGTCTGGGGCCTGGGGTCGGGCTTGTTGAGCGGGTTCAGGGTGCGAGGTGAAGGCGCAGGGTGAGGCCGGTACGGGTGGCGCGGATTTCGACGAGGTCGCACAGCTGGTGGATCATCCACAGGCCCCGGCCGCCGTTACCGGAGGTGAGGGTAGGGCGCCGGCGTCCGGCGAGGGGGTT
The DNA here is from genome assembly GCF_042881255.1 of Streptomyces sp. NPDC058279. NCBI lineage: Bacteria > Bacillati > Actinomycetota > Actinomycetes > Kitasatosporales > Streptomycetaceae > Streptomyces > Streptomyces sp. NPDC058279. Next base: position 8,848 of record NZ_JBHVYA010000031.1, on the reverse strand, counting down.
GGCCAGGTGGCCCTCGTCGCGGATCTCGGCCACGGCGGTGCCGTGCTCGCTGGTCCACAGTCGAAGGATGCCGGTGCCGCCTCCGTGGGCAACGGAGTTGGCGGTGGCTTCGCTGATCGCGAGTACAAGGTCGTCTTTGCGGGCCCGGTCCAGGCTTGTGCCTTCCAGCCAATCCCGAGCGCGCTGGCGCGTCTGGGCGAGGCCGCCTGCGGCATAGGGAAGGATCATGCGTGTACTGGTTCGGGCAGGGGTTCGTCGCAGTCGGCGCAGACGACGGCGGGGTCGATGTAGGCCGCACTGTCCAGGTCACGGCCGTTCTCGAGGAGTGTGGGGTGGGTGCGCCGGGCGTCGGCGACCACCGCTTCGGGTAGGGCGGTAACGTCGTAGGGGCACAGGATCGTGGCGGGGCGGCCGGCGAAGGCGGTGTTGATGAGCGCCTCGTGCCGGGTGGCTTCCAGCGTCTCCGAGCGCGAGCGGCTCGGCCAGATCGGCTCTCCCACGATGCGAGCGGCCCGGCCGGGGTGCCGGTCGGCGAAGTCCTGCAGGGCCGCCAGGATCCTCCCGGGGTTTCGGCCCAGCACCGCCATGTCCGCGAAGTCGACGTCTGCGGCGTCGCCCCCCAACCACCCGCGCAGAGCGTCCAGATGTGCTTCGGGCACCGCCACGAACGTGGGCTCCTCTGCCCTGAGCGCGGCACGCACAAAGCCGCCCACTCCACTGACGTACTCCTCCTGGGTGCGGTAGAACAGCGCGGGATGCACGAAGGGCCCAGCATCCGGAACGGTGGTCACGCTGTCGGTCATGCCGCCATCTCCAGGACACTGCACTCGTCGGGGAACATCTGGGCTGCTCGCAGCAGCGACGGTGGAGGTTGATGCAAAACCAGCCGCCGTCCCTCACTCCTCAAAACGTCGGCTGCGCGCACCAGTTGGGCAACGGCGTCGACGTCGAAAAAATCGACCCCGGTCAGATCAAGGTTCACGACGGCGCCGGGCACGCGGACCAGCGCGCTCAGGGACGCCGCCAGATCCGGACGCGAGTCCAGATCCGCATGACCGACCAGTCGCGCCCCCAGCCCCTCGTGCAACGGCGTCACATGCAGCGCCGGCGCCGGATGCGCGATGTGGGAGCCTTCGCCGTGGTGGCCTGCAGCCACGTGCGTGCGATGCGCGGCAATCGGCAGGGCCGCGGCGCCGGCGATGTCCAGGCGCCGATCGAACAGGCACAGCCCGGTCACTGGAAGATCGGCGAACACCTCTGCTTCCAGGCGCAGTTCGTACTCCAGGAGTCGCTCCGCGCCCGGCACCTCCCGCGTGCACCAGTCCATCTCGCCCACGACCCGCAGCCCCGGATACCCCGCCGCCACCGCTTCCTCGCACGCCTGCCGCATCCCGGCGATCACCGCGTCCGGGTCGAAGGGAAGCAGCCGAAGATAGGACTGCGACGCCCCATGGACCGCCAGCTGCCCCCTTACCTGGGCCGCGTCGACATCCAGTCCGGCCGCCTCGAGCGAGTCGGTCACGGTGCGTGCCGCGGTGGTGTCGGTGAAGTACAGCACCCGCTCGCCGTTCGCCAGTCCGGCGCCGACAAACCCCGTCACCGCCCGCGACTTCTCCTGATCATCGCTGTAGGCGCAGCACGAGTGGTCACCCCGGGGCGGGTGAGGCAGACCGGCATGGGCTGGGGGCACCTGCGACTCCACGGTGGTGAGGGACATCGGCCGACTGTTCCGGCCGGGCCCTGAAAAGCCTACAAGAGGCTGGCGAGCAGGTGGCGCGTGGCGACGTGCGCGAGAAGCATAGGTGAATGTCGCCGGCCTTTGTGGGGCAGCCGCAGCGGGAGCCGTGCCCTTTGACCATCCGACCGGCGGGGCTGGGGGAAGTTCGGTGGTGGGGAAGCTGATGGCAAGGAGCGCGCGGTCGTCGGGGGATTCGGCGCCGGGTTGGTGGTTCAGGAACATGTCGCACAGGTCCGTGGCAGTGAGGCCGACACTGGTGTGGGCCAGGTCCCTTAGGCGGCCCAGGCCGGTGTCGAGGTTCTCTCCGCGCCGTTCGATCAGCCCGTCGGTGTAGAGCACAAGGGTGTCCCCGCGTTGAACGTTGACCTCCACCTCGCAATATTTTGCCTCCCGTACGGGGCCGACCGGAGGTGCCAGGGCCTGGTCGAGGTAGCGGCTGGTGCCGTCGGCGCTGATCAACAGGGGCGGTAGGTGACCGGCTCTTGCATAGCGAAGGGCGTTGGTGCCAACCGACCCTACTGGCGGCCCGCACCGGTGATCTTCAACGGGTCGGCGGATGCCTTACAGCCGCACCCGTCCTCACCTGCGGCCTTCGACGAGCAGGAGCAGGGGTGGGCACGGCGGCGCTGGCCGAGCCACCAGGTTCCGGCGGCGAGCACGGCCAGGACGACGGCGAGGGCGGGCAGCCAGCCCACCACCGCCCCGGCCCCGGCGCCCACGACGCCCGCGGTGATCAGGACGGGCAGGGCGCAGCACACCACGCAGGCCAGGGCGGCCAGGCCCCCGAGCGCCTTCGGGGCGCGGTGGGGACGGGAATCAGCAGCAGGGTCCGGCATGGCGGTTCTCCTCGGCGAGGTCGGTGAAGGGGATGGGGCAGCAGTCCATCGAGGCGCAGGCGGTCAGGTCGTCGCAGCCCGCCGCGACGGCCGCGATCAGGGCGGTGCGGATGGTGGTGAGGTCGGCGATCTTCGCGTCGACCTCGGCGAGCTTCGCCCGTGCGCGCTCCTGGAGCCCCGCGACAGGGCGGCCGTGGCGGTGCCGACCGGCCTCCAGGAGTTCGGCGACCTCCTCCAGCGTGAACCCGAGCCGCTGGGCCGCCTTGATCACCCGCAGCGCGGTCACCGCGTCCTCGCCGTACAGGCGGTGCCCGCCATTGCTGCGTTCCGGCTCGGCCAGCAGGCCGCGCCGCTCGTGGTAGCGCAGGGTCTGGATGTTCACCCCGGCCGCCTCGGCAACCTGCCCGCTGCGCAGGCCCGTGCTCACCGCGACTCCCCGGTGGCAGAGGTCCGTGCGGCGAGAGCGTCCAGGACAGCCCCGTGCACCGGGTCCACGCGATGTCCAGGACGATCAGATCCTCGCCCGGGGTGGTGGCGAAGGTGAAGAACGAGCAGCAGCCGCTCTCGCGCTCCACCAGGTCCTTCACCCGCCCCTCGACGCCCGGCCCGCCAGCGAGGTCGAGGCGCAGCCGGAGCGGCTCGGGCCTGGAGAGCGAGGTCAGCCGCTCGGTGAACAGCGCGTCCCACTCCGCGACCCGCAGGGGCCGCTCCATGGTGGGCAGCGTGCAGGACTGCGGCACCCACGCCAGATCACTCATCACGCTCACTCCCGTCATCACGCCCCGAAGGCGGGGACACCTCCGACGGTAAACCTGTACCTAGGTACAGGCTGCAAGACCTGGACGCGCCTATAGCTGGGGAGATCCACTGAGCATGTGTGGGGTGGGCCGAGTATGGGGTGCGCCAATTTCAAAGAGCCCCATCACCCTGGCGCAGACCCGACTCCTGCACTCACGCGGCAGGGCCGTGCTCTCAGGCGGTATCCCGGAGGGGCAAGGCGGGGACGGCGGTGGCCGAAGCCCATGACGATAAGCGCAAGAAGTGCCTGCTTCGCCTCGGTCCGTGGCGCTCTCCCGCTCCTTGTCCTGGTCACCCAGGAAACGGGGAAGGCCCCGGTCCGCGCGGGCCAGAAGCTCGGGGGAGGGGGTGCCGAAATCCGGCCGGACCGCCCTCGACGCAGTAGGCGAGGCGGGAGTGGTCGTCGACGGCGGTGTGGATGTAGCTGTAGCCGGCGTTTGCGGTTCTTGCGGCCGGCTTGGCGGCCGAGGGCCTTGTGGCCGCCGCCGTCGGGGATGTTGCCGAGTTTCTTGGTGTCGACGTGGATGAGTTCGCCGGGTCGGTCGCGTTCGTAGCGGCGTATGACACGGCCGGTCGTCCTGTCCAAGTGGGCGACGCGGGCCAGGCCGAGGCGGGTCAGCACGCGGTGGACAGTGGGGGCGGGCAGGTTGCCCCGGACCGCAGCGCCTCACCGATTCCGCCCGGAAGGGCGTGCGGCCTCGGGGTGCATCGGTACAGCGGTTGCCTGCGACCGGGACAAGGTCTTCTCCGCTGCGCACACCGTTTCATCCCGTGGTGATGCGTTTCGGCCTTTTTCCTGGCGGTTCATCGTGGTTGGGCATTCTTGCTCCCGGGGTGGGCGTAGCGTCCTGCCGGTCCGGTCCGTGGTGGGCCGGCAGGTCAGAGGGTGGGGACACATGGCTGGTGGGGATACGACTCCGCAGGAGCGTTTGGAGCGTCTTGAGGGTTTGTTGACGGGGACGCGTCGTGATGGGCGGATGGCGCGGGCCTTGGAGGGTGCGGGGAAGAGGAATGTGCTGATCGGGGCGGCGTTGCATGCCGCTGACCGGTTGCGGCGCGGTCATGCGGCGACCGATCTGGAGCGGGAGCTGCTGCAGGCGTTGCGGGCGGCGATGACGGATGCGGAGATCAAGGAGTTCGGGCGGGTCTACCGGGAGTCGGTGGACAAGCTCGGACGGCTGGACGCGGTGCCCGAGGTGATCACCAGCCGTGCGGTGAGCTCCGGTTACAGTGTCGCCGACCTGAAGGCGGACTTCCCTGCGATGGCGCAGGAGTGCATGGCCAGGGCGAACATGTCGGTTGTCGACAGCGAGGTGCTGGCGGCGGGGGGCACTGTCGACAGCCCGTCGTTCACCAGTGCCACCCGCGAGGCCGGTTTCGGTGCCACCGCGGCACGCATGACGCCGGCAGGGCAGGCGCAGCCGAGTCCTGCGCCGACGTACCCGGTGAAGCTGGAGTTGGAGAGCTTCTACGTCGAGCGGGCGGTGGGGGACGGCTTTACCGGTGGGAAGGACGAGATCTACTGGTGCGTCACGGCCTCCAGCGACAAGTGGAAGGCTCCGGTCTTCAGGTCGGAGGAGTTCGGATCGGTCAAGAAGGGGGAGACCCGCTCCTTCTCGTCGTCGAAGCGGGTGGTCTTCGACGGGCAGGCGAGCAAGGGCCTGGCGATGCACATCATGGTCTGGGAGGCCGACCAGAGCACCAGCCAGTGGTACGACAAGCTTCAAAAGGCCATGCAGACGCTGTGCGACCGCCTGTTCAACACCTGGCAGTGGCAGGTCGGCGGGGCCATCGGAGACGCCGGACTCGTCGGTGGCTTCATGATGAACATGGTGGAGTTCGCCGCCACCTTCATCACCTTGTTCCGTAACGAAGATGACCTCTCCTGCGAGCGGGGCCTCGTCCTGGACCAGCAGACCCTCGCCGTGATGACGCACCGCGGGACCACCGACTGGCACTTCAACGGCGACGGCCACCACACGCTGAAGGTCAAGTCCACCGGACCCAAGGTGCCCTTCCCCACCGGCACCCTGGAATACGCCGTGCGCACCGGCAGCAGCTGGGGCAAGCCGATCGCCCTGCCGTGGCAGAGCATGACACCGCCCGCCCTGGCCTCCTACAACGGCAAGCTCTACGCCGCCTACGTACGCCCCGACCAGGCGGTGATGTGGACCCGCCTGGAGAACGGCCAGTGGCGCGCGCCCGAGCGGATCGGCGGCGACCAGAGCTACTTCGCCCCCGCCCTCGGCGTGGCCCACGGCAAGCTGTTCTACGCCGTCACCGGCAGGGACGGCGGGCTCAACACCCGCACCTTCAACGGAACCACGTGGAGCGCGATCTACAACTGGAAGGGCTACGGCTCGGCCAAGGCCCCCTCCATGGCCACCCACCGGACCCAGCTGTGGCTGACGCACATCGGTGCCGACGGCACCATCCACCACAACACACACGACGGCAAAGGCTGGCACGGGCCCTACCAGGACAACCTCGAATGGACAGTCAACCACCCCGTCACGACCGCCAGCTGGGGCGACAACCTGTGGCGCATCGCCCGCGGGACCGAAGGCAAGTTCTACACCAGCAGTCTGCACACAGGCGCAGACTGGACGGACCGGGGCCTCATCGGGAACTGGACCACCCCCAGCGGTCCCGCCATCGCCGCTCACGACGGCAAACTGTGGATCTTCTTCCGCGACGGCAACAGCTTCCTGCGTGCGGCAAGCCGCAGCGCCAGCACATGGACAGACATGCACCACGTCAGCGGAACCGACGCCATCAAGCTGATGGACGAACCCGCCGCCGCCTCCCACAACAACAAGCTGTACGTGATGTACCGCCGCTGATCCCCGCCACGCCCGGTGACGGCCCCGCAGCCCGGCTCCCGGAGAGCCGCGGCACGCGGTGGCCGTCAGACGGCCCGATCCCCCTGCCGGGGTGAGCTGGAGACGGTGCACCCGAGACGCCCGTCATCTTCACGGTGCACGAACTCAAGCGCCTCATAGGCCCGTCGGGCTCGTCAGACCGAGATCAGGTCGCACACAAAGATCAGGGTCTCGCCCGGCCAGAAGGGCCCCCAGGCGGAGAACGTCAACCCGGTCTAACCCCAACCTGCGCACGTTGTCGGCAGCTGAGCCTGCCGTGATCGCCGGCCGGTCGGTTGCGGTGAGGTCTTGCGCGGTGTTCCACAGTGTCGGCCGGGGTCGCACAGCCGGTTCGGTCTGACGGCCCGTTTCGCGCTCTCATGGCGCCGTCCCTTTGTCGGCCTGGTGGCGGGCAGAGGACGACGCGCGGTGAAGTGCGGTGATCCGGCAGGAGGTCCGGGTGTTCGCTTCACGGATGAATGTTCCCCGTGAAGGGCGGGCCAGGGCCACGGTGGTGGGGAAATCGGCTCGTTGGTGGACCGCCGACCTTCACACGAGACGTCGTGCGTGGTGAGGTCGGGCCGGGTTGGGAAGTAGTCCTCGCGTCGGTCCGCGGGTGTCAGTCGTCGTAGTGGTCGCGGCTGCCGGACTTGGCCAGTCCCCGGCTGATCATGTAGCCGAAGGTGAGGATCACGATGTACAGCCATGCCTTGTCGGCGCGGAAGTAGTCGAGGTGTCCCTCCTCGGTGCCTACCACCATGGAGGCGATCAGGACGGCGACCACGGAGGCAATGTAGACGAAGAATTCCGTCGTCTTGAGGGCCGACTTCGTCTCGGTCGACAGGCGCCGTGTTCCGGGGCCGGAAACATCCGTGCCGACGGCGCGGTGAGCCGGGGTGCCGGCCGGGTTCGCAGTGGTCATGGCTGGTGTCCAATCGGTTGTGCGAAGCGCGTGACGCGTTCCACGAGTCGGGATCGCGCCAAGATCGACGCCGTCCTATCTGGCGACTACCCCCAAAGAGCGGGAGTGAACATCGCGTAAGGCCGCATTGCACGACCGAGCGGCGCGCGGTGCCGAGAGCCGATGGGAGTCGGGGGAGTGGCAGGCGGCCGCAGCCGACCGGGCACTTGCCTGAGAACTGCTGACGGCCTTGAACTGGTCGGTTGGGCCTGCGCAGGCACTGGAGTCGCTGCCGCTGGATCAGCAGTTCGCGAAGCTGCGCGAGAACCTGGGCGCCCTGGCCGCGGTGGCGGCGAACCCGTCCAGTGCCCTGGGGCGATTCCTCGGCGGGAGCGTTGCCGCACTCGCCCCGGTCGTCCGCCGGCACCCAGCCGATTCCCACAATACCGCCGGCATCGTTCCCGACCGCGACCAGATCACCGACGCGGCCCTGGGCTTCAGGCGGCTGCGCAATCTTTTGCTGACTGTCCAGGGCTGAATCAGGCCGGCTCGCCCGGCCTTCGAGCGCCCCACCGTCCGGCCGGTCGCAGGGTTCGATACCTGCGACTTTACTGTGGACCACATCATCGACGCCGACCTCAGCCGGCACCAGTGGAAGGACGCGACATCGTGGTCGCGGCCGTGTCGTGGTGGACGCGGATGCGGGTTGCCGGGGTGCCTGGCCTGGAGCCGCAGAGGAGGCTGGTACGGCGTGGGTGGGGGAAGGGTTGTTGTCAGCATCGGGCGTCGGCCCTGGCCCTGGTATGTCACGCGGGATGTCGAATGCCGCGGCTTCGCGGTGCGAGGCGTCGGCCGGTGGCGATTATGGTCGGGCGCAGTCCGTGCCGATCAGGCGTGCGCGGGCGAGGCCCGGTGACCAGAGCGCTCTGGCGGCAGTACCACCGGGCCGCCCCGTCCTCCGCCGACGGGACGTGGCTGTGTGGCGTGTGGCAGGAGTGCCCGTAGCTGCCGCCGAGTAGGTCGGTGGGGCTCAGGTCAGGCGCAGGTCGACGCTGATGGTCTTGCCGTGGGGGTGGGTGGTGATGCGGATGCGCTGGGTGAGGCGTTGGACCAGTGGCCACCCGTAGCCACCCGGCCGGCCGGGGATGACGATGCGCGTTGAGGGAGCGCGTGGATTCTTGTCGGCGACGGTCAGGTGGAGAGTGTCGTCGGCGATATCGCTGTGGAAGGCGGTGATGCCGCCGCCGTGCTGGATCGCGTTGACGACCAGTTCGGAGCCGACCATGAGTGCGTCGGCGGCGGTGACGCTGTCGAGACTGATGCCCGCGCGCTGCAGCAGGGCACTCAGGCGGTGGCGGGCGGCGGCTGCGGTGGTCGGCGGTCCTGGCGGGTGGCTCGTGGGACTCCCCCTTCGGCGGGTGGGACGGCAGGTGTTGTCGGTGATTGTGGGCGGGTTCATACCGTCTTCGCCTGCCCGTGGAACGCGCCGGCCATGCCGCCACAGACGGGTGGGCTTTGCGGGCGGTTCGAACAGGGCGGGGGTCGCCGAATGCGCGGCGCGGCCGCTTCGGCCACAGCGGCCGCCCCGATCGCGGGGGCCGCCGCTCTGTGGCCGCAGCCTAAGACCGTGTCCTATGTGGTGAGGCGGACGAGTCGTTTGTAGCAGCAGAGGGCGGCGGCGAGGCCGAGAAAGGCCAGGTAGTTGCGGGGGTTT
>NZ_JBHVYA010000030.1:0-25750 GCF_042881255.1 Streptomyces sp. NPDC058279 | reverse complement strand
ATGCACAACCTCGCCCTCGCCGGATAAACGAGCGGCCCACTCACGGCCCACGACGTCAGAGCCGCCCCGAAGATCATTTACGGGACAACCCTTAGTGCTGGAAGAGTACTTCCGGATTGTTCGGCGAGGGGCCGTCCAGCAGCGGACTGTGGAACCCCTTCAGCGTCTGGTCGAAGAACGCCGTCACGTACTCGCGGGTGATCATCAGCCCGCGTTCCGGGGAGAGGCCCTGCGTCGGGAACCCGGCCTGCTTCTTAAGCAGGTCCAGGTCGCTGAAGTTGAAGTGGTCGGCGTCGGTGACCGTCAGCCACTCCTTGTAGCCGCCGAGGGCGGCCCATGCCTGCTCCCACGTGGTGTTGTGGCCGCCGGCCGAGTGGCTTTCGGCCGTGCCCAGCATGAGGAACGGCCGGTTGATCTGGCCGGGCATCGGGGTCGGGTGGAAGGTGCCGTCCATGTTCACTCCGGCCCGTACTCGCGGGTCGGCGATCATCGTGGCGGCGGCCGACGCTCCGCCGAGGGAGTGTCCGGCCATGCCGATCTGGTGCTTGTCGATGAGGTGTGCCAGGCGCCACGCGGTATTGCCGTGCGTCAACTGGTCGATCACGAAGGACACATCCGTCGCGCGGCTGGCGACGACGGAGTCGAGGTTGAGCGCCGGGTTGTCGCAGATCACGCACGACGACGTCTGGCCGTTCGCCAGCGTCTCGCCGCTGTCCTCGTTGGTGTGGCCGACGAGCGCGACGACGTAGCCGTGGCTGGCCAGGTCGGTCGCGAGCGCGGTGAGCGTCATGCGCGGGTTCTCGTGCGCGGCTGAGAGGACCACCAGCGGATACTTGCCCCTCTGCGGCCGCGCGCCGTCGAAGGCGTGGGTGGTGACGCTGGAAAGGGTCTGCGGGGTGACGCCGGAGCTCGCCGGCGTCTTCTGGCGCTGGAGGATTCCGGCTGCCTCGCCGAGGGTCATGTAAGGGGCCGGAGTCCCGGTCCCGGGGACGGCCGGGTAGATCATCGTGACGGTCAGTTGGCGGGGGCCGGATGACGGCACCCACGGGTCGGTACGGTTCGCGTCGGTGAGGTGGATGACCTCCTTGCCGGCGGCGTATGGGCCGGTCGGCGCGGGGAGGGTGCCTTGGAAGGACCGTGTGGGCGCGGTGGCCGTGGCCGTGGCCGGTGCGGTGTCGAACGCGTGCGTGGCCACCGGTGTGGTCGTGGCGGCGAACCCGGTGCCGGTTCCGGTGACGAGGGCGGCGAGCGCCAGCGCCGCGACAGCGCTGATACGGCAATTGCGTTTCATGGAATCGACGCTAGGTTCCGCAGCTCCTCCGTCGCGTCGGCCGGTGGATGTCACCGTTCCCCAGGCCGTCGGCCCGGGGGTGTACCCCGCGTACATCCCCGGGGCGACGCGCGGAGCCGACGCCGCTGAATACGATCTCCGTATGGAAGAGCTTCTCCAGCGTCTCTCGACATCGAAGCGCGTGACCTGGCTGACGGACCGGGCCGTGGTACTGGCCACCGCCTGCTTCTACGCGCTGATGCTCTGCTGGTCGATCCGTCGTGGTCCCGGCCTGTTCCGGTTTCCCGGCCTCGGGCCCTTCCAGATGATGGGTCTGTGCGTCGTGCTCGCCCTTCCGGTTCTGCTGATGCGCCGTCTGCCGGCGGCGGTCTTCGCGGCGATCCTGGGCGAATCGGTCCTCGGCGACCTCTTCGGCGTGCGGCCCTTGATCGTGTTCGTCCTGCTCGTCTTCTTGGGCGGGCACCTCGCCGTCCGGCGGCCGAAGGCTGCCGCCGTCGGCTCCGTCGCGGCCGTCGCGGCCGCGTTCGTCGAGAACATCCACGTCTACCCCGGGGAGACCGTCAGCGACGCGGCCCAGTGGGCCGGGCAGTTCGCGTTGTGGTTCGCGGTCGCGTGGGTCTTCGGGGGGGTGTATCGCAAACGCCGTGAGTACCTCGGAGCCTTGCATGAGCAGAGGGCGGCCCGCGCCGTCATGGCCGAGCGGCTGCGGATCGCCCGCGAACTGCACGACAGCGTCGCGCACAGCATCGGGATCATCACGGTGCTGTCGGGAGCGGCGGCGCGGGTCGTGGAGACCAAGCCCGAGCAGACGCGGCAGGCGCTGACCGGCATCGAGTCCACCAGCCGCCAGACGCTGCTCGAGCTGCAGCGCATGCTCGGAGCGCTCCGCCGCGCCGAGCCGGACGACGCCATGCCGGGGGCCGCTCCGCTGGCGCCGGCCGGCAGCCTGGCGGATATCCCGCGGCTCGCCGAACGCACGGCCGACGCCGGGGTGCGGGTCCACGTGGCCTGGCGGGGCGAGCGGCGCCTGCTGCCGCCGGAGATCGAGCTGTCGGCGTTCCGGATCGTCCAGGAGTCGGTGACGAACGTGGTGCGGCATTCCGGGGCGCGGACGTGCCGGGTCGCGGTCGGATACGAGCCGGAGGGAGTGACGATCGAGGTGGTGGACGACGGGGGCGATGGTCCCGGCGGGCCCGGCCGTCCCAGGCGCTCGGCGGCGGCCGGCGGGAGCGGCTTCGGCCTGCTCGGCATGCGCGAGCGGGTGTCGCTGCTGTCCGGCCAGTTCAGCGCGGGCCGGCGTCCGGAGGGCGGATTCCGGGTGGCTGCGAGGCTCCCGGCATGAGCGTGCGAGTACTGCTGGTCGATGACCAGCCGCTGATGCTGGTCGGGCTCGGGATCCTGATCGGCGGCACCGCCGACCTGGAGGTGGTCGGGGAGGCCGGCGACGGCGTCGAGGCGGTGCGCCTGGTGCGCGAGCTGCGGCCGGACGTCGTGGTGATGGACATCCGGATGCCGGGCATGGACGGGATCGAGGCGACCCGGCAGGCGAGCGCCGAGCCGGACCCGCCCAAAGTGCTGGTGCTGACGACCTTCGACGACGACGAGTACGTCTACGGCGCTCTGCGCGCCGGCGCCAGCGGATTCCTGCTCAAGACCATGGCCCTGGACGCGATCCTGGACGCGATCCGCGTGGTGGCGGCCGGCGACGCGTTGCTCGCGCCGAGCGTCACCCGACGGCTGATCGCCGACTTCGCCGGAACCTCCGCCACCCCCGCGGCCCCCGCACCGGCCACCGAGCCCGCCCAGGACTCACGTCTCATCGCTGGGATCACCGACCGGGAGCGCGAGGTGCTGGCACTGGTCGGACAGGGGCTGTCGAACGGTGAGATAGCCGAGCGGTTGGTGATCAGCGGGGCGACGGCGAAGACCCATGTCGCGCGTCTGTTCGCCAAGCTCGAGGCCCGGGACCGCGTCCACCTGGCGATCATCGCCTACGAGAACGGACTCACGCTGGGTAGACGGTAGGGCAGGGTGAGAAAGAGCAATAGTCAAGACCTGTGAACGAGATGACGTGCGAGCAGGCTGCGGCACCGCCCGAGTTCGATCCTATGCTGACGGTCGTGCAGGTACTGGGTGTGAGCAATGAGGACGAGATGGTCGCCTGCTTCTTGAGCGGCGAGCTGTCTAGCCAGAGGTTCGGACAGAACCTCCGGTCCCATCTGGCGGTAGCCGGGCAGGCAGAGCAGTTGCTGACGCATCCGGACCTCTCCGACGCTGGAGCGAACTTCGCACGTCGCGCTCTGCTCGCCGCGACGCGGGTACGGCGAGAACCGTGACCTGTTCGAGAACTTCCCTGCTCACGTCACGTGGACCAGGGCACTCCTGTCCACCGACGAGGCGGCCGACGTGCGGTACCTCGACTATCCCTACTGGGTCGAACTGTCGGGTGGCAGCCGCCGGCCGGCCGACGCGGCCGCACGCATCAAGGCAGGGCTACGGGCGTTCGACGTGCCCAACAAACCGTTCGTCGACGCGGCCCACGCGTTCATCAGAGGTGAGCGATTTCCTCCGCTCACCTCGTCGGAGAGAGGCAGGACAACCTGGTCTGCCTTGAGGGCCACCTGCGCCTGACCGCCTACGCCCTCGCCGGCTTCCCGGCCGACATCGAGTGCCTGATCGGCACCGCGCCAGCCATGGGACGCTGGGCGCGGTAGTCCAGTCGCGCCAAGCTCTCGCCGCCCCAAATCAGCCTGACTGAGGATAGGCCAGCTCAGCCATGGGTCGGCTGGTGGCTCCTTCAGCCAATCAGGCTGCCTGCTCCTCGCGTTCGACGAGGACGCCGTTCTCGAACCGTGCCCCGGCGCGGACCAGGGGCACCAGATGGGCACCGGTGATCGCACGCCATCGAGCCCGAGCTGACTCGACCAGCTTGAACACCATCGCGAGCGCGGCCGCCGGGCTGCCCGCACCTCGCGTGACCTTGGTCCGGAGCTTGACCGTCGAGAACGTCGACTCGATCGGGTTCGTGGTCCGCAGGTGGATCCAATGCTCGGCCGGGAAGTCGTAGAACGCCAGGAGTTCCTCCCGGTCGTCGGTGATTTTCGCGACGGCCTTGGGGAACTTGGCGCCGTAGGTCTTCGCGAACGCCTCGATCGCCTTCTCCGCGTGGCCGCGGTCCTCCGCGTTGTAGATCTCCTGCATCGCCTTCGTCGCCCCGGGCTGCGCGGACTTGGGCAGGCAGTTCGTGACGTTGCGGGATTTGTGGACCCAGCACCTCTGCGGCCGTGCGGCCGGGAACACTTCGGCGAGCGCCCGCCACAGGCCCATCGCGCCGTCGCCGACCACCAGCTCGGGGTCACGCATGCCGCGTCGGCGGCAGTCTCGCAGCAGGTCGGCCCACGACTCGGTGGACTCCCGCAGGCCCTCGGCCAGGGCGATGAGTTCCTTGGTGCCGTCCAAACGGACCCCGAGCAGGACCAGGACGCACGAGTGCGCCTGGCCGAGGCGGACCTTGGGGTGCACGCCGTCGGCCCACACGTAGACGAAGTCGCGGTCGGACAGGTCCCGGGCCTGGAAGGCGGCGTGATCGTCGCTCCACTGCCTGGTCAGCCGTGTCACGGTGGCGGGCGACAGGCCGGCGGTGCCGCCGAGAAACTGCTCCAGAGCGGGCACGAAGTCCCCGGACGACAATCCGTGCAGGTAGAGCAGCGGCAGGACCTCGGGAGATCTTCGGCGACTTGCGGCACCACGGAGCCAGGATCTTCGAGGAGAACCGCTTGCGCTCGCCCGTGACTTCGTCGACGCGGCGGTCGTTCACCCGCGGTGCCCTGACCTCGATCGGGCCGGCCGCGGTGACCACGGTCCGGATCTGATGGTGGCCGTTGCGGACCACGAGACGTCGGCCGGCAGAATCGGTCTCGGCAGTCAACTCGGCTATGTACTGGTTGACTTCCGCCTCCAGCGCGGCGGCGAGCATCCGGCGGGCGCCCTCACGGACGATTTCGTCGATCAGGGAGCCGGACTGGGTCGAGCCGTCGTCGGTGACTACGCTGAGCACGGGCGTGCCTTCCCAACCCGCGCTGCAACGCGGGCCTATTCGGAGACCATCAAAGGATCATTCGGGAAGGTACGCCCTTCGCGTTCCCTCGCCGATCCACAGGTTCCGAGCATTGCTCTCAAGGCCCGGCACTCTGACAGCGGACGCCGTCGCTTTTGAAGCCAGCAAGGCAGCAGGGGCGGGGAAGTTGTCGGTCAGCGTGGAGAGCAGGCGGTTGAAGCCCGAGTGCGGTCACGGACAATTGGCAAGCGGCCGAAGTGGACGCGGGTCTTCAAGGGCAGCCGAGCGATGAGGGCGCCTTACCAGCCGCGGTCATTCACCCGGCCGCGTTCGACGGTCACGTTCGGGGGCCAGACGCCATGCTCGATGAGGTGTGCCACGGCATGGCCGGCGGCATCGAAGGTGACGGTGTCGCGGTCGTCGTAGCTATCGACCTGTCCGGTGGACATTACGTAGCCGCCGGAGCAGCCTGCGCCGCGTGGATCGACGAGGTGCTCATCGAGCTCGCCTGACCGACCCCTCAATGTGACCTTCGCGCGTTGGCCATTGGTGACGACAGCCAGGCGCTCACCAGTGTCATTTTCAAACCACGTCTCCTGGCTCGCCCAGTCCCACCGGTGTCGAAGCAGGTGTCGAGCTTCTTCGCCGGAGTACGCGTGACCGGCGGAACCTTGCAGATGCCAGCGGTTGGTGTAGGACACGGCGCTCCTGTTTTGATCTTGCTGCGTGGGAAATGGACAGCCAGGGGGACAGCGGGGCCGATGGGAGGGGCCGCCCAGGGCTGGTGCCCACCGTACGAAGAGCCCCGCTTCCGATGCGAGGCGGGGCGGGGCGGTGGTAAGAGGGGCACGGCGAGCTTGGGCTCCCATGCTTCTCGCCTGGCACCGGATGACGACGGACGTCGCTCTGGTGCGCCCCGCGATGTGCGCCACCGGACCGATCCGGTGTGCGCCACCCGACGATGCGCGACAGTCTCGCGCGCACCCGGTACACCGTCCCCGCACAGCACCGCGCCCCCCGGTCCGAGCTTTCGTCTGCGCCGACCGTGCCGGTCCGCGGTGCGGCTGCGAGCGTGGGCGGATCTTGCTGCGACGCCTCATCGCGATGGACATGCGTCCGGTCGCGATCGACCGACTCGGCCAGGTCGCACCCCTCGCCGCACTCAAGGCAGCCCGCACACTGGAGATCATCGCCCAGCGCACCGCACACTGGCCGGCGCGGCATGCCCGCGCGCAAGAGCCCGCCGCCGTGGCGGCCGCGCTTGGCCTGAACACTGATGAGGCCCGCAAGCTCACAGCCAGGTACGGCGGCTGGAGCCTCTACCGCTGACCTGTGGTCGGCCCTGGCTCAACCTCTCGGAAGCACACGGGGTCCTTCCCCCCCCAGCCCAATCACGCCAGACCTTGACCAGTGCGAGTAGCAGCGCGCTACCGCTGGGGTTGAATACCGGGAGCCGCTCGTGCTCTCGATTCGGCGGCTGCACCCACCTCAACCTCGGCCGCAGCGCACTCACCGACCTGCAATGGTGTACTGCCGCCATCGGCCGCCACGGAGCGCGGCTCGGCGTGTGCCTGCCCTGTCCGCACCACCGGTCGACGTTCGAGGCCATGGCGACGCTGTTCTTCTCCTCGGCGGCTTCGACGAGCTCGTTCACCAGCTTTGTCACCAGGACGTGACATAGCGGTTCGGGACTGCAGGAGTTGACGGGCCGCCACTGCCGTCACTGTCATCTGCGTGCCTCGCCGCCCCCTCTGCCCGGCCACTGGCGGTCCCTGATGGACGTCACCCCTGTGCGATATGCGGCCGATGGTGATCTCGGGCGGACCTGACTGTGAAGGCCGAGTAGAGATAACCCGATGTTCACCGCAAGGCTCTATCCGCGTAGATACAGGGAATGGTGTCATTCCGTCAGCCGAGCCCCACGCCCGGCTGGCATCCACCACCCCCACACTTGCGGGAGATCCCCATGCGTGCGATACGTCGCCTCACCGCCACCACCGCTTCGATAGCCCTCGCCACCGCGGGACTGATCGCCGCCACCGGCAGCACTGCCCACGCCACCACCGCCTCCACCACGGCCACCTGCTCCCAGGCGTACCTGCCGCGGCCAGACTCCTCCTGTCAGCCGGGCGCGCTGAACCCCAACGTCACGCAGGCGAACATCCACTCCACGATCTGCGTGGGCGGCTACAGCTCCTCGATCCGACCCTCCACCAGCTACACCAACGCCTTGAAGGTGAAGCAGATCGCCGAGTACGGCTACGCCGACACCAACACGGCGGACTACGAGGAGGACCACCTCATCGCGCTCAGCCTCGGCGGAAACCCACCAGCCCGCAGAACCTGTGGCCCGAGCCCCGCTACCAGGCCGGCGGTTCCACGGCGGGCGACAAGGACACCGTGGAATACAAGCTGTACAAGGCGGTCTGCGCGGGCACCATCCAGCTCGCTCCGGCCCAGCGCGCCATCGCCACCGACTGGACAACGGCGCTGGCCGCCGTCGGCATCAACTGACAACCGCCGCCCGCGGCGGCGAGGAGCACCGGCCGCGCGGGCGCGGCGTAAACTGCCGCCCCCGCGCTGAACCGGCTCTCACGGTGCTTCGTCGATGATCGCCTGGGATCCGGGGCGCACCACGATCCCGGTGGGAAGTCGACCCGGCGGGCGCGGCGGGTCCGGCGAACCCAACTCCGGCCCCACTTGGTCGACGGCTGCCTCACCACCGCAAGCCTGGCTATCAACCCACCGACCCCACCCTGAAAACCTCAGTAACAGCAAGAGAGCACCGTTTTTGATGGGGGCCATGACCTTCCCGTTCCTGCCCCCGCCCTCCGCGCTCGGCGCGATCCAGCGCGTCCTGCTGGTCGCCCTCCTCACCCCGGCCGTCTGGCCGATCCCTTGACGGCGCTGGCGGCCGGCGCCACCCCGTCAGTCCAAGGACGCTGCAGGTCAGTGGTGCCCACCGCCCACAGCACGGTGGGGGAAGCCGATGGCGGACGAGGGACGCCGCCTGTCAGCACGGGGCCAGGACATCTCGCCGAAGGACCAACGTCAGACCCCCCGGGTACGGTCGGCCTCATGAACGATCAAGAGAATCGCCGGTCGTCGATCCATGCATTTGCAACGTGGGAGCCGCTGCTGCAGCTCATACGGGCAGAGAACGCCGAGCGGCTTGCCGTGCCGGGCGGTCGGGTGGTGGGCCGTATCACGCGCAGCGCCTGGAGCGTGCCCCTGCAGCAGATGCACAACGACGCCGTGCTGCGGGTGCGCGACGTCCTGGTGAAGGACGGCATCGGTGCCGTGACATTCGTGATGGAGACGGAGACGTCGGGACGCACCCGGCTCCACCTCCTCATACCCAGCAGGGCGGTGGAGCTCGGCTTCGCATTCAACCCAGGTGCGCTCGTCCTGGTTGAGGACGCGCTTCCTGAGCCCTGGCGGCGCCTTCCGGACCCGACGCCGGGGGCGGTTTCGGCGGCTTCGGCGGACCTGGCGCTGCTCGAACGGACGGTGCGCGGACGACTGCCCGACGCCGTCGGCGCCACCGACGCCGAGATCGCGGGGGCCGAGTCGCGTCTGGGCATCCCTCTGCCCGAGGAGCTCAAGAGCCTGTATCGGGTGACACGGGCCCAGTGGGCGGACTGGAGGGGCGACCACGAGGAGGCGAGCCGCCATTCCGAGGCGGTCCGCTGCGAACTCTTCGATCTCGAAGGCTTGTACGTCGCCGAAGCGAGAACCCGCGAGTGCCCCTGGCATCACGCGGCGATGGAAGCGGTCCAGACACCGCCGACGGCGGCCGTGCAGGGACTGGCCGGTTCGCCAGGCTGGATCGCGTTCGCCGACAACGGAGGAGGCGACCGACTGGCCATCGATCTGACCCCAGGCCCCCACGGGCATACCGGGCAGGTCATCCTTATATCCCACGAGGAGGAGATCGGCGCCCGCCTCCTCGCCGACTCCCTGACCGACCTGCTGCTGGACCGGCCCCCCACGCAATCCGACGGCGCAGAGCCCCACGCACCGGCCGCGACCTCTGGTTGAAGCAGCGTTCGACGGTGTTGCGGCGGCGGTAGATGTCGCTGTCGAAGGCTGTCGGTCGGCCACCTCGGCGGCCGCGGTTCCGGCGGTGCCGTTTCTGGTCGCTCTTCTCCGGGATGGTGTGTCCGATGCCGCGTTTGCGCAGGTAGGCGCGGAATCCTCGTGAGCTGTAGGCCTTGTCGGCGATGACGTGGTCCGGTCGGCAACGGGGCCGGCCCAGGCCGGCGCGGGGCACCCGGATGCGTTCGAGCAGAGGTCGTGCGCAGATGCCGTCGTGTCGTTGGCCGGGAGTCGGCAGTACGGCCAGGGGCCGGCCGCGGCCATCGCAGGCGAGATGGATTTTGGTGGTCAGGCCTCCGCGGGATCGACCGAGGGCGTGATCGTCCGGTTCGTCCGTCCGGTGTTTCCCCCTTTTCGGCCGGTGGCGGCGGCGTGTTGGTGGGCGCGGACGATGGTGGAGTCGATCTGGACCAGCCAGTCGATGTCACCGGTGGCGTCGGCCCGGGCCTGGATCTGTTGCAGGGCCCGGGTGAACACTCCGTCGCTGGCATAGCGGCGGAAGCGGGTGTAGACCGACTTCCACGAGCCGTAACGTTCCGGCAGGTCACGCCAGGAAACGCCGGTCCGGATCTTGTAGACCATCCCGTTGACGACCCTGCGGTCCTCCGCGCGAGGACGGCCTCTGCCGGCACTCGGTATCAGCGGGGCCAGCAACTCCCACTCGGCATCGGACAGTTCATGACGACGAATCACGACACCGTGATCCATCATCGAACGATCATTTGAAGACGGACCCTAGATGATCAATTCCAAGGTATGCCTGCGGAGGGTTGTGGGGTGGGCGGCGGCCGAGACCGCCGCGAGAAGGTCAGGCGTCAGGGTCGACTTCCGGGTGCGTGAACCGCACGGGCTTGCCCAGCGACCGGGCGTAGGCGATTTCGGCTCGGGTGCTGTCTCCGATGTAGTCGCCGACTACGAGCACCTCATCAGCGAGCCGGATCTTCGCCCGGTGCAGACAGTCGAGTCGAACCTTCAGCGCCTCGGCCTCGACAGGGTCGGACCAAAGTTCATGCGGCGACTTCATGTCAATGCCCGGTTTGACGACAATCTTGCCGGCTTTGGTCTCGCGCAGATCGGCCTCGGTCATCTCGGTCATGAAGCGGGTGGAGCCGCAGATCACGACGATATGCGGGAGGCTCAACAGCTTCTTCGCGTCGGCGAGCTTCTCCTCGGGGATGCGCTGTTGCGGGTATGACACTGGTTCCTCCTGGTGGGGTGGTCCAAGGGGTGCCTGCGGAGACGAGAACGAGGGTGTCCAAGATCGTTTTGTGACGAACGACGTGGACACCCTCGCGACAGCACTCTAGCCAGCAGCTGACCGGATTCGGGCAGGCCGAAGCTCCTCAGATCCCTCCCGGGACCGCTCTTGACTGGTGGAGTACGTACGGGTTCGTTCGCGGTCACCTGATGCGTCGAAGACGCATTTCAGCTGGTAGATCAGGGTGCTGGGCTCGTTCACTCGATGGTGTGAGATCTCCGCAGTAACTCGCAGATTCTGCGGGTGATCGCCGTAATCTGCGGCGCTGTGTCGGATTTCGAAAGTCGCACGCTGTCGCTCGTACGCACCGTGCCGGAACCGGGCGCGCCGGTGGACCCGGCCGCGGTGTCGGTCGAGGCCGGGCTCGCCGACGTCGTGACGCTTCAGCGGCGCCGGCAGGCGAGGATCTCGGCGCACGTCGAGGAGAGCTTCTTCCTGGACACGCTGTCGGAGTACCAGTGGGCCCGGGACGCGGCCGGGCTGGCGCAGGAGACGCTGGACGGGCTGATCAAGCCGGTGATCGAGGTCTGTGAGTTCTACGGCACGGTGCCGTGGCAACTCACTCCTCGTGAGGTCGACCGGTACTTTGCTGGGCCGGGTAAGCGGGCCCAGTCGACGATGCGAGCCAAGATCGGCAAGATCGACCGGTACTTCGCGTTCCTAGAGTGCGGGCCCTTCTGCGCGACGAGGTCGGTGAAGGCCCTGCTCTCGTGCAGCTTCCGCCAGGTGGCGTGTAGCACTGGGTAACTTCCGTAGCCCTCGCTTCCCTGCCCGGGGCGCGTCGCCGAGCTGAACGAGTGACGGCGAAGGGCAGGGCGCATGCGGCAGGACTGGGAGCCGGAAGACCTGATCGAGGTCTGGACGCTGCTCGAAGACGACATAAAGAGGGTGCGGAACAAGTCCAGGGGAGGTCCTGCCCGATCCGAAGTGGGCGGACAAGCTCACCGACGCGGACCGGCGGGCGCTGTCGCCGCTGTTCTTGACGCACGTGAGTCCGTACGGCCGTTCGAGCTGGATATGAACTCCCGCCTCAAGCTGGCTGCAGCCGCAGCGACGGCCAGGCCTCCCGGCCCGCACCGCGCCGGGAGCGCCCACTGTCCCGCCAGCGAGTGGCTGGGCGGGCTCGGCCTGAAGTCTCCAGGCTCGGCCATCCGGCTCTCCCTGCTCTGGGGCGACGGCGTCAACTTCCCTGGTCGCCACTTGGCCACCCAGCCTCCGGCGCCGGACCCAAGATCAGTCTTATAGACGTCGTTTCACTTGGTGAGTCGGCGGCCGTTGATATGGCTGGCAGCGACAGCCGTGAACCGCTCTGTGCCAGCCGGGGCGCGTGTGTATCGGCTTGGCCCGCTGCCGGTCGTGTTCGTGTGGCCACGGAGCAACCGCTTCACGGCGCCGGGTCTGGGCGTCGAAGGCCAGGGAAGGCGGCGGGCGTTGCCCAGCCGCGCAGTACGGCATCAATCGTTGACCGGAACGCGGTCTCGGCTGCGGTGCCGTCGAGGCCGCCGGCCAGTTCGAGGGTCACGAGCCCGTGTAGGGCGACCCACAACGAGACGGCGATCAGTGTGGTGTCGCCCGCGATGATCTGGTCCGCCACGGCACGGTCGATCGCCGCGACAAGCGGTCGCACCGGGTCTGTGTCGCCGACCCAGGTCGACGGTACGAAGGACTGTGCGCCACCGAACAACACCGCGTACAGGTGGTGGTGTTCGCGTCCCCACTGGCGATACGCCACAGCCAGCGCGTACAGATCCTCCAGGGCGGTCTCCGAGCCGGGAACGGCCGTCAGGTCCTGGAACAGGCCGGCGACCGCCTGGTCGCGCACCTCGCGGATCAGTCCGTCCTTGCCCTGGAACAGGGTGTACACCGCCGCCGTCGACGTTCCGGCGGCGGTGGCCAGCGCGCGGACTGTGACCGACTCCTGCGGGCGGGTGGCGAACATCTCGGTCGCGCATGCGACGAGCCGTTCTCTGACGGCGGCGTCGTTCGTTCTCGGCCTTCCCATGGAAAGCAGTTTACACATGCTGATAACATCGTTTCAAAACAGTGTTCCAAAACTCTCTGGGGAGCTCACCATGCCACCGTCCGCCATACGTCCCTTGCGCCTTGTCGGCCGCCTGCTGGCGGCCACCGCCGCGGTAGTAGGGCTGGTCGCCTTCTTCCTGGCGCTGATCGTCGCCACCGACGGCGCGGGCTCGGGATTAGTCGCATGGTCCGCGACTGTCGGCACCGCGGTTCTCGCAGCGCTGTGGCGGGGCCGCCGCCGCCCGTGGCGGGGACGGCTGATGCCCTTCCTGCCGGTGCTCGTCGCAGCGGCCCTGACGCTGTCGGTATGCGTCCCCACCGTCCCCACGACGCGCCACCACCCGCCCGCCCTGTCGTTCGTGACCGCCGATCACTGGCGCCTGTCCACCGGCAGCCGGGTCGCGGTCTACCACTACCCGCCCACCGGCAACAACCCCCGGCAGCGCGTCCCGCTCGTCTACCTCAACGGCGGCCCGGTGCGCGGCATCTCGGTGCTCGACCACCGCTTCCTGCAGCGGCTCGCGGGACAGGGCTACGACGTGTACGCCTACGAACAGGCCGGTGGTGGACGCAGCGACCTGCTGCCCATGGTCCAGTACTCGATTACCCGGTCCGTCCACGACCTGGGCGCCTTCGTCGGCAAGCTCGGCAAGGGCCGCGCAGACGTACTGGGATTCTCCTCGGGCGCGGTCGTGCTCACCCGCGCGCTGGCCGACCCTGCCATCGCCGACCACCTGCGCCGGGCGGTCATCGCCGAGCCGGGCCCGATGGACGGCCCCAGCGCCCGGATGGCCGAGCAGAAGGGCCGGCCGTCGGCCCGCGACCTCGCGCCGGCCATGACCGGACCGCGCTCCACGCATGTCCCGCGGTACGCGGTCGCCTTTGGCCTCATGCGGCTCGGACTGGTCAGCCCGGACAACGGGCTGGTAGGGCAGGCGGAGGGCGACAATGCCTTCACCGCTGCCGATCTCGGCAGCGACACCGCGTCCGCCTACTGCGCGCGGGACGCGCACCGCATCCCGGTCGAGGACACTGCGGAGAACTTCTCCTTCAGCGCCGCCGCCAGCCTCCGCATCCAGCAAACGATCAAAGACTCCCCCTCCATCACCCCGCAGCTCAGGCGCTCCCGAACACCCGCGATGCTCATGATCGCCGAGTGCTCCTCCCAGGTCCGGCAGTGGCAAACAACCATCCTCGCGGACAATCCCGCCATCCAGCGCACCCAGTACATGCCCGGCGTCGGCCACCACATGTGGAACGGGCTGGGTGACAACGACCAACGAGCAGCCGCCGCCATCACCGCGTTCCTCCAGGACAAGCCCGCACCGCTGCCCGACTACCCGACCCGAGCCGACATTCCGGCCTTCCTCCGGGGCCACAAGTAAGCGAGCAGACCCATGGCACCGCCTCCAAGGTGCGTGCAGGAGTTGGCAAATGGTCGTCGGCCCCCTCCCGGGGACGTACGACCCCAACGGGCCGGAACGCCTGCTGTTCGGATTCTTCGCGGCGATGGCGGACACAGAGCGGGAGAACATCCACGAGTCCACCCTCGAAGGGCTCGACGCCGCAGCCCGTAAGGGAAACCACGGCGGCCGGCCGCCAGTCATCACGGACGACATGCTGCACACCACGCTCCGCCGCCACGCACACGGCGAGACCGTCGAGGAAATCCAGCCTGTTTGCGGCAACTTCAAGTGGCCCCACTCGGGTATTGAAGTTGGCCCCACCGTGAGGTCGTGGGGAGCGTGTGAGGGTCGTCAACCTGGCTCCGACAAGTTGTTTTGGCTCCACCCCGAACGAGTGGGTTCCCTGGCCGTGGGGCGGGGGCGGAGCGGTAGCGTGAGCCGCATCGGATCCGACTGGACGATGGGCCCCCGACAGGCACGTCGACAACACCGCGGATCTCGACCCGTGTTCGATCCGGGACCGCTGGATTCTCCGGTCCGCGGTGGACGACGAGGACGGGCATTGGCGCGACCGACGGAGAACGGTGCGGGCCCAACCGGCCGAGGCCAGCGCCCCGCATGGGGCGCTGGCCTCGGTTCGTGAGCGGGTCAGGTCGGGTTGTTCAGGATCTTCGGCAATCCCCAGGTCGCTCATGTTTCACACTTGGTTGTGCAGTGAACAAAGGGGTGGGTAGCCGCGCTCGCTGTGGAGGCGGTCGTCGGGATGACGGGCGCTCGTGGCAGGGTTGGGGGCGGCATGAGCGGCAAGGGCTCGGGGGGTCTGATGGGCGGCACGGAACGTTCGGTAGTGATCAGCGGCGGTGGCACCGGGATCGGCCGGGCCATCGCCGCGAGGTTCGCCGGGCAGGGCGACAGGGTGACCATTCTGGGGAGGCGAGCGGATGTCTTGCGCGCGGCGGCCCAGGAAATTGAGGCGGTCCACCCCGTGGAGGCCGTCGCCGTCGACCTTTCTGTTCCGGAAGAGGTCGAACAGAAGCTGGGTGAACTCCCCGAGCGTGTCGATGTCCTGGTGAACAATGCGGGCAGGCGCGGCACACCTGTGCGGGAGGGTGGCCTGAAGGAGGTCGCCGAGCGGTGGCGGCGGGACTTCGACAACAACGTTCTGCCGGCGGTCCTGCTCACCGAGGCGCTCCTGCCGCGCCTGACCCGCCCTGGTGGCAGGGTGGTCACTCTCAGTTCCCTCGCTGCCTTGCGGGGAAACGGCGCCTACGGGGCAGTGAAGGCGGCTCTGCTGGCTTGGAACCACACGTTGGCCCAGCAGTTGGGGCCGCACGGAGCCACAGCCAATGTCGTGGTGCCCGGCTTCGTCGCAGGCACCGAGTTCTTCGGCGTGCCCGCAGACGAGGAGGAGCTCGCCAGACGGCGGGCTCAGACCCTGGTCGGCGGGGTCGGAGGGCCGGACGACATCGCGGCTGCTGTCGCCTTCCTGGCCTCGCCGGAAGCGCGCTACATCACGGGCGAATTCCTGAACAGCAATGGTGGGGCGATGCTCGGGCGTTGAGCAGCCATCACGACCACTTCGTCCTCCGCAGCATTCGTCAGGGGCTCAAGACGGGGGACGAGGGTGTGAACCGCTCCCGTGTTGGCTTACTAATCGTTTCAGAATGAGCGCGTGGGTGGCGGAGACAGATGAGGCTGCAGGCCAGTTCGAGGGGGACCTGGATGCCCGGGTTCTAACGTAGGGCGGCGGCGACCAGGCCTTCGAGGGCCTCGCGCGGTACTTCGCCGCCGCTCACCAGCCGGTCGAAGACCAGTCCGTCGATGCAGGTCAGCAGGATGTGACTGCGATTCTCGACGTCCGTCACGCCGTGCGCGGCGAGGAAGAGCCGGACAGCATCGCGGCCGGCGTTCTCGCGGGGTACGAGAATCTCGCGCAGCTCACGGTCACGCACGCTCTCGACGGCGCAGGCGTAGCGAGCGAGCGAGCGGCGGCGGCCCTCGCCGGTGAGTCGCCGTCGGGCGAGCAGCACCATGCCGTCCACCAGTTCCTCGACGGTGCGCAAAGGTGGCAGTTCTTCGGCCAGTGTTTGCAGTTCCGCCTGGTCGAGTTGGACCAGGCGTGTGACCAGTCCGGTGAGAAGCGCGGCTCGGGTGCGGAAGTACGCCGACGTGGTGCCGGGCGGCATGGCCGCTTTGCGGTCGACTGCACGGTGAGTCAGGCCGCGGACTCCTTCGTCGGCAAGTACGTCGAGAGCCGCGTCCGCGAGGAGGGTGCGCCGATCCGAAACCATGGCTCCTTTCTACACCTGTAGAGCCTCAGATAGAGTCACCCTTCTACAGCTGTAGAAGAGTGGGGGCTTCGGTATGGGCAACACGGCAGTGGTGGTCGGAGGGGGCATCGGCGGGCTGGCCGCCGCGATCGGACTGCGCCGCATCGGATGGGAAGTAACGGTCGTCGAGCGTGCCTCCATGCCTGAGGACGCGGGGGCGGGCATCTCACTGGCCGCCAACGGCCTGCGGGCACTGGATGAACTCGGCGTCGGCGACGCGGTACGGGATGCCTCCCGAGGCCAGTACAACGGCGGCACTCGCACACCACAGGGCAGTTGGCTGGCCCGGATGGACGGCTCGGCCCTGGAGAAGGCGGTGGGCACACCGATCATGGGCATCCCCCGCTCCACCTTGCACCGGCTGCTTCGCGACTCCCTGCCCGCCGAGGCACTGCTGATCGGCTCCGAGGCGGACTCGGTCGAGCAGCCCGGCCCCGGGACGGTTCGAGTCAGTTGCGGCGAGACGGTCCTGGACGCCGATCTTGTAGTGGCGGCCGACGGCATCGGCAGCAAAGTGCGCAGCCATCTCTTCCCAGCCCACCCCGGTCCGGTCTACAGCGGCTCGACGGTGCTGCGCGCCATCACCGAGCAGGCGGTCGACCTGCGCACCGACTTCGAGCTGACCTGGGGACGCGGCGCCGAGTTCGGGCACATCGCCTTCCACGACGGGCGGGCCGAGTGGCACGCCGTCCTCAACCTCCCCGCCGGGACGCGGTTCGCCGACCCGCTGGACGAACTGCGCAGACGATTTCATACCTGGCACGACCCGATCCCCGCCCTGCTCGACGCGACTCGGCCCGCCGCCGTGCTGCACCACGACGTCAACGAACTCCGCACACCGCTCCCCTCGTACACGGTCGGCCGGACCGCGCTGCTCGGCGACGCGGCACACGCGATGACCCCCAACCTCGGACAGGGGGCCTGCCAGGCGCTGGAGGACGCGGTCACCCTGGCCGCCGCACTGGCCACCGAGCCCACCGTGAAGGCCGCGCTCGCTCGCTACGACGCCGAGCGCCGACCTCGCAGCCAGGCCGTCGCGCAGGCCGCCCGGCAGGCCGGGCGGATGGGCCAGCAACTCTCCCACCCACTGGCCGTCGCCCTGCGGAACACGGCGATGCGGCTGACACCCTCCCGCGCCGCAACGCACATGATCCTTCGGCACCACGCCTGGGTCCCACCACAACTGAGCTGATCCGATTCGCACCCCGCCAACTCACCACCAGACACCTTCCGAGACAAAGTCGAGCTGCGGGTCTTGCCGTTGGCGGTCACGGTGGGCAGGGTGTCCGGGTGCGTGCTGATCTTGTTCCGGACGACCTGTGGGAGCGCGTGGCTCCGCTGTTGCCGCGTACTCCCGAGCGCAGTTACCGCTATCCCGGGCGACTGCGTGTTCCCGACCGGGTGGCCCTCGCTGGCGTCTTGTACGTGCTGCGGACTGGTGTCGCATGGCGCGACGTCCCGACGGAGACTGTGGGCTGCTCCGGGGTGACGGCGTGGCGCCGACTGCGGGACTGGACCAAGGCCGGCGTCTGGCCGCGTCTGCACGCGGCTCTACTGGCCGAGTTGCGGAGCGCCGACCTGCTGGACCTGGACGACTGTGCCGTGGACGGGACGCACGTCCGGGCCCTCAAAGACATCTCAGGTAGCGCTTCCGGGTCTGGAGACAGTGGTGGAGCTGGCCGAGGAAGCGGTTGAGCAGGTTGCGTTGAGCGGCGTTGTGCCAGTCTCCGTGTTCGCGTCGGCGCCGGTAGTGGGCGTCGGCCCCCGGTGAGGCCTGGAGGGCGGCGAAAGCCCAAAGGAAACCGGCGTTCATGAGCCGGTTGTTCTTGACGAAGCGGCGTCCGACGAAGCGCTTCTTCCCGGAAGCACGCGTGATCGGTGCGGAGCCGGCATAGGACTTGAGGGCTCTCGCGTCGGTGAACCGAGCCCGGTCGTCGCCGATCTCGGCGAGCACCCTGGCGCCGAGGAGGGGGCCGAGGCCAGGGAAGCTGAGCAGGATCTCGCTGTCCGCGTGCTGGTGGAAGCACTCTTCAGCGGCGGCGGCGAGGTCGTCCGCGGCCTGGCAGGCAGCGGCCAGTTGCAGGGAGGAGGGCCTGCAGCTGCTGGCCGAAGGCGTCTTCGACTGCTGGTATCTGGCGAGCGTACTCGGCGCGGGAAACGGCTTGCAGGCGCTCGGCTTCCGCGTCGAAAGAGCGGGTGCGACCACTGCGTTTGAGGGCGGCTCGCAACTGGGCGAGGGTGAGCCGGGCGGCCTTGGCCGGGGTGGGTGCCAGGGCAAGAACGAGCCGGGCATCGGGACGGGTCAGGCCTCCCTTCTTGCTCTGGAAGGCGAGAAGAGCGGCGGGAAAGTACTCGCGCAGCAGTGAGCGGACCTGGTTGGCGATCTGCTGCCGGCTCCAGACGGCGTCTTGCTGGGCGCGGGCCAGCACGGTGATGGCCTGGGCGAGTTCGGAGTCGGCTGGCAGAGGGCGGTGCATGGCCATGTCGGTGCGGAGGATGTTCGCCAGGACCAGGGCGTCGCCGGGGTCGGACTTCTTGCGGCTGACACCGTGGCGGTCGCGGTAGCGGGAAGCCGCGAGCGGGTTGATCGCGAAGACCTTGCGGTTGCCAGCACGCAAGGTTGCCACGAGCAGACCATGGCTGGTCTCGATGGCGACGGGTATAGGCGTGTCGGGGCCGTCGCCGTGTTCGGCCGGAAGTTCCAAGAGCTTGTTGTAGCCGGCCGCGTCGTCGGTGATGCGGGCCTTGGCGAGCAGGGAGCCGGTGTCGTCGACGAGGGCGACGTCGTGATGCCGCTCCGCCCAGTCGATCCCGCAGAAGATAGTCAAGCTGCCCTCCCAGATCAGTTCATCTATGCAGGTCACGAGCACATGCGGGTCACGCGGCGCCCTAATCCCAGGACTCGTTGGTCCGCCATCTCAGAAGCCGTTCGCGACACCAGCGCACCCCAGGGGCTCGATCTTTCTGCAGAGCTCGAAGGCTCGCGGGTGGAACAAGAGGTCGACCCTGGGCGGGCTCGCGCCGTGACGATTAACGCTCGGCCGCGGCTCGCAAGTTTCGCGGTGGTCACGGAGACCCCGGGCCGTGCCGCTCTTGACAGAGGCCTCAAAGGCCAGGGGAAACGGAGACATCAGCCCGGGGTCCGCGTCACCCCGCGAAATTCGCCGGTGACGGTGCCGCTCTTTGAGGAGGCCTCGCGGGCCAGGGGGGACTCAAGACATCCGTCACCGGCATGAAGCGACTCGAGCCCCTTGCACGAACGAGTTCGAACCGCCTACAGATCGGATTAGGGGGGACCACGTCGGCCCATCACCCGTCGACCGCGCTCGTGCCGGCTCCAAGCACCATCTGATCGTCGACCGCCACGGGACCCCACTCGCCGGCGGCAACCGCCATGACGTCACCCAGCTCATGCCGCTGCTGGACTCGGTCCCACCGATCCGGGGCCTGCGAGGACGGCCCCGCCGCAAGCCCCGGCGCCTGTACGCGGACCGGGGCTACGACTTCGACAAGTACCGCCGCCTGTTGTGGAAGCGCGGCATCAAACCCATGATCGCCCGACGCGGCGTCGCCCACGGCTCTGGACTGGGCAAGGTCCGCTGGGTGGTCGAGCGCGCGTTCGCCTGGCTGCACCAATTCAAGCGACTCCGCATCCGCTACGAGCGACGCGCCGATCTTCACCAGGGTCTGCTCGAACTGGCCTGCAGCCTCATCTGTCTGCGCCGCCTACGAGCCTCATTCTGAAACGATCAGTTAGTGAACGGAGAACCCGCCGTCGACGAAGATTGCCTGCCCTGTGACATAGGCGGAGGCGCGGCTCGCCAGGAACACCGCTGCGCCCGCGAAGTCCTCGGTGCGATGCGCCTCTTCCATGTCAGTGGGTGGTGTCAGTGAGGTTGCGTCAGGTAATGCCGTTTGTGCTGGTGGAGGTGGTACTCGGATTCGGCTCACTGACATGGGACGGTGCTTGGGGGGCGGGGTGCTGACATGGGGCGGTAGATGCCCAGGTCGTACACTGACACGAAACCGGCAGATCGCCTGGAGCGCGCGGCCCACGCCGCGTTCACTCGCCCGATCCCCAAGAGCACGGGCGCGCAGATGCGATACCTGGTCCGGCAGCACAAAGGGTCCACCCGGGCGGTGGCCGGCCTGTTGGGCATCTCGCAGCGCACCGTCGAGCGGTACGTGAAGGACCAGATCCGGAAGCCGAAGCCGGTCCTCGCGGACCGTCTCGTGGGGGAGGTCCGGCGCCGGTGGCAACCCCTGGTCCGCAAGCGCGCCCGGGACCAGGCGGCCCGCCAGACCGGACTGGTCATCGAGACCCGCGCCCGGTTCGGGTTCACCGCGGCCCCCGGAACCACGGACGACGGCCGGATGCGCCGCATCACCCAGCACCTCCCGCCCGAGTTCGCGGGCGTCGCCGCACAGGACGCCGGCGCCGCCGAAGCCGAGCTCCAGGCGCTCGCCGCCGAAGGGCTCCGGAGGTCCACTTCAAAGACGGCGGCGGCCGCGCGCAGGGGCTGCTGTTGGAGTTCACCGACATCGACTACGTTGAGATCGGCATCTGATCCCACCAGGCCCGCACGCAGACCACGAGGCGTTGTGACTGAGCGTCGTAGTTGGCGCTTGAGCACGCGTTGGCGGTTGAGCACGATAGGTGGTCTGGCAGTGGGGTGTGCGAGGGCGATGTGAGTATCCAGTCGGCATGCAGCGCTGCCCTGCT
The DNA here is from genome assembly GCF_042881255.1 of Streptomyces sp. NPDC058279. NCBI lineage: Bacteria > Bacillati > Actinomycetota > Actinomycetes > Kitasatosporales > Streptomycetaceae > Streptomyces > Streptomyces sp. NPDC058279. Next base: position 4,565 of record NZ_JBHVYA010000030.1, on the reverse strand, counting down.
TATGCTGCCGCCATGGGTTTGGATCTCATGCTGTTCATGGCGGACTGGAAATATTTGAGTGCCATACCCGTCGAGAAGCGGGTTGAGGCGCTGCACGATGCCGTTTGGCCACCGGAGCTTGACCACGAGGACTACCTCAACAGGCCGCGCGGCGGCTGGACGTGGCTCCCGGACCGCGAGTCCGCATGGTGCGCCCAGTACGACTTCTTCACCACCACGGGCGCCTATCGCCCGCACCCCCGCGCGGGGGATGCGTGGGCCGACATACGGCCCCTCCTCGACGCGTCCTTGCGCGAGGCGACGGACACCTTCCTCGACGGTCTGATCTGGGACGCGGACCCGGCCGACGACCCCGCGCTGACCGGCAGCGGAGGATTCTTCCCGCCCGCCACCGACCGCTGGCACCCATCGCTCCTCCTGGTATGCCCGCCCAAGGCCCTGCCTGGCAAGGCGCACGCCTGGACGCAGGTGGAAACCCGCCTCGAAGAGCTGCGCCAACCGTTCGCCGCCGAATGCGAGGGCTGGGCAGGACGCCCGGACACCTTCGAAGACTTCACAGCGCTTCTGCGTGAATGGGGCGACGTGACCACCAAGGCAGCGCGCTGCGGCTGGGGGCTGGTGGGTCTGCCCTAGCCGTCAGCCGCGAGAGGCGCGCGGCCCGCATGCGTTGCACACCCCGAAGTAAGTGCCACAACTGGCGAACGGCGCCAAGTTACGTGCTCAGCCACAGGCGTGCCCGCGTTGTCCCCGTAGCGCAGCGGCGGGAGATCTGGACGCGGTCGGGTGAGGCCCCGAGGAAACTTTTTCCTCGGGGCCCCGCGCGTTATCCGGCGCTCTCACACCAGTCCGCTGATCGGCCATACCGATGAGCCGGGTTCCGGACCTGATCGACAGTCACACGATGCCCTGCGCCGCGTCCCATTCGTCCAGGGCGGGGCGCAACCGGGGAGCGAGGGGCTCCGAGAGCTTGCGGCTGGCGAGCGAGCGCAGGTAGGGCTCTGCCCCCTGGAGCAGGCCGGATCGAGGGTGGAGCGCCACCAGGGCCCGGTAGGTGCCGCGCTCCAGAAGGTGGCTCCAGGAATCGATGTCGACCTGGTCCTGGGGCGCGGCAATGTGCCCGTCGACGAAACCGCCCACGGTCTTGGTGCAGCAGTTCCAGCCGTAGTCGATGACGCATCGTTCGCAGGCGAGGATGCCGCGCATCTTGGGATAGCGACGCTGCCACTCGCCATCGAGGACGACGTCTCGGGCGAGCGGAATCTCCTTGCGGTACAGGCAGCACGTGATGCGGAATGCGGTGGGCACGGTCAGACTCTCCATCACCTATGGGTTGGACGTGCTCAGCCTGGCAGTGGGCCGGGTGTGGGGCAGAGTCGCCGTGCCGCGGGCCGCAGCGATACCTGGCACATGGGCCTTCGTGGGTGCCGCCCGCAAGCCCGGTCGGTACACCCACGGCGGCCTCCGGCGACAGGGCCGACGGGCGTACGGCTGCTGGTCGGGTTCGTGCCGGAGTTCCTGGCCGCCTGCACTCCCGACCCGGGCTGGAAAGGCCGGACCGAAGGGACGCTCCCGGCCCGGCCTACTGCGCCCACTGCACGCCCAGGTCGGCCAGTGCCCGTAGTTGCCCGGCATCGAGCCGATCGCGGCGTTGGCGCTGGTTGGCCAGCCACACACCGGTGCGGTGGACCGCTCCGGGCAGGTGTTCGACGTGCCGGCGGCCTGGCAGGCCGCCGCCTTCCCGCTCCACGTACTGTGCGAGGGCCTCAACGCCCTTCTGGAACGCCGTGCCGCCCTTGCCCGCCCCGGACTCCACGGCGCCCTTGGCGGGGGCCTGACGGGCCCCCACGGCCTTTTTGACGCCCAGCGTGCCGAGCCGGGCCCGCTGCTCGGCGTTCAGGCAGTCCCAGTCCCGCCGTTGGGTGGCGAGCCAGCGTCCGATGTCGTCGCCGTGCCGGGTGACCCCGGGCACGACGTCCGCGAGCCGGCTGCCTTCCGTGAGGAGCTGTGCGAGGTAGGTGTAGTGCCGCTGCCAGTCGACCGTCCACCCCAGTTCGCGGGGGTTCCAGTCGGGGTCGATGGCGGCGAGTTGGGCGGCTCGCCGGCGGGCGCGTTGGGGGTCTTTCCCGAGCCCGCCGGGGCGTCGGATGTTCGTCAACCACTGCCCGAGCGCCCGGTCGAGGGCGGTGGCGTGTCGGGGGGCGGCGAGGGTGCCGTGGAGTTGGTAGTAGTGGCGTGCGGCGGCGAGGTTCTCGGCGAAGCCGTGGTCGGCGGTGTCCCAGACGATTCCCAGTTCTTCCAGTTCGGCCGCCCGTTCCCCGGTCATCTGCCCGGCCCGGTACGTGCGCCGCTGGTCGGAGAGCCAGCGCCCGAGCGGGTAAGCACCCTCGGTGTGTTCGTACGGCACCTCCAGGTGGTTCTCCCGCTGCCGGTAGCGGTACGCGGCCTCCACGCCCCGGCGCCAGTCCTGCCGCTCGGTGTTGATGACGGTGTAGCTGATCCACTTGGCGATCAGTGCGGGGTCGCGGGGGGCTGCGAACCGGAGCAGCAGCCGGTCTTCCTGCTCGCCCTCGGCGGGTGCCGGACCGACCGGGAGCGACGGGTCGACGACATGTTTCCGGGGTTCCTGTGGAATGGCGAGCATTTCCACGGCCTTTTCATCGTGCGCCCGAAGACCTTCCAGTACCCGAATAAGAGGGCGGTACGAATTCGAGGTAAGCATGTCCTCCGGCTTCTCGTCCTCGGCCAGGAACACCGGAACGATGAGCGTCGCCATTTTGCCCTGTCCCGGCTGTTGGCGCAGGGCCCGTCCGATGGCCTGGACGATGTCCACAGCCGATCCCTTCGGGTCGATCAGGGCGACCGAGTCGGTTGCCCGGATGTCGACTCCCTCACCGAGGACCCGACAATTACTGAGCACGGCACGCCCCGCCCTGCGCCCGAAGTCGCCGAGGACGGCCTGCCGGTGCGCGCCCTCGTGTTCCCCGCACAGCCACCCCGCCCACACTCGCTCGGGGTGCCGGACCGGGTCCACGGCGTGGAGCCGGGACGCGACGCGGGGGAGGCCGGCGGCGAAGGCTTCGGCCTCGATGGTGCGGTGGTGGAAGGTGATCGTCGTCTGCAGTCCGTGCGCGGCCATGGTCTCCAGCAGCGCGGTCTGCAGCGCGGCGAGCCGCTGTCCCCGCAGCTGCTCCTCGTACCGCTCCTCGCCGATGAGCCGGTCCGGGGTGACGACGGGGTCGGTCAGCTCGGCGACGACGATCTGGTACTTCGCCAAAAGGCCCCGGGAGATGGCCGCCGCCAGTGACAGCTCGTAGACGACGGGCCCGAACACCTTCTCGTCGTCCATCGAGCAGGCCAGCTCACGCGGCAGCCGGTCCCACACCCGCCGGGTCCGGCCCGACGTCTCCTCGTCCACGACCTCGACCTGCGCCTTGTACAGCTCCTGCTCCGCCCGCGAGCGTGGAGGGTATTCCTTCCAGATCCTGGGGGTGGCGGTCATGTACAGCCGGCGCATGGCCGGGATGACCTCCTGGTGGTGGATGTCCGCCCACGCCTTCCCCGCCGATCCCGAAGTCCGGTGCGCCTCGTCGACGACCACCAGGTCGAAGACGTCCATCGGCAGCCCGTACGCGCCCTCGTGGGCTTCGGCGAGGACCGGGAGGGAGGCGTAGGTGGCGTAGACGGTGACGGGGCCCCGGCCGTGCCACAGCCCGAGCTGCGGCGCCGACGTCGTCGCCCGCACCCCCAGGTTCCACAGGGTCGGGTCGTCTTCCAGCGAGCAGACCGCCACCGCGGGTCCGGTGTGTCCGGCGATCCTCCATTCCCGGGCCGTCTGCGTCAGCAGATCCAGAGTGGGCAGCAGCACCAACACCCGTCCGTGCCGGGCCAGACGAAGCGCCGCCGCGGCGGCGATGAACGTCTTCCCTGTCCCGCACGCGGCCACCACCGTAGCCCGTAGACCGGCCTCCGGAATCCGCTTCCCGGGCGGAATGTCGAGCCCCCGGACAATCGCCTCCACCGCCTCCTCCTGGTGAGGACGCAGCACGATGTCACCAGACTTCTGCATTCGACACTCCACTGAAAACGACTGACGGGAAATCCCCGCCAAGGGAGGGGGTAGCGATTTTCTCGGGATCCTACACAACCACACGCATCACATCCCGCATGATGCATACTGATGACTGTACCGCGAACGGGCATGACACGGAGCCGATCCGGGCAGGATCGCTCTGACCGAAGCCCCCGCACTCGACAGACCGCCCCAGCCCTCCCCACTGCTGCTGGCCGGGACCGCGAAGCGGGCCCTGGACCTGGAGGCGCAGCCGGAAGGGCCCGGGGTGGGAGCGCAGCGGACACCCCAACAGGCCGAAGGCCCAGACCCCCTGAAACGGGGTCACCTCCCGCGCTACGCGCGGGAGCTCCCTGGCACGCGCAGCGTGCCCGCTCGGGTGGAGCGCAGCGGAGCCCGAGCAGTCCGCAGCGCAGCGGAGGACTCCGGCCCGAAGGGCCGGCCTTGGCCTCGCTTGCGAGGCCCCGAGCCGCAACGCGGCTCGGTTTCCCTCCCA
>NZ_JBHVYA010000029.1:0-28064 GCF_042881255.1 Streptomyces sp. NPDC058279 | reverse complement strand
ACCGAACCCGCACAGCAGCAAGCTCCCCAGCCCTCATACAACCAGCGAACTACCAGACACCGGACGTGACAAGACCCGCTAACAAAGCACTACTAGAGGGCTGCGGCGCAGGCGTGTGCGAAGGCGCGGTCGTAGACGGCGATCTCGCCGGGGGCGGTGATGGTCACCCGCGCGGACAGCAGCTCGATCCCGACCTGGGCGCTGTCGTAGAGGGTGAAGGACTCGGTGGGCCACAGTAGGCGGGGGGGCCGGCCGGAACGATGCCGAGGGACACCTGGGGCAGGGCCATCACCGTCAGAAGCCGCTCCAGCTGGCCGGCGGTCGCTGCCGCGTCGGCTACTCCCGGCCGCAGGGTGCGTTCCTCCAGGACGAAAGCGAACGTCCGCCCCGGCCGGGCAAGGACTTTGGAGCGCTCAAGGCGTGCTCGGGCGGCGGAGGTGGCGTCGGTGTCCGCCAGGGCGTGGAAGGTGCCGTAGGCGGCGATGACGGCCGTGGCGTAGTCCTGGGTCTGGAGCAGGCCGGGGATGACGTGGTTGCAGTAGACCCTGAAGCGGCGGGTGTGGTCGATCAGTGGGGTGATCTCCGTCTGCAGCCGGGTCAGCCCCGCCCGGTTCAGCCGCCGCCACTAGACGTTGAACCAGCTCGGCGACGGGCAGCAAGGGCGCTGATGGACCTGGGCGGTCACCGGGCCCCCAGAGCCGGACGGCCCGCCGCGGCCGCACCGGGCCGGCAGCCCCTCGGCGTTCGAGCAAGGCGTCGACGCCCTCACCCCAGTACGCCGCCCGCAAGGGTCGGGCCGTCGTCCCCCGCAGCCACACCGAGGAGCTGCCAGACAGCCCGGTACGGCTCGGGGTACGGCTCTCCAACACCCGCACCCGCCGCTGGGGCTCACCAGCGAGCAACGCCGACGCCTGGCCGCCCTCGGCATCCACCGGGCCCGGTAGCCGAACCCGCTTGGTACTGCAACGGTAGCCTCCCGCGAAGAACGCTCGTGGCCCCCCGAGCCCGCACCGCGGAGCTGCCAGACAGCCCGGCACCAGCGAAGAACATGCCCGAGGTAGTCCGGTCGGCGGTGTAAGGGGGGCCGGGGCAGCCGTCGGTGTTGGAGGTGGCAGGTTCCTGCTGCGTCACGGCGACCGCCCCGGCTGTCCCCGCATACCCCTCGTGCCCGACTTCACCCGGTACCGGCCTGCCCGTTCGTGCACCTGAGACGACGGACAGGGCGGTGACCCGCCGCCCCGGATGGGAAAGGCAGGCCACCGCCCTGCACACATTGCACTGCCGCCATACGGCTACCAGCGATACCAGCGGCCACTACCACCCTTCGGACGGGCGACGAAACCGATCAGCCACAGCACCAGCACGGCGATGGCGACCCACCAGAGGATCTTCACCGCGAAACCGGCACCGAACAGGATCAGAGCGAGCAGAAGAACGAGAAGCAGGGGAACCATAGTTATCAACCTCCAAAGCGCCTACTGCCCGACCACAACCCGCCCATGCATTCGAATTTTATGCGTTTCTTAACCTGCCAGGCGGGCATGAGAAGTCGCTCGTCAGGCTGAGGACGCGCCCGCCGGCGAGCCGATCAGCTCTCCCATCGACCCCGACAGGCCCCGCGAAAACGGCTGGACCGTCGACTGGCAACGCCACACCTACCTCGCCCAACTCCTGGCGGCAACGCCCGGCCGGCGGACGTGACACCCGGAGTCACCCGACACGGCGAAGACATCGTGGCGTTGGCCGGCCTCCCAGCAGCGGGACTGGGACCGGCTCAACGACGAACAGCGCAAGCGGCTCGCCGAGCCGGGTGTGAAGAAGACGCCGGAACCGGCTGCCCCGCCCACGGCGCGCCGGGCCGGCAGCTCCTCGGCGTTCGATCAGGGCGTCGACGCCCTCGCCCGGCACGCCGCCCGCGAAGGACGCGTCGAGGCCCCCCGCCCCCACACCGAGGAGCTCCCGACGGCCCGGTACGACTCGGGGTATGGCTCTCCAACACCCGCACCCGCCGCGAGGGCCTCACCGCTGAGCAGCGCGCACGCCTGGCCGCCCTCGGCATCCACTGCGCCCGATAGAGACCGGAGCACGTGATCGACGACCATGTCGACCTTTGCCTGCCCTGGGAGGCCGAAGAGGCGAGCGGCGGCGTCGGCTCCTGGACCGCCCCCGCGCCGGCTTGGCAGTCAGGCGTGATCACGGACCTCGAACAGCTCCAGCGCGCCGGTGATCTCCAGCAAGAAACGCAACCGGGACGGCAGCGGACCGAGGAGCGCCACCGGAAGCCTCTTGCGCCACGTGATCAAGACGTTGAGGAACGAGGAGTCCGCGAACGTCACGCCGGTGACATCTATGACCAGCCTGCGGGAGGACTCGGCTTCCCGCTCGCAGGCGGCCGACAGGCCGGCGAGGGTGTCCATGTCGAAGTCACCCGCGCAAACGATCACGCGTGCGCCGCCCGCTTCGGTCCGGATGCTCACTGTCGACGACTTCACCACCGCCCCTCTCGCACTGGCACCTGTGCCGTGACCGTATCCCCTACCAGCGGGAAACAGCGCTACCCCTATGCCTGCCCATCTGAGCAGGCAGGGAAGCAGCCGCCGGGCGAGCGTCCCGTGTCGGGAGCCTGCGAGCGGGCACGAGCCAGGCATGACGCTGCTCCTGCTCTTCCTCGTGCCGCTGGGCCTGGCCCTCATACTGCTGACGACCGAACCCCGACACCACGGCCGCCACCGCGACCGCTGAACAAACGGCGATCAGCACGCCGGCGAGCACGACAACGCGCCTGCCAAGCGTGCGCAAGCCGGCCGGCGGCAGTGTGACATCTCAGCGACCCGTGCGTTGGGCCTGTGATGCACCGAGTTGTCCTTGAGCGCCCACCTACCCGCCGCCGCCGAACTCGCCGCCCGCGACGGCGTCAGCACCCTCACCGCACGCCGCCGCATCACCGCCGCACAACGACAACTCCACACCACCGAACAGCGTGCCAACTGACGACAGCGACACCCCAGACAGCCTGGGGCCGGGTGATTGCCGGGTGATCGCCCGGCCTTGAGGGCCGGAGTCCTGGCAGGCCGGACGGTCCGTCGACGGACCGAGGCCCGTGCCGGAGTGATTGCGGGGTAGCGCCGCTCCCTCCCCAAGGGAGAGGGAAGGTCCTAGATGTACTCCACCTTGAGGATCTTGAATTCCCTGACGCCCGCAGGCATCGTCACCTTGACCGTGTCGCCCACTGCTCGAGCGATGATGCCTCGGGCAAGGGGCGACGCAATGGATACCAAGCCCTCCTTGATGTCGGCTTCCTCGGGGCCGACCAGTCGGAGGGTCTGGGTCTCGCCGCCGGCGGTGTTCTCGACGGTGACCGTGGAACCGAAGGTGACCTTCCCGTCATGGGGCACCTTGGTGACATCGATGATCTCAGCGCGACTGAGAGTCTGTTCGATGAACGTGATCCGGGCCGCGATCATGCCCAGCCGCTCTTTGGCGGCGTGGTACTCGGCGTTCTCGGAGAGGTCGCCGTGCTCCCTGGCTGTTTCGATGTCACGAAGCACCTGCGGGAGCTCCACGGTCTTGAGACGGTCGAGTTCCTGCTCTAACCGACGCGCACCACTCCGCGCATGGGTACGCTCGCCATGAAATGACCTTTCCGAGGTGTGGGAGCAGGCGACCGGCGGAAACCAAACCGGATCACCACGCAAGATCAACAGCGATGCTAAGGCGTTTTCGACGCTCGCGGAGCGAGAACACCATCTCCCCACCTCCACCAACCGATGAACACGCAACAGCCTGCACCTGTGTGCGCGGCGGGCCACCATGCAGCCCAGAACCGGCCGGCGTCGCCGGCCCGGGGTCCGCTTCGTCCGGCTCGTACTCGGACCGGCCACCCGGCCCGAACCGGCCGTGCTCGGACGTCAACATCGCCCCGTCCACGACCTCCCGCGGTCCCAACCCGTGACATCAAGCAGCATGCCGTCCAGGGGGCCGCCCACCGACTCGACATAGGCGTGCCCCGGCCTCAGGCCCCGGGTCCGTCTCGGGCCGACGGTTCGTGCTTTCCGCGGCATGTCCCTGCCACCTCTTCGGATTCGCCGGCGAATGTCGAGAGCGCGCTCACCGCAGCCTCACCGAAGAGGTGGCCGGCACTACCGCACACGCCCGGCCGTTCCCACGTCACGACCCCGGTGCCCGCGGTTTCCGGCGCGGGAACCTGGTCAAGCGCGTGGCTGCCGGGCGGGGTCGTCGCGGTGCGTGGCACGTTGGCCGCCCGTGACGGCCCCGTGCGCCGGGTTACGCAACGACGAAGGAGAAGGACTGGTCCGTCCACACGCCGGTCTTCCCCGTGATGACGAGGAAGGTGTCTGCGCGGGTTCCGCACTCGGGATGCGGCCACATCGAGATCCGGACACCGTATTCGAAGCTGGTGTACTGCAGGGTGGCGCTGGGGACGAGGTTCCTGATGTCCAGGTCCTTGTCCTCCAGTTCGACGCAGTAGTGCCCCGTCTTGGGGTGGGTGACGGCCTCGATGCCCTTGGACCGGTTGACGCTGCCGTCGGCGTTGACCACCGCAGCGGCCTGCGCGTACGGGGCCTTCACCTTGGCCGCCCCCGGGGGAGCGGCCACCGCCACGCCCACCCACGTCCCGCCCAGCACGAGGCTGAGTGCCGCACCGGCCCATACGAGCGAACAAGCCTTCTTGCTCTTGAACATGTACATTCCCCTCGACGCGAAAGCCGCTGCCTCCCCGGGTCGCGGCGCAGCACACGCTATGAGGCTGTCGCCATCCTCTCGCCCTCCCAACGGCTAAACCACCAGATCAGAGGGCGCAGGAAGCTGTCTCGCCGGCGCCCATGCGCCCCCGTAACTGTTTCACCGGCCGGCCACGCCGCGGTTCGGCAACCGGGTGCGACAGGGCTCGGAGTAGCAGTCCACTCCCCCGGGTCGACCGATTCACCGCCGAAGCGCAACTGCACCTACGCATGCGCTGAGGGACAGAGGATTCGGCCCGCTCCCGCCCCACAGCCAGCGCTGTGCGCCAGTCCCCACCGGGGTGCCACTCCATCGCCGCACCGGCCGCGCGCCTGTGCTCACCCTGCCGCTCGGCGGACCACCCGCGGACGCCATTTCGGCGCGGGCTTCCCGCACCAGCGTGCCGGGCCCTGGCGGTCGGACGTCACGGTTCGTCGCGGAAGCCGCACCGGCAACCGGTGGGCGTAGAGTCCTCCCGGATACCGGCAGGTCAGCGTGCCCAGGCCGGTCAGCTATCCGTTGCGAGCACTCGCAATGCAGCAGGTCGGGCGCGCTCGGGCCCTTCCATCATCGCTCCACCCCGGGGCCGACGGGACTGACGGGACCGAGATCGGGATGGCCTTCACGAGCAGGGGGTAGCCGCGGCCCGGCGGGGGTAGTCCTGGCCGGAAAGTTCGGCGACGCCGTAGAGCGCGATCCGCTCGCCCTTCCACGCACCGCCCGCGGCCTCGAGCGAGACCGCGATGCTGTGATCGCCGCGGTCACACTTCCGTACAGCAACGGACAACCGAGGGAATCAACACCAAAACCAAGCGGATGGCCCGCCAGATGCCCGGACGAGCAGGCTTCACCCTGCTCCGGCACCGCATCCTCCTCGGATAACACCACCCTCCGTCACCACCGAATGTGAGACAGAGCCGAACGATTTTCAGTCCCGTGCCCAGTCGCAGGCGCCCAGGTCTGCGCTGACCAGCTCGTCGGGGCTGGTATCGGGCTCGTGATCGGGCAGCAGGTGCAGGGTGCTGCGGCCGGGTCGGTCAGCGAGCCAGGCTCTGACCTTCTTGCTCCGGTGGACGGAGTGTCGGTCGACGACGAGGTGGCCGGGGCGGTCGAACTGAACGAACCCCGGTAGACGGTGAACCACATCCGCCTCTCAGCACGCGATACCGATCACTTTCGAGGGCCTGCTCGGCTACGAGGGCGCCTCACCTCGACGGGTCGGGCTGGACCGGCGTGGGAGTGCGTTTGGCGGCGCGGCTGACGATGGCCGTCTCGACGTGGGTGATGCCCAGGCCGACCAGGTCCTGGGAGAGGAAGTTGTAGAGCGCGGTCAGGTCCGGGAAGTACGCGGCCGCGTGCAGGCTCGACGGTCCCGACGTCGCGAACGCGCCGTGTACCGAGGGGTGGTCGGCCAGCGCCTGCCCGGTGGCGGCCAGATGGTCGGGGGGCACGTGCAGCAGGAGTTTGGCCTCTATGGGCAACCCGAGGCGGCGCGGATCGACCAGGACCTGGGTGATCAGACGCCCTTGGGCGGCCAGTTGGGCGAGGCGGCGGCGTACCGTGCTCTCAGGGTGGCCGGTGCGCGCGGCCAGGGCCGTCGAGGTCAGGCGCGCGTCGGTGGTGAGGGCGTCGATGAGGGACTGTTCCAGGGCGTCGGTGTCGACGCCGTATGGGCCCGGGGAACCGGCGGCGGTCGCCTCGGGGGCCGGTTCGGCCGGGCTCAGCGCTGCGCGTTCGGGTGCGGTCAGCACGTGGTGACGCCACTCGGAGGTGAGCCGGAAAACGTGCAGGATCGTGGCGCTCTCCAGGGACGTCACCGCCTGGGTGGAGGGCAGTTGGCGGAAGACCAGCGGGTCGCGTGAACCCGGCTCGGTTCGGGCGACCGCGAAGATCTCGTCACCCGAGGTGGTGACGTCGATGAACGGGATGTCCTCGCGCGCCGCGAGCGCGGCCACGATCGTGTCGAGCTTTCCCCGCAGGACCCGGATGCGCAGGAACAGGGCCCCGGCCGAGCCGCCGTTGCGCGGCCGCGCGACCGGTGAGATCACCACGCGCACGGTGCCGTCGGCCCCGAGCGCGTGCAGGCGGCGGCGCACGGTGGCGGGGCTGAGCCCCAGCACGTGGGCCGCCCGCTCCGCGGTGAGGCGGCCGTCCCACTGCAGCGCGGCCACCAGCCGCTGATCGATGGGGCTCAGTACGGAATTCGCCGATGCGCGCGCCATGGAGGCAAGTTTCGCCCATTCCATAGCCCTGCGGGACCCGTTCGGGAGACCTCGCCCCAAGCATGGATGTCAGCCACTCCGCCCGTCCCCTGAGGTGCGTCGGCGGACCCGAGCCATGGAAGGAGTATCCGATGATCCTTGACCCTCGTATCTGGTTCCCCGGCCTGATCGGCTGACCGGCAGCGCTTCCAGCGCCGCGCCCGGCGCACTGGAGAAGGGGGCCTGCGGTGCGACAACGCCGCAGCCTGCGGTTTCACTGCACCCCGAGAGCGAGCGATTCACCACGGAGATCCATGTGCCCGCGTTCAAGCAACGGGAGAGAGTACGCTTCGTCAGCAGTGGTACCCCGTGTGTCGGCCGGCACTATCCGGGGTCCAACGGCGGCTGTCGTGATCATGGCCGGCGGAACCTCCGTCTGGGGCTTCTCGCTCGCGGGCGGCCACGTCTTCCGTGTCGCGGCCGACCACCCGCGACTGGCCTGCGCGATCGCACACACCCTGCTGGTCGACGGCCGCGCGGTGGCTCCCCACGCGCTGCGCTCGGTGACACCGCTCGCGGCGCTACGTCTGCTCGGCCGGGCCGCGGACGCGCTCGGGGGCCTCGCCAGGCGGCCGCCGCTGCCGGTCCCGACCGCTGGTGCGCGTGGCACGGTCGCCGCGCTCACCATGGACGGCGACCGGGCCCTGGATCCCGACCGTCGCCACACCAGCTGGGAGAGAGACGATCGCCGCACGGATCGCCCTGCGGGTCGGCTGGTACCGGCCCGGCCACCATGTCTCCTGGATACGGTGCCCGCTGTTGGCGGTCGTCTGCGACCAGGACCGGAGCACGCTTCCCGGCCCCGCCATCCGGGCGTCCCGGAGTGCGCCGACGTCCGAGGTGCTTCACCTGACGGGGCGCCGTTATGCCTCGTTCCTGGAGGCACATGAACAGGCCGTCACGGCAGAGATCACGTTTCTGGAGAAGCATCTGGATCCCCGCGATCCCAGGTGAGGCTTCGTGGCCTGCAGGGCAGGCGGCCAGGCCGGACTCCCTGGAGGTGAGGTGCCGACACCGGTCCTGCCGACACCCTCCGCGGTGCCCCGATTCACGCCGAGATATTTGTTTTGGAAGGAGCAGTCCGTTCATGGCCAGGCTTCTCAGGTGGCTACTGCTGATCATGGGGACCGTCTGCGTGGCGATCGGTGTCATACATTTCGTTCTCGGCATCGATTCGGTGCCGGGCGAGGGCTCGTCCGGTGCGACCGTCGACAGCCGGGAGCGGTACTACGGAGCGATCTTCCTCGGGTACGGTCTCGCCTGGATCTGGGCCGCTCGGCAAGCGCCGATCTCGTCGAAGGTGGTGCGATGGCTCGCCGGCATCTGCCTGGTCGGGGGCCTGGGCCGGATCCTGTCGATCGCGATCCACGGCTGGCCGCAGTGGTTCCAGATCGTCCTAGCGGCCACCGAACTCCTCCTGCCTCCGCTGTACTTCCTCCTGGCGAACGCCGACGAGAAAGCGGCGGCGGCCCGGCCGGGCGAGCCGGCCGGCGCCGCTCTTGGCGAGCACCCGGCACATCCGCTGCGCTGAGCACCGCAGTCCCGGCCCAGAGATGACCGTTGAGCCGACCCGCAAGCCGATTGCCCGCAGCTCCTGTGAACCGCCGGCCGGCTGGGGCCGGTTCCCTGGGGAGCGCTTGTCGGATTCCCCGCCACTCGGCTCCCGTACCGCATCCACGCGTCGACTCGCTGTGGCCGATGCGCGGTTCGTACCACCAACCACCAGCGACTGACGGGGCCGCCTGAGTGACTGATGCCTCACGTTCCGTAAGCGGACGCGCAACGTGTGGTGCGATGCCCGCGTGAAGTCCGGGGGTCGGGCTCGAACGGTGACGCCCGCACTGGATCCGTGGACGATGAAAGGAAGCCCCTGGTGCTCCGCACGCTGGCGGCGACTGGTGTCGCTGCATCGTTGTTCGGCTCGTCGGCCCTCGGTGGCGGCCCGCCCCCGCCGCCGGACCGGATCGTCATCGACAGCGTGGCGGCCAACGGTTCCGGCTGCCCGACGGGGACGGCCGCCGTGGCCGTGTCCCCTGACAACACCGCCTTCACCGTCACCTACAGCAATTACCTCGCCCGGGTGGGGCCCGGCGCGGCGCCGACCGACCGGACGAAGAACCGTCAGCTCAACCTGCAAGCGCACGTCCCCGGTGGCTACACCTATGCGATCGTGTCCGCCGACTACCGCGGCTTCGCATCACTGGCGCCGGGGGCATCCGGGACCCAGCGGGCCGGCTACCACTTCCAGGGCAACGCCCACACCACCAACTCCACCCACCGCTTCAAGGGCGCCTTCACCGACAACTGGCACACGACCGACACCTTGAACGTCGCCGCCCTGGTCTTCGCCCCCTGCGGACAGGAGCGCACCCTCGACATCAACACGGAACTGCAGGTCGACCCCGGCACCTCGAGCCCGAGCGCCACCAGCTTCATGGAGATGGACTCGACGGACGGCAGCATCAAAACCGTCTACCACCTGGCCCTGAGGCAGTGTCAGTGATCTTCTGACGCTGCCTGCGATGCGCCGTCTTCGTGGCAGTGAGCCAGCTAGGCTGTGTTTTAGGTCAGGGTTCCGATCCACGCCTCATACCGTGATGATCACGTTGTGTAGGGCGAGGCCGTGACCATCGGCGCCGACGACAACGCTCAGGCGATCCTGCGCACCATGAGCGAGCACCAGGTCTGCCCTGCTCCAAGCCGTCTCTCAGGACTGACGGATCGGACAGCGGCTGTGGAGTCGCTCAGTGCGTTCCTGCCCGAGGTCCGGTGCCGGCGCGGATGGCGGTGAGGACGGTGCGTGCCCATTCGGTGGGGTCCGGGGTGTCCGACAGGGTGGCCAGGTGGGTGATGTGGGCGGCGCGTTCGTGCTTCGGCATGGTGAGCGCGGTGCGCAGGGTGTCAACCAGGTCGTGTGGGAGCAGGGGGTCGGTCAGCAGGGCCGCGGTGCCCAGGTGATGGGCGGCTCCCGCGTAACGGGAGAGGATGAGGACGCCCGTGCGTCGGGTCGCGTGGTGGGTGGTGACGTATTCCTGGGCGGTGAGGTTCATGCCATCGGCGAGGGAGGTCACCCAGAAGACGTCGGCCTCGAGGTAGTGGTCGATGATGTCGGTGAAGTCGAGGTTGTGCGGGATGTACTCGACGGGTTGCCAGTCTTGCGTGGCCCAGCGCCGGTTGATGTGGGTGATGGCGTTTTCGAGTGCGGTGCGGGTGGTGTCGTAGGCGTGGATGCCGGGTTCGGGGGGTGGGCAGATCAGTCGATAGCGGACCTGTTGCCGCAGTGCGGGCTCTTCGGTGAGGAGGGTGTCGAGTGCGCGGATCTTGTGGACGGGGGCCTTGGCGTAGTCGAGTCGTTCCACGGACAGCACCAGTCGGGGTGCGTCGTTGTCGCGGTGCGGGTGGGTTGCGGCCCGGGCGCGGGCGAGGCGGGTGACTGCGTGGCGGTCGATGCCGAGGGGATGCACGCCGATGCGCGGGACCGGCGCCGCGGTGTCGGTGAGGAGCCGGCGGAAGTTGTCGGCGCAGTCGGTGGTGTGGAAGCCGGCCCAGTCCAGGTGGGCGAGTGAGTCGCGTAACTGGTCGGCTTGCGGGATGCGGCGAAACACGTCGGGGTGGGGGAAGGGGGTGTGGTGGAAGAGGCCGATGGTCAGGTCGGGGCGGTGGGCTTTGAGGGCTGCGGGCACGAGCCAGAGGTTGTAGTCGTGGAGCCAGACCGTGCCGCCGTGTTGAGCGAGTGAGGCGATGTGCCGGGCGAAGGCGGCGTTGACGGCCTCGTAGTCGGCCCAGTGCTTGGGCCGGTGTCGGATGAGGTCGGGTAGGGACATCAGGGCCGGCCAGAGGGTTTCCTTGCAGGTGCGGTGGAAGTAGCCGGCCCACCGGTCGGGGTGCAGGAGCACGAGTGAGAGCGTCGGGCCGCCGGTGTCCGCGCGGGGTGGCGGTGGTGCGGGTGCCTCGCCGATGTGGGCGGCGGCCCATACGGCGTCCAGGTCATCACCGGTCAGTGCTGCCTGAAGGGTGGGCAGGATGCCGTTGGGGCTGGAAGGCGGCTGCCAGGCACCGTCGCACCAGCGCACGGGAGGGCGGTGGTAGCCGACCACCACCGAGTGCCTCGAGGGTCGGCGGAAGCGTCGGATGCCCTCCAGCACGGCGGCCGCCGCGTGGAAGTTCGAGTGGTGAACGAAGGGAGTGGCCGGGACCTGCGCGGTCAGGGCCCGTTCGGCGTTGGCCACCACGACGGCGGGAGTACCCAGACGGAACAGGGAGAGGTCGTTGAGGGAGTCGCCCGCCACCAGCACCGCCGGGAGGGGCCATCCGCGTGTACGGGCGAGCAGGTCCAGCGCCCGTCCCTTGTCCGCCCCGGGCGGCAGGACGTCGAAATACCGGTCCGATGCGTACGACCAGGAGCAGTCGAGGGCCCGGATCGCCTGGATCAACTCGTCGCGGAGGCCGTCGGGTTTCAGGTAGAAGGAGCAGCGGCCTTCCTGGGTCACGCCGTGCTGGTATACCAGCTGCGGGAATCCGGCCAGTGCCGCCCTTACCCGTCGGGCGCCCGGCCATCCCGCGCGCAGCCGTGCCTCCAGGGCCGGCGCGTGTGTCATGTCGGTGGCGTCGATGACGCTGGAGCCGACGTCGGCGATGATCCAGTCTGGGTTGGGCAGCAGAGGGTCGTCTCGGAGCAGAGCCTGGACGGACGGCAGGCCGCGTCCGGTCGCGAAGACGACGGTGATGTCCGGGTCCGCGTTCAGGGCGTCGAAGAGCTGCCTTCGTTCCTGCGGGCTTCCGCCCAGCAGAGTGCCGTCCAGGTCCGCGACCAGCACGCCGACGGTGCCTGCCATCGCCCCGCCGGCACTCACCATGCGGGGTCGTGGGTCACCGGGTCGATCACATGCGCCCTGTCACAGCAAGACCCCGGCGCCTGCGGCGGCTCGTCAGGAGTGTCCTGTAAATCCCGGATCGCCTGACCGAGCCGCGCCGCGCTCACATCGTCGCTGCCCACCAGCCGGCTCACCAATTCCCTCGGCGCCGCACGCGCGCAAGCCACCAACGCGTCGACGGCAACACGAGTCGAAGACACCGTGTGACGATCGGACATGACCGCCTCCCTTGCCCAGCGGAAGAACCACCGGCGAAGCAGCCGGCATCCAAGCCACCCTCGTTCACCAGCCGACGGTCTGCCACCCCGCTTGCTGCCAACGGAGCAACCACCCAGAGCGATCTTGGCCATAACGAGCAGGCATGCCCCGAGCGTCGTAACCGAGCAGGTGCTGCCATGCTTCGGCCCAAGCCCTCCCCGCCATGCCGCCTCACAACGACGGACACACCGGCCACTGACCACCACAGATCTCCGCGGCTGCGGGGAGGACCGTGCACCGCGTCAGGGCAGGTGTAAGGGGTGTGAGCCGGATTTGGCGAGCGTGGAGCGCCTGCTCTTGCGCAGAGCGCACGGGGCGACCCCAAGCGACTCGCCCCTCGCGCCTGGGCCTGAGCCTGCGCCTGGGCATGCGGCCATGGACTGGCCGTGGCGTGAAGTGCCGGACAGCACGCACGCCGGTGCGGCGACGTCCCAGATGCGGCACTACGGTGCACGTAGCCGGCATAGGCGCCGTCGATGACGAGGCGGCGTCGAAGACGCTGTTGCTGGCGCGTGTACCGAGGCATTGCGCGGCGATGGCGGTCATGAGCCGGGCGTGCTCGGCCATCCGCTCCGGCCGGCCTTGGCCATGCCGTATGCCACCAGGCGGACCTCCAGTCCGGCGCAGGCGGGGGTGCGGAAGGCGGTGCCGTCGCGGAACGCCCCCGGCCTCTGCTGCGCCAGATACCGCCGTCCCAGGGCTGTCAGGGTGATGCCCGCGGTCAGCAGGCCCTGGTCGTCCATGGCGGCGAGCGTCGCGCCATGGAAAGGGCTGCCCGCCGCGTAATTGCTCGTACCGTCCAAGGGGTCGACGATCCACGTGTCGGGGCCGGAAGCCGCCCGCACACCGCTCTCCTCCTCGATGACCGAGTCGGCGGGGAAATCCTTGCCGAGCGCCGGGACGACTAGAGGGAGCCCGTCAGTCAGGCAGACCTCCGCAGCTGGTCACAGCAGCCCTTACCGGCGACTTCAGGGTGGCGGAGGCCGCTCGCTGTTGTCAGCGGGCCGGGTCGTGGGATTCCGATTGTGCCTCGCGGGTGGTGGGGGTCGGGGGATGGTCGGCTTGTGCGGTGCGGAAGGGGTCGCGTGCCGCGCGGCGGGCCAGGAGGCGGACCGGGGCCGCGCAGAGAACGAATAGGGCGGCCAGGATCAGCCAGCCGGCTTGGTTCAGGCCGGTGACCAGTGAGGTGACGAGGGCGGGCCCCATGGCGACGGCGGCGGCCTCGGTGCTCGCGGTGACTCCTTGGTACTGCCCCTCGGCGTTTTTGGCCATGAGTCCGAGGGACAGTCCCCAGCGGGAGGAGACGTAGTAGAGCTCGCCCACCACGTGGGCGCCCATTCCCGCGATGATCACGCAGGTGGCGAGGAGGGGGGACTCGGTCCATGCGGCACCTGCGAAGATCACGCAGCAGGCGGCGAGTGCCAGGGCGGAGGTGCGGCTCGCGCGGACCGCTTCGGGTACGCCCACCGCGCGCCGGCTGACCCGTACTTGGAAGACTGCGATGGCCGCCGAGCTGACCACCACCGCCAGGCCGGCCGTCCACAGTGGTGCGCGCGTGCCCTGGGCGATCCACAGAGGGAGGCCGGTGGCCAGCAGGGCCCAGCACAAGGACAGCAGGGCGGTGGTGCTCATGATCGCCACGTACGGGAGGTCGCGCAGCGCCTGGGTGCCGGAGCGGCGGCGTTCCCGCGGCACCGGCGCGACGGACGGGACGATCATCGTCAGCGCCGCGGTGAGGACGAGGGCGAGGGCGTCGACGAGGACGGCGGCCACGAAGACGGCGGGCTTCCCGCTTGCCAGGACGAGCATGGCGCCGCCCGCCCCGGCGGCGTAGGCGATGTGTTGGACGACGCGCCCCTGGGCCAGCACCCTGACCCGGTCGTCGGCGGGCATCAACCCGTAGACCAGGGTGACGCGGACACCGACGCCGGAGCTCTGAACGGCGGAGAAGAGAGTGGTCACCGCCAGCAGGGACCAGAAGCCGCCGACGAAGACGTACGCGACCATGGTCAGACCGCGCAGCGCGATGACCGTGCACAGCACCTCGCGCGGACCGCGGCGTTCGGCCGCCACCCCGATGGGGACGGCGGCGAGGAGTCCGATGAGGCCGCCGATGCCCATCGCCAACCCCATGCCGCCGGCCGGGATGTGCCGGATGTGGGTGAGGTAGATGGCCCAGATGCTGAACCACAGGCCATCACCGAACCCGTTCACCCCCTGGGCCGTCAGGAGCCGCCGCACGATGCGTCGCTTGTCCACGCCTTTGTCCCCACGTCCGATGTGTGTGCCGTATGGCCCGGTGCCGCCGCCGGGCGGTCGCGGCCGCTCTGTCATGCGTATCCCGCTCTCCGGCGGCCGAATCAGTCGTGGGCCGCCGCCGGACCACCGGCGACGCGCCCCCAGGCCTGGAAGAGGACAGGGTGCACGACGACGGTGTCGGGGTGCGCGAGGTGCTCACGCAGTGCGCCGGTGAGCTGGTCCAGCTCGTCGTGGCTGGTGAGCCGTCGTTCGACCAGGGCGTCGCGACACAGTTCGGCGCGGTCGACGACGAGCGTGTGGTACGGGTGGTCGCGCTGGAAGACCCGGATACCCGCGTCCACTTGGACGTCGGTGAGACCTGCCCCACGCAGCAGGCGCGGGAGGCGCCGGCCGAGGTGGACGTCCATGCCGTTCAGCCGCCACAGCTCGGCGATGAGGTCGACGACCTTGGTCCAGGCGGGGTGGGGCGGGTCGCACACACGAGTGAGCCAGTCGACGTCCTGGACGGCGACGGTACCTCCGGGGCGGCCCAGCGTCACCATGGCATTCAGCACGGCGTCGGAGTGCGGGACGTTCATGAGGACCAAGCGGGTGTGGACGAAGTCGAAGCGGCCCGCCTCCTCGGTGGTGGCGGCGGCGTCCGCCTCGACCAGTCGGACGTTGTCCAGCTTGCGTTCGGTGACGAGCCGGCGTGCCAGGTCCAGCATTGCTGGTTGTACGTCGAGCCCGACCACCTCGCCGCCGGGGCCGACGCGGTCGGAGAGCATGTCCAGGATGCCCAGCGGCCCGCAGCCGACGTCGACAGCGCGTCCGCCCGGGCCGGGCCCGCAGCGGTCCAGCAGGCGCTCGGCTTCGGGGCGGAACATCTCGCCTTGGAAGAGCATGCGGTCCAGCTCGCTGGTGGCTGCTCCCATGAGGTACTTGTCTGCCATGGTCATACGGTTCTCCTCGGGTGCCCGCGGCCGCGGGTGTTCGGGGGCCTGTCGGTTCGGCGGGGGCCAGGAGTCGCACGTGGCCCGGCCGTGGTCCTTACCCGGCGGGGCGGGTGGCCGCGGCGGCCTGTTCCAGGGCGGTGGCCGCGGCGCGTGCCTCCTCATTCGTCACGGTCAGCGGCGGGGCGATGCGAAGGCAGTTGCCTTCCGGGCCTCCCATTCCGATCAGCAGGCCGAGATCGCGGCAGGCGGACACGAACGCGCGGGCCGTGGCGGGCGCCGCTCGGCCGGTGCCGGGCTCGACCAGGTCGACGGCCAGCATGAGGCCGTGGCCGCGCGCGGCCTCCAGGTGGGGTTCGCGTTCTTGGAGGGCGCGCAGCCGCGCCAGTAGGAGGGAGCCCACTTCGTCGGCGTTGCGCAGCAGGTCGCGGTCCCGGATGACGTCGAGCGTGACGAGGGCTGCCGTGCAGGAGAGGGGGTTGCCGCCGAAGGTGGAGATGGACTTGCCGGGCAGGCTGTCCAGGAGCGTACGGTCGGCGATGACGCCGCCCATGGGCAGGCCGCCCGCGATGCCCTTGGCGAAGGTGAGGGCATCGGGCCGCAGCCCGTGCAGTTCGTAGCCCCACCAGCGCTGTCCGGTCCGGCCCCACGCGGTTTGAACCTCGTCGCTGATGAGTACGCCGCCACCGTCGCGCACCAGTTCCTCGTAGCGGCGCAGCAATGCCGAGGGCGGTGTGTGGAAGCCGCCGAGTCCCTGGACGGGTTCGACGATCAGGGCGGCGGCGCCTTCGCTCTCCAGCGCCGCGTGCACCGCCCGGACCGCGCGTTCGTCGTCGGTTTCGGTACGGGTCCGTCCGGTCCCGGCGGCTCCGTTGTCCGCGAGCGTCACGCGCAGGGGCGAGTACGGGCTCGGGCGCCATCCCGGCAGGCCGGTGACAGCGGTGGTGGCCAGGGAGCGGCCGTGGTAACCGTCGCGCAGGGCGATGACGTGGTTGTTCCCGGCCCGGCAGAGCGCCGCCATCAGAGCGGTGTCGTTGGCCTCGGTGCCGGAGTTGACGAGGAAGACGGCGGGGTCGGGGATGCCGGACAGCGCGGCCAGCCGTTCCGCGAGCCGGACTTGGGCCTCGATGAGGTACAGGGTGGAGGTGTGGGTCAGCCCGGTGGCCAGCTGCCGTTGCAGTGCCTCGCGGAATTCGGGCAGGTCGTAGCCGAGCGAGTTGGTGAGGATGCCGGCGAAGAAGTCGAGGTAGGTGTGTCCCTCGTCGTCCGTGACATGGCGTCCGCTGCCGTGGGTGAGGGCCAGGGGCCGGTCGTAGTAGGGGGTGACCCAGCCCGGCATGACGCGGCGGTGGCGCGCGAGCAGCGTGTCGGGGCCGGCTTCGCCATCAGTGGTCGGACGGGCGGTGGGCGGCGGGGAGGGGACGGTGCGGCTCGGCTTGCTCGTGATCATGGTGGGTGCTTTCTGGAGGCGGGGGTGCGGGCATGGTCCGCAGTCGGGCGCGCAAGCGCAGCAGCCGATCACGCACGGGTCCGAGGTCGGTGGGGCCGTAGCTGGGGGGTGCGTCGGGCCAGTGCTTCCTGAGCGCCGCCAGGGCGGCCGGCGTCGTACGGACGGTGCCGTCGACGTCTACCACTACCCCGTCGAGTTCGGCGCGGCGCAGGTTCCACTGCACGGCCTGCTCGCGCGAGACGCCCTCGGGCAGGCGTAGTCGTACCCGGCGGTGGCCGACCGTCACCGGGTAGCCGCCGGGGAGGCCGCGGGGGCCCGGGAGGTGGCCGATGTGGTCGGGGCCGCCGCCGGCCAGTGCGGCGACTGCGGCGGCGCCCGCGGCCGCGCCGATCTCGTTGAGGTGCCGGCGCGGCCGGGATCGTACCGGGGCCAGCAGGCGACTCAGGTCGATCAGCATGGTTCCGTCGAGCCAGCCGCGGGCATCGTCGTCCGGTGCGGGTGGGGCGTGTAGGTGGGCGTGGTGGGCGAGGAGGTGGAGTCGCCGCTCGTCGGGGAGGGCCAGCCGGGCGGACAGGGCGCAGGCCAGGGTGGAGACGTTGCCGAGGCCGCACGCCACGGGCAGTCCTGCGGCATGGAGCAGAGGATTGACGGCGTCGGGAAAGCACGCGTTGACGACGGTGGTGTCGGGACTGGCTTGCGCGCAGGCCTCGGCCAGCTTCGCGACCACGGCGCTCTGCAGGGCCAGGGTGAGGCCGAAGCCGGACCTGTTCAGCAGGTCGGTCCAGGCGGAGGGGGTGGTACGCGCTTCGGCCGGGGACTGTTCGGAGCCGGCGACCACGAGGACGTCGGGACGCAGCGCAGACAGCAGGCGGCGTGTTTGGTCTCGGGCGAAGGGGTCCAGCCGGTCGCCGGTGTACGCGGTGCGGTGACCGGCGAGGAAGGCGTGGTCGCGCGCAAGGTCGGCCAGGTCCCGGGCGCGGTCGGCGTCCCGGCTCAGTACGTGCAGTCGCAGGGGGTGCGGGTGGCGGGCCAGGGCACGGACCAGGGTGGCCGCGAACGCCCCCGTGCCGACTACGGCCACGAGCGGCGGGTTCATGCCCGTGCCCCGGGCGCGACTGCTTCGGGGTCCGGGGCGGCGACGGCGCTGTCGACATCGGTGAGGAAGGCGTCGAGATCCACGAAACGGGGTTCGGGCAGTCCGGGGCAGCGGGCGCTGATGTCCGTACGCGGTGGCCTGGCTGAGTCGGTGAAATAGGTGGGGACCAACACGGGTCCTCCGGGGCCGGGTTCCAGGGCCAGGAGGGGGTTGGCGACCAGGAAGTCGCGCACCTGTGGTGTGTCCCGGCGGACGTGGAGCCGGATGCGCTTGTCGGAAAAGTGGTTGGGCGGCAGGACCACGCGCGGGCCGAACTTGCGCTTCCACTGGAAGATGCCCTTGCTGAGGAATGCCTCCGTCCCGAAAAAGTCCACGTGGTCGACCCTGTTTTCGCGGGCCCACCGCAGGAGCAGGTGGTAGACAGCCTTGAAAGCGCCCTCCTCGTAGTGCCTCTGGTCTCCGTCGCGGACCCCGAGCAGCCGGGTGGTGAGGGTGCGTCGGTCCGGGGACCAGTGGCACAGCACGCCGGCGACCCGCACGCCGGCGGACGTGACGAACATCAGCGTGCCGTGGCGCAGGATGGCGTGCCGGGCCACGGACGGGCTCTCGGTGCGGCTCCGTTCACCGTGGCGGCGGCTCATCGTCGGTGCGTGCATGGTCCGGTAGAAGAAGTCGAAGGCCTCCGGTGAGGAGTCCTCCTCCAGGGTCCAGTGGTGTTCTCGCTGGTTGCGGCGGAACTCCCACCGCTCGCGGCGCGATATCCGCCGGTCGAGTTCCTCTACGGAGGTCGGCACGTCCACCACCAGGTGGACGCGGAACGGCGCCGTCAGGGATCCGGCCGTCGGGAGGTGTTCCAGCAGACGGGCGTGGGCGCCCACTACCACGAGGTCCGCGTCCGGCCAGTGGTCGGCGGCAAGTTCCCGCAGTCGTGTACGGCCGCTCTCACGGCGGATCGGGCCGGGGCTCGTACGGGAACGTTGCTGTTCGAGGAGTTGCAGGATGTTCGCCCGGCCTTGGGGCAGCCCCAGGTAGGCGATGCTGGGGTGGCCCGATTCCACCCGGGACACGGTGACGGGCACCGGCCGGGGAGCGCTGTCGTACAGGCGGCGCACTGTGCGCCAGCCCAGCTGTGGGCTGTTGTTCCACGCGTACGTCAGGCGGGCGAGGGTTGCGGCGGGCCCGGCGCCGCCCGCGCGGGGCGGGGGCGGCGCGACGGCGGCATGGGGTGACGGGGTCGGGGACGGGACAACTGACACGGAAGACTCCGGGCGTTTGGTCTGGGGTTGCCGGTGCACGCTCTCAGGCGGCGGCGGCGCGGACCACCCGGCGAAGGTCGTCCAAGGAGGCGATGGATCGCAGGTGTCGGGGGTCGGCGGTACGGAAGTCTCCGGCGCCGTAGGAGCCCGAGCCGTGGACGAGGACTTCCCGCGTCGTGATCAGGCCCCGGTCGATGCCGTTGAGTACGCCGGTCAGGGCCATGACGAGGGACCATTCCCGCAGGTCGCGGGGGTCTGCGGGGAGGTGGACGCCGTGTGGTTCCAGCATGTGGCGAATGTGCGGGTAGCGCTCCAGGCACTCCATGAGGGAGACGACCACTCCCCCGCCCCCCTGCCGGCCGATGATCTCGTTCATCTGCGCGGAGGTTGCCGGCGTATGCGTGTAGAAGGTGGCGTCGAGTTGCTCGTCGGGGTCGTGGGCGACCTGCGGGAAGTGCGGGTCCACGTCCTGGTGGAACAGCCCTTCACGGGACACCCAGCTGGGGCGGTGGTCGAAGCGGCCGTGATAGAGGCTCGCCACCATGTCGGGGGTGCCCAGGTGCTGGACCAGGAAGTACTGGCTCCCGAGGTCGGGCCATCGCCTTCCGGTGTGCCACTGCTGGCCGTGGAAGTGCCCCAGCAGTCCGAAGGCGCTGGAGACCGAATGCGCGTGCGTGCGTTCCCCGGCGGGCAGGAAGTCGCGTTCGAACAGTGCCCGGATGGCGTCGGCGACCATGTAGTTGCGCAGATCCAGGGAGTGCCACAGGCGGACGCCCCGGTCCGCGTACAGGGTCTGGGCCTCCTGCTCGACCGCGGCGCGGGCGAGTTGCTTGACGTCGCCGGGCCGGTCGGTGCGCAGGACCGCGACCGGGTTCGCGGTGCGGGACGCCTCGTCCCCGGCCAGGTCGGAGTGCCAGAGCTTGGCGGTGGAGCCGGAGGGGACCACGGAGACGATGCGCAACTGCCGGGGGTCGGCCAGTCCGGTTTCGTGGGCCCGGAGTACCGCGTCGCGCAGTGCGGTGGCCTTGTTGGCGCTGGAGGGGGTGAGGATCATGACGGGCTCGCCGGTGCGCCGGATGTGCGCCACCGCCCGGGCGACGATCACCAGCGAGGCGAACGTCTTGGTCGTTCGGGTACGCGGGTTGTGCATCAGGTTGAGCAGGCTGATCCGCCGGCTGGCGTCGTCCGCCTCGTGCAGGGTGTGGGCGCTGATGCCGGAGGGGGCGAAGAAGCGGTCCAGGTCGTCGCCGGGGTCGGGTAGTTCCCAAGCGGGGGCGAATCCGCCGATGTCGGTGCCGGCGGGGCCGGGGGCGTCGGCCGCGTCTGCGAGGACGGCCCGTAACTCGGTGTCGTAGTGGGTCAGTGCCCCACAGCGGGGGCCGGCGGTCCCGGTGGTCGCGGAGACGGGCAGGGTGGTGGTCATCGGCGGGCTCCTTCCGCCACGTCACCGCGGACCAGTCGGGCCGCCTCCGCGAAGTCCGGTACCTCGGCGGGGTCGGAACCGACGGAGATCGGGCGGTTGCGGTCGTCGACGAACACCACGTGCCGGCTCGCCGTGCGGGCCTCTTCGTCGACCACGACCTGATAGCCGATGATGATGACCAGGTCGCCGGGGGAGATCAGTCGTGCGGCCGCCCCGTTGATGCCGATGACGCCGCTGTCGCGTTCGCCTTCGATGACGTAGGTGGTGAGCCGGTTGCCGTTGTCGATGTCGACGATGTCGACCTGCTCGCCGGGCAGGAGGTCGGCGGCGTCCATCAGAGTGCGGTCGATGGTGACCGATCCGACGTAGTGCAGTTCCGCCTGTGTGACCGTGGCCCGGTGGATCTTGCTGTGCAGCATCGTGCGGTGCATGGGGACTCCTCGTAATTCGGTCAGCCGGCGATCTGGATGCGGCGCAGGTGTCGGCTGCGGTCGCTGAATGCGTTGCGCGCGTGCAGAAGGCGCCAGTTGTCCCAGACGAGCATGTCCCGCTCGTGGTAGGCGACAGCCACGTGGTCGCGGTCGAAAGCGGCGTGCCAGCGGGTTTGCAGTTCGGCTGCGAAGTCGTCGTCCTCACGGATCAGGTTGTTGCAGCTGAACCGGACGATGTCGCGTCCGGAGCGTTCCTCGAGGATCGGGTGGCGGGTCTTGAGATCCAGCCCCAGTCGCCGGACGCCTTCGGTGGTCTTCCACGCGTAGTCCGTTTCGAGCAGTTGCTTGCGTTCGACGTCGTCGAGTGCGGCGACCAGCGGGCGGGTGTCCATCAAGGTCGTCTCGCCGCCCGGTCCCGATGCCGGGGTGATGCACCACAGGGCGATGTAGCGGGGCGGGGTGACGGCGAAGTCGTAGCCCTCGGAGTGCGGGGTGAGGGGACGGGTGTTGCCCGCGTGGTAGACGTCGTCCATGCCCGGCTCGGGGCGGACGTCACCGACGACGGCCCCCGTGTAGTTCGGTACGAAGCTTCCGAGCGAGCGGCAGAACCGCACGGGGTCGAATTCCTCCGGAACGTTGCACATGAGCACATAGCCGTGCTCGTCCATGAGCTGGTGAAAAGTTCTCGACAAGAGTTCTTCGTTCAGCGGCTGTCCGTTGAAGTCGACCTGGGACAAAATGCTGATCGGTGAATGAGCCACATTTCCTCCACACCATGCGGACTCCCCCACGGAGATATCTCGCGGCAGGGGAATTCGTGCGAGACAAGGCGCACTGTTCCTCGGTGGTCCCGGCCGGAACTCATCCGGCAACACCACTCTAGGGAGAGGCTGGTGGCCCATGTCAAGCGGAGATCTTGACTACTCTACGCACCCACACACTGGAAAATCCGGGCGGAATCCCCACCTCCGCGAGGGTTTTCGGCCACATCCACACGAAGGCTCAGTCAACCTGCCGAAAACACCGTCACACGGCGTGAGAGTCTGTTTGTGTCACATCATCCCGGGCATTCGGGAACGTTGGATGTCGACGCATTTCGCGACGACATCGGGCCGAATATTTCCCTGGATCGAAACGCCGCCGCTCCCGTCGGACGGACGCAGCCGCCCGGTAGGTTTTCCATGCCCGATTCCGGGAGAGGCACAGAAGCGCGACCGACGGTGTCGCCGCGGACATCGGGCCCCAAGGCGTGAGTAGCGCCGCCCCTCGCACGCCGGCGAGGCCCTGTGGGCGTGGCGCTGGGGACGGCCCTCGGCCGTCCCTGGCGGTAGGTCACGCGTCGCTCGACGGACGTGTCAGACGCGGTCACGGCCGGCATCGGGCGCGGGCGGCGTCGTGATGCCGACGAGGTCCTGCCGCAGCGTCCGCCACAAAGGTCCTCCTCGTCGGTCCGGTCAGGAACTGCGCAGCCGGCAGGCGGCGCGTGAGGCGGTCGGTCTCGTCGTGCCAAGCGAGGGTTGAGGCTGGCCTGTGGTCGCGGGGCCTGATGCTGTGCGACCGATCGTTCAACGAGGACGGCTCCTTCCGCTACCCCGACCACGCCCACGACAGCCTTCCCGACGGCGTCCTCGGCGACGCCCAGCTCGTCAACGGCGCACCCTGGCCCGCACTGCAGCTCTCAGGTTGCCGCTACCGCCTCCGCCTCCTCAACGCCTCCAACGCCCGCCGCTACCGGCTGCGCCTCGACGCCGAAGGCGGCGGACAAGGGCGGTTCGTACAGATCGGCAGCGACGGTGGACTACTCCCGGCGCCCCAGCGCCAGGATGTCCTCCCGACGTGGCACCAGGCGAACGCTTCGACGTCATCATCGACTTCGTCGAACACCCCGTCGGCAGCCGGATCCGCCCGCGCGCCCTCGCCGCCGACGGCCCGGTGCGCGACGGCACGCGCTTGGATGTCGCACGCCCGGCACGGGATGCCACCCGCATACCGACCCGCTCTCCACCGCCTTCCATGCCTCACGCCCACCACCGGCATACCGGTACGCACCTTCTACTTCCGCCACACACCCGCCGGCAACGACCGGCAGATGCGGACCATCAACGGCAAACCGTTCCACCCCGACACCGTGCTCGCCCGCCCCCGCCTGGGCAGCATCGGGCGATGGTGCCTCAGCAGCGACTTCCACCACCCCGTCCACATCCACGTCGCCATATTCCAGGCCACCGCCCACGACAACCACCCGCCCGCCCCGCCAATGACACCGACCCGCTGGAGAAGGGCACGTCTCCCCTACATGCCGCACGCGCCGCCGGCACGCCGAGGTGAGCCCCTCGGGTCCGCGTCCCGGAACGACCGGACCCCCGGGGCTCATCCGCCCGCCTGCAGACGGCGCAGGGCGTCCTCGGAGTCCCGGTCGTCGGGCAGGTAGGCCAGGAAGTGGTGACCAGGCTCGTCCACGGCGGCCAGCTTCACGTACCGCAGGCGAAGTTCGCCCACGGCCGCATGCCGGAAACGACGGACCGAGGGCTGGAACCCGGCCGTCTCCCGGCGCTCGTACCAGCGGGCCGCGTCACCGTCCGACAGCAGCTCGCCGATGAGTTCGGCGAACCGCGGATCATTCGGCCGGCGAGCCGCCCGGGACCGGAACTGGCCGAGCAGGGTGCGGGCCTCATGTTCCCAGTCGGCGAGCAGGGTGCGCGCCGGCGGCCAGCGGAATACCAGCCAGAGTAGGTTGCGCTGCTTGGGGTGCAGCCGCGCCGGATCGGTCAGCAGCGCGGCGTACCCGGCGTTCCATGCCAGCAGGTCCCAGTGCGGGTCGAGGACCACGGCCGGGTGTGGTGTCATGGCCTGCACCAGACTGAGCAGGTTGCGTGACACCCAGGTGGGAGCGTCGGCAGGTGACCTGCTCTCCTCCACGAACGACAGGACGTGCGCGGTTTCAGCGGCGTTCAGTCGCAGCGCTCGCGACACCGCGCGCAGCACCTGCTCCGAGGTACGCACCCGGCCCTGCTCCAGCCACGTGTACCAGGAGACGCTGATCCCGGCGAGTTCCGCGACCTCGGCCCGCCGCAGCCCCGGGGTCCGGCGGCCCGTGGCCTCCGGCAGGCCCACGTCTCTCGGCGTCAGTCGTTCACGGCGGGACCGCAGGAAGGCCCCCAGTTCCCGGCGGGAGGACTCGCCCGAGGGCGCGGGTACGGCGCTCACCGACCACCGCGCCGGCGGCCGGCCCCGGCTGGCGAGGAACCGCGGTTCGCAAAAGGCGAGGTGCAGGTGTCCAGGGGCGACAGCCTGCCGCGCGTCATGGTGCCTCTTCTCCGGACAGCGGGCGTCCGCCCGAACGCGGGCGCCCTCTTGTGATGCTGCCGTCACCAGGCGCGATGCCGAACCGGCAGGCTGTGAGTCATGGTAATAGTCGGCGGTCTCCGCCCCGAAGGGCCCGGTGCTGAACTGGTGGCGACCGCATCCGCCCAGGATCGGTCCGTCCCTGTCACCCGTTCTCGTCGAACCCTCTCGGAAGGGAGCGTCCACCCCATGACCACCACCGCGTCGACACCGGTGGCGACCTTGCCCGCGTCCTCCCTGCGGCTGTTGCGCACCGCAGGATTCGTCAGCAACTTCGACCGCTTCTGCATCGCGCCCATGCTGGTCCTCATCGGCCCCCGGCTCGGGGCCCCGCTTCCCACCGTGGTGCTGGCCGCGAGCAACTATTACCTCACCTACGGGCTGATGCAGCCGGTGTGGGGGGTGGCCAGCGACCGATGGGGCCGAGTGTGGGTGATGCGGGTGTCGCTCACCGGCGCGGCACTGGCGGCCCTGGCCTCGGCCCTCGCTCCCAACGCTCCCCTGCTGATCGGGGCCCGCGCGCTGGCCGGCGCATTCTTCGCCGCCTCGATCGCCGCCTCCTTGACTTACGTGGGCGACACGGTGCCCGCCGCGACACGGCAACGCCCCCTCAGCGAGCTGATGGCCGCGTTCGCGCTGGGCACCGCCGTGGCCACGGTCGTCGCCGGGGCGCTGGCGCACTACCTCACGTGGCGGCTGGTGTTCGCGCTGCCCGGCATCCTCGCCGCCTACCTGGCGGTGGCCCTGCGCCGCCTGCCCGAGCCCGAACGGGCCCCTTCCGGATCACTGCTGGCGCCCTTCCGCGTAGTCCTGTCCTCGCCGTGGCAGTGGTACGTCATGGCGGTGGCGATGCTGGAGGGGGCGGTGCTCCTCGGCTTCCTGACCTACCTGGCCCCGGCCCTGGAGGCGCGTGGAGTCCCCACCACTCTGGCCGGCGCGGTCGCGGCCCTGTACGGGGTCGGTTCCATGGCGGCGGCGCAGGTGGTCAAGCGGCTCGTCGGACAGTGGTCTCCGGTGGGCCTGATCGTGGCCGGCGGCATGCAGATGGCTGCGGCCTACCTGCTCGCCGGCTACAGCCAGTCCACCGGGGTGCTCGTCCTGGTCGGCCTGCTCCTCGGGGGCGGCTGGTCCTTCATGCACTCCACGATCCAGTCGTGGGCGACGGCCCTGTCCCCGGCGACCCGCGCAACGGGCGTGGCCATGTTCGGCCTTGCCCTCTACGTGGGTAGCGCCGTGGCCACCGGGCTGGCGGCCTCCACCGCTCAGGCGCACGAATACCGCCCCCTGTTCTGGCTGGCGGCGCTCCTGACCGTCCCACTGACGGTGGCCGCGGCGGGGGGCCGGGCACGCTACCGCTGAGGGGGTGGTCCGGGTACTTCGGCCGCGCAGGCCGCGGTCCGAGAACGCGTCCGGAACGGTCGACCGGGTCGGGGCACGGGATGCGGAAGTATGCCGGCGGTGATCCCGTCGAAGTTCAGGGCCTGCCCGGGGCGTAGCCGGGGACGTCCACGGCTGCGGTGATGGTGGTGCCCGGCGCGGGCGGCTCGGGCAGGACGCGCGGCTGACCGGAGAGGTTCAGTGCGGGCGGGAGACGGCGGCGGTGACCATCGGGGCGGGCTCCGGCTCGGGCTCCTCGACCACCGCGGCGGCGGTCTCGTCGCCCTCAGCGCCCTCGTCGTCTTCGGTGGTCTCCGCGGCGGCTTCCGGGCCGCGCACCTGGGCGGCGAGCGAGTCGATCTCGGCGGCGGCCTGCTCGGCTGCCTCGCGCCGGGACGCCTGCTCGGTACGGATCGAGTCGACGCAGGTCGCCAGCGACCGCATGGACTCCAGGTCCTCCGTCGTGACGGTGGTGGACTGCGACTTGGTGCCGAACGTTTAGACAGCGCTCGCAAGCGCCTCATTCAGCTCGTCGTCGGAGAGGGCGGAGAGGTCCTCGGGGATTTCGAAGTCGGCCATGGCCTGGGCACCCCTGTGATCGGTCTTGGAGTTGCCCGGCCCAGAACCAGCGGCGATGCGAGAAGCACAGCCCGATGCCGAGGGCCGGCATCGGGCTAAGGCGTCCTTTTGGGCCGCCTGAACCCCTGAGCACCACCTGGCAGATGCCCCTACCCGAACTCAGCGGCGGTGGTCGCTGTCAGCGGTCGCGGCTGTCGTGATCAGGTAGTCGGCGAAGTGCTCGGTCAGCGGCTCACCGGTGAGCGGTTCGAGGAAGAGGAACTGCCCTTGGGGGTTCACCTCCAGCCATACGGGTTCACCTTCCGGTGTGAGCTTGATGTCGATCACGCCCATGGGCAGCCCCAGCCGATCGAGCACCGTACGGACCAGCCGGGCCAGGTCCTCAGGGACCGGCCACCGTGTGATCGGGACGTTGAGATCAGGGCGCCAGTCCAGTTCCTCCGTCTCGATGAGCGCCGCGAACATGCGCTCGCCGAAGCAGTTGAGCCGGATGTGGTGTCGGCCCGGAATGTATTCCTGGTACGTCGCCGGGCACATTGCGAAGGACTCCGCAGGCAACGTCTGCGGATCCTCGATCCACCGCGTGTACAGGGACGGGCCCGGCGCGCCTACGACGGGCTTGACGATGACCCGCCCGACCTCATTGATGAAGTCCGCAACCTCGCCACGTGATTGTGTGATCAGCGTCCGCGGCACGCGGAAACCGGCCTGTCGGGCCACCCACAACTGGTAAATCTTGTCCGATGCCCGGTCGGTTGCCTCCGGCGGTGAGATCCACTCACCGTGGAACGAGGCGGCGAGGATGCCTCTCAGCGCTCCATTGCAGTCGTTGTTGACCAGGCTGACCTGCTGCGCACTGATAGCCGCGCCTTCCGACTCGGCGGCAGCCATGGCGAGTTGCTGTGGCGCACGCGCCCGGCGCCACCACAGCAGTTTCGCCTGCGCTGGGGGCACCGTTCGGCCCTCCGACGTCGGCAACGCCGCCGGGATGGCGGAGCCGTCCGGCATCCCGGACAGGTGCCAGGTCAGGCCGGGTTTTCCGCTCACCCCGTCGCACTCCAGAATGTGGAACGGCTCACCGCGGGCGCGCACCGCTTGCTGCACACCCACGGCATGAAGATCGTCGTGGAAGGACAGGGCCAGGATCATGCCGCGTCACACTGGTCGGAGCAGCAGTGGACCCCACACCCGGTCTCACACGCGTGCCCTTCCAGGGCATCGGCGGAGACCTCCAGACCGGTGGTGGTCCGAAGGGCCACCTCCCAGGCCCGCAGTTCCTCAGGCGTCTCCAGTTCTACGTATCCGGTCGCCTGGGTGCCGAACACCACCGGCGGCGCGGTGCCGGTGAAGCGTTCCTGCTTCTGGTCCAAGGGCTCGCCAAGCTTGAAGCCGTTCATGGTCACGGGCCTCCCTTGTTCAGTTCTCGCGGCCCCCAGTGTGGATTTGTCGTGATTCCTCCCTCCTTCTACTGAACCACGACTGCCCAGGGGGCTGCATCCGGACGATGCCGCCTGCTGACTCCAGCCTCTCGACGAGGGGGACCAACCTGAATCGTGACAGCCGGCGCACTGTTCGGGGTGTCCAAGCCGACCGCTGATCGGATCATCGAGGGACATCCACGACGCCTTCCTCCCGCTCACTGCATGACCCTTGCCCGCAAGCAACCAGCATTTTGAAAGGACGTCTAAGACCGTGTCCTATGTGGTGGGGCATCGTTGGCCTTGCTATGGGGCGGGGTACGTGGAGTTGGATTGTTCCGGACGGGTTGTGGGAGATCGCG
>NZ_JBHVYA010000028.1:0-35793 GCF_042881255.1 Streptomyces sp. NPDC058279 | reverse complement strand
TCGCTCGGCGAGGCGTATGTGCGGGGTGTGTCGGTGGATTGGGAGGCGGTGTTCGCGGGGAGCGGCGCCCGCCGGGTCGACCTGCCCACCTACGCGTTCCAGTCGCAGCGGTTCTGGCCGGAGGCGGCGCCTGTGGAGGCGCCGGTGGTGTCGGGGCAGAGCGCGGTCGACGCCAGGTTCTGGGAGGCGGTCGAGCGTGAGGACTTGGCCGCGTTGACCTCGGAGTTGGCTGTCGAGGAGGACGAGGCGCTGACGGCGTTGTTGCCGGCCCTGTCGTCGTGGCGTCGTCGCAGTCGTGAGCAGTCGACGGTGGAGGGTTGGCGCTATCGGGTGACGTGGAAGTCGCTGGGCGAGCCGGCGGCGTCCCGGCTCTCGGGCATCTGGCTGGTGGTGGTTCCCGAGGCGCCCACCGGGCACGGCGACGCCGTGCTGCGGGTGCTGGGCGAACACGGCGCCGAGGTGCGTGCCGTCACCGTCCCGGCCGGCGCGGACCGCGTATGGCTGACCGACACGCTGCGCACGGTGGCGGGTGACGCCACGCCCACCGGGGTGGTGTCCCTCCTCGCCCCCGCCGGCGACGGCGCCTTCCCCGCCGAGCTGGCACTGTCCCAAGCCCTCGGTGATGCCGAGGTGGACGCCCCGCTGTGGTGCCTCACGAGCGGCGCCGTTGCCACCGGTCGTTCCGAGCAGGTCGCCGATCCGGCCCAGGCGCTCGTCTGGGGGCTCGGGCGGGTGGCGTCCATGGAGCAGGGCGGACGCTGGGGCGGTCTGGTCGACCTCCCCGCCGACCCGGCCGCCCTCGATGCCCGTACGCTCGCCCGGCTCGTCGGCGTCCTCGCGGGTGACGGCGCCGAGGACCAGGTGGCGCTCCGCGCCTCGGGGGCCTTCGGCCGGCGCCTGGTCCGCGCCCCGCTGGCCGACGTGCCCGCGGTGCGGGCCTGGAAGCCGCAGGGCACGACGCTGGTCACCGGCGGTACGGGCGCGCTCGGCGCGCACGTCGCCCGCTGGCTGGCCGCCAACGGCGCCCAGCACCTGCTGCTCACCAGCCGCCGCGGCATCGACGCCCCCGGCGCCACCGAACTCCGCGACGAACTCACCGCCCTGGGCGCCGAGGTCACCGTCACCGCCTGCGACATGGCCGACCGCGACGCCGTCACCGCCCTCCTCGCGACCGTCCCGGACCACCGGCCGCTGACGGCGGTGTTCCACGCGGCGGCGGTCGTGGACGACGGCGTCATCGAGACGCTCACGCCCGAGCAGGTGGAGGCCGTGCTGCGCCTCAAGGTCGACGCGACGCTCCACCTGGACGAGCTGACCCGCGGGCTCGACCTGTCGGCGTTCGTGCTGTTCTCGTCCTTCGCCGCCACCTTCGGCGCCCCCGGACAGGGCAACCAGGCACCCGGCAACGCCTTCCTGGACGCCTTCGCCGAGCACCGCCGCGCGGCCGGACTGCCCGCCACCTCCATCGCCTGGGGCCCGTGGGGCGCCCCGCAGGGCGACGGCAGCGCCGCGGGTGACCGCATGCGCCGCCACGGCATCCTCGCGATGTCGCCCGAGCGGACCCTGGTCTCGCTGCAACACGCCCTGGACCGCGACGAGACGACCCTGACCGTCGCCGACATGGATTGGAAGCGGTTCACCCTCGCCTTCACCGCCGACCGGGACCGGCCGCTGCTGCTGGAGCTGCCGGAGGCCAGGCGGATCATCGAGACCACGCGGCGCGAGTCGGCCGACGACCAGGCCGGGGGAGTGGCGCTCGGCCGGCAGCTCGCCGGACTTCCCGAGGTCGAGCAGGAGCGGCTGCTCCTCGAACTGGTCCGTACCGCCGTGGCCGCCACCCTGGGCCACCCGGACCTGTCGGCGGTCGAGGCCGGCCGGGCGTTCAAGGAGCTGGGCTTCGACTCGCTCACCTCGGTCGAGCTGCGCAACCGGCTCGGCGCGGCGAGCGGCCTGAAGCTGCCCGCCAGCCTGGTCTTCGACCACCCGACGCCCGCCGCGGTCGCCGCCTACCTCCGTGCCGGGATCGTCCCGGACGCGGCGGCCGGCGGGGCGCCGCTGCTGGAGGAACTGGACAAACTGGAGACCGTACTGGAGCGGGGCACGGCCGACAACGTCGTACGGGCCCGGGTGACCATGCGGCTCCAGTCGCTGCTCGCCAAGTGGAACGAGAGCGAGGACCCGGCGGGCGCGGCGGCAGCGGCGGCCGACGGGACCGCGGCGGCACCGGCCGGCGCGGCGGACGGCCTCCTCGACGAGGTCGAACACCTCCAGGACGCGAGCGACGAGGAACTGTTCGCCTTCATCAACAAGGGGCTCGGCCGCGCCTGACCCGAGGCCCCGACCCAGGGGGCGACCGACCGGATATCCAATGGACACGGTTATTGACGGAACTCCTGTTATTGGTCAGGATGGTCAGCCCCCTGGACGAATTCCCGTAGGGCACCACTGCCCCCTACCACCCTCCCACCCAGGGGTGCGTAGGGGGCAGTTAGGGGTTGTCGGGAGGATTAGGCGGCGAATAGCCTGCCCCTGATCAGTCGATTCGGTCATGGCTGGGCCGACTGAATACCCGATGTAATTCTCGGCCTTTTTCAAAAAGATTCCTATGCCGTCTGCTGCAAATGGGTGGTTGCGTTAAATGGCGAATGAAGAGACGCTGCGGGACTACCTGAAGCTGGTGACGGCGGATCTGCACCAGACGCGTCAGCGGCTGCGCGACGTCGAGGCGAAGAACCAGGACCCCATCGCCATCGTCGGCATGGGCTGCCGCTACCCCGGTGGGATCAGCTCGCCCGAGGAGCTGTGGCAGCTCGTCGTCGACGGCGGTGACGCGATCAGCGGCTTCCCCGCCGACCGCGGCTGGGACATGGACACCGTCTACCACCCGGACCCCGAGCACCCGGGCACCAGCTACGCCAACCAGGGCGGCTTCGTCCAGGACTTCGCACGCTTCGACCCGTCGCTGTTCGGGATCTCGCCGCGTGAGGCGCTGGCGATGGACCCGCAGCAGCGGCTCCTGCTGGAGACCTCGTGGGAGGCGTTCGAGCGGGCCGGGATCGACCCGACGTCCATGCGTGGCAAGCAGGTCGGTGTCTTCGTCGGCACCAGCAACCACGACTACCTGACGGCGCTGCTGAGTTCGTCCGAGAACGTGGAGGGCTACCTCGGCACCGGCAACGCGGCGAGCGTCGCCTCCGGCCGGCTCTCGTACACCTTCGGGCTCGAAGGCCCCGCCGTCACCGTCGACACCGCCTGCTCGTCCTCCTCGGTGGCCCTGCACCTGGCCGTGCAGGCGCTGCGCAACGGCGAGTGCTCGCTCGCACTCGCGGGCGGCGCCACCCTGATGTCGGCGCCCGGCACCTTCATCGACTACAGCAAGCAGCGCGGGCTCGCCACCGACGGCCGGTGCAAGGCGTTCTCACCCGACGCCGACGGGTTCAGCCTCGCCGAGGGCGTCGGCATCCTGCTCGTCGAGCGGCTGTCGGACGCCCGGCGCAAGGGCCACCCCGTCCTGGCCGTGATCCGCGGCACCGCCGTCAACCAGGACGGCGCCAGCAACGGCCTGACCGCCCCCAACGGTCCCTCGCAGCAGCGCGTCATCCTCCAGGCCCTCTCCAACGCCCGGCTCACCCCCGACCAGGTCGACGCCGTCGAGGCCCACGGCACCGGTACCGGGCTGGGCGACCCCATCGAGGCGCAGGCGCTCATCGCCACCTACGGGCAGGACCGCCCCGACGGCCGGCCGCTGTGGCTGGGCTCCCTCAAGACGAACATCGGCCACGCCCAGGCCGCCGCCGGTGTCGCGGGCGTCATCAAGAGCGTCATGGCGATGCGGCACGGGCTGCTGCCGCGCACCCTGCACGTGGACGAGCCGACGCCGCACGTCGACTGGTCGGCGGGGGACGTGTCCCTGCTCACCGAGGCGCGGCCGTGGCCGCGGACCGACCAGCCGCGCAGGATCGGCGTCTCGTCGTTCGGTATGAGCGGCACCAACGCCCACATCATCCTGGAGAGCGCTCCCGAGACCGCCCCGGGAGCCGACGCGGACCGGCCGGCCACCTCCGACGCGCCGGCCACCTCCGACGCGCCGGGGACCGGAGCGGCGGTCCTGCCCGTCGTCCTGTCCGGCAGGACCGAGGCCGCCCTTCGTTCCCAGGCCGCCGCCCTGCACACCCACCTGACCGCCCACCCGGGCGCCGGCCTCGCCGACATCGCCTTCTCGCAGGCCCTCACCCGGGCCGCCCTCGACCGCCGGGCCGCCGTCGTCGCCCACGACCGGGACACCCTGATGACCGGGCTCGCGGCACTCGCCGAAGGCCGCCCCTGCGCCGATGTCCTCGAAGGAAGCGCCACGGAGGGCAAACTGGCGTTCCTGTTCACGGGGCAGGGAAGCCAGCGGCCGGGCATGGGCCGCGAGCTGTACGACACCCACCCGGTGTTCGCACAGGCGCTGGACGCGGTCTGCGCCCACCTGGACCCGCGTCTCGAACGGCCGCTGAAGGACGTGCTGTTCGGCGACGACGCGAGCGCCCTGGACCGTACGGAGTACACCCAGCCGGCGCTGTTCGCCCTCGAAGTGGCGCTGTTCAGGCTGGTGGAGAGCTGGGGTCTGAAGCCCGACTTCCTGGCCGGTCACTCGATCGGTGAGATCGCCGCCGCGCACGTGGCGGGGGTGTTCTCGTTGGAGGACGCCTGCACGCTGGTCGCGGCACGCGGCCGGTTGATGCAGGCGCTGCCTGCCGGCGGCGTGATGATCGCGGTGCAGGCGTCGGAGGACGAGGTCCTGCCGCTGCTGACGGACCGGGTCAGCATTGCCGCGATCAACGGGCCGCAGTCGGTCGTGATCGCGGGTGATGAGGACGCGGCGGTGGCGATTGCCGGGTCGTTCGAGGCGCAGGGTCGTAAGACCAAGCGCCTGACCGTCAGTCACGCGTTCCACTCGCCGCACATGGACGGCATGCTCGACGCGTTCCGCCAGGTCGCCGAGGGCATCACGTACGAGTCCCCGCGCATCCCCCTCGTCTCGAACCTGACCGGCACCCTCGTCACCGACGAGATGGGTTCGGCCGACTACTGGGTACGCCACGTCCGCGACGCCGTCCGCTTCCTCGACGGCATCCGTTGGCTGGAGAGCCGCGGCGTCACCACATACGTCGAACTCGGCCCCGACGGCATTCTGTCCGCCCTCGGCCAGGACTGCCTGTCCGCCACCGGCCCCCGCGCCGCGGCCTTCCTGCCCGCGCTGCGCACCGGCCGGAGCGAAGCCCGGGCGGTGACCGCCGCCGTCGCCGGCGCCCACGTGCGCGGCCTCTCCCCGGACTGGGCCGCCCGGTTCGCCGGCACCGGCGCCCGGCGCGTCGACCTGCCCACCTACGCCTTCCAGCGCGAGCTGTACTGGCCCCGCGACCCGTTCACCGATCTGACGGAATCCGCCGACGGCCGCGAACTCGGCACCGGTGACGCGAAGTTCTGGGAAGTCGTCGACAGCGAGGACCTCGCCGCACTCGCCGACACCCTCGGGGTCGACGGGGACGAGCCGCTCAGCAGCGTGCTGCCCGCCCTCTCCGCCTGGCACCGCCGCCACCGCGACCGCGACATCGTGGACGGCTGGCGCTACCGGGTCACCTGGAAGCCGCTCACGGACACCGCGCCGGCCGCCCTCACCGGGCACTGGCTGCTCGCCGTACCCGCCGGACACGCCGACGACCCGTGGGTCACGGCCGCCGCGGCCGCGCTGACCACCCGGGGCGTCACCGTCAGCACCCTGGTACTCGACGCGACCCTCGACGACCGCGCCGCCATGGCCGAGCGCCTCGGCGCGACCCTCGCGGACGCCGAAGCGCCCGCCGGAGTGCTGTCCCTGCTGGCGCTGGACGAGCAGCCCCACCCCGAGGCCCCGGCGCTGTCCGCCGGCCTCGCCGCCACCACCGCCCTCGTCCAGGCCCTCGGCGACGCCGGTGTCGAGGCCCCGCTGTGGGCCGCCACCCGCGGCGCGGTCTCCACCGGCCGCTCCGACCGGCTCACCAGCGTCACCCAGGCCCAGGTCTGGGGCCTCGGCCGCACCGCCGCCCTCGAACTGCCCGACCGGTGGGGCGGCCTCGTCGACCTGCCCCCGGTCCCCGACGAGCGCACCACCGGCCGTCTCGCCGACGTCCTGGGCGGTCTCGGCACCGAGGACCACCTCGCCGTACGCTCCACCGGTGTCTTCGTCCGCCGGCTGGCCCGCGCCCCCCGCGAGGAGCGCCCCGCCACCGAGTGGACCACCACCGGCACCGCCTTGGTCACCGGCGGCACGGGCGCACTCGGCCGGCACGTCGCCCGGCTCCTCGCCCGCGCCGGAGCCGATCACCTGCTGCTGGTCAGCCGGCGCGGCCCGGACGCCGAGGGCACCGCCGAACTCGCCGCCGAACTGCGCGGACTGGGCGCCGAGGTCACCTTCGCCGCCTGTGACGTCGCCGACGGCGACGCCGTCGCGGCGCTCCTCGCGGCCGTCCCGGCCGAACACCCCCTCACCACGGTCGTCCACGCCGCCGGCGTACTCGACGACGGCGTCCTGGACGCCCAGACACCGCGGCGCCTCGCCGGCGTACTGCGCCCCAAGGCGCACGCGGCCCACGTC
The DNA here is from genome assembly GCF_042881255.1 of Streptomyces sp. NPDC058279. Lineage (NCBI taxonomy): Bacteria > Bacillati > Actinomycetota > Actinomycetes > Kitasatosporales > Streptomycetaceae > Streptomyces > Streptomyces sp. NPDC058279. The sequence continues at coordinate 29,174 of NZ_JBHVYA010000028.1, read as the reverse complement.
CTGCACGAGCTGACCCGCGACCTGGACCTCTCCGCCTTCGTCCTCTTCTCGTCCGTCGCCGCCGTCTTCGGCGCCGCCGGCCAGGGCAACTACGCCGCCGCCAACGCCCACCTCGACGCCCTCGCCGAGCAACGCCGCGCCGACGGGCTGCCCGCCACCGTGCTCGCCTGGGGAGCCTGGGCCGAAGGCGGCATGGCGACCGACGACCTCGTCGCCGAACGCCTGCGGCTGTCCGGCCTGCCCGCCCTCGCCCCCGAGACGGCCCTGTCCGCACTGCGCACGGCACTCACCCTCGACGAGACCTCCTCCGTCGTCGCCGACATCGACTGGCGGCGGCTGGCCCCCGGCCTCACCGCCGTGCGCCCCTGCCCGCTGATCTCAGACCTCCCCGAGGTCGCGCAGGCGCTCACCTCCGCCCCGGGATCCGCCGCGGCCGGTGACAACGGCGGCCCCGCCGACACCCTCGCCGCGCGTCTCGCCGACGCCGCCACCGCCGACGAACGCGACCGGCTGGCCCTGGACTTCGTCCGCACCCAGGTGGCCGCCGTACTCGGGCATGCCGGACCGGAATCCGTCGACCCGGTCAGCGCCTTCCGCGACCTCGGCTTCGACTCCCTCACCGCGGTGGAGATCCGCAACCTCCTTTCCGCCCGCACCGGCCTGCGGCTGCCCGCGACGCTGATCTTCGACTACCCCAACTCCCTGACCCTGGCGTCCTTCCTCCAGGACGAGCTGCTCGGCTCGCAGACGCCCGGCGCGACCCACCGCGCCCCCACGGCCACCGCGCCGGCCACCGACGACGACCCCATCGCCATCGTCGCGATGAGCTGCCGCTTCCCCGGCGGAGTGCGCAGCCCCGAGGACCTCTGGGAGCTCCTCGTCACCGGACGCGACGCCATCTCCGGCTTCCCGGCCGATCGCGGCTGGGACCTCGACGGGCTGTACGATCCCGAGTCCGCCGCCGAGAACACCAGTTACGTCCGCGAGGGCGGCTTCCTCGCCGACGCCACCGACTTCGACCCGGCGTTCTTCGGGATCTCCCCACGCGAGGCCCTCGCCATGGACCCGCAGCAGCGGCTGCTGCTGGAAACCTCGTGGGAGGCGTTCGAGCGGGCCGGCATCGACCCGGCCGGCGTGCGCGGCGAGCAGATCGGCGTCTTCACCGGTACCAACGGCCAGGACTACCTCAACCTCATCCTGGCCGCCCCCGACGGCGTCGAGGGCTTCCTCGGCACCGGCAACGCCGCGAGCGTCGTCTCCGGCCGCGTCAGCTACGTCCTGGGCCTGGAGGGCCCGGCGGTCACCGTCGACACCGCCTGCTCGTCGTCGCTGGTCGCCCTGCACTGGGCGATGCAGGCGCTGCGGCAGGGCGAGTGCACCATGGCGCTGGCCGGTGGTGTGACGGTGATGTCCACGCCCGCCTCCTTCATCGACTTCAGTCGTCAGCGAGGTCTTGCCGAGGACGGCCGGATCAAGGCGTTCGCGGCGGCGGCCGACGGTACGGGCTGGGGCGAGGGCGTCGGCATGCTGCTCGTGGAGCGGCTGTCGGACGCGCGGGCCAAGGGTCACCCGGTCCTGGCGGTGGTGCGGGGCTCGGCGATCAACCAGGACGGTGCCAGCAACGGCCTGACCGCCCCCAACGGCCCCTCCCAGCAGCGCGTCGTACGTGCCGCCTTGGCGAGCGGGGGGCTGTCCGCCGCCGAGGTCGACGCCGTCGAGGCGCACGGTACGGGCACGCGGCTCGGCGACCCGATAGAGGCGCAGGCACTGCTCGCCACGTACGGGCAGGACCGGCCCGAGGGGCAGCCGCTGCTGCTCGGTTCCATCAAGTCGAACCTGGGCCACACGCAGGCCGCCGCCGGTGTCGCCGGGGTCATGAAGATGGTCCTCGCGATGCGGCACGGGGTGCTCCCGCAGACCCTGCACGTCGACGAGCCCACCCCGCACGTCGACTGGACGGCCGGTGACATCGCCCTGCTGACGGAGCCGACCGCGTGGCCCGAGACCGGCCGCCCGCGCCGGGCCGGCGTCTCGTCGTTCGGCATCAGCGGCACCAACGCCCACACCATCATCGAACAGGCCCCGGAGGACCTTCCGGAAGCCTCGCCCACGACCACCACGGCCCCGTCCGCCGTCGGGCGCACCGACGGCCCGCTGCCGTGGCTCGTCTCGGCGAGGAGCCAGGACGCCCTGCGCGACCAGGCCCGCCGACTGCACGACCACGCCGCACGGCACCCCGAACTGCGCGCCGTGGACCTGGGACTGTCCCTGGCGGTCGGCCGCTCGGCGTTCGAACAGCGCGCGGCCGTGGTCGCCGCGGACCGTGACGCTCTCCTGGCGGGCCTGGCCGCGCTCGCGGACGGCGGCACGGCGGCGGGCGTCGTCGCCGGCTCGCCGACCCCTGGGAAGTCGGCTTTCCTGTTCACGGGGCAGGGTAGCCAGCGGCTGGGCATGGGGCGTGAGTTGTACGACACCCATCCGGTGTTCGCGGACGCCATGGACGCGGTGTGCGCGCACCTGGACGCCCACCTCGACGTACCGCTCAAGGACATCCTGTTCGGCGACGACGCGAGCGCCCTGGACCGTACGGAGTACACCCAGCCGGCGCTGTTCGCGGTCGAGGTGGCGCTCTTCCGGCTGGTGGAGTCCTGGGGTGTGAAGCCCGACTTCCTGGCCGGTCACTCGATCGGTGAGATCGCCGCCGCGCATGTGGCGGGGGTGTTCTCGCTGGAGGACGCCTGCACGCTGGTCGCCGCTCGTGGGCGGTTGATGCAGGCGCTGCCTGGTGGTGGCGTGATGGTCGCGGTGCAGGCGTCGGAGGACGAGGTCCTGCCGCTGCTGACCGAGCGGGTGAGCATTGCCGCGATCAACGGACCGCAGTCGGTCGTGATCGCGGGCGACGAGACGGACGCGGTGGCCATCGCCGGGTCGTTCGAGGCGCAGGGTCGCAAGACCAAGCGTCTGACGGTCAGTCACGCGTTCCATTCGCCGCACATGGACGGCATGCTGGAGGCGTTCCGCCAGGTCGCCGAGGGCATCACGTACGAGTCCCCCCGTATCCCGATCGTCTCGAACCTGACCGGTGCGCTGGTCACGGAGGAAATGGGTTCGGCGGACTTCTGGGTGCGGCACGTCCGCGAGGCGGTCCGCTTCCTCGACGGCGTACGCGCCCTCGAAGCCGCCGGGGTCACCACGTACCTCGAACTCGGCCCCGACGGCATCCTGTCCGCACTGGCGCAGGACTGCCTCGTCGAGGAGGCAGCCGCGGTCTTCGTGCCCACCCTCCGCAAGGACCGCCCCGAGGCCGAGACCGTCACCACCTCCCTCGCCCAGGTCCACACCCACGGCACGCCCGTCGACTGGGGCGCCTACTTCGCCGGTACCGACGCCCGGCACGTCGACCTGCCCACGTACGCCTTCCAGCGGCAGCGCTACTGGCCGGCCGGCACCTCCCTCCACCTCGGCGACGTCGAGGCGATCGGCCTGGACGACACCGCGCACCCGCTGCTGAGCGCCGCTGTCGCCCTGCCCGAGTCCGACGGCATGGTCTTCGCCGGCCGCCTGGCGCTCTCCACGCACCCCTGGCTGGCCGACCACGCCATCCTCGGCAGTGTGCTGCTGCCCGGCACCGCCTTCGTGGAGCTGGCGATCCGCGCCGGTGACCAGCTCGGCTGCGACTACCTGGAGGAGCTGACACTGGAGGCTCCGCTGGTCCTGCCCGAACGGGGCGGCGTCCAGCTCCGCATGTGGGTGGGTGCCGCCGAGGAGGGCGGGCGCCGCCCGTTCGCCCTGCACTCGCGGGCCGAGGGCCTGGCGGCCGAGGAGCCGTGGACGCGGCACGCCGGCGGTGTGCTCGCCGCGGGCGGACGGCCCCCGGCCGCGTTCGACCTCGCGGCCTGGCCCCCGGCCGGCGCCACCGAGGTGGACCTGGACGGGCGGTACGACCAGCTCGCCGACATCGGGTTCGCCTACGGCCCCACCTTCCGGGGCCTGCGTACGGCATGGCAGCGGGACGGCGAGATCTACGCCGAGGTCAGGCTGCCCGAGGGCACCGAGGACCAGGCGGGCCGCTTCGGCCTGCACCCCGCGCTGCTCGACGCGGCCCTGCACGCCATCGGCCTGGGCGGCATCGGCGCCGACGACGGCCGGGGCAGGCTGCCGTTCGCCTGGACGGGCGTGTCGCTCCACGCCGGCGGAGCCGCCGCGCTGCGGGTCCGACTCGCCCCGGCCGGCGCCGAAGGGGTCAGGCTGGAGATCGCCGACGCCACGGGCGCCCCGGTCGCGGCCGTCGAGTCCCTCGGGCTGCGCCCGGTGACGGCCGACCAGCTCCGCGCGGCCCGCTCCGGCTACCACGAGTCCGTGTTCCGCCAGCAGTGGACCGAGCTGTCCGGCCTCGACGCGCACCCCGCCCCCGAGGTCCGTCACGCGATCGTCGCCGCCCCCGGCACGCCCGCCGCCGACCGCCACCCGGATCTGGACCGGTACCCCGACCTGGCCGCGCTGGCCGCCGCGGTCGACGCCGGAACGGCCGTACCGGACGAGGTCCTCGTCGAACCGGCGCCGTCGTCCGGCGCCCCCACCGCGACGGCCGTGCACACCGCCGCCCGTGCGGCGCTGGCGCTCGCCCGGATCTGGCTGGCCGACGAGCGGTTCGCCGCCTCCCGCCTGGTGTTCGTCACCCGGGGCGCGGTCGCCACCGACCCGGCCGACGACGTGACCGACCTCGGCGCCGCCACGGCGTGGGGCCTGCTGCGGTCCGCGCAGACCGAGAACCCCGGCAGGATCGCCCTCGTCGACACCGACGGACACGACCTGTCCGACCGGGCGCTGCGCGCGGCCCTGACCACCGACGAGGAACGGTTCGCGCTGCGCGCGGGCTCCGTACTCGTCCCCCGCCTCGCCCGCGTCGAGACCCGCCCGGACGAGCCCGACCGCACACCCGCGTTCGGCCCCGGCGGAACGGTCCTGATCACCGGGGCCACCGGTGCCCTGGGCCGGCTCACCGCCCGGCACCTCGTCACCGATCACGGGGTGGACCGGCTGCTCCTCGTCGGCCGACGCGGAGCGGACGCCCCGGGCGCCACCGAACTCGTCGCCGAACTCGCCCGGTCGGGCGCCCACGCCACCTGGGCCGCGTGCGACGTGGCCGACCGGGAGGCGCTGGCCGCACTGCTCGCGGACATACCCGCCGAGCACCCGCTGAGCGCCGTCGTGCACACCGCCGGCGTCCTCGACGACGGGACCATCCCCTCACTGACGCCCGAGCGGCTGTCCACGGTCCTGCGCCCGAAGGTGGACGCGGCCTGGCACCTGCACGAGCTGACCCGCGACCTCGACCTGTCCGCGTTCGTGGTCTTCTCCTCCACCTCCGGCCTCTTCGGCGGCCCCGGCCAGGGCAACTACGCCGCCGCCAACTCCTTCCTGGACGCCCTCGCCCAGCACCGCCGCGCCCACGGGCTCCGGGCGACCGCCATGGCCTGGGGCCTGTGGTCCGTCGCCGACGGCATGGCGGGCGCGCTCGACGCGGCCGACGTCAACCGGATGCGCCGGTCCGGACTGCCACCGCTGCCGGCCGCCGACGGCCTGGACCTGTTCGACACCGCCGTCTCCCTCGACGACGCGACCGTGGCCCTCATGCGGGTCGACACGGAGGCCCTGCGCGCCCAGGCCGCGGCCGGCACCATCGCCCCGCTGCTGCGCGGGCTCGTACGCGCAGTGGCACGGCGGTCCGTCGACGCGTCCGCCGGGGCCGGCTCCGCCGAGTCGGAGCTGCGCCGCCGGCTGGCGGGGCTGACCGCCGCCGAACAGGAACGTGCCCTGCTGGACGTGGTGCGCACCCAGGTCGCGGCGGTGCTCGGGCACGCGGGCCCCGCCTCCGTCGAGTCGGGCCGCGCCTTCAAGGAACTGGGCTTCGACTCGCTCACCGCGGTCGAGCTCCGCAACCGCCTGAACGCGGCGACCGCGCTGCGCCTGCCCGCGACGCTGATCTTCGACTACCCGGACCCGGTCGTCCTCGCCCGCCACCTGCGTGGCGAACTGCTCGGCGACGACACCGCGGCAGCGACGGGCGACCCCGCCGGCACCACCGTCGCGGCCGCCGACGAGCCCATCGCGATCGTCGCCATGAGCTGCCGCTACCCCGGTGACGTACGCAGCCCCGAGGACCTGTGGCAGATGCTGACCGCCGGCGCGGACGGCATCACCCGGCTCCCCGAGAACCGGGGCTGGGACACCGAGGGCCTGTACGACCCCGACCCGGAGAGCCAGGGCACGTCCTACGCACGGGACGGCGGGTTCCTGCACGACGCCGCCGAGTTCGACGCCTCCTTTTTCGGGATCTCGCCGCGCGAGGCGCTGGCGATGGACCCGCAGCAGCGGCTGCTGCTGGAGACGACCTGGGAGGCCTTCGAGCGGGCCGGGATCGACCCGGCGACCGTGCGCGGCAGCCGGACCGGCGTCTTCGCGGGCGTCATGTACCACGACTACGGTGCGCGGCTGCACGCCGTACCGGACGGTGTGGAGGGCTACCTCGGCACCGGCAGCTCCAGCAGCATCGTCTCGGGCCGCGTCGCCTACACCTTCGGCTTGGAGGGCCCCGCGGTCACCGTCGACACGGCCTGTTCCTCGTCGCTGGTCGCCCTGCACCTCGCCGCGCAGGCACTGCGCAACGGCGAGTGCTCGCTGGCCCTCGCCGGCGGTGTCACCGTGATGTTCACGCCCGGCACGTTCATCGAGTTCAGCCGCCAGCGCGGGCTGGCCGCCGACGGCCGGTGCAAGTCCTTCGCCGCCGCCGCGGACGGCACCGGCTGGGGCGAGGGTGCCGGCATGCTCCTGCTGGAGCGGCTGTCCGACGCCCGCCGCAACGGCCACCGGGTCCTGGCCGTCCTCCGGGGCTCGGCGGTCAACCAGGACGGCGCCAGCAACGGCCTCACCGCCCCCAACGGCCCCTCCCAGCAGCGCGTCATCCGTGCCGCGCTCGCCAACGCCGGTGTCACCGCAGGACAGGTCGACGCGGTCGAGGCGCACGGCACCGGCACCACCCTCGGCGACCCCATCGAGGCGCAGGCGCTGCTCGCCACCTACGGCCAGGAGCGCAGCGGCGACCAGCCGCTGCTGCTCGGCTCGGTCAAGTCCAACCTCGGCCACACCCAGGCCGCTTCGGGCGTCGCCGGCGTCATCAAGATGGTCATGGCGATGCGCCACGGCGTGCTGCCCAGGACCCTGCACGTGGACGAGCCGACACCGCACGTCGACTGGTCGGCGGGGGCGGTGTCCCTCCTCACCGAGGAGGTGCCGTGGCCCCGGACCGGCCGGCCGCGCCGCGCGGGCGTCTCGTCGTTCGGCATCAGCGGCACCAACGCGCACGCCATCATCGAACAGGCCCCCGAGCCGGACGCCGCGCCGGCCGGGCCCCCGGCCGGCGCCACCACCGGGCCGGTGCCCGTGCCGCTGCTGGTGTCCGCGCGCGGCGAGGACGCGCTGCGCGCCCAGGCCCGCCGGCTCCACGCCCACGTCCACGCCGACCCCGCGCTGCGCAGCCTCGACCTCGGCCTCTCCCTGGCGACGACCCGCTCGGCGCTGGAACAGCGCGCCGCGCTGCTCGCCGGGGACCGCGCGGAACTGCTGCGCGGCCTCGACGCCCTGGCCCGCGGCGAGGACACGGCGGGACTCCTGCGCGGCACCGCCCGCGAGGGCCGCACGGCCTTCCTCTTCACCGGGCAGGGCAGCCAGCGGCCGGGGATGGGGCGCGAGCTGTACGAGACGTACCCCGCCTTCGCGCAGGCGCTGGACGAGGTCTGCGCCGAATTGGACCGGCACCTCGACACACCGCTGAAGGACGTGCTGTTCGGTGCCGATGCCGAGGCGCTGGACCGGACGGAACACACCCAGCCGGCGCTGTTCGCGATCGAGGTGGCGCTGTTCCGGCTGGTCGAGAGCTGGGGTCTGACACCGGACTTCCTGGCCGGCCACTCGATCGGTGAGATCGTCGCGGCGCACGTCGCCGGGGTCCTCTCGCTCCAGGACGCCGGTGAACTGGTCACCGCACGCGGCCGGCTGATGCAGGCACTGCCCGGCGGTGGCGTGATGATCGCCGTACAGGCCGCGGAGGACGAGGTCCTGCCGCTGCTCACCGAGCGGGTGAGCGTCGCCGCCGTCAACGGGCCGCAGTCGGTCGTGATCGCCGGTGACGAGGACGCGGCGGTCGCCATCGCCCAGGTCTTCGACGCCCGGGGTCGTAAGACCAAGCGCCTGACGGTCAGTCACGCGTTCCACTCGCCCCACATGGACGGCATGCTCGCCGACTTCCGCAAGGTCGCCGAGGGGCTCGTCTACGGGACACCGCGCATCCCCGTCGTCTCGAACCTGACCGGCGCGCCGGTCACCGACGAGATGGCGTCCGCCGACTTCTGGGTACGGCACGTCCGCGAGGCCGTCCGCTTCCTGGACGGCGTACGCGCCCTGGAGGCCGAGGGCGTCACCACGTACCTCGAACTCGGGCCCGACGGCATCCTGTCCGCCCTCGCCCAGGAGTGCGTCACCGGCGACACGGACGCGGTCTTCGTGCCCGTCCAGCGCACCGGCCGCCCCGAGGCCGAGACGCTGGCCACCGCCCTCGCCCGGGCCCACGTCCAGGGTGTGCCCGTCGACTGGGACGCCTACTACTCCGGGACCGGCGCACAGCGGGTGGATCTGCCCACCTACGCCTTCCGGCGCAAGCGCTACTGGCTCGACGTCGGCGTCTCCGCCGAGGACGTGATGGCGGCCGGTCTCCAGACGGCGGACCACCCGCTGCTGGGCGCCACCGTGGAACTGCCCGCCTCCGGCGGGCTGGTCCTCACCGGACGCCTCGCCCTCTCCACCCACCCGTGGCTGTCGGACCACACGGTCATGGACACCGTCCTGCTGCCCGGCACGGCCTTCGTCGAACTCGCCCTCCGAGCCGGTGAACAGGCCGGTTGCGACACCCTCGACGAGCTGGCCATCGAAGCGCCGCTCACCCTCCCCGACCAGGGGGCCGTACAGCTCCAGGTGGCCGTCGACGCACCGGACGACACCGGCCGGCGGACCCTGGCCCTCCACTCCCGCCCCGCCGACGCCCCGGCCGACGAGCCGTGGACCCGGCACGCCACCGGCGTCCTCGCGCCGACAGCGCCGACGCACGCCGTCGACCTGGCGCAGTGGCCGCCGGCCGGCGCGGAGCCCGTCCCCACCGACGGGTTCTACCCGGCCGCGGCGGCGGCAGGGCTCGGCTACGGGCCCGCCTTCCAGGGGCTGCGAGCCGTCTGGAGGCGCGGCGACGAACTGTTCGCCGATGTCGCGCTCGACGACGCCCACGAGGCCGACGCCGCCGGTTACGGCGTGCACCCGGCCCTCCTGGACGCCGCCCTGCACGCCCTCGGCCTCGGCACGCCCGGCGCGGCCACCGACGCCCCGACCGAGGGAGCCCGGCTCCCCTTCGCCTGGACCGGCGTACGGCTGCACGCGTCCGGAGCCGCCGGACTCCGCGTCCGCCTGACCGCCGCCCCCTCCGGCGGCGGCGTCACCCTGGACGTCGCCGACTCCACCGGCGCGCCGGTGGCGACCGTGGACTCCCTCGTCCTGCGGCCCGTCACGGCGGAGCAACTCGGCCGGGACCGGTCCGCGCACCACGAGTCGCTGTTCGGCGTCGAGTGGACCACGCTGTCCCTCCCCGCCGGGGTCATCCCCGCCGGGGAGCGCTGGGCCGTGCTGGGCGACGACGCACCGGACCTGCGGGTCGCCGGCGAACGCCTCGACGCGTACGCCGGGCTCGCCGAACTGCGCGCCGACCTCGCGTCGGGCACCCCGGCACCCGACGTCGTCGTCGTCCCCGTGGGGCCCGCCACCCCCGCCGGCGACCGGGCCGCGACCGCCAGAGCGGCCACCCACCGGGCGCTCGCCCTCGTGCAGGAATGGCTCGCCGAGGAACACCTCGACGGCTCCCGACTGGTGGTCCTGACCCGGGGCGCGGTCGCCGCCGCGCCCGGCGAGCAGGTGGCGGACCTGGCCCACGCCCCCGTGTGGGGCCTGGTGCGGTCCGCGCAGTCGGAGAACCCCGGCCGGTTCGTGCTCGCCGACACCGACGGCACCGAGACCTCCTTCGGGGCCCTGGCCGCAGCGCTGGCGACCGACGAACCGCAACTCGCGCTGCGTGCGGGCGAGGCACACGCCTTCCGGCTGCGCCGCACCGCCCGAGCCGCCGGGACGGCCCCGGTAGCGGTCCCGTCGTACGACGTGGAGGGTACGGTCCTGGTCACCGGCGCGACCGGTACGTTGGGCCGGCTGGTGGCTCGTCATCTGGTCGTCGAGCACGGCGTGCGGCGTCTGCTGTTGTTGAGCCGTCGGGGCGGGCTGGCGCCCGGTGCGGCCGAACTGGCCCGTGAGTTGGGCGCGTCGGGTGCGGAGGTGACGTGGGCGGCGTGTGACGCGGCGGACCGCGACGCGTTGGCGGCGGTGCTCGCCGCCGTGCCGTCGGAGCGTCCGCTGACGGCCGTCGTGCACACCGCCGGTGTCCTCGACGACGGCATCATCGACTCGCTCACCCCCGAACGCCTGGACACCGTCCTGCGTCCCAAGGTCGACGCGGCCTGGAACCTCCACGAGCTGACCGAGGGCCACCCCCTCTCCGCGTTCGTGCTCTTCTCCTCCGTCGCCGGCTGCTTCGGCGCCGCCGGTCAGGGCAACTACGCCGCCGCCAACTCCTTCCTCGACGCCCTCGCCCAGCACCGGCGCGCCCACGGGCTCGCCGGCCAGTCACTGGCCTGGGGCCTGTGGGCGGCCGAGGACGGCATGGCGGGCGCCCTGGACGACGCCGACCTGGCCCGGATGGCCCGCTCCGGGGTGACCGCGCTCGCCCCCCACGAGGGCCTCGCGCTGTTCGACACCTCCCGCACGCTGGACGACGCCGTCCTCGTGCCCATGCGGACCGAACCGGCGGCCCTGCGCGCCCAAGCCGCGGACGGCACCCTGCCGCCGCTGCTGCGGGGCCTGGTCCGTACGCCGGCGCGGCGCGCCGCCGACTCCGGGGCGCGCACCGCGGCCCGGCGGGGCACGGACCCCGCCGGCTCCCTGGACGAGCGTCTCGGGGGCCTGTCGGCCGCCGAACGGGACCAGGCGCTCATGGAGCTGGTCCGCACCCAGGTGGCCGCCGTCCTCGGCCACCGGGACGCGGACGACGTCGACGCCGGCCGGGGCTTCCTCGACCTGGGTTTCGACTCGCTGACGGCGGTCGACCTGCGCAACCGGCTCACGGCGGTCTGCGGACTCCGGCTGCCCGTCACGCTGATCTTCGACTACCCGTCCCCCGCCGCGCTCGCCGCGTACCTCGGCGAGCGGCTCGGCCGGGACGAGCCGTCCCGCCGGTCCGTCCACGCGGAACTCGACAAGCTCGAATCGATCCTCTCGACGGTCGCCCCCGACGACGTCGAACGCGCGGGCATCACCGCCCGGCTGCGAGACCTTCTGGCGAAGTGGAATGAAACGCACAGTGCACAGGACAGCGCCGCCGACGAGCGGGAAATCCAGTCCGCGACGGCCGACGAGATCTTCGATCTCCTCGACGACGAACTGGGGCTGTCCTGACCGGCTCCGGGACGCACCGCACCGCGGCTCCCTCCTTCCGATCCACCGGCTCCGCGCGAGCTTTCCGACTCTGACCACGGGGATGGCGTAAATGGTGAACGAGGAGAAGTACCTCGATTACCTCAAGCGGGCGACGACCGATCTCCGCGAGGCACGACGACGGCTGCGCGAGGTGGAGGAGCGGGAGCAGGAGCCGATCGCGGTCGTGGCGATGAGCTGCCGCTACCCCGGCGGCATCGACACCCCCGAACGGCTGTGGGACCTCGTCGCCCGCGGCGGCGACGCCGTCTCCGCCTACCCCACGGACCGGGGGTGGGACGACGACGTCCTCTTCGACCCCGACCCCGAGTCGGGCATCGGGGCGTACGAACGGGTCGGCGGCTTCCTGCACGACGCCGCCGAGTTCGACGCCGCCTTCTTCGGCATCTCGCCCCGCGAGGCCCTCGCCATGGACCCGCAGCAGCGGCTGCTGCTGGAAACCTCCTGGGAGGCGTTCGAGCGGGCCGGCATCGACCCGGCCACCCTGCGCGGCAGCCGTACCGGCGTCTTCGCCGGCCTGATGTACCACGACTACGCCGCACGGCTGTTCAGCGTGCCCGAGGAGGTCGAGGGCTTCCTCGGCAACGGCAGCTCCGGCAGCATCGCCTCCGGCCGCATCGCCTACACCCTCGGCCTCGAAGGCCCCGCCGTCACCGTCGACACCGCCTGCTCCTCGTCGTTGGTCGCCGTCCACCTGGCCGTCCAGGCCCTGCGCAACGGCGAGTGCACGCTCGCCCTGGCCGGCGGTGTCACCGTCATGTCCACCCCCGGCACGTTCACCGAGTTCAGCCGCCAGCGCGGCCTGGCCGGTGACGGCCGCTGCAAGTCCTTCGCCGCCGCCGCCGACGGTACGGGCTGGGGCGAGGGCGCCGGCATGCTCGTCCTCGAACGGCTCTCCGAAGCCCGCAAGAACGGCCACCCCGTCCTCGCGCTGGTCCGGGGCTCCGCCGTCAACCAGGACGGCGCCAGCAGCGGTCTCACCGCGCCCAACGGCCCCTCCCAGCAGCGCGTCATCCGCCAGGCCCTCGCCGGGGCGCGCCTGTCGGCCACCCAGATCGACGCGGTCGAGGCCCACGGCACGGGTACCACCCTCGGTGACCCCATCGAGGCCCAGGCCCTCCTCGCCACCTACGGCCAGGACCGCCCCGACGGCCGCCCACTGTGGCTCGGCTCCATCAAGTCGAACCTGGGCCACACCCAGGCCGCCGCCGGTGTCGCCGGCATCATCAAAATGGTCATGGCGATGCGCCACGGGGTGCTCCCGCAGACCCTGCACGTCGACGAACCGACTCCCGACGTCGACTGGAGCGAGGGCGCCGTCTCCCTGCTCACCGAGCCGACGCCCTGGCCCGAGACCGGCGCCCCCCGCAGAGCCGGCGTGTCGTCGTTCGGCATCAGCGGCACCAACGCCCACACCATCCTGGAACAGGCCCCCGACGCCGACGAGTCCGCGGAAGCCACCCCCGCCGCCGTCGCGCCCCCCGTACCGCCGCTGTGGGTCCTCTCCGCCAAGTCCCCGGCCGCCCTCCGCGACCAGGCACGGCGGCTCCACGCCCACCTGACCGCCCACCCCGGCCTTCGCGCCGGGGACACGGCCCGGTCCCTCGCCACCGGACGCACCACCTTCGACCACCGCGCGGTCCTCACGGCCCCCGACGAGCCGGGCCTCACCGCCGCACTGGAAACCCTCGCCGCGCTCGCCCCCGAAGCCACGGCCCCGGGCCCGACCGGCGTCACCCTCGGCCGCCCGGTCGCCGGGAAGACGGCGTTCCTGTTCACCGGGCAGGGCAGCCAGCGCCCGGGCATGGGGCGGGAACTGTACGCGGCGTACCCGGCGTTCGCGACCGCGCTCGACGCGGTCTGCGCCCACCTGGACCGCCACCTCCAACGGCCCCTGAAGGACGTCCTGTTCGGCGACGACGAAGTCGTGCTCGACCGGACGGAGTACACCCAGCCCGCGCTGTTCGCCCTCGAAGTGGCGCTGTTCCGGCTGGTGGAGAGCTGGGGTCTGAAGCCCGACTTCCTGGCCGGTCACTCGATCGGTGAGATCGCCGCCGCGCACGTGGCGGGGGTGTTCTCGCTGGAGGACGCCTGCACGCTGGTCGCGGCACGCGGCCGGTTGATGCAGGCGCTGCCTGCCGGCGGCGTGATGATCGCTGTCCAGGCCGCGGAGGACGAAGTCCTGCCGCTGCTCACCGAGCGGGTCAGCATCGCCGCGATCAACGGGCCGCAGTCGGTCGTGATCGCGGGCGACGAGGCGGACGCGGTGACCATCGCCGGGTCCTTCGAGGCGCAGGGTCGCAAGACCAAGCGCCTGACCGTCAGTCACGCGTTCCACTCGCCCCACATGGACGGGATGCTCGACGCGTTCCGCCAGGTCGCCGAGGGCATCACGTTCGCGACACCCCGCATCCCGCTGGTATCCGGCCTCACCGGCACCCGCGTCACCGACGAGACGGCCTCGGCCGACTTCTGGGTACGCCACGTCCGTGAGGCGGTCCGCTTCCTCGACGGTGTGCGCACCCTCGCCGACCGCAACGTCACGCACTACGTCGAACTCGGCCCCGACGGGACGCTGTCCGCCCTCGCCCAGGAGTGCCCGACCGGCGACACCGCCGCCTTCGTACCCCTCCTGCGCAAGGGCCGTCCCGAAACCGAGAGCCTGACCGGCGCGCTGGCACGGCTCCACGTCCGAGGGGTGACCCCCGACTGGGACGCCTACTACGCGGGCACCGAGGTCCGGCGCGTCGACCTGCCCACGTACGCCTTCCAGCGCGACACCTACTGGCTCGACGCCGGCCGGCCGGCCGGCGACATGTCGGCGGCCGGACTCGGCACCGCCGACCACCCGCTGCTCGGCGCCGCCGTGGCGCTCGCCGACACGGACGGCTTCCTCTACACCGGCCGGCTCTCGCTCGACACCCACCCCTGGCTCGCCGACCACGCCGTCATGGGCGCCACGGTCCTGCCCGGCGCCGCCTTCGTCGAGCTGGCCATCCGCGCCGGCGACCAGGTCGGCTGCGACCTCCTCGACGAACTGACCCTCCACGCCCCGCTCGTACTGCCCGGGCACGGCGGCGTACAGGTCCAACTGTGGGTCGGCGCCCCGGACGCCACCGGACGCCGCTCCCTCGCCGTGTACTCCCGCCCCGAACCCGCGACGGACACGGCCGGCCCCGACGCCGACACCACGGAACCCTGGACGCGGCACGCCGAAGGCGTCCTCGCCCAGGGCACCCCGCGGCCGTCCTTCGCCCCCGACGTCTGGCCCCCGGCCGGCGCCACCCCGCTGCCCGTCGAGGACCTGTACACCGGCCTCGCCGGGGCGGGCCTCGACTACGGCCCCGCCTTCCAGGGCGTACGCGCGGCCTGGCGGAGCGAGGACGCCGCCTACGTCGAGATCGAACCGCTCGCCGGACAGAGCACCGACGCCTCCCTGTTCGCCCTGCACCCGGCGCTGCTCGACGCGGCACTGCACACCATCGGCCTGGCCGGACTGGTGGAGGACACCGGCCGGGGACGGCTGCCGTTCTCCTGGACGGGGGTCGCCCTGCACGCCGTGGGTGCCACGGTGCTGCGCGTACGGCTGACGAAGGCCGGCCCCGACGCCGTGTCCGTCGCCCTGGCCGACGGCACCGGACAACCCGTCGCCGACATCGCGTCGCTCACCCTCCGCACGGCCTCACCGGCCGAGACTGCCCCGGTGAGGACCGGCCACCACGACTCCCTGTTCCGCGTGGACTGGACCCCGCTGACGCTCCCCGACGCGGCCGGACAGCGCTGGGCGGTCCTCGGCGGACCTCCGCCCACCGGCGCGGCCCCCGAACCGGGCCGGCACGTCCACCACCACACCGACCTCGCCCACCTGGCCGCGGCCCTCGACGCGGGAGCCCACGCACCGGACGTCGTCCTCGTCCCGCACTCCCGGCCGTCGGCGCTCACCCCCGAGGCGGTCCACCACGCCGCCCACCGGACGCTCGACCTGCTGCGGCACTGGACGGCCGACGACCGGCTCGCCGACACCCGCCTCGTCCTGCTGACGCACGGCGCCGTCGCCGCGACGCCCGCCGACCGGGTCCCCGACCCGGTGCACGCGGCGCTGTGGGGTCTGGTGCGCTCCGCGCAGGCCGAACACCCGGGCCGCTTCACCCTCGTGGACACGGACACGGACACGGACACCGGCACCGACGCCACCGAGACCTGGTTGCGCACGCTGGACTCCCTGCTCGCCACAGGCGAGCCGCAACTCGCCCTGCGCGACGGCACCGCGCACGCGCCCCGGCTCGCCAAGGTCCCCGCCGCGGGGACGGCCCCGGTAGCGGTCCCGTCGTACGACGTGGAGGGTACGGTCCTGGTCACCGGCGCGACCGGTACGTTGGGCCGGCTGGTGGCTCGTCATCTGGTCGTCGAGCACGGCGTGCGGCGTCTGCTGTTGTTGAGCCGTCGGGGCGGGCTGGCGCCCGGTGCGGCCGAACTGGCCCGTGAGTTGGGCGCGTCGGGTGCGGAGGTGACGTGGGCGGCGTGTGACGCGGCGGACCGCGACGCGTTGGCGGCGGTGCTCGCCGCCGTGCCGTCGGAGCGTCCGCTGACGGCCGTCGTGCACACCGCCGGTGTCCTCGACGACGGCATCATCGACTCGCTCACCCCCGAACGCCTGGACACCGTCCTGCGTCCCAAGGTCGACGCGGCCCTGCACCTGCACGAACTGACCCGCGACCTCGACCTGTCGGCCTTCGTCCTCTTCTCCTCCGCCGCCGGAGTCTTCGGCGCACCCGGTCAGGGCAACTACGCCGCCGCCAACTCCTTCCTCGACGCCCTCGCCCAGCACCGGCGCGCCCACGGGCTCGCCGGCCAGTCACTGGCCTGGGGCCTGTGGCAGGACACCGAGGGCATGGCGGGCGCACTCGACCGGGCCGACCTCGACCGGATGGAGCGCGCCGGCGTCCACGGCCTCACCGCCGACGAGGGCCTCGCGCTCCTCGACCTCGCCCGCACCCTGGACACGGCCGGAGACCGGCCCGGCACCGCCGGACACGGCCTCCTCGTACCCATGCGGCTGGCCCTCCCCGTCGCCACCCCCGGGATCGACGTACCCCCACTGCTGCGCGGGCTGGTCCGCCCGCCCGCCCGGCGCGCCGCCTCGGCCTCCGCCGTACGGGGCACGACGGAGGCTTCCGCCCTGGAACAGCGGCTCGGCGGCCTCGACGCACCCGAGCGGGAGCGGCTGCTCCTCGACCTGGTCCGCACCCACGTCGCCGACGTACTGGGCCACGGTTCCCCCGACGCCATCGACCCCGAGCACGCCTTCAGCGACCTCGGCTTCGACTCCCTCACCGCGGTCGAGCTGCGCAACCGCTTGGGCGCGGCCGCCGGCCGTCGCCTGCCCGCCACCCTGATCTTCGACCACCCGACCGCGCTCGCCCTCGCCCGCCACCTGTCCGTCGAACTCGCCGGCACCCACCGCACCCCCGCTCCCGCCGGGCCCGCACCCACCCCCGCGGACGACGACCCGATCGCGATCGTGGCGATGAGCTGCCGCTTCCCCGGCGGCGTGACCAGCCCAGAGGAGCTGTGGCGGCTCCTGGAGCGCGGCGGCGACGCCATCTCCGGCTTCCCGGACGACCGCGGCTGGGACGTCGAGTCGCTGTACGACCCCGACCCGGACCACCCGGGCACCTCGTACACCCGCCACGGCGGCTTCCTGCACGACGCCGCCGCCTTCGACCCGACGTTCTTCGGGATCTCGCCCCGCGAGGCCGTCGGGACCGACCCGCAGCAGCGGCTCCTCCTGGAGACCACCTGGGAGGCGTTCGAGCGGGCCGGCATCGACCCCGCCACCGTGCGGGGCAGCCGAACGGGCGTCTTCGCCGGTGTGATGTACCACGACTACGCCGCCCTGTTGGAGAGCTCGGCCGGCGGAGCGGAAGGCTCCCTCGGCTCGGGCAGCACCGGCAGCATCGCCTCCGGCCGGGTCTCGTACACCTTCGGCCTCGAAGGCCCCGCCGTCACCATCGACACGGCCTGCTCGTCGTCACTGGTCGCCCTGCACATGGCGATCCAGGCGCTGCGCACCGGCGAATGCGACATGGCCCTGGCCGGCGGCGTCACCGTCATGGCCACCCCCGGCACGTTCGTCGGTTTCAGCCGCCAGCGCGGCCTGTCCACCGACGGCCGCTGCCGCGCCTTCTCCGCCGACGCGGACGGTACGGGCTGGGGCGAGGGCGTCGGCATGCTGCTCGTCGAGCGGCTGTCGGACGCCCGCCGCAACGGTCACCCGGTCCTGGCGGTCGTGCGTGGGTCCGCCGTCAACCAGGACGGCGCGAGCAACGGCCTCACCGCCCCCAACGGCCCCTCCCAGCAGCGCGTGATCCGTGCCGCGCTGGCGAGCGCCGGGCTGTCGGCCGGTGACGTCGACGCGGTGGAGGCACACGGTACGGGCACGACGCTCGGCGACCCGATCGAGGCGCAGGCACTGCTGGCCACCTACGGTCAGGACCGGCCCGAGGGACAGCCGCTGCTGCTCGGCTCCATCAAGTCCAACATGGGGCACACCCAGGCCGCCGCCGGTGTCGCCGGCGTCATCAAGATGGTGCTCGCCATGCGGCACGGCGTGCTGCCCAGGACCCTCCACGCCGAGCAGCCGACCCGGCACGTCGACTGGTCGGAAGGCGCGGTCACGCTGCTCACCGAATCGGTGCCGTGGCCCGAGACCGGCCGGCCGCGCCGGGCCGGCGTCTCCTCGTTCGGCATCAGCGGCACCAACGCCCACACCATCATCGAACAGGCCCCGGACGACGCTCCTTCGGGCGCCCCCGACGCCGACACCGACGCCGGTACCGGCGGACGGACCGCCCCACGCCCGCTGCCCCTGCTGCCCCTGCGCGTCTCGGGCCGCGGCGCCGACGCCCTCGCCGCCCAGGCCCGCGCACTCCGCGACCACCTGGCGGCCCACTCCGACACCCCCCTCACGGACCTGGCCTACTCGCTCGCCACGGGCCGGGCGCCCTTCGACCACCGCGCCGTCGTCCTCGCGACGGACGGCGCCACGGCCGCCGCCGCCCTGGACGCCCTCGCCGCCGACCGGCCGACAGCCCCCGGGCTGGTCCGGGGTACGGCTCGCAAGGGCACCCGTACGGCGTTCCTGTTCACGGGGCAGGGGAGCCAGCGGCTGGGCATGGGCAGGGAGTTGTACGACGCGTATCCGGTGTTCGCCGACGCGCTGGACGCGGTCTGTGCGCGGCTCGACCTTGAGCTGCCGGTGAAGGATGTGCTGTTCGGCGACGACGCGAGCGCCCTGGACCGTACGGAGTACACGCAGCCGGCGTTGTTCGCGGTCGAGGTGGCGCTGTTCCGACTGGTGGAGTCATGGGGTCTGAAGCCCGACTTCCTGGCGGGGCATTCGATCGGTGAGATCGCCGCCGCGCATGTGGCGGGGGTGTTCTCGCTGGAGGACGCGTGCACGCTGGTTTCGGCGCGCGGCCGGTTGATGCAGGCGTTGCCGTCCGGTGGCGTGATGATCGCGGTGCAGGCGTCGGAGGACGAGGTCCTGCCGCTGCTGACCGAGCGGGTGAGCATTGCCGCGCTCAACGGGCCGCAGTCGGTCGTGATCGCGGGCGACGAGGCGGTCGCGGTGGCGCTCGCGGACGGGTTCCGTGCGCAGGGTCGGAAGACCAAGCGCCTGACCGTCAGCCATGCGTTCCACTCGCCGCACATGGACGGGATGCTGGACGCGTTCCGCCAGGTCGCCGAGGGCATCACGTACGAGTCCCCCCGTATCCCGCTGGTGTCGAACCTGACCGGCGCGCTGGTCACGGACGAGATGGCGTCCGCCGACTTCTGGGTACGGCACGTCCGCGACACCGTCCGCTTCCTGGACGGAATCCGGTTCCTGGAAGCCGAGGGCGTCACCACGTACCTGGAACTCGGCCCCGACGGGGTCCTGTCCGCGCCGGCGCAGGACTGCCTCGTCGAGGAGGCAGCCGCCGTCTTCGTGCCCGTCCTCCGGGCCGGCCGGCCCGAGGTCGAGACCCTGAACACCGCCCTCGCCCAGGCGCACACCCACGGCACGCCCGTCGACTGGGAGGCGTACTTCGCCGGTACCGGCGCCCGGCGCGTCGATCTGCCCACGTACGCGTTCCAGCGGGAGCGCTACTGGCCGGAGACGGGCACGGCCCTGCCCGGCGACGCCCACGGGCTCGGCCTGGCCGCGGCGGGGCACCCGCTGCTGGGCGCGGCCGTCGCGCTCGCGGGCTCCGACGAGCACGTGTTCACCGGCCGGCTCTCGCTGCGGACGCACCCGTGGCTGGCGGATCACGCCGTCATGGGTTCCGTCCTGCTTCCCGGCACGGCTCTCGTGGAGCTGGCCCTGTACGCGGGCGAACGCGTCGGCACCCGCGCCCTGGACGAGCTGACGCTCCAGGCGCCGCTGGTCCTGCCGGAATCGGGCACCGTCCAGGTGCAGGTCGCGGTCGGTCCGCCTGACGGCGCCGGCCGCCGCACCGTGTCCGTCCACTCGCGTCCCGACGCAGAGGACGAGGACGGGCCGTGGGTGCGGCACGCCGACGGCCTGCTGGCGGACGACGTTCGGGACGCGGGCGCCGACCTCGCCGTATGGCCGCCGGTCGAGGCGGTTCCCGTACCGGTGGACGCCGCGTACGACGTGCTCGACGCGTCCGGACTGGCCTACGGGCCCCTGTTCCGGGGGCTGCGGGCGGCCTGGCGACGGGACGGCGAACTGTTCGCCGAACTCGCCCTGCCCGTCGACGCGCAGTCCGACGCCGGTTCCTTCGGGCTGCACCCCGCCCTGCTCGACTCGGCGCTGCACACCCTGGCCCTGGGCGGCCTGTTGACCGGATCCGAGGGCGAAGGGGCGTCCGGTGGAGCTCGGTTGCCGTTCGCCTGGAGCGGTGTCCGGCTGCACGCGACCGGCGCTTCGGCGGTACGGGTCCGCCTGGCCGCCGCCGGCCCGGACACGGTGTCGTTGGACCTTGCCGACGCGGCGGGTGGCCCCGTCGCCTCGGTGGACGCGCTGACCCTGCGGGAGGTGTCGGCCGAGCAGATCGGCGCCGCGAGCGGCGGTCGGCACGAGTCCCTGTACGGCATCGACTGGACCGCCCTCCCGGCCGACCGGACGGCCGCGCCGACGGCAATTCCGCGGGCCGTGGTCGGCGCGGAGATCCCGGGACTGGACTCCGCACCGTACTCCGACCTGACGGCCCTCACCGAGTCGGTCGTCGACGTGCCGAGGCTGGTCTTCGTCAGCACCGGCACGGACGTGGACGCGGACGAGGGCGTGTTGCCGGGCGCGGTGCACGTGCGGACCTCCGACGCGCTCGCCCTCGTACAGGCATGGCTCGCGGACGAGCGGTTCGCGGACGCGCGCCTGGTGTTCGTCACGCACGGAGCGGTCGCGACCGGTCCCTCCGAGCCCGTCCGCGACCTTGCGGGCGCGGCGGTACGGGGTCTGGTCCGGTCTGCCGGCACCGAGCACCCCGGCCGGTTCGGTCTGGTCGACATCGACGACCACGGCCTGCCCGAGCGGGCGGTCGCGTCAGCCCTGGAGGCAGGGGAGCCGGAGGTTGCGGTTCGTGGCGGTGCGCTGTTGGTGCCGAGGTTGGCCCGGGCTGTTGCCGATGGTTCCGTGGGGTCCGAGTGGGATCCTGCCGGCACGGTGTTGGTGACGGGTGCGGGTGGCACGTTGGGTGGGTTGTTCGCTCGGCATTTGGTGGCTGAGCGTGGTGTGCGGCATCTGTTGTTGGTGAGTCGGCGTGGTGGTGAGGCTGCTGGTGCTGTCGCGTTGACGCGTGAGTTGGTCGGTTTGGGTGCGGAGGTGTCGTGGGCGGCGTGTGATGTCGCCGATCGGGATGGTTTGGCGTCGGTGTTGTCGGGGGTGTCTGTCGCGCATCCGTTGACGGCTGTGGTGCATACGGCGGGTGTGTTGGACGACGGTGTCGTCGGCTCGCTGAGCGGGGAGCGTTTGTCGGGTGTGTTGCGTCCGAAGGTGGACGGGGCGTGGAACCTGCATGTGTTGACGCGTGATCTGGGTCTGTCGGCGTTCGTGTCGTTCTCGTCGGCTGCCGGTGTGTTCGGTGGTGCGGGGCAGGCGAATTATGCGGCTGCGAACGTGTTCCTGGACGGGTTGGCGCAGCATCGTCGGGCTGCGGGTCTGCCCGCGACCTCCCTGGCCTGGGGCCTGTGGGCCGAGGAAGGCGGCATGGCGGGCGAACTCGATCGGACCGACCGGGAGCGCCTGAACCGTGGTGGTGTGGCCGCCTTGTCCGCCGAGGAGGGTGTGGCACTGTTCGACGCCGTGTCGGTGTCCGGGCAGGCGTTGTTCGTGCCGGTCAAGTTGGACCTTGCGGCCCTGCGGGCGCAGGCGGCCGGTGGTGGGATGCTCCCGCCGCTACTGAGCGGACTCGTCCGTACCCCCACCCGCCGCACCGCGAGCAGCACCGGGACCGGCGCCGACGGCGGCGCGGGCGCGATGTCGGAACACCTCGCCCGGCTGACCGTCTCCGAACAGACCGCGTACCTCCTCGAGACCGTTCGTGCCCAGGTGGCCGGCGTCCTCGGGTACGCCGGACCGGAGGCCGTCGGGACCGACCGCTCCTTCCGCGAGCTGGGCTTCGACTCGCTGACCGCCGTGGAGCTGCGCAACCTGATCGCCGCGGCGACGGGGCTGCGGCTCCCCGCCACGCTCGTCTTCGACTACCCGACCCCGGCCGTGCTGGCGGACCACCTGCGCGCCCAGCTCGTCGGAGCCGCGCCCGCCGCGGCCGGTCCCGGCACCGTGGCGGTTCGGGACGACGAGCCCATCGCGATCGTGGGCCTCGGCTGCCGCTATCCCGGCGGCGTGGACACCCCCGAGGACCTGTGGCGGCTCGTCCTGGAGGGCCGGGACGCCATCTCCGGCTTCCCGGAGGACCGTGGCTGGGACGTGGACGCGCTGTTCGACGCCGACCCGGACCAGCAGGGCACCAGCTACGCCCGTGAGGGCGGCTTCGTCCGGGACGCGGGCCACTTCGACCCGTCGTTCTTCGGCATCTCGCCGCGCGAGGCCGTGGCGATGGACCCGCAGCAGCGACTGCTGCTGGAAACCTCGTGGGAGGCGTTCGAGCGGGCGGGCATCGACCCGGCCACCCTGCGCGGCAGCCGGACCGGGGTGTTCGCGGGCGTCATGTACCACGACTACGCGTCCAGGCTCACCGCACTCCCCGAGGGCGTCGAGGGCTTCCTCGGCACCGGCAACGCCGCCAGCGTCATCTCCGGCCGGCTGTCGTACGCCTTCGGGCTCGAAGGCCCGGCGGTCACCGTCGACACGGCCTGCTCGTCGTCGTTGGTCGCCCTGCACCTGGCCGTCCAGGCACTCCGCAACGGCGAGTGCACGCTGGCTCTCGCGGGCGGGGTGACGGTCATGGCGACCCCCGCGCCGTTCATCGAGTTCAGCCGTCAGCGCGGGCTCGCGGCCGACGGCCGCTGCAAGGCATTCTCGGCCGACGCCGACGGCACGGGGTGGTCCGAGGGCGCCGGCGTCCTGCTGGTGGAGCGGTTGTCGGACGCCCGGGCCAAGGGCCATCCGGTGCTCGCGGTGGTGCGTGGCTCGGCGGTCAACCAGGACGGTGCGAGCAACGGTCTGACCGCGCCGAACGGCCCTTCCCAGCAGCGGGTGATCCGTGCCGCGCTGGCGAGTGCGGGTTTGGCGGCCACGGATGTGGACGTGGTGGAGGCGCACGGTACGGGGACGACGCTGGGTGATCCGATCGAGGCGCAGGCGCTGTTGGCGACGTACGGGCAGGACCGGCCCGGGGACCGGCCGTTGCTGTTGGGTTCGATCAAGTCGAACATGGGTCACACGCAGGCGGCGGCGGGTGTCGCGGGCGTCATCAAGATGGTGCAGGCGATGCGGCACGGGGTGGTGCCCAAGACGCTGCACGTGGACGAGCCGTCCCCGCACGTGGACTGGTCGGCCGGTGACATCGATCTGCTGACGGAACAGCGCGCGTGGCCCGAGACGGGCCGCCCGCGCCGGGCGGCCGTATCGTCCTTCGGCTTCAGCGGCACGAACGCCCACACCATCATCGAGCAGGCCCCCGACGCGGAGGTCCCCGAGGCCACCGCGCTCCCGGAGCGTGCGCCCGGCAGCCTCCCGTGGCTCCTCTCGGCGAAGAACCAGGACGCCCTGCGCGAACAGGCCGCCCGGCTGCGGACGTACGCCGTCGAGCATCCCGAACTGTCCCTCGCCGACATCGGGTACGCCCTGGCGACGAGCCGGACGGCACTCGACCGCAGGGCGGCCGTGGTGGCCGAGGAGCGCGAGGACTTCCTGACGGGCCTCGCCGCGCTGGCCGAGGGCGGCACCGCCGCCCACCTGGTCGAGGGCTCTCCGGCCGGCGGCAAGCTCGCGTTCCTGTTCACGGGGCAGGGCAGTCAGCGGCCGGGCATGGGCCGGGAGCTGTACGACACCTATCCGGTGTTCGCGGAGGCGCTGGACGCCGTCTGCGCACACCTCGAACTGCCCCTGAAGGAGGCGTTGTTCGGGTCGGACGGCGACCTACTGGATCGGACGGAGTACACCCAGCCCGCGCTGTTCGCGGTCGAGGTGGCGTTGTTCCGGCTGGTGGAGTCCTGGGGTGTGAAGCCCGACTTCCTGGCCGGTCACTCGATCGGCGAGATCACGGCCGCGCATGTGGCCGGAGTGCTGTCCCTGGAGGACGCGTGCACCCTGGTCGCCGCTCGCGGCCGGCTGATGCAGGCGCTGCCGTCCGGTGGCGTGATGATCGCGGTGCAGGCGTCCGAGGACGAGGTCCTGCCGCTCCTGACGGATCGGGTCAGCGTTGCTGCGATCAACGGGCCGCAATCGGTCGTGATCGCCGGCGACGAGGACGCGGCGCTTGTGATTGCCGGGTCGTTCGAGGCGCAGGGTCGTAAGACCAAGCGTCTGACGGTCAGTCACGCGTTCCATTCGCCGCACATGGACGACATGCTCGCCGACTTCCGCAAGGTCGCCGAGAGCCTGTCCTACGCCTCCCCGCGGATCCCGGTCGTCTCCAACCTCACCGGCGCGCTGGTGACCGACGAGATGGGTTCGGCCGACTTCTGGGTCCGGCACGTCCGCGAGGCGGTCCGCTTCCTGGACGGCGTACGCACCCTCGAAGCCGCCGGGGTCACCACGTACCTCGAACTCGGCCCCGACGGCATCCTCTCCGCCCTCGCCCAGGAGTGCCTGACCGACGACGGGAACGTCGCCTTCTTGGCCGCCCTGCGCAAGGGCCGGCCCGAGGGGGAGACGATCACCTCGGCCCTGGCACGCGCCCAGGTGCGGGGGACCGGCATCGACTGGGAGGCGTACTTCTCCGGCACCGGCGCCCGCCGCGTCGACCTGCCGACGTACCCCTTCCAGCGGCAGCGGTACTGGCTGGAGGCCCCCGCGCACGTGCTGGGCGGGGACGTCACCTCGGCGGGGCTCGGCCCGGTCGCGCACCCGCTGCTGGGTGCGGCGGTCGAGCTGCCGGACTCGGACGGGTTCCTGTTCACCGGGCGGCTCTCGCTCCGTACGCACCCCTGGCTGGCCGATCACAGAGTGGGCGCCGCGGTGCTGCTGCCGGGCGCGGCCCTGGTGGAGCTGGCCGTGCGGGCCGGGGACCACGCGGGCTGTGACCTGCTGGAGGACCTCACCCTGGAGGCCCCGCTGACGCTGCCCGAGGCGGGCGCGATCCAATTGCGGCTCACCGTGGCGGAACCCGACGCGTCGGGACGGCGGGCGTTCCACGTCTACTCCCGCGCCGAGGAGTCCGCGGCCGAAGAGCCCTGGACCCGGCACGCGAGCGGTGTCCTGTCCGCCGCGGGCGAGGCCGGCGAGGCGGCCGGGACGGTCGCGGACGACGGCGCGGAGCCGTCCGCATGGCCCCCCGCCGGGGCGGTCGCCTGCGCGGTGGAGGACCTGTATCCGTCGTTCGACGCCATCGGGCTCGGGTACGGTCCGGCGTTCCGCAACCTGCGGCTCGCCTGGCGGCGCGGTGACGAGGTGTTCGCCGAGGTGGCCCTCGACGCGGAACGGGAGTCCGAGGGAGCCCTGTTCGGCATCCACCCGGCGCTGCTCGACGCCGCCCTGCACGCGGTCGGCCTGGGGGACTTCTTCCCCGGCGGGCCCGGCGGAGCGCGGCTTCCGTTCTCGTGGGACACCGTACGGCTGCACGCCTCGGGAGCGACGGCGCTGCGGGTGCGGATGGCACCGGCCGCCGGCCAGGACGCGGTGGCGCTGACCCTCGCGGACGAGGCGGGGCGGCCCGTGCTGACGGCCGACTCGCTGGTGCTGCGCCCGGTGTCCGTCGACGCCTTCGACGACGCCGGGACGGGTCCGGTGCGCGACGCGCTGTTCCGGGTCGACTGGCCCGTCCTGTCCCTGCCCGAGGTGCAGCCGCCCGTCGGTGGGCGCTGGGCCCTGGCGGGCGCCGACCCGCTGGGGCTGGGCGCGGCGCTGGAGCGGGCCGGGGTGCTGGAGCGGGCCGCCCCGTTCGGCGCGGACGCCCCCGGTACTGACGATGCCGCCGGAGAAGCCACCGGAACGTACCCGGACCTGACGGCCCTCGCGGACGCGATCGAACTCGCCGCGGCGCTCGGGGAACCGACCCCCGACACGGTGCTCGTCTCCCTGGCACCCGGCCCCGAAGCGGCGGAGGGCCTGGTACCGGCCGCGCACCACGCGGCCGGGCACGCGCTGCGACTGGTCCGGTCCTGGCTGGCCGAGGAGCGGTTCGCCGCCTCGCGACTGGCGCTCGTCACCCGGGGCGCCGTCGCGACGGACGCCGAGGAGGACGTGCGGGACCTGGCGCACGCCGCAGTGTGGGGCCTGGTGCGCTCCGCGCAGGCCGAGCACCCGGACCGGTTCGTGCTGGTCGACCTGGACGGGGCGGACGCCTCCTACCGGGCACTGCCCGCCGCCCTGGACGCCGCCGAGACGCAGCTGGCCCTACGGGACGGGGCCGTCCTGGCCCCCCGGCTCACCCGGGCGGTCATCGCGCCCGCCACGGACGGCGCGGCCCCCGGCCACGGTCTGGACCCGGAAGGCACCGTCCTCGTCACCGGGGCCACCGGAACCCTCGGCGGCCTGCTCGCCGGGCATCTGGTCGCCGAGCACGGTGTACGGCACCTGCTGCTCGTCGGCCGTCGGGGTGGGGAGGCCGAGGGTGCGGCGGAGTTGACCGCCACGCTGGCCGGGTTGGGTGCGCACGTGACGTGGGCGGCGTGTGACGTGGCCGACCGGGCGGCGCTGGCCGCGCTGCTCGGCTCCGTACCCGCCGAGCACCCGCTGACGGCCGTCGTGCACACGGCGGGCGTCCTGGACGACGCCACCGTCGAGACGCTGACGGCCGAGCGGATGGAGCGCGTCCTGCGGCCCAAGGTGGACGCGGCGTGGAACCTGCACGAACTCACGCGCGGGCTGGACCTGGACGCGTTCGTCCTGTTCTCGTCGGCCGCCGGTGTGTTCGGCAACGCGGGCCAGGCCAACTACGCGGCGGGCAACACCTTCCTGGACGCCCTCGCCCAGCATCGCCGGGCGCAGGGTCGCACCGCCGTCTCGCTGGCCTGGGGCCTGTGGGACGACGAGGCGGGCATGGCCGCCACGCTCGACGAGCGGGACCGGCGACGGCTGGGCGGCCGGGGCGGGATGATCCCCCTGTCGGTGGCCGAGGGCCTCGCACTCTTCGACACGGGCCTGTCCGGCGGGGCACCGTCCGGCGCCGTGCCCGAGGACGCCCGGACCGCGCCCGTGCTCGTACCCGCCCGGCTCGACCTGCCGGCGCTCCAGGCCCAGGTCGGCGACACCGTGCCGCCGTTGCTGCGCGGACTGCTCCGTACCCCGGTGCGGCGCAGGGCGAGCGGAACGGCGGCCGACGGTCCGGACTCGCTCGCGCAGCGGCTCGCCCAACTGCCGCCCGCCGAACGGGACCGGGTGCTGCTGGACCTGGTCTGCACCCAGGTCGCCCAGGTGCTGGGACACAGCGGCGCGGCCGCCATCGAACCGGGCACCGCGTTCAAGGAGCTCGGCTTCGACTCCCTCACCGCGGTCGAGCTGCGCAACCGGCTGGGCGCGGCCGCCGGGCTGCGACTGCCGGCCACGCTCATCTTCGACTACCCGACCCCCGAAGCGCTGAGCGGGCACCTCCGCTCGGCACTGCCCCTCGACGACGACGGTCCGTCCGTCTTCGGAGAACTCGACCGGCTGGAGGCCGCCCTGAGCGCGGCCGACACGGACGGCGTCACGCGCTCGCGGATCACGATGCGCCTCCAGGCACTCATGACCAAGTGGACCGACGCACAGGACGCGAGCGGCGCCGACGACCAGGACGTCGCCGACGACCTTGAAACGGCGACCGACGACGAGCTGTTCGACCTGCTCGACGACGAGCTCGGCGCCTCCTGACAACCGGACGGACACGGGCGCCCCGCCCCCGCTCCCCGAGCGGCCGGCGGCGCCCGGCCGGCCCCCCGCAGAACCCCCGCCCCGTCCGGGGTCCCGCACGCCGGGACCCCGGGCCCCCGGACGACCTACCCGTACAACCGCCTCTCTGGCATGGAGCCCACGCAATGGTGAACGAGGACAAGCTTCGCGACTACCTGAAGCGGGCGACCGCCGATCTGCGCCAGGCCCGCAGGCGGCTCCGCGAGGTCGAGGAGAAGAACCAGGAGCCCATCGCCATCGTCGCGATGAGCTGCCGCTACCCCGGGGGCGTCCGCACCCCCGAGGACCTGTGGCGTCTCGTCGAGAACGGCGACGACGCGATCTCCGGCTTCCCGGTCGACCGCGGCTGGGACGTGGAGTCGCTGTACGACGCCGACCCCGACAGCGCCGGATCCAGCTACGTCGGCGAGGGCGGCTTCCTCTACGACGCCGCCCGCTTCGACCCCGCCCCCTTCGGGATCTCGCCGCGCGAGGCACTGGCGATGGACCCGCAGCAGCGGCTGCTGCTCGAAGCCTCGTGGGAGGCGTTCGAGCGGGCGGGCATCGACCCGTCGTCCGTACGCGGCAGCAGGACCGCCGTCTTCGCCGGTGTGATGTACCACGACTACACCGCCCGCCTCGACTCCGTGCCCGAAGGCGTCGAGGGCTTCCTCGGCACCGGTAGCTCCGGCAGCATCGCCTCCGGCCGCGTCGCCTACACCTTCGGCCTCGAAGGCCCCGCGGTCACCATCGACACGGCCTGCTCGTCGTCGTTGGTCGCCCTGCACCTGGCCGTGCAGGCGCTGCGCGCCGGAGAGTGCTCGCTGGCCCTGGCCGGTGGTGTCACCGTAATGGCGACCCCGGCCACCTTCACCGAGTTCAGCCGTCAGCGCGGGCTCGCCCCGGACGGCCGCTGCAAGCCCTTCGCCGCCGCCGCCGACGGCACGGGCTGGGGCGAGGGCGTCGGCATGCTGCTCGTCGAGCGGCTGTCGGACGCGCAGCGCAACGGGCACCCGGTGTTGGCGGTGGTGCGCGGTTCGGCGGTCAACCAGGACGGCGCGAGCAACGGTCTGACCGCCCCCAACGGCCCCTC
>NZ_JBHVYA010000027.1:8757-38646 GCF_042881255.1 Streptomyces sp. NPDC058279 | reverse complement strand
AACGGGGCTATCCAGGACGGCTCCGACGCCGTGATCACACCAGCCACACCAAGATCATCTCACCCGTGATCAGCAGTTTCGGGACAACCCTTAGCCGACAGCATCGAAGAAGTACAACTCGACATGGGCGAGGAACTCCTCGGGTACGCCCGCCAGGTCGTGGCCCCCGGAGCCAAGGAACTGTCGGCCGTCGAATACCGGTGGCTCGCCTGTCGGCTGACCGAAGCCCTCACGGACGCGCTCCGGGTCGCCGAATCACGCGGCGACCGCATCCCCGACCCGTCAGAGCCTCCTGGCCTCTGACGGCAGTAGCGACGGCAACAACCACGGATTCCAGCGCACAAAAACGGACTCCGACGGACGCCCAAACCCCTCCCCCCCTGCATAGAAGCAGCTGAGGGAGGGGCAGCCAGCACACGTACTATGTGCTGGCGGGCGCCACGCCGGTCCTCGTCCACAATTGCGAGGGAAGCAAGCTAAAAGACGGTGAGCAGTATGTCTACCGCGCCGTGAAAAACGACGAGTTGAAGCAACTCTTGGACACTCGACGCTTTCAGAATCCGCCCGGCATCGAGTCGAAGTACTTCTCGTCCACCCCAGAGGGTGCAGCTCTCTACGCCAGGTCCGTCCATGCGAAGCTCCCTGACGAAGGTGCTTACACGCTGGTGCGTGGCGTAATCAGAACTGAACACATTCCTGCGGAGAGTAGGATTGAGCATCTGGCCGACGGGGGTGGTGGAATCGACGCCTTTGCGCTTTGGGAGGATTCAATGAGCACAATTGGCCGAGTTCGGATCCTTCCCTTCATGCCGATCCCTTAGGTGAGTTGATGAAGATCTACGTGACGTCCCTCCAGCAGTCGACGCTGGACCTGTGGTCGCGGCTTCTGCCTACGTCGCTCGGAATTGAGTTCGTCAATGAGAGAATTCGGACGGTGCAAGCTGACGCCCTCGTAATGTCTGGAGTCTGGGCGTTCGATCGGTATGGCGGTAGGCCGGACAGGGAGGTCGCCCAAGTGCTTTCGAATTCGAAAGATGACGGCCTCCCGGAGTGGATCATTGTCCCGCCGTTTCGCCCAGTCGTTGAGTGGGAAGGGCAGATTTCCATCAGGGATGATTTTCGGCATGTTAGCCCCGCTTACCATGCCGTCCTTGAATCTCTCCGTGCAGTGAGGAATGAATTCGGGGACTCGGCTATCGTTGTGCTGGATCTACCCCTGCTTGGAATGGATGACCCGCGCGACGAGGCAACCCCCACCTCAGTGGCTCAGGCAATCGAAGTCTTTGTGACTGAGTAAGCAGAAGCCCCACCGGAAAGATGCTCCGGTGGGGCTTCTGGCGTCCTGACGGCAATATCAGCAGACAGAGACAGAGACAGAGACAGAGCAGAGCGGAGGCTCGGCGCTGTTGTCGCGGGAGTCTCCTTGCCAGCACGGCTGACGAGGGCGGTGCGGGGAGCGTCGATGGCGTCACGCTGGATCCGAAGTCGGGCGTGAGTGCAGACGGTGGTGGCGGTGACGCCGATGTCGGCGTGAGTGATTAGCTCCTTGGTTCACGACGCGTGCGACGCTCTGCATCAGGACCAGGGAGGTGGGCGAGTGACAGAGGTCGCGACGGGGCGCAGGTACGTCTCGCGGAGGAGCGTGATGACAACGCGGGTGACGTAGGCCGGGTGGATCGAGCGGCCCTGAACAGTGGTGGGTCTCGTGCCGGTGGTGCCGGCACGCTGGATCAGGCGCGTCGTGTGTGAGCTGCTGATGTTTCGGGCCGGGGAGTTCAGCGGGAAGGCCGTCTCGTCATTGTTGAGTGGTGAGGAGACGGCCTTCGGTGTGTTCTGGGGTTATTCGGAGTCGGCTTCGAGGGTGCCCTCTGTGGAGAGGTAGACCTCGCGGAGGGATTCGAGGATCTGGGGGTCCGGCTTTTCCCACATGCCGCGGGATTCGGCCTCCAGGAGGCGTTCCGCGATGCCGTGGAGGGCCCAGGGGTTGGCCTGTTCGAGGAAGGCGCGGTTCTCGGGGTCCAGGACGTAGGTTTCCGTGAGCTTGTCGTACATCCAGTCGGCGATGACGCCGGTGGTGGCGTCGTAGCCGAAGAGGTAGTCCACCGTCGCCGCGAGTTCGAAGGCGCCCTTGTAGCCGTGGCGGCGCATCGCCTCGATCCACTTGGGGTTCACGACGCGGGCGCGGAAGACGCGCGAGGTCTCTTCGACCAGGGTGCGGGTCTTGACGGTCTCGGGGCGGGTGGAGTCGCCGATGTAGGCCTCGGGGGCCGTGCCGCGCAGGGCGCGGACGGTGGCGACCATGCCGCCGTGGTACTGGAAGTAGTCGTCGGAGTCCGCGATGTCGTGCTCGCGCGTGTCCGTGTTCTTCGCGGCTACGGTGATCCGCTTGTAGGCGGTCTCCATCTCGGCGCGGGCCGGGCGGCCCTCCAGGCCGCGGCCGTAGGCGTATCCGCCCCAGACCGTGTAGACCTCCGCGAGGTCGGCGTCCGTGCGCCAGTCGCGGGAGTCGATCAGCTGGAGGATGCCGGCGCCGTACGTGCCCGGGCGCGAGCCGAAGATACGGGTGGTGGCGCGGCGTTCGTCACCGTGGTCGGCCAGGTCCGCCTGGGCGTGCGCGCGGATGTAGTTCTGCGCCGCGGGCTCGTCCAGGGAGGCGGCCAGCCGGACCGCGTCGTCCAGGAGGGCGATGACGTGCGGGAACGCGTCGCGGAAGAAGCCCGAGATGCGCAGCGTCACATCGATGCGGGGTCGGCCCAGCTCCGCGAGCGGGATGGGTTCGATGCCCGTGACGCGGCGCGAGGCCTCGTCCCAGACCGGGCGGATGCCGAGCAGGGAGAGGGCCTCCGCCACGTCGTCGCCCGAGGTGCGCATCGCGCTCGTACCCCAGAGGGACAGGCCCACCGAGGCGGGCCACTCGCCGTTGTCCGTGCGGTAGCGGGTGAGGAGGGAGTCGGCCAGAGCCTGGCCCGTCTCCCACGCGAGGCGGGAGGGGACGGCCTTGGGGTCCACCGAGTAGAAGTTGCGGCCGGTCGGCAGGACGTTGACCAGGCCGCGGAGCGGCGAGCCCGAGGGGCCCGCCGGGATGAACCGGCCGTCGAGGGCGGCGACGACGTGGGCGATCTCGTCCGTGGTGCCGGCCAGGCGGGGGACCACCTCCCGGGCGGCGAAGTCCAGCACCGCCGCGACGTCCGCCGAGTACGGTGCGGCGACCGGAGCCACCGCCGACGGGTCCCAGTCCGCGTCCTCCATCGCCTGGACCAGGGCGCGGGCCTGCTCCTCCACCGCGTCCGCCGAGGTGCGGGTCGCCGCGGACTCGTCCAGGCCGAGCGCCTCGCGCAGGCCCGGCAGGGCCGTCGTGCCGCCCCAGATCTGGCGGGCGCGCAGGATCGCCAGAACCAGGTTGACGCGGGCCTCACCGGTCGGGGCGCCGCCCAGGACGTGGAGTCCGTCGCGGATCTGCGCGTCCTTGACCTCGCAGAGCCAGCCGTCGACGTGGAGGAGGAAGTCGTCGAAGCCCTCGTCGTCGGGGCGCTCTTCGAGGCCCAGGTCGTGGTGGAGCTTCGCCGCCTGGATCAGCGTCCAGATCTGCGCGCGGATGGCGGGAAGCTTCGCCGGGTCCATGGCGCTGATCTGAGCGTACTCGTCCAGGTGCTGTTCGAGGCGGGCGATGTCGCCGTACGACTCCGCGCGCGCCATCGGCGGCACCAGGTGGTCGACCAGGGTGGCGTGCACACGGCGCTTGGCCTGCGTGCCCTCGCCCGGGTCGTTGACGAGGAAGGGGTAGATCAGGGGGAGGTCGCCGAGGGCGGCGTCCGGGGCGCAGGAGGCGGAGAGGCCGGCGTTCTTGCCCGGCAGCCACTCCAGGTTGCCGTGCTTGCCCAAGTGGATCATCGCGTCCGCGCCGAAACCGCCGTCCTCCGCGCGGGCCTGGATCCAGCGGTACGCGGCCAGGTAGTGGTGCGAGGGCGGCAGGTCCGGGTCGTGGTAGATCGCGATCGGGTTCTCGCCGAAGCCGCGCGGCGGCTGGATCAGGATGAGGAGGTTCCCGCGGCGCAGGGCGGCCAGGACGATGTCGCCCTCGGGGTTCGCGGAGCGGTCCACGAACATGTTGCCGGGCGCCTCGCCCCAGTGCTCCTCGACGCTCGCGCGCAGCTCGGCCGGGAGTTCGGCGAACCAGCGCTTGTAGTCGGCGGCCGGGATGCGGACGGGGTTGCGGGCCAACTGCTCCTCGGTGAGCCAGTCCTGATCGTGGCCGCCGGCCTCGATGAGGGCGCGGATCAGCTCGTCGCCGTCGCCGGAGACCAGCCCGGGGATCTCGTCGGCGGGGCCGAAGTCGTAGCCGCTCGCGATGAGGGTGCGCAGCAACTCCACGGCGCTGGCCGGGGTGTCCAGGCCGACCGCGTTGCCGATGCGCGAGTGCTTGGTCGGGTACGCGGAGAGGACCAGCGCCACCTTCTTGGCGCGGCGCTCGATGTGCCGCAGGCGGGCGTGGCGGACGGCGATGCCGGCGACGCGGGCGGCCCGCTCGGGGTCGGCGACGTACGCGGGCAGGCCGTCCTCGTCCAGCTCCTTGAAGGAGAACGGGACGGTGATCAGGCGGCCGTCGAACTCGGGGACGGCGACCTGGGTGGCGGCGTCCAGGGGGGAGAGGCCCTCGTCGTTCTCCTCCCAGTTGCTACGGGACCCGGTCAGGCACAGTGCCTGGAGGATCGGCACGCCGAGCGCGGCCAGCGCGCCGGCGTCCCACGACTCGTCGTCGCCGCCCGCCGAGGCGGTCGCGGGGCGGGTGCCGCCGGCCGCGAGGACGGTCGTCACGATCGCGTCCGCCGACTCCAGCGCGGAGAGCAGTTCCGGCTCCGGGGTACGGAGGGAGGAGACGTAGAGGGGGAGCGGCTGGGCGTCGTGGGCCTCGATGGCCTCGCACAGGGCGTGCACGAAGGCGGTGTTGCCGCTCATCTGGTGCGCGCGGTAGTACAGCACGGCGATACGGGGGCCGGTGGTACGAGCCGGGGTGCGCTCCAGCGGGCCCCACGTGGGGGCGGCGGCCGGCGGTTCGAAACCGTGGCCGGTCAGCAGCACGGTGTCGGAGAGGAAGCGGGCCAACTGGTCCAGGTTGGCGGGACCGCCGTGGGCGAGGTAGCCGTGCGCCTCGGCGGCGATGCCGATGGGGACGGTGGAGGCCTCCATCAACTGTGCGTCGGGGGCCTGTTCGCCGGTCAGGACCACGACCGGGCGGTGCTGGCCGGGAGCCAGGAGCAGGTCGAGGCCGTCCTGCCAGGCGCGCAGGCCGCCGAGGAGGCGTACGACGACCAATTCGACCCCGTCGAGGAGGGCGGGCAGGTCGTCCAGGGGAAGGCGGGAGGGGTTCGCGAACCGGTACGGGACGGGGCCGTTGGCGGCGGCGCGGGCGCTGAGCAGATCGGTGTCGGACGTCGACAGCAGCAGGATCATGCGGCGGCAGGCCTTCCTCGGGGTTTCCGCGCCCCGGGCAGTGAGGACGGCGGGAGTTCCTGACTCACCCGGCCGATCGCTCCGCGGGGTTCACAGTGGCGGGACCGCGCCGGAATCGCACCGGGCTTCCTCCCATGTCGCCGTCCTCGGCGATGACGGGCCGTGTGGTCCGCCGGGGGTCATCTTAGGTGGCCGGGGGCGGTGGTGGGTGCGGGGGGCCGCGGCGCGGGGGTCGGGTGCGGGGTGCCTGCGGCGCGTTGGTCGGGTGCGGGTCCGTTGCGGGGGCTCTGCCCCCGGGCCCCCGCGCCTCAAACGCCGGCGGGGCTGATTGTGCGGCGGGGTTCCGGGGTGTGGACGGAGAGGGTCAGGGTGGCGGTGGACACAGGTCGGGGGTGGGGAAACGTGGGTATGCTCGCGGCCATGCCCCAGCCACCTTCCGCCGCATCGCGGGACGAACCCGTCATACGGGACCGAGGTGACGCCTGCCCCGGTGCGCTGCGGCTGCACCAGGCGGACGACGGGTACCTCGCCCGGGTACGGATACCCGGCGGGATGCTCGGGGCGCGCGCGGCCGGGATGCTCGCCGACGCGGCGGACCGGCTCGGCGACGGGCACATCGACCTCACCTCGCGCGGCAACGCACAGTTGCGCGGACTCGGGGCGGCCTGCGGCGGTGAGCTCGCCGGCGTCCTGGCCGACGCCGGGCTGCTGCCCGCCCCCTCCCACGAACGGGTCCGCAACATCGTCGCCTCGCCGCTGACCGGCCTCGACCGCGGCGGGCTGCCCGACGTGGCGCCCTGGGTCGCGGAACTGGACCGGCTGCTCTGCGCGAGCGAGGAGACGGCCGCCCTGTCCGGGCGCTTCCTGTTCGCCCTGGACGACGGACGCGGCGACGTGAGTTCCCTGGACGCCGACGTCAACCTGCTCGCCCGGGGTCCCGAGCACGCCCTGCTCACGACGGCCGGCGCCGGCGAGGGGCTCCTCGTGGCCGCCACCGACGCGCCGGGGACCGCCCTCGTCGCCGCCCGGTACTTCCTCGATGCCGCCCGGCGAGCCGGTACGCGGGCCTGGCGCGTTGCCGAGCTGCCCGCGGAACATCAGCTGAGCGTAGGGGAATTGGCGAGCCGGCTGGCCGGTGCCGGCATCCGCTCGACCGTGGTGTCCGAGACCGCCGCGCCCTCCGGCCCCGCGCCCGAACCCGGCCTCGTCGAAGGGCCCGGCCCGGTGGAAGGGCCCGGGCAGCTCGTCGCGCTCTCCGTGCTCGCGCCCCTGGGCCGCCTCACCACCGCCCAGTGGAACCTCCTGGCCGGCCTCACCGGGCGGCTGCGGCTGACCCCCTGGCGCGGCGTCGTCGTCCCCGGACTGGCCGCTCCCGCCGCGCCGGACGCCCTCGCCGTCCTCGCCGACGCCGGGCTGATCACCACCCCCGCCGACCCCCGGCGGTCCGTCACCGCCTGTACCGGACAACCCGGATGCGCCCGCTCCCACCGCGACGTGCGGGCCGACGCGCGCACCGTCACCGCCCTGGCGGCCGGGCCGCTGCCCGTCCACTGGTCGGGGTGCGAACGGCGCTGCGGACACCCGCGCGGGACCGCCTGGGTGGACGTGCTCGCCACCCCCGACGGGTACGACCTCCGCGCCCCCGACCGCGCGCCGCGCCCCGGCGTACACCCCTCCGACCTTGCCGCGGCCCTCAGGGACGCACGCCGCACCACCTCCCACGACGCAGCGAAGAAATGAGCGAGTACACAGTGTTCGAGTACGAGAAGGACGGCGCGGCGATCTACCGCCAGTCCTTTGCCACGATCCGCGCCGAGGCGGACCTCTCCCGGCTGCCCGCCTCCGTCGCCCAGGTCGCGGTGCGCATGATCCACGCCTGTGGGATGACCGACCTGCCCCAGGACCTGGGATACACGCCCGACGTCGTGCTGCGGGCGCGGGCGGCCCTGAACGCCGGCGCGCCGATCCTGTGCGACGTACAGATGGTGGCCAGCGGCGTCACCCGCAAGCGGCTGCCCGCCGACAACGAGGTCGTCTGCACCCTCTCCGACCCCGCCGTGCCGGCGCTCGCCGCGAAGATGGGCACCACCCGCAGCGCCGCCGCGCTCGAAGTCTGGCGGGACCGGGGCCTGTTGGAGGGGTCGGTGATCGCCGTCGGCAACGCGCCGACCGCGCTGTTCCGGCTGCTGGAGATGATCGAGGAGGGCGCACCGCGCCCCGCCGCCGTCATCGGCGTCCCGGTCGGCTTCATCGGCGCCGCCGAGTCGAAGGACGCGCTCGCCGAACACCCCTCCGGGCTGGACCACTTGATCGTGCGCGGCCGGCGCGGCGGCAGCGCCATCGCCGCCGCCGCCGTCAACGCGATCGCGAGCGTGGCCGAATGAGCACCATCGAGGCGAGCGGCGACGCCCCGGTCAAGGGCAAGCTCTACGGGGTGGGGCTCGGCCCCGGCGACCCCTCCCTGATGACCCTGCGGGCCGTCGAGGTGATCGCGGAGGCCGACGTCGTCGCGTACCACTCCGCCCGGCACGGCAGGTCCATCGCCCGCTCGATCGCCGCGAAGCACCTGCGCGCCGACCACATCGAGGAGCCGCTGGTCTACCCGGTCACCACCGAGACCACCGACCACCCCGGCGGCTACCAGGGCGCCATGGAGGAGTTCTACGAGCTCTCCGCGGCCCGCCTCGCGGCGCACCTGGACGCCGGCCGGACCGTCGCCGTCCTCGCGGAGGGCGACCCGCTCTTCTACGGCTCCTACATGCACATGCACAAGCGGCTCGCCGACCGCTACGAGGCCGAGGTCATCCCCGGGGTGACCTCGGTGAGCGCCGCCGCCGCGCGGCTCGGCACCCCGCTGGTGGAGGGCGAGGAGGTGCTGACCATCCTGCCCGGCACCCTGCCGGAGGAGGAGCTGACCGCCCGGCTCGCCGCCACCGACTCGGCCGTCGTCATGAAGCTCGGGCGTACCTTCCCCGCCGTGCGGCGGGCCATGGAGAACAGCGGCCGGCTCGCCGAGGCGCGCTACGTCGAGCGCGCGACGATGGCGGGGGAGCGGACCGGTGTCCTCGCCGACACCGACCCCGACAGCGTGCCGTACTTCGCCGTCGCCGTCGTGCCCAGCCGCGTCGGCAACCCGGGCAGTGTGCCCTCGGGGCCGGGCGAGGTCGTGGTCGTCGGGACCGGACCGGCCGGACCGCTGTGGCTGACCCCGCAGACCCGGCGGGCGCTCGCGGACGCCGAGGTGCTCGTCGGGTACACGACGTACCTGGACCGGGTTCCGGTGAAGCCGGGCCAGATCCGGCACGGCTCCGACAACAAGGTGGAGTCCGAGCGTGCCGAGTTCGCCCTCGACCTCGCCCGACGCGGGAAGCGGGTGGCCGTGGTCTCCGGCGGTGACCCCGGTGTCTTCGCCATGGCCACGGCGGTGCTGGAGGTCGCGGGGCAGGCGCAGTACAAGGACGTGCCCGTACGGGTCCTGCCGGGGGTGACCGCGGCCAACGCGGCCGCCGCGGCGGCGGGCGCCCCGCTGGGCCACGACTACGCCACGATCTCCCTCTCCGACCGGCTCAAGCCCTGGGAGGTCATCGCGGAGCGGCTGCGGTCCGCCGCGCAGGCCGATCTCGTGCTCGCCCTCTACAACCCCGGGTCGCGCAGCCGGACCTGGCAGGTGGCGCAGGCTCGCGAGCTGCTGCTCGAACTGCGTTCACCGCAGACCCCGGTGGTCGTCGCGCGTGACGTGGGCGGCCCCGAGCAGTCCGTCCGGATCGTCACCCTGGCTGAACTGGCGCCGGCGGAAGTGGACATGCGTACGATCCTGCTGATCGGGTCGTCGCAGACCCAGGTCACGGAGCGGGCCGACGGCAGCCGCGTGACGTGGACCCCGCGCCGGTACCCGTGATCGTGGCCTTCACCGGCACGGTGACCGCGACCGCGACCGTGATGGCGGTCGCGATCGGGTGAGGCGCTGAGGGTCGGGACGGGTGTCCCGGCCCTCACGCCGTCGCGGCAGGAGCCCCGCCGCCCGGGCGGCGGGGCGGCTCGCCGGACAGCCAGTCCAGCACCGCCGCGGTCGAACCGGTCTCCGGCACGCCCGTCGGTACCGGAGGCCTGCGGACCACCACCACGGGGATACCGGCCTCCCGGGCCGCGGCGAGCTTGGGGGCGGTGGCGCCGCCGCCGCTGTCCTTGGTCACCAGGACCTCGATCCGGTGCCGGGCCAGCAGCTCCCGCTCGTCGCGCAGCGTGAACGGGCCCCGGGCCAAAAGCACTTCGAGGCGCGGGGGAGCCGGCGGGGCCGGCGCGTCCACCGAACGCACCAGGAACCACGGGTCGGTGAGGTGCGCGAAGTGGTGCAGGCCCATCCGGCCGGTGCTGAGGAAGATCCGCGCGCCGAGGTCCGGCGCCAGCGCCGCCGCCCCGGCGAGGGACTCCGTGAAGTGCCAGTCGTCGCCGGGGGCCGCCGCCCAGCCGGGGCGCCGCAGCGCCAGCAGCGGCACCCCCGAAAGGGCCGCCGCACCGGCCGCGTTGAAGCTCATGCGTTCCGCGAAGGGGTGCGTGGCGTCGACCAGGTGGGTGACCCCGTGGGCGGTGATCCAGGACGCCAGTCCCGGGGCGCCGCCGAAGCCGCCGATCCGGGTCTCGCCCGGCGGCAGCACGGGCGCGCCGACCCGGCCGGCCAGTGAGGTCGTCACCCGGTACGGGGCCGGCTCCAGCGCCTCCGCGAGCCGGCGCGCCTCCGTCGTGCCGCCCAGGATCAGGACGTGCCGCACGGGGGAGGACTCAGCAGGCATGCCGGTCGCGCTCGGCGGAGTACAGGTGGCTGTCGCGGAACTGCTCGGCGCCCAGCGTGCGCCCGACCAGGATCACCGCCGTACGCACCAGGCCGGCCGCCTTCACCTGGTCCGCGATGTCGGCCAGGGTGCCGCGCAGGATCAGCTCGTCCGGCCGGCTGGCCATCGCGACGACCGCCGCCGGGCAGTCGGCCCCGTAGTGCGGCAGCAGTTCGGCGACGACCCGCTCGGCGTACCGGGTGGCCAGGTGCAGCACCAGCAGCGCGCCACTGCGGCCCAGCGTGGCCAGGTCCTCGCCGGGCGGCATCGGCGTGGCCTGCTGCGCGATCCGGGTGAGGATGACGGTCTGGCCGACGGTCGGAACGGTGAGTTCCCGCTTGAGCGCGGCCGCGGCCGCCGCGAAGGCCGGTACGCCCGGGACGACTTCGTACGGGATGCCGGCCGCGTCCAGGCGCCGCATCTGCTCGGCGACGGCGGAGAAGACGGAGGGGTCGCCGGAGTGCAGCCGTGCCACGTCCTGGCCGGCGGCGTGCGCCCGGACGAACTCGGCCACGATCTGGTCGAGGTTGAGCCGCGAGGTGTCCACCAGTCGGGCGTCCGGCGGGCATTCGGCCAACAGCTCCCGGGGGACCAGGCTGCCCGCGTACAGGCAGACGGGGGCCGCCGCCAGGGTCCGGGCACCGCGCACGGTGATCAGGTCGGCGGCGCCGGGGCCCGCTCCGATGAAGTACACGGTCATGTCTGGTCCTGGTCCTTCGTCTGTGTCGCCGCTGATACGGACGCCGCTGATACGGACGCCGGCGGTTCGGGCTCCGGCCACGGCTTGGTCACGGTCCACTGGGTGACGGGCATCGCCTGCCGCCAGCCGGTGAAGCCGCCGACCGGCACGGCGTGCGCGACGGCCAGCTTCACCAGTTCCCCGCCGTGCCGGCGGTAGCGGTCGGTCAGTACGGCCTCCGACTCCAGGGTGACCGTGTTGACCACCAGCCGGCCGCCGGGGGCCAGCGCCGCCCAAGCCGCGTCCAGCAGGCCGGGCGCGGTCAGGCCGCCGCCGATGAACACCGCGTCCGGCGCGGGCAGGTCGATCAGCGCCGCCGGGGCGGCGCCGGTGACCACGCGCAGGCCGGGCACGCCGAGCGCCGCCGCGTTCCGGGCGATCCGCTCGGCCCGCTCCGGGACGCGTTCCACGGTCACGGCGCGGCAGGAGGGGTGCGTACGCATCCACTCGATGCCGATCGAACCCGAGCCGCCGCCGACGTCCCACAGCAGTTCGCCGGGGGCCGGGGCGAGCGCGCACAGGGTCGCGGCGCGGACGTGCCGTTTGGTGAGCTGGCCGTCGTGCTCGTACGCGCCGTCGGGCAGGCCGGGGGTGGCGCCGAGTCGCGGCGCGGGGGCGCCCGGGTCGCGCCGGCAGTCGACGGCGACCACGTTCAGGGGGTCGCCGGGCGCGTGGTCCCAGCCGTCGGCGTGGCCCTCGTACGCGTTCTCGTCCTCGGAGCCGAGCTGTTCCAGCACCCACATCCGGCTGGGGCCGAAGCCCCGCTCCCGCAACAGAGCGGCGATCTCGCCCGGGGAGGCCGCCCCGGCGCTCAACACCAGCACCCGCCGCCCCTCGTACAGCGCGGCCGCGACCCGGGCCACCGGACGGCCGACGACGGTGATCACCTCGGTGTCCTCCACCGGCCAGCCCAGGCGGGCGCACGCGTAGGACACGGACGAGGGGTGCGGGTGGACCCGCAGGGCGTGCGGGCCGAGCTCCTGTGCGAGGGCGCGGCCGATGCCGTAGAACATGGGGTCGCCGCTGGCCAGCACGGCGACGCGGCGGCCGGAGTGCTCGGCCATCAGCTTCGGCACGGCCGGCCGCAGCGGGCTCGGCCAAGCGACGCGTTCGCCGGGGCAGTCGCCGGCCGGCAGCAGGTCCAACTGGCGGGGCCCGCCGATCAGTACCTCGGCGGTGGCCAGCGCGGAGCGCGCGGCGGCGGTGAGCCCGGCCCAGCCGTCGGCGCCGAGGCCGACGACCGTCACGGGTGCGGGGGGTGCTGCGGAGCTCACTGCGCGGAACCTCGGGGACGGGGACGGGAAGCGGGTGGACCCGCAGCCTACTGGTCGGTGTGTCCCGACCCCGGAGCAGGGTGGCACCGGGTGCCGCAGCGGGCGCCCTCCCGTGAATCCGTCCGCCCCCGCACGCCTCCGGGCGCCCCGGTCGGGCCCTGCTGCGGCGCCGAGGCCCGACGCAGACTCTGCGGCATGGACGACGACGCTACGGACAACCACCCAGCCGCCTGCCGCCGCCGCACCGCTCCGCCCGGCCGGTCGCGACCGACGGCGCGGGTCAGTGACCGCCCGTCGCCCGGGTGTAGAGGGCTTCGACCGAGTCGTCGAACCAACTGCTGTACGAGGTGGTCTCGTCCCCGCCGCCGTCCCGGCCCCCGATGACCCCGATCAGGGTGTGGCCGTCGGTCAGCACCGGACCGCCGCTGGTGCCGTTGGGTACGTCCGCGCAGTCCAGCCGCAGCTGGGTGGGCCCCTCGGCGCGCGCGGTGTTGTAGCAGTCCAGCGGCTGCTCGGTGTCGTTCGGGTAGCCGACCAACCGGGCGGGCAGCGGCAGCCGGGGTCGGAAACGGATCGCCAGCGCGCCGGTGACGTCCTCCAGCCGCTCGCCCGGATGCCCGGGGCGGCGCAGCCGCAGGAAGGCCACGTCGTGGTCGGGATCCGTGCTCCGCGTCCAGCGGGGGTCCACGTCGATGCTGCTGGGCACCCACACGCCGTACGGCGCCTTGCCGTCGCGGTAGCCGGGGACGAAGGCCAGATTGGTGCGGAAGCCGTCCTGGTACACGCAGTGCGCGGCGGTGGCGATGAGGTCGCCGGCGGGCGAGTGCACCACGCTCGCGGAGCAGTGGTGGTCGGCGTCCCAGTCGTTGCCGGGTGAGAACAGTGCCCCGATCGCGGGCTCGGGGGCGGCCGTCCGGGCGCGCAGCGGCGAGGAGGGCTGCCAGCCGCCGTCCGCCCACCGCACCGGCTCCGGTGCCCCGGACGGGTCGGAGCCCGACTCCGTCCCCGCGAAGTCCTGGGCGTCGGTCGGCCGGTCCTCGCCCTCGGACACGATTCCGTCGAGGACGTCCGCGGCCGTGCGGTCGGCGCGCTCCGGGTCCTGGAGGTAGCTGCCCCGCGCGGGATCGCCGTCCGCGCGGTGGGCGGCGACCGCGCGCAGTTGCCCCCACGCCAGGGCGCCGCCGCCGACCAGGGCGAGGCAGATTCCGAGCAGCACGGAGACCCGCACCGCGCCGTCCCTCACCTTGCCCACCATGTGGCGCTCCCGCCGCTGACGATCCTCCGACGTCCCGTCCGACGGCCGGCGGCCGGCGGAGGTTCCGCAATCCGGTGTGTCGGTCCTCACAGCCGGACGCGCGGCCGGCCTCCCGGTGTCAGGCCGCCCCGCCCCCTCCCGACATCCGGTGTCCTTCCCTGCTTCACCGAACTCCCTTACGCTCCAGGCGACTTGAGAGCCGTGGACCGAGGGGAGCCGAGAAGATGAGACTGCGGGACAGGTGGCGGGGAAGGGCCTTGGCCGGGTTGGTCGCGACGACGCTCGGCCTCGGCCTGAGCCTGGGCGCGGCGGCCCCGGCCGGGGCCGAGGCCGGCGGCCCCTCCTACGCCGCGACCACCGGCGTCGGGGTCCACAACGCCTACGAGAAGGCCAAGTACCCGTACTTCGCGGACGCGCTGGACTCCGGCGCCGCGATGCTCGAACTCGACGTGTGGACCAACTTCTTCGGCAGCTCCTGGCGGGTCTCGCACGACAATCCCTTCGGCAACAACAGCAACTGCGAGAACGCCGGCAGCCCCGCCCAACTGCGCACCAAGTCCCGCGACCAGAACCTCGCGGGCTGCCTGGCCGACATCCGCAGCTGGCACGACGCGCACCCCGGCCACCGCCCGATCGTGCTCAAGCTGGAACTGAAGGACGGCTTCGCCGCCAACCTCGGGCGCGGCCCGGCCGACCTCGACGCGCTCCTCACCGCCAAGCTCGGCGACGCCGTCTACCGGCCCGGGCAACTGGCGGCCGGCTACCCCGACCTGGACACCGCGGCCCGCGCCGGGGCGTGGCCGAGCCGCT
This sequence comes from Streptomyces sp. NPDC058279, assembly GCF_042881255.1. NCBI lineage: Bacteria > Bacillati > Actinomycetota > Actinomycetes > Kitasatosporales > Streptomycetaceae > Streptomyces > Streptomyces sp. NPDC058279. The sequence goes on along the minus strand of NZ_JBHVYA010000027.1, from coordinate 24,288 downwards.
CCGCCATGGCCGGGAAGTTCCTCGTCGAGCTGATCCCCGGCACGGTGGAGGAGGGCAACGGCGCGGACACCCTCTGGACCGACCGGGAGTATGCGACCCACCTGCGCACCCTCGCCGCCTCGGGCAGGCTCGGCAGCGCGGCGGCCTTCCCGGCCGTGCACCGCGCCGAGGCGGGTGACCCGCGGGCCCGTTATGCCGACGCCTCGCTGCGCCCGTGGTTCGTGGTGTTCGACGGGGACGCGAGCGCGTACGCGGGCGGCTCCATCGACACCGGCTGGTACGACCGCAACCACTACCTGCTGATCGCCACCGATGCCCAGAGCGTGGTCCCCGCGATCGACGGCGTCCACCCGACCGAGGCCCAGGCGCTGGACCGGCTCGCACTGATGGCCGGGCACCACGCCTCGATCGCCTCCGCGGACTGGTATCCGCTGCCCGGGGTGTTGGCCACCGTCGTGCCGCGCGGGTAGGGATCAGCGGGTAGGTAGGGGGAGCGGGTCCGTCGCCCTTGTACCCTTATTGCGAATAGTTCGCAATAAGGGTCGCGATCAGGGTTGAGGGTGTGTCCGGTGGGGTCTGCGGTGGTGCTGGGCATCGAGTCGTCCTGTGACGAGACGGGCGCGGGCATCGTGCGCGACGGAAAACTCCTCGCGCACGTCGTCGCGTCGAGCATGGACGAGCACGCCCGCTTCGGCGGGGTCGTCCCCGAGATCGCGGCCCGCGCCCACCTGCACGCCTTCAACCCCGTGGTCCGCCGGGCCCTCGACCAGGCCGGCCTGCGGCCCTCACAGCTCGACGCGGTCGCCGTCACCACCGGACCCGGGCTGTCCGGCGCGCTCCAAGTCGGCCTCGCCGGGGCCAAGACGCTCGCCTACGCGCTGGACCTGCCGCTGTACGGCGTCCACCACCTGGCCGGGCATGTCGCCGCCGACACCCTGGAGCACGGCCCGCTGCCCGACCCCTGCGTGGTGCTGATCGTCTCCGGCGGGCACACCTCCCTGCTGTTGGTACGGGACCTCGTGCGCGAGCCGATCCTGCACCTGGGCGACACCCTCGACGACGCGGCCGGCGAATGCTTCGACAAGGTCGCCCGGGTGCTCGGCCTGCCCTACCCGGGCGGTCCGGCCATCGACCGGGCCGCCCGGGGCGGCGACCCCAAGGCCGTCGCCTTCCCCCGTCCGCTGACCGGCGGACCGCGCGCGGGGGACCCGTACGCCTATTCCTTCTCCTTCTCGGGCCTCAAGACGGCCGCCGCCCGCTGGGCCGAGGGCCACCGGCTGCGCGGGCAGGAACCCCCCGTCGCCGACGGCGCCGCCTCGCTCCAGGAGGCGGTGGCCGACGTCCTGACCCGCAAGGCCGTCGCGGCCTGCACGGCGTACGAGGTCGGCACACTGGTGCTGGTCGGCGGAGTGGCCGCCAACTCCCGGGTGCGCGCCCTCGCCGAGCGGCGCTGCGCCTCCGCCGGGATCGCCCTGCGGGTCCCGCCGATGACGCTGTGCACCGACAACGGGGCGATGATCGCCGCCGTCGGCGACCTGCTGGTGCGGGCGGGCGTGGAACCGGCCCCGTACGCCCTCACCGTCGATCCGTCCGCGCCGCTGGAGTACGCGGCGCTGAACCCGCGGGCCGCCGGCTGACCCGGCGGGCCGCAGGACGAGCCCGCCGCCCGACTCGGGCCGACTCAGGAGGAAGGACTCACCTGGACCGTCGTCAGCGCACCGCCCGCAGCCTCCTTCACCACCGCGATCTTCGTGCCGGTGTCCGGGACCTTCACCCCGAGCTGCGGCGACTCCGCGTTCCAATAGGTGCCGTGACGGTCGTCGAAGACCGGGACTCCCGGCCGCGACGGGATCACCAACGGGGTGCCCGCCTTGTGCAGCACGATCCGGTCGCTCGCGCGCAGCGAGAAGGGGGCGTCGAAGGTCTGCGCGCGGGCGTTGAGGAGGCTGCCGTCGGCGAACTTCAGCGGCTCCGGTCGGGCGTCCACCGGAAGCAGCAGTCCGCCGCCCGGGTGCGTCTTGGTGGTGTTGTCGCTGAACGCGGTGTCCCAGAGCCAGACGAGCACGCCCTGCTGGTACGGGAAGAACTCCACCCGGTCGCCCGTGAACCCGAAGTTGTACGGTCCCGTCTTGAGCAGGCTGCCGTAGCCCGTGTAGCGCCGGTTCTCGACGAAGTAGGCGCGCGGGTGCTCCTCGGTGCCGGCGCGGCCTTCCGTGCGGGACCACTTGAGCGCCGTCCAGCCGTTCGCACCCTGCTCCGCGCCGTCGCGCAGCAGTTCGCGACCGCCGTCCGCGGTGATGCGGATGTCGTCGAAGGTGACGCCCTTGCCGTGGGTGTTGCCGTCCGAGGTGACGCGCAGCCGTAGCCGGATCTCGCGGCCCGCGAAGGCGTCGAGGGGGACCGACAGCCGCGTCCAGCCGGTGGAGGTGCCGGAGACGCCCTTGGCCGGGATCGGCGCCCCGTCCACGGTGCCCGTGAGCGGGGTCCAGGCGGTGCCGCCGTCCGTGGAGGCCTCCACGGTCAGGAAGTCGAAGTCCTTCTCGATGTCGTACCAGACGCGGGCGTCCAGCCGGGCGGGCCCGGCGGTGCCGGTGAGGTCGACGGTCCGGCCGAGCGTGTTGTCCATGAAGTCGCCGGTGCCGCTCCACCATTGACTCGTGCCCTCATAGGGGTCGGTCAGCTCGGTCGTGGTCCGGGAGGGCGGCAGGTGCACCAACAGTGCCTGGGGATCCTCGGTGTTGTAGCCGGACACGCCGAGGGTCGCGCGGGTCCGGCGGCCCGCGTCGGCCTCCGTGTACTCCAGCCAGCCCAGTTGCAGCTTGCTCCACGGATCGAGGTCGCCCGGGAACTCCCCGGTGGTGCCCGGGCGTTTGCCGAGGTAGGAGGCGGACGACATCAGCGACCAGAAGTTGACGCTGTTGTCCCCGTCCGAGCTGTAGAGGTCCGGCAGCCCCAGGTCGTGGCCGAACTCGTGGGAGAACAGGCCGGCTCCGCTGTTCTCGCCGCCGGTGAGGTAGTCGCCCGCCCAGATGCCGGTGTCACCGACCGGGGTGCCACCCGCCTTGTTGCCCGCCGGGCCCGCGCTGCCGGCCTGGTCCCAGTACGCGAACCAGCGGTGCGCCCAGACGGCGTCCTTGCCCTGGGCTCCTCCGCCCCAGGTCTGGTCCTTGCCCGCGTGGACGACCACGAGGTGGTCGATATAGCCGTCGGGCTCGTTGAAGTTGCCGTCGTGGTCGGCGTCGTAGCGGTCCCACTGGTCGTACTCGGCCAACTGCGCCTTGATGTCGGCTGCCGTACGGCCCTTCGCGCGCTCGGCGTCGTACCAGGCGGTCGTGGCGTCCCGGACCAGGTCCCAGTTGGTCCGGCACTGACCGGGCTCGGAGCAGTTGTCCGTCCCGTAACGCGCCTCGTTCCAAGGGAGCTTGACCCAGTCGGTGACGGTGCCGTCCATGTCGTACCGGCCCGAGGACTGGAGCCGGTAGTAGGCGCGCATGCTCGCCGACTCGGGCGCGTCGGAGAAGAACTGCCGCTGGTAGGAGGCGCGGTCGAAGTCCTTGCGCCACAGCGTGTGGTTGTCGTCGGCCGCCGGCTTTCCGATGGTGTCGTGGCGGGGGCCGGGCGTGCCGCCGAAGCGCGGTTTGCCCTCGAACTCGGTCGTCGTGTCCACCTGGTCGCCGAACTCGGCGAGGATCACGAAGACCTTGTCCTTGCGTTCCTGGGCGAGTTCGACGTACCGGTCGCCCACCTTGGCCTGGTGGGGGAGGGTGCCGTCGGGTTCGGCGCGCAGGGCGCCGGGGTGGCCGGCCGTGCCGGCCGCGATCCCTTCGAGGGCCTGGCGGCGCAGGGCCTGGCGTTCCAGTTCGAGCGGGGCGAGGGGTGGGGCGGAGGCATGCTGTCCGGCCTGCTGCCCGGCGTGTTGTTCGACCTGTTGTCCGGCGTGTTGTCCGGTCTGTTGTCCGGCCGCCGGGGGCGGCGGTGGGGGCTGTGGCGATGCGGCGAGGGCGGGGGTGGCGGCGAGGAGGGCGAGTGATATCGCCGCTCCTGCCACGGCGAGTATGCGCAACGCGGTTCCCTTCCAGGGGAGTTGACGAGAGCGCAGGTAATATTTCACATGTGACAGGGCATCGGTAGATGGGGGACCACGCCGTTTCCGAAGGGGCCCCGCCCTCGTTGCCCTGCCGGGATATCCGGATGCGCGGGCGCGGTGCGACCGGCCAAGATGAACACCGCGCCGATCACCCGATCGCGCAACGCCTACCGAAGGACCACGCCACTCCATGACCCGAACCCCCGACGAAGTGAAGACCGTGCCCCTCACCCCCGAGGTGTACGCCTACCTCGTAGAGCAGGCCGAACCCGTCACCCCCGTCCAGCGGGAGCTGATCGAGCGCACGCGGGCGCTCGGCGGCCCCTCCGAGATGCGCGTCCCACACGAGCAGGGCGTCTTCCTCACCCTGCTGGCCAAGCTCGCCGGCGCCCTGCGGATCGTCGAAGTCGGCACCTTCACCGGCTACTCCACGCTCGCCCTCGCCCACGGGCTGCTGCCCGGCGGGAAGGTCCTCACCTGCGACGTCTCCGAGGAGTGGACCCGGATCGCCCGCGAGGCGTGGAAGGCGGCCGGAGTCGCCGACCGGATCGAGCTGAGGATCGCCCCCGCCCTGGAGACCCTGCGCGAACTGCCGCCCGAGCCGGTGATCGACCTGGTGTTCCTGGACGCCGACAAGAGCGGCTACCGCGCCTACTGGGACGAACTCGTTCCCCGCGTACGCCCGGGCGGTCTGCTGCTCGCGGACAACGTCCTGTACGGCGGCGCGGCGGTACACCCCGATGCCACGGGAAACGCCCTGGCCATCCGGGAGTTCAACGCGCACGTCCGGGCCGACGGGCGGGTGGAGTCGGTGACGCTGCCCATCGCGGACGGCCTCACGGTGGCGCGCAAACGCTGAACCCGGGCATGACGGCTACGGCATCATCCGGAGCGGAAGACCACCGCACCCGACAGGAGCCCGACCGTGCCGAGCCGCCACATAGCCTTCGACCGGCTGCACAACTTCCGTGACCTGGGCGGCTACCGCGGCATCGACGGCCGCCGGGTCGCCTGGGGCCTGCTCTACCGTGCCGACTCGCTCGGCAAGCTCCGAGGAGCGGACTGGGAACGCTTCCTGGACCTCGGCATACGCACCGTCATCGACCTGCGCTACCCGTGGGAGGCCGACACCAAGGGGCGGGTGCCCGAGCCGCACCGGTTCGTTTACGCCAACCTCAGCATCGAGCACCGACCCTACGACCAGGCCGAGATCGACCCCGACACCGACCCCTGGCGCTACCTCGCGGACCGGGCCGCCGAAGTGACCGAGGACGGGGTCGCGGAGATCCGACAGGCCGTCGAGCTCATCGCCGCGGCCGAGCCGGGGGCCACGGTCTTCCACTGCACCTCCGGCAAGGACCGCACCGGACTCGTCGCCGCCTTCGTACTGACCCTCCTCGGCGTCTCCCGGGAGGACGTCCTGGCCGACTTCGCCCTCACCGAACGGGCCACGGACCGCCTGCTCGCCGACTGGCACACCGCCCACCCGGGACGCACCATGCGCTGGCCCTCGTACGGCCGCGCCCCCGCGCGGGTTCTCGCCCTCGTCCTCGACGACCTGACCGCCCGTTACGACTCGCCCTCCGGCTACCTCCTCGACCGCGTCGGCATCTCCTCGGCCACGGTCGGCCGGCTCCGGGACCGGCTGCTGACCGCCTGCTGACCGGCTCCCCACCCGCCCGGGCAGCCGCGGGCCCCGGGCGGTCGCGCCGCCCGGGGCCCGGGAAGGGGCGCAAACCTACGCCCGGACCTCGTCGCAGGCGATGCGGAGGTGGCGGGGGCCGCGGAGGACGGCGTTCTGGCGGTAGGGGGGCGGGTCCTCCAGGAGGCGCGGGTTGTGCAGGCGGCGGGCCAGTTCGGTGAGGGCGAGCTGGGCCTCCAGGCGGGCCAGGGGGGCGCCGAAGCAGCTGTGGATGCCGCTGCCCAGGCCCAGGTGCTGGATGTCCGGGCGGTCCGGGTCGAAGCGGTCGGGGTTCTCGAAGCGCTGCGGGTCCCGGTTGCCCGACGCGAGGATCAGCCACATCGAGGAGCCCTTGGGGATGGTGACCCCGCGTACCTCGATGTCCACGAGCGGGGTGCGCTGCGGCAGCAGTTGCACCGGCGGCTCGAACCGCAGCAGCTCCTCCACCAGCGGCGCCGCGAGCGCCGGGTCCCGGCGCAGCCGTTCCAGTACGTCGGGGTTGCGCAGCAGCGTGAGCATCCCGTTCGTGATCAGGTTGACCGTCGTCTCGTGGCCGGCGATCAGCAGCAGGGCGGCGGTGCTGAGCAGCTCCATGGTGGACATGGACGCGTCCGGCCCGTACCCGACGGCCAGTTGGGACAGCATGTCGTCGCCGGGCTGCTTGCGCCGCTCCTCGATCAGCCCGGCCAGGTACATGCCCAGCTCCATCCGGGAGTCGTGGGTCTTGCGCTGCCGTTCGGCCGGGTCCGCGTCCGGATCGGGGTCCAGGCTCGCCGCGAGGGTGTCCGCCCAGACGTGGAAACGGGGCTCGTCCTCGCGCGGCACCCCCAGCAGCCGGCAGATCATGGTGACGGGGAACGGGTACGCGAACTGGTCGACCAGGTCGATCTGTCCGGGGTCACCGAGGTCGTCGATCAGTCCGGTGACGATGGAGCGCAGGTCGTCGCGCATCCCGTCGACGCGGCGCGGGGAGTGCGGCGGCCCGAAGGGCCGGTTCGTCATCCGCCGGAGCCGGTCGTGTTCGGGCGGGTCCAGCTTGAGGAAGCCGGGCGGCAGGGCCGTGGCCTCCTCCTCGCCCTCGCCCGCCAGCGGGTCCCCGGCCGTCGCGGCCAGGTTGCGGGCGTCGGAGCTGAGCCGGGGGTCGTGCAGCAGGCTCTGGATCTCGTAGTAGGTGCTGATGACGTACGGCCCGCTCCCCTCGTGGAAGACGGGAGTCTTGCGCAGTTCCTCGTACAGCGGGTACGGGTTGGCGCGGTTGGCGTAGTCCAGGATCTCGCTCAGGATGCCGTGGGTCATTGCGGGTCCTCCGGGGGCCTGCGGGTCAGTGCCCGGCGGGGGTGAAGGTCATCCGCCGGTCGGCCGGCGAATATCCGCTGAGGGTGATGGTCGGACCGTGCGTGGGCACGGACGGGTCCGGGAAGTCGGCCGGGACGGGCCGGTTGCCGTCGGGGCGCCGGTCGACCGTCGGGAACGGCACCGGGAACGGCGCGGTCGACTCGATCTGCTGCTGGTAGAACTGCAGCCACCGGGAGTTGTCGAAGGTGACGGCCCCGATGACGCGGCCCTGGTACCCGTAGACGCCGGTGAAGCGGCGTTCCGCGAGCGAGCCCTGGGGAATCATGATCTCGGTGCCCATCGACGGCACGCCGACGGACTTGATGTTGACCCCGAACTGCGAGGACCAGAACGCCGGGACCCAGATGTGCGGGCGCCGATCGGTGCTCACGCTGAGCATGTTGTGCGCCGCGGTCTCCGCTTGGGAGACGGCGTTGCCCCAGTGCTCCAGCGACAGGAACTGGTACCCGAACAGGGGGTGTGGGGAGCGGGCCACGTCACCCGCCACGTAAATGTCGTCGGTGACGATGCCCCGGATGTCGAAGGCCCGGCAGCCCGCGTCGCAGGCGATGCCGCGCGGGCCCGCGCCGAGCCCGGAGCCGGCCAGCCACTCGGTGTTGCGCTGGGCGCCCAGCGAGACGACCACCACGTCGCAGTCCAGCGTGGTGCCATCGGAGAGGTGCGCGGCCCGTACCCGCCCGGTGGAGTCGCCCTCCAGGCCGGTCACCATGACGCCGGTGCGCAGGTCGACGCCGTGCTCGCGCTGGAGTTCGGCGGCCACGGCCCCGATCACCCCGCCCAGTGCCCCGACGAGAGGCGCGTCGCCGCGTTCGGCGACGGTGACCGCCAGGCCGCGCTCCCGGCACGCGGAGGCGATCTCCGAGCCGGTGAAGCCGGCCCCGATCACCAGGACCCGGCGGGGGCCCGCGTCCAGCCGCCGCGCCAGCGCCGCGCCGTCGTCGCGGGTGCGCAGCACGAACACCCCGTCGAGTTCGCCCTCGGCGGCGTTCGGCCATGGCCTCGCCCGTACGCCGGTGGCGATCAGGAGCCGGTCGTACGGAACCTCGTCCCCGTCGGCCAGCTTCACCCGCCGGGCCGCCATGTCGAGGCCGGTGGCCGGTACGCCGAGCCGCCACTCGGCGTCGATGGCCCGGCGGCGGGGGAGCGCGGTGCGTTCGGCGGTCGACTTGCCGAGCAGGACGCCCTTGGAGAGGGGCGGGCGGTCGTAGGGCTCGTACGGCTCGTCGCCGATCATGGTCAGTACGCCGGTGAAGCCCTTGTCGCGGATGGTCTCGGCGGCGCGCAGGCCGGCGAGCGAGGCTCCCACGACGACGATCCGACCCTCGCGCTTGAGGTGGTCCAGGGTCACTTCATGCATCGCGGGCCTCCGCGGCGGTCGCGGGGCCGCGGTCCCGGTCACCGGCCCGGTCGAGGTCGTCCACGAGGATGGCCTGGACGGGGCAGGCCGCCGCGGCCTGCGCCAGCCGCTCGCGCTGGGCGTCCTCGGCCTGCGGATCGTAGAGGAGCCCCTCGTCCCCGTGCATCGCGAAGACGTCGGGCGCGAGGAACGCGCACTGCGCGTACCCCTGACACCGGTTGAGATCGACGACAAGCCTCAGCAACGTGCGGTCCTTTCGGTGACCCCCTCGGCTCCCCGGACCAGCGTGCCGGGCGGGCGCCGTCCCGGCCCGTCCACGCGGACCATCGGGGTGACGGCCGTCGTGCGTTCGGGGTACCTCACCGAGTCCGGCCGGCGGCCCGCAGGATGTAGACGCTGATGAGCAGGGCCCAGGCGGGGAACACCAGCTCCGACCACGGCAGGGAGGATCCCGCCACCAGGAGGATCAGGCCGGCCGCCACCCCGGCCAGGCTCAGGGCGCGCGGGAACGAGCCCAGCTTGCGCCCGATGGTGGACGTCGCGAGGACGAAGACGGCGGCCATCCGCATGCCGTACGTGGTGAGCAGCTCGTACGCGAAGTGCCGGCCGAAGTCCTGCGGCTGGTGGGCGGAGAGCACGGTCCCGGCGGCCGCGGCGGCGGCGAAGAGGGAGGCGACGAAGACCAGGCCGCTGCCCAGGAAGACGGTGGCGACGAACCGGTCCTCGGCATCCCCGGTGTGCGCGCGCACGGCGCCCATGAACCAGAGGAAGGCGATACCGGCGAAGGGGACCAGCTCCACAGCCGTGTTCACCGAGGCCCGCTGCCCCGGGTCGAGCTCCACGGAGGAGCCGCCGGCTCCTTCCGGCAGGCCGAGCCGGGCGAGCACGATCGCCGCGGCCAGCAGGGCCGCGAAGACGATCCCGGCCACTCCCGCCGCCCTCGGGGTCTCCAGGTTCCGGGTCCGGGACGCACCCGGTGAACGCTCTCTCATCCGTCCAGCAAGCCGGGCCCCCGGCCCGGCTGCCAACGGGGTCACCCAGTCGGGTGACCCCCGCGGCCTCCGGCTTCCGGCCGGGCTGCCGGCCCCCGCCGGCCCGACCTGCGGGGCCGCGGGCAGGCCAGCGTGCGCGGCAGCATGGACGTACGGTGAAAAGCGAGCCTCGGCCCGGACGGGCCCCGCGGCGGACCGGTCCGGCGCCGCCCCCCGGCCGCGCTCCTCGGCCGCGACGGCCGCCCCCCATCCATGGAGGCACGACATGAGCACCGTCAACGCGTACGCCGCCACCTCCGCGGACGCACCGCTCGTCCCGGCCACCGTCGAACGGCGCGAGGTCGGCCCGCGGGACGTCCTGATCGAGATCAAGTTCTGCGGCATCTGCCACTCCGACATCCACCACGTGCGCGGCGAGTGGGGCCCGGTGACCTATCCCGTCGCTCCCGGCCACGAGATCGCCGGGGTGGTGGCCGAGGTCGGCCCGCAGGTCACCCGGCACGCCGTCGGGGACCGGGTCGGCGTCGGCTGCATGGTCAACTCCTGCCGCGAGTGCCCTCCGTGCCGCTCGGGGGAGGAGCAGTACTGCCTGAACGGGACGGTCTTCACCTACGGCTCGATCGACCGGGACGGCACCGACACCAACGGCGGCTACACCACCCACATCGTCGTGGACGAGGACTTCGTCGTCGGCATTCCGGAGGGGCTCGCGCTCGACGAGGCCGCCCCGCTCCTGTGCGCCGGCATCACGACCTACTCGCCGCTCAAGCGCTGGGGCGCCGGCCACGGCAAGAAGGTGGCCGTCGTCGGCCTCGGCGGGCTCGGGCACATGGGGGTCAAGCTCGCCCACGCCATGGGCGCCGAGGTCACCGTCCTGTCCCAGTCCCTCAAGAAGCAGGCCGACGGGCTGCGCCTGGGCGCCGACGACTACTACGCCACCAGCGACCCCGGAACCTTCGAGCGACTCGCGGGCACCTACGACATCATCCTGAACACGGTGAGCGCCAAGCTCGACATCGACGCCTACCTCTCGCTCCTCGCCCTCGACGGCGCCATGGTCAACGTGGGCGCCCCGCCGGAACCGCTGTCCCTCAATGCCTTCTCCGTGATGTCGCGGCGCCGTTCGTTCGCCGGCTCGATGATCGGCGGCATCGCCGAGACACAGGAGATGCTCAACTTCTGCGCCGGGCACGGCGTCGGCGCGGAAATCGAGCCGATCCCGGCCGAGAAGATCAACGAGGCGTACGAGCGGGTGCTCGGTTCCGATGTCCGCTACCGCTTCGTGATCGACATCTCGACCCTGGGCTGAACCGGGCCCTGGGCCGAACCCGACACCGGTCTCATTCGGTTAGATCCGGTCCGATCTGATCCGGTCCGGTCCGGGTTCGAGCCGAGGGCGTGGGCCCGGGGCGCCGGGGCGCGGGGTCACATGGCGTGACAGGTGCCGCCGCGAACCATGTCGAGGTGCATGGTGACGACCGGCTCGGCCTGCTTCGCCGCGGCGACGGCCGCGCTGTCCTTACCGCTGCTGATCTCCAGCCGGATCAACGCGAGGGTCGACCTGTGTGCGGCGTCCTGGCCGGCGAGCCAGGCGGAGTCGTACCCGGAGGTCTTGGCCTTGGCCTGTACGTCCTTCAGCTTCTGCTGCTGATCGGCGGTGGGCGCGGTGGGCAGGGTCGTCTTCAGCTGCGCCGCCACCGCCTTGACGTCCTGGTCGAGCTTCTGGTGGTCGGCGACGATGCGGGCGCCGACGGTCTTCACACACTCCGTGGTGGCGTTCCTTTGCGCGTCCTGGCCGGCCGCGATCTCCGCGAGGTTGCCCTGGTGGACGGAGGCGAGGAATACGGCGTCCTGGTTGTCGGCCCGGTCGGCGGCGACCGCCGCCGGTCCGCACACACCGGCGGTCACCGCCGTGACGGCCGCCGCGATCAGCAGTCGGTTACGCATGAGGCGCTCCTCTCCGGCGGCCCGGCACCGAGGTGGCGCTCCCGCGGCCGCACTCCCCCGGCCCCTACCCCGGTCCCCGCCGACAAACGTCGTCACGCGCCGCGTACGGTTCCCTTCACCCCGCCCCCGCTCCCGCCCCCGCTCCCGCTCCCGTCCTCGCCGGTGCCCAGTGCACCCGGCCCGCGTGGATGAGCCGCAACTGGCGCAGGGCGGTGTGGGTGACGGCGTCCCATTCACCGTCCTCGTCGAGGGCTGCCGCCAGGAACGCGGAGGCCGTCATCACCATGTGGTCGACGTACAACCGGGCCAGCATCAGCAGATCGTCCCGGCTCCAGCCGGCGCCGAGCGGATCGGACCCGAGGCTTTCGGCCACTTCGCCCGCGAACGCGTCGAGCTGTCCGCTCACCGCCTCCCGGACCCGGCGTACGCCGCCGTGCCGCTCCCGGACGATGAAGCGGATGTGCGCGGGGTAGGCGCGCACCAAGGCGGCCATCAACTCCACCGCCGCGGCCGTGCGTTGATCGGCGTCGCCGGTGGTGGTGAGCATGGAGCGGACCGTGGCGTGCAGGTTCTCCAGCGCCTCGTCCACCAGCGCGATGCCGAGGTCCTCGATGTCGCGGAAGTGCCGGTAGAAGGCGGTCGGTGCGACGCCCGCCGCGCGGGTCACCTCGCGCAGACCCAGGCTGCCCAGGCTCTGCTCCTCCAGGAGGGTCAGGGCGGCGTCGAGCAGGGCACGGCGGGTCTTGAGGCGTTGGAGCTGACGGGCTCCGGCGGTCTGGCTCATGACGAAAAGTTAACCCCCCCGCCACACAGGACCGCATGAGCACTATTAGACTGGGTAGTCAGTGAACAACTGTCACCTATTTCAGGAGGGAGCACGATGCTCTTCCTCGTTGCGGCACTGATGCTGATGGGGGTCCTCCTGGGGACCGTGGCGCACGTGTCGGCCCCCGTCTCCCTCGCCGTCACCGCCGCGATCGCCTGCTGGCTGCTGGTCTTCGCGATCCGTGAACGGTCCGGCCGCCACCACCGCCGGACCCACCGACAGGAAGGTTCGTCATGAGCGTCCGAAGCACCCTCGACCGCATCCTCGACACCGACCGCACCGACCGCACCGACCGCGCGGAGCACGTCGAGCGCCCCGCCGACCCCCGACCCGCCCGCGACCGCACCCGCGAGGCCGACGGCATGGCCGTCGCCTCCTTCCTGCTCGGCCTGGTCGGCCTCCTCGCCATGAACCTCCTGCTCGGCCCGGCCTCCATGGTCCTGGCCGCGCTCGCCCTGCGGCGCGGTACGAGCCGCCCCGGCCGCGCCCGCCTCGGGTTCGCGCTCGGAATCGCCGACCTCGTCGTCCTCGCCTGCCTGGTCGGCGCGGACCACACCTGGTCCTGGGGCGTCGGCTGACCGTCGAAAGGCCCGTTCGACGCCCGCGGGGACCGGTCCCACGGCACCGTCGTGCGGTTCTCCGGTGATCGTCCTATCGTGAGAAGCGGGGAGGACCCGGGCAGTCCACGGCCGGCCCTGGGCCGGCGGGAAGCGGGCTTCGATGGTCAAGCGGATGAATATGCCACCTTTGGTCGCTGAGCTGTCGGCCGAATTCGCGGGCACCATGATCCTCATCCTCTTCGGGTGCGGCGTGGTGGCCCAAGTGGTGGCCGGTGGAGGTCTCACGGATCCCCCCGGCGGCCTCGGCAACCACGACAGCATCGCCTGGGCATGGGGCCTGGGCGTCACTCTCGGTGTGTACGTCGCGGCACGGCTCAGCGGCGCACACCTGAACCCCGCCGTGACCGTGGCGCTCGCCGCGTTCAAGGGGTTCCCCTGGAGCAGGGTCGCGCCGTACGCCCTCGCGCAGACGGCGGGCGCCTTCGTGGCAGCCCTGCTGGTGCGCTGGAACTACAGCGAGGCGCTGTCGACGATCGACCCCACGCACACCAAGACGCAGGGCGTCTTCTCCACCCTCCCGGCCAACGGCAACCCCAACCTGCCGGTGACCGAGTGGGGAGCGTTGCGGGACCAGATCATCGGCACCGCGATCCTGCTGTTCCTGATCCTGGCCATCACGGACCTGCTGGGCACGCCTCCCGGCGCCAACCTGGCCCCGTTCATCATCGGCCTGGTCGTCGTCGCGATCGGCATGGCCTGGGGCACCGACGCGGGTTACGCGATCAACCCCGCCCGTGACTTCGGCCCCCGGCTGGCCAGCTTCATCACGGGCTACGGCCATGCGTGGCGAGATCAGTACGGCAACTTCTACTTCTGGGTCCCGATCATCGGTCCGTTCATCGGCGGACTGGTCGGAGCGGCCCTGTACAAGTTCTTCGTCGGCAGGTTCCTGCCGACCGCCGAGCCGGAGCCTCCCGGACGCGTGCCGGCCCCCGAGGGACCGGAAGCGTGACCACGGCTGCCTGAGGGCAGCGAGCAGGCCATCCCACAGGAGAGGCGGCACCCCATGGCGGACTTCGTCGGCGCGGTGGACCAGGGAACCACCAGCACCCGTTTCATGATCTTCGACCACGCCGGTAACGAAGTGGCGAAGCACCAACTGGAACACGCCCAGATCCTCCCGCGGTCGGGGTGGGTCGAACACGACCCCGTCGAGATCTGGGAACGCACCAACTCGGTGATCCAGAACGCCCTGCGGCACGGCAACCTGACCCCCGCCGACCTCGCGGCGATCGGCATCACCAACCAGCGCGAGACCACCGTGGTGTGGGACCCCCGCAGCGGCCGCCCGTACTACAACGCGATCGTCTGGCAGGACACCCGCACCGACTCCATCGCCGCGGCCCTCGACCGCTCCGGTCAGGGCGACACGATCCGCCGCAAGGCGGGGTTGCCGCCGGCCACGTACTTCTCCGGCGGCAAGATCCAGTGGATCCTGGAGAACGTCGACGGCGTGCGCGAAGCGGCGGAAGCGGGCAACGCCCTCTTCGGCAACACGGACTGCTGGGTCCTGTGGAACCTCACCGGTGGCCCCGACGGCGGCATCCACGCGACCGACGTCACCAACGCCAGCCGCACGATGCTGATGAACCTGGAAACCCTCGACTGGGACGAGGAACTGCTCGGTTTCTTCGGCGTCCCCCGGGCCATGCTGCCCAAGATCAACCCGTCCTCCCACCGCGAGGCGTACGGGGAGACCCGCACCTCCCGCCCGCTGCGCGCCGCCATCCCCATCACCGGGGTCCTCGGCGACCAGCAGGCGGCGACCGTCGGGCAGGTCTGTTACGCGCCCGGCGAGGCCAAGAACACCTATGGCACCGGCAACTTCCTGGTGCTCAACACCGGTACCGAACTGGTCCGTTCGCAGCACGGCCTGCTGACCACGGTGGCCTACCAGTTCGGCGACAGCCCCGCGATCTACGCCCTCGAAGGCTCGATCGCGGTGACCGGCTCCGCCGTGCAGTGGCTGCGCGACCAGATGAAGATCATCACGGACGCGGCCGAGAGCGAACGGCTGGCCCGCACCGTCGAGGACAACGGCGGCATGTACTTCGTCCCCGCCTTCTCGGGCCTGTTCGCCCCGTACTGGCGCTCCGACGCGCGCGGCGCGATCGTCGGCCTGGCCCGGTACAACGACAGCGGCCACCTGGCCCGGGCCACCCTCGAAGCCATCTGTTACCAGAGCCGCGACGTGGTCGAGGCGATGGAGCAGGACTCCGGGGTCCACCTCGACGTGCTCAAGGTCGACGGCGGCGTCACGGCCAACGACCTGTGCATGCAGATCCAGGCCGACGTGCTCGGCGTTCCCGTCAGCCGACCGGTCGTCGCCGAGACGACCGCCCTCGGCGCCGCCTACGCGGCCGGCCTGGCCACCGGCTTCTGGCGCGACACCGACGAACTGCGCACCCACTGGCAGGAGTCCAAGCGCTGGGAACCCCAGTGGTCCGAGGAGCGGCGCCAGGAGGGGTACGCGGGCTGGAAGAAGGCGGTGGAACGCACCCTCGACTGGACGACGGTCGAATAGGCCCGCCCGGGGTCGCGTACCGTCCCGCGTCGCGGCCCGCGCCCCGGGGCGGGGGCGGCGCCGCGGGGGGGGGTGTTCGCCGGGGGGGCGCTGGTGGCGGGGGCCCGGCCCGGCGCGACGCGGCCGGGGGGGGCGCGGGCG
>NZ_JBHVYA010000027.1:0-8747 GCF_042881255.1 Streptomyces sp. NPDC058279 | reverse complement strand
GGGTGGCCCCCCCCCGCCGCCCGCCCCCAGGTGCACCGCCCCCCCGGGGGGGCGGCCCCCGGCCCCGCGGCGCCCGGGCCGCGGGGCGCGGCCCCCGACGCGCGGGCGCGTTCAGTCCACGGTGACGACCATCTTGCCGAGGGCCCGCCCGGCCTCCATGACCCGGTGGGCCTCGACGATCTCCTCGAACGCGAAGACCCGTGTGGGACGGGCCCGCAGCGTTCCGGCTTCGACCTTGCCGTAGATCTCCTCCAGCGGCACGTCGGAGAGCGGGAACGCGGGGGTCCCCAGGACGAAGGCGCTGCCGAAGAAGCTCAGCCGCGCCCCGCTCGGCAGGTCGGCGATCGGGTCGAAGTCCCGTACCGGCGCGAACCCGCCGAGGAAGCCCAGCTGGCACACCCGGCCGCGGGGCGCGACCAGGGCGAGGGAGTCGCGCAGGACGCTGTTGCCGACGACGTCGAACACGGCGTCGACGTCGAGCCCCCGCTCACGGATCGGCGCGGCGAGCGCACCGTCGTCGACGAGCACCTCGTGGGCGCCCAGTTCCTTCAACAGCGCGATGTGCGCCGGGTTCCGGGTGGTGGCCACCACCGTCGCGCCGTGGTCGACGGCGAGGTTGACGGCGGCCTGGCCGAGCGAGGAGGTCGCCCCCCGCACCAGGACCGTCTCGCCCGGCCGCAGGTCCAGGTTGCCGAACAGCCCGCTCCACGCGGTCGCGTACACCTCGGGGACCGCGGCCAGGTCGGCCCAGCCGAGCGAGGACCGCACCGCCACCACGTTGGTCGCCGGTACGGTGACCAACTCCGCGTAACTGCCGTCGCGGGTACGGCCCATGCCGCCGAGGATCGCCACCACCCGGGTGCCGGGGGCGAGTAGGCCGGAGGGGTCGTGCTCGACCACCCCGGCGCACTCGATCCCGGGGACGGCCGCCACGTCTCCCCAGGCTCCGGCGCGCATGTACGCCTCGGCGTGGTTGAGGCCGAAGGCCTTGACCCGGATCAGGACGTCGCCGGCGGCGGGCACCGGGTCGGGAAGCTCGGTGACGGCGAGGACCTCGGGGCCGCCGTGGGCGGTGATGACGATGGCCTTCATGTGCGATTCCGTTCTTGAGTAGTCATTCAAGTATGGGGGCCGAAAAAGGGCCACCGCGTGGGTGGCCCGAGGGCGCCCGAAAGCGCCCGAGGGTGGCCGGAGTGGGGTTCCGGGCGTCAGGCGAGAGCGGCGAAGGCGTTGTCGACGATCGCCCGCAAGAGCGTTTCGTCGGGGTTCGCCTTGCCGACGACCATCAGTCCCTGGCAGGTGGCGACCAGCAGTTTGGCGCTGCCGACGGGATCGAGTGAGGCGCGTACCTGACCCCGCCGCACGGCGTTGCCCAGGGCGTGGGTCATGCACCGTTCGAGCCGGGCCAGGTGGCCCCGCACCACGGCCGCCGCCTCGTCGTCCTCGGCGGCGCGCTCGATGGCGGTGTTGACGAGCAGGCACCCCTGACGGCCCTCGGGGCTGAGCAGGTCCCGCACGAGCCCGTCGAAGTAGCCTCGGACCTCGGTCAGCGAGGCGTCCGACGCCTCCAGTTCGCCGAGTTTCCGGGGCACCACCAGCTTGGAGTAGCGCTCCAGCGACTTCACGAAGAGGGTGTGCTTGCCGCCGGGGAAGGCGCCGTACAGACTGCCGGGCTTCACTCCGGTCGCCTTCACCAGGTCCTCGATGGAAGTCGCCCGGTACCCGCGTTCCCAGAACCGCAGCATGGCCTGGTTCAGGACGTCTTCCGGTTCGAACTCGCGGGGTCGGGGCATGCGCCCAACATACATGAGTGACCATTCAAGAACCACCCCCGGGATGCTGTGGGGGTGGTCCACTCGCCGCTACGACGCCTGCGACCCGGCTACGACACCTACGACACTGCGGGGATGTGCTGGGTGATGCAGTGGACCCCGCCGCCGCCCCAGGCCAGGGTGCGGGCCGGGATGCCGACGATCTCCCGGCCCGGGAAGAGTGCGGCGTACCGGGCCAGCGCGGCGGCGTCGTCCGGCTCCTGCGCCGTCGGGACGACGACGCTGCCGCTGGTCAGGTAGTAGTTCGTGTAGCTGAACGTGTCCACGAGCGCGCCGTTCACCTGGAAGTGCGGTTGCTGGTGGAGCTCCTCGATCCCGAAGTGCCGTCCGCAGGCGTCGGTGGCGGCCGCGAGCACGGCCCGGTTGGCCTCCATGCGCGCGTGGTTGGGGCTGCTGGTGTCGGGCTGGGTGTGCAGCAGGACCCGCGCGGGGCCGAGGTAGGAGGCGACGAGGTCCACGTGCCCGTTGGTGATGAGGTCGTTGTCCAGGCCGTACGGCAGCCAGATCACCTTGCTCGCCCCGTACGCGGCGAGCAGCGCGGCCTCGATCTGGGCGCGGGTCATCCCGGGGTTGCGGTTCGGGTTGAGCAGGCACTCCTCGGTGGTGATGAGGGTGCCCTGGCCGTCGGTGATGACGGAGCCGCCCTCCAGGACGAGGTCCACCGGCTGCCGCGGTACGGAGAGGTAGGAGCAGACGCCGACGGGCAGCAGGTCGTCCTTGTCGTACGGGTACTTGTTGCCCCAGCCGTTGAAGCGGAAGTCGAGCCCGGTGCGCTGGGTGCGGCCCGCGTTCAACGCGAAGATCGGTCCGGTGTCCCGGGTCCAGCAGTCGTTGACGGGGTACTCCACGACGGTGACGGAGGCGCCGCACTGGCGGCGGGCGTCGGCGACCGTGCCGGGCTCGGCGAACATCAGGACGGTCTCGAAACGGGCGATGCTCTTGGCGACGGCGGCCACCTCGGCCTGCACCTGGGGGAGCAGGCCGCCCCATCCGTCGGTGCGGTCCCAGGGCCAGGACATGACACAGCCGGAGTGGCCCTCCCACTCGGCGGGGACGGTGAGCGTGCCGCCGGCCGGCTGGGCGGCGGCCGGCCCGGCGCCGGCGGAGGTGAGGAAGACGGTCGCGGCGGCGGTCAGCGCGCCGGTACAGAACGAGCGGCGGGAGGGGCGGGGCTGGTCCATGTGGTTGTGTCCTTCCGGGGAGTGCGGGCGGGCGGTGCGCGGGGGGTGGCCGATTCGGGGGTCGTGCGCTTCGGTGTCGTGCGCTTCGGTTGCGCGCGGTTCGGGGGTCGTGCGCTTCGGGGTCGTGCGGTTCGCGGGCGCGCGGGGCGGCGGTCCCCGGTCAGGGGCGCTCGGCGGCGACTTCCAGCCCTTCGGCGCGCGGCCGCGCGACCGGCTCGCCCCCGTCGCGCAGCCGGTGGTGCGGGCGGCGGACGGCCAGGTAGACGAGGCCGGAGCCCAGCACCACTCCGGTGCCGAGCAGGGCGGCCCACACCTGGTACCAGGGGGCGTCCGGCGGCGCGAGGATCGTGCGCGGCCAGCAGACGTTCACCACCTCGAAGGCGGTCCAGGCCACGGCGAGCACGTTGAGGAAGGTGCCCTTGGCGCCCAGCCGGATGTGCCCGGAGGGCACCCAACTCCCGCGCAGGCGGGCGATGAGCGCGGCGAGCGAGACGAGGAAGAACGGCAGGTACGTGGCCGCGGTGCCGAAGGAGATGAGGCTGCCGATGGCCGTGGCGTTGAGCCCGAGGGCGAGGGCGCTCCCGCTGATCAGGGTGGAGGCGAGGAGGCCGCCGATGGGCGCCTTGCGCCGGTTGACGTTGCGCACGTGCCGGGAGAAGGGGAAGACGCCGTCGCGGGCGAGCGAGAACAGGCCGCGGGCCGCCCCGCCCTGCGAGGCCATCGCGCAGGCCAGGAACCCGACGAGGACCACCACCACGAACGGCTTGTCCGACCAGTCGCCGAAGGCGTGCACGACGGCCGTCGTGACGGGATCGACGTCCTGGCCGGCCACCACCGCCTCCGGATGCGGGTGAGCCAGCGCGACGGCCATCGCGTTCAGGATGACGACGGCGCCGACGCTCAGCAGCGCCCACCACATGGCCCGCGGAACCTGACGGCCGGCGTCCTTGGTCTCCTCCGCCGTCGACACGCAGGCGTCGAAGCCGATGAACGCCCATCCGGCGACGGCGACGGCCGCGAGGAAGGCGGCGACGGTCGAGCCGCCGGACAGTGCCTCCGCGCCGAGCGTCTTCGTGAACAGGGGGAAGCCGTGCTCGCGGAAGAACAGCAGCAGGATCAGACCCACCAGCACGGAGGCCACCGCCTCGGCGGCGATCCCGAGCGAGACGAACCAGCGCAGGATGGTGATCCCGTACGCGTTGACCAGCATGCACACGAGCAGGATGGCGACGGCCACCGCGACCAGCCCGCCGGGTGTGGGCACGGCGCCGAAGAGCGCGTACACCCAGGGCGCGGCGAGGTACGCCACCGTCGTGTTGCCGAACATGACGGCGAACTGCCAGACCCAGCCGCCCAGCCACCCGAAGGCCGGACCCAACAGGCGCCTGCCCCACTGGTACGGGCCGCCGGCCAGCGGCCACTGCGAGGTCAGCTCCGCGTAGACGTTGACGACCAGGCACTGGCCGACGAGCACCAGCGGCAGCGCCCACACCCACATGGGCCCCGCCACCGTGGTCCCCACCATGGAGACGGCGTACAGGGCCACGACGGGGGACACCACCGCGAACCCCATCGAGATGTTCCCGAGGATGCCGAGGCTGCGCCGCAGCTCCTGGCGGTAGCCGAGTGCCTGCAGCCGCGCGGCATCCGAATCGGGGTTCGACGTGTCGTTCATGATCACCTCACCGGGCGCGGGCAGCCGCGAGCGGCGCCGGCGCGCTAAATCTAACCGCGTTAGGAAAACGAGGTGGCGTGAATGTAGCGGTGCTCCCGACGCCTTGTGAAGCGTTCCCGGCAGGTAATCTGCAGGCCGAGACGAGGGAGCTCCCGATGGCACGGCCGAGCCAGAACCTCCTCAGCCGCGCGCTCATCGCCCGCGCGGCTCTGGACCTGTTGGACGAACAGGGCGTGGAAGCCCTGAAGATGCGGACGATCGCCGACCGGCTCGGGGTGCGCGGTGCCTCCCTGTACCACCACGTCGCGTCCAAGGAAGACCTGCTCGACGCGGTGGCGGAGCTGATCAACGACGAGATCGACCTCGGCCCGTTGACGGACCCGGGCGGCGTGGCGGGCATCGCCGCGTACGCCCACGGCTACCGGGGCGTCTACCTCCGCTACCCGCACATGATCCCGCTGGTCGCGCGCCGCCGGGTCGCCTCCGACAAGGCGTTGCGGGGCTACGACACCCTGCTCGACGCCCTGACCCGCGCCGGGTGCACACCGGCCGAGGCCGCCGAGGCCGCCGCCGCCATCGACAACCTCGTCCTCGGCTCCGCGCTGGAGACCTTCACCGCCGGCTTCAACCTCCCCCCGGCGGAGTACGAGCCCCGTTACCCCGCCCTGGCGGCCTCCCTCCGGGCCTCCGCCACCCACCCCGGCGGCCTCCCGGCCCTGGACACCCGCGGCTTCACCCTCGGCATCCACCTCGTCCTGCGCGGCCTGCCGACGCCGACGAGCCCTTAGGGGGCGTCCGGCGGCCTGGTGACGGCCGGGCCCGGTCCTGTCGGGCGAGGATCAGGCCGACAGGACGCGGCGGAGCCAGCGCGTACGGGCCTCACGGGCGTCCCGGCTGAGGGCCGCCTCCGGCGCGAAGGTGTCGAAGCCGTGGAAGCCCCCCGGCCACACGTGCAGTTCGGCCCGACCGCCGGCCCGCCAGATCGCCTGGGCGTAGGCCACGTCCTCGTCCCGGAAGGTCTCCGCCGAACCGACGTCGATGTAGGCCGGGGGCAGTCCGGACAGATCCGTGGCGCGCGCGGGAGCCGCGTACGGCGGCACGTCCGGCGCGCCGTACCGGTCGCCCAACACGGCTTGCCACGCCGTCGCGTTGGAGGTCCGGTCCCAGAGGTCGACACCGGCCATCTGGTGAGCGGAGAAACTGTCGTTGCGGTCGTCGAGCATCGGGCACAGGAGCAGTTGCCCGATCGCCCGGGGGCCGCCCCGGTCGCGGGCGAACAGGGCGAGCGCCGCGGCGAGCCCACCGCCAGCGCTCTTGCCCCCGATGACGACGCGGTCCGCGTCCACACCCAGCGCCGCCGCGTGTTCGGAAGCCCAGCACAAACCGGCGTAACAGTCCTCCAGTTGCCCGGGATACCGCGTCCGCGGTGCCAGGCGGTACGCGACGGAGACGACGGCCAACCCCAGCGGCAGGGCCCATTCGCGCAGCAGCCGCGGAAGGACCGACCACGCGTTGCCGGTGATCATCCCGCCGCCGTGCATGTAGTACAGCAGCGGCAACGGCCCGGCGATCCCGGCCGGCCGCGCGCTCACGAGCGTGACGTCCTCCCCGCCGGAGGCCCTCGGCACCCGCAGCTCCTCCACCTCGAAGCGCCCGTCGGCCCGCAGCTCCCGCACCGTCGGCCTCGGTCTGCCCGCGGCGTCCCGCTCCTGCCGCGCGGCCAGGTTCCCCGGGGTGACCGGCTCCCTCACCCCACCCCCCAACCCGGCCAGCACCGCCCCCAGTTCACCGTCCAACCCCGGCACCCCCCACCCCCCACGCTCCATCCCCCCAGTCAACCACCCACCCCTCCCACCCCGGGCCCTGGCGGCGCGACGGCGGACGCCGGTTCGGTGCAGTGTCAGTGGTCCGGGCTGGGGTCGGCTCCCGAACGAGTTCGAGGTGGGGGAGCGGTGCTCGTGGAAACCGGGATCGGAATGCCGGTGGAGGTGGAGACGCCGCCGGCGGCGTGGGGCGTTCAGTACGGGGTACAGTTCGTCGCCTCCCGGCGGACCGCGAGGATCTCCTGGAGGTCCCGTACGGCGTCCTGTCGGCCGCGTGCTCGGAATGCACTCCCGCGACGTTGACGACAACTTCGTCCACCCCCGCCCGTTCGTATTCGGCCAGCTCGGCGGCGACGTTCCCGGGCGTGCCGTACAGGAAGACTCCGGAGTCGACGAGGGCGCGGGCGCCGAGGCCCGGGCGGCTGTGGTGGACGCGCAGGCCGGCGCGGCGCAGCATGTCGCAGTAGTGCGGCCCGGCGAGGTGGACGTGGGCCGCCGCGAAGGCGAGCCGGTCGGCGTGGCGCCGGGGGCGGTCGACGGCGGCGTGCACGACGGTGACCATGCGGCGGCCGTCGAGGTCGAGCTGCCCTGGGGAGGTCCAGACCGGCGTGATCCGCCGTGCGGGAGAAGGGCCGGCGCTGGAAGGCCTCCCGCAACGATGGCTTCCACGTACTCCGGCACACTTACGCCTCCGTGATCCTCGAGGCGGGTGAATCCGTCGTCACCCTCGTCCGATGGCTCGGCTACTTCAGCCCGACCATCACCCTCGACCACTACGCCCACTTCATGCCCGAAGCCGGCGGCAAGGGCCGCGCGGGAGTCGATGCGCTGCTCGGAGTGGCCCCCCAGTACGTCTCAGAAGACCTTGCCCTCGCCTGAGATCGGGTGGCACAGCACGTGCGGTGCCACCCGATCTCGTTGGTGGGTCGGCTCTGCGGCTCAAGCCGCCCGACGCCAGGGCGGCAGGCGGGAGCGCCGCGCGGGCAGTCCGAGCAGTTCGTGCAGGGCCTTGCCTTTGTGGGCCCAGTGGTCCAGTCGGTCGCGGTCGACCCAGTGGACTCCGTGGCGGTCGCCCCAGGCCATGGCGTCACGGGTGAAGGAGCCGTTGGTGACGACTACGGCGTGGTCCGCCCTGTGTGCGGGCCCTGCGGTGCCGTTCACTTCGTACATCACCGACGAGCCGACCTTGCCGCCGACGCGGGTGTGCTTCGCCTGCACCACGATCCGTCCGAGGGGTATCAGGACGCCGATCACGTCCGCGGCCTGGTCCCCGCCACGTCCCACCTTCGTGGCCGCCCAGCCGTCGCGGACGAGGAGATCGCGCAGCGCGTACTCGAACTGCTGGTCGTCCATCACGTCCAACTCGGACAAGGTGATGCACAGGCGAGCCAGCCTCTCGCTGTCCGCGCGGTTCCGGCGAGAGCGCCGTATCTTGAGGCAGGCCAAGCCGGTGGCGTGGGCCAGACCGATCAGGACCAGCAGCGGCCAGCTTTCGGCGGCCTTCGCCAGGAGGCGCGATGCGGCCTGTGCCAGGGCGACCGCGAGCGCGAGGGCAACGGCTGCCGCACCCAGGACGTCTGCGGCACTGCGCGGGCGCCACAGGATGCTTCGCCGCCGCCGGGCCGTCACTGCCCGCCCGCCGGCGCGGAGACGGCGGGCTTCGGCGCGGGCTGCTGCTCGGCTGAGCTGTCGCCGAACCCGAAGACTTGACCCCAGAGCCACGCCACGGCGCACAGGCCGGCCACGGCCCAGACGCTCAAGCCTTTGGCCTTCCTGGGACCTGGCTTGCGGCGGATGTAGCTGCTCACGCGCACGTATCCGTCCGGAACCTTCGGCACGCTGATTCCCTCCCCATCGGTCCGCACCGTGCGGACTTCCAGATCGGTTGTAGCGGCGGCCACCGACAAAACCTGATGCACTTTCATGATTGTGCGGGTGGCAAGGGTGCATGTCGGCCATGTCTTCGGGAAGGCCCGGCCGACTGCACAGCCCGCCGGCCTGCGCCGAGGCTTTTCGGTCGTGTGCCGTGCTGTGAATCGCAGGGTGCGCCGAATGGCCATTTCCCGCGGAGCGCGGTCAGCGACGACCGCGCCGGGCGCCGCCCCCGTTGAGGTGATGACGCTGAGGGTTCGGTTGCACTTAGACCGTGTCCTATGTGGTGAGGCGGACGAGTCGTTTGTAGCAGCAGAGGGCGGCGGCGAGGCCGAGAAAGGCCAGGTAGTTGCGGGGGTTTCGT
>NZ_JBHVYA010000026.1:0-71596 GCF_042881255.1 Streptomyces sp. NPDC058279 | reverse complement strand
GGGTCCCCATGCGCTGCGCGCATGGGAGGGAAACCGAGCCGCGTTGCGGCTCGGGGCCTCGCAAGCGAGGCCAAGGCCGGCCCTTCGGGCCGGAGTCCTCCGCTGCGCTGCGGACTGTCCGGTCTTCGCTTCGCTGCACCCGGACAAGGGCCCGCTTCGCGGGCCGGGGCTCGCGTGCTGCGCACAGGAGGTGACCCCGTTTCACAGGGTCCGGGCCTTCGGCCCGTTGGGGTGTCCGCTCCGCTCCCACCCCTGAAACCTTCCGGCTTCGCCTCCAGACCCGCGCCGGCAACAAGATGGCGGCCTGTGTCTTACCCGCCTCCACATCGTTGATCAAGAACAGGAACGCCCGCCGAGACTCTCGCCGGTGCACTGACTCCCTGCTGTCCCAAACGTTCGGAAGGTGAACCCATGACACACTCCAAGACTCTCGCCGCCACACTCCTGGCCGGCGCTGCACTCCTGGGCTCCGCAGGCACCGCTACCGCGGACGGACTCCCCCTGGTGACCCGGTTGACGACCCAGGCGGCACCCCTGCTCGGCTCGGTCGCCGGACTCCCCGCGGCGGCAGGCTTGCCGACTCTCGGTCAGCTCCCCCTAGCCGGTAGTGGACTGCCCCGTCTCGGTGGTGGACTGCCCCTGCTGGGCTGACACCGCACAGCGGAAGCCGCCCACCCACTCTCTGCGGAGCGCAGCACCGCGGGTGGACGGGCGGCTTCCGTGCGTCCGAGACGCCTGTTTCCGCCTCGATGCGCGGTACAGTCTCAGTACGCATCACAACGAGATGTACTGTGTAGCATCCAGAGAAGATGGCCACTGGCTCCGGGCGGGCCCCCGCCTCTCCGAATTTCCGTGGGGTGTCGAATGCAGAAGACCGGTGACATCGAACTGCGTCCTCACCAGGAGGAAGCGGTGGAGGCGATCGTCCGCGGTCTGGATATCCCGCCGGGAAAGCGTATCCCTGAGGCGGGGCTGCGGGCCACGGTGGTGGCCGCGTGCGGGACGGGGAAGACGTTCATGGCCGCCGCGGCCGCGCTCCGGCTGGCGCGCGGTGGGCGGGTCCTGGTGCTGCTGCCCACCCTGGACCTGCTCACCCAGACCGTGCGGGAATGGCGCCTCGCCGGGCATACCGGGCCGGCGGTCGCGGTGTGTTCTCTGGAGGACAACGTCCACCTCTGGCAGCTCGATGTGCGATCCACGACGTCCGCACCCCAGTTGGCCCTGTGGCACGGCCGGGGGCCGGTGACGGTCTACGCCACCTACGCCTCCCTGCCCGTCATCGCCGAAGCACACCGAGGCGAGTACAACCTGCCGATGGACACCTTCGACCTGGTCGTCGTCGACGAGGCCCACCGGACGTCGGGATCGGCCGGGAAAGCGTGGGCTGATGTCCACCACCAGGACGTCATCCCCGCCATGCGGCGGCTCTACATGACCGCCACCCCCCGCATCTGGACCGAGCGGCCGGCCCGCGACCGCCGCGAACAGGAACTGTACGAGGCGCAGCTGGAGGTCGTGGACGAGGCGACACCCCAGCGAACGCGGCGGGTATGGGACCGGCTCCCCAAGGAGCTGGCGTGCTCGATGGACGACGAGAAGGTGTTCGGGCCCGTCGTCTACGAACTGTCGCTGGCATCAGCGGTCTCCCGGGGGCTGCTCGCCCGCTACCAGATCGTGGTCGCCGAACTCACCGATCCCGTCGTCACCCCGGACCGGCTAATCAGCGAGGAACGATACGCCGAACAGTTGCGAGGCGAGCGCCTCGCGGCGCTCCAGGCGGTTTTGTTGGAGACCATGGCCGCCCACGACCTGAAGACCACGATCACTTTTCACCACCGCACCATCGAAGCCGAAGCCTTCGCGGCAGGGCTGCCCCGTGTGGCACGCCGGCTCCACCAGGTGGATCCCGCCCGGCATCCGGAAAAAGTGTGGGCCGAATGGCTGGCCGGGAAACACGACCCCGAACACCGGCAGGCGGTGCTGGGTGACTTCGGACGCCGCGCCGGGCGCGCCGTCCTGGCCAACTGCCGCGTCCTGAACGAGGGCGTCGACATCCGGGCCACAGACAGTGTCGCCCTCATCGACCCGAAGGGATCGGCGGTGGACATCGTCCAAGCCATCGGCCGAGCCCTACGACAAAAACCCGGTCAGGGCAAGATGGCCACCCTGATCGTGCCTGTTTTCCTGGGCGTGGGGGAAAGGCCGGAAGACATGCTTTCCTCGAACTCGTATCGGCCCTTGATCCGGGTTTTGGAAGGGCTCCGGGCGCACGATTCCCGTGCCGTGGAAATGCTCGCCATCCCCCAAGAACCCCGCAAACAGGTCGTTGATCCATCGCTCCCCATCGGTCCGCCGCCCGGGGAAGGCGAGGACGAAAGCCGACTGATCCTCCGCTTCGCCGCACCACGCGACCCCGCCCTCATCGCCAAATGGATCAGCTACCAGGTCATCAACACCGAACGCCAAGACTGGAGGCGCGGTGCGGAAGCCGCCGTCCGATACCGCGAACGGGAGGGCGACCTGAACGTGCCCTACGACCACCAGGAAGGCACCTACCCACTGGGCAGGTGGCTCTCCGACCAACGCCGCGCGTACCGGGCCGGGACCATGACCGGAGAACGCGCCGCCGAACTGGAGCAGCTCGGCATCGTCTGGGACACCGCCGACACCGCGTTCGAAGAAAACCTCGCCGCCGCGCGGGCATACTACGAACTCCACGGCACCCTCGCCGCCCCACGAGGCGCAGCCATCCTCGACATCCAGATCGGGCAGTGGCTGACCAACGTGCGCAGGCCCGGCGGGCTCGGCAAAAACCCCGAACGCGCCCGCCGCCGGGCCAAGGAACTCGCCGCGATCGATCCGGACTGGAACCCCCGCGAACGGGGGTGGACCGTCGACTGGCAACGCCACTACACCTACCTCACCCAACTCCTGGCGGAAGGTGCGCGCGTGAAGGAGGTGGTGCCCCGGGTAACCCGACACGGCGAAGACATCGGCCGCTGGCTCACCACCCAACAACGCGACTGGAACCAACTCAACCAGGAACAGCGGAAGAGGCTCGCCCAACTGGGCGTGAAGAAGGCCGCACGGGCACGTACGGCCCCCGCGAAGCCGGTCGTGGCGTCCGGGCCAGGCACGGGCGGCAGGGCATTCCAGAAAGGCCTGGAAGCCCTCGCGCAGTACATCACACGCGAAGGCCGCCTGCCGGGGCGCGACGTCGTGCAGGTCCTGCCCGACGGGACCGAGCACCGCACCGGAATCTGGTACGCCAACCAGAAACAACGCCGCGACCGCCTCCACCCCGACCAACTCGCAGCCCTCGCCGAGTTGGGTGTGGACTGGGCACAGTAGGCCGCTGAAGTGCCTCTGCCCAGGTCAAGGCACGTTGAGAACCTGCAACTCACCGATGGTGAGGCTGGTCTGGCTCTGGCGGGTGGTGTTGAGGGTGCCGGTCTGCCCGGCGCCGGCCCATTGGATGTCCCATGTGGTGGTGGCGGTGACCGGGTAGCGGCCGCCGGGGGCCTGGGCGCTGGTGGCCGTGTACATGTGGCCGCAGTCCGGTGACTTCTGCTTGCCGAACCTCGGTTCGTAGGGGGTGCCAGGGGCGGTGCAGGTGATCACGGCGCCGTCACCCATGCACCACACGACCTTGGCCACCCGGGGGGTGGCGGTGACGGTGACCGCGCCGGCCGACGCCGAGGCGGTCGCCGGACCCGTCCGGGTCGGTCCCGGCTTGTTCCACATCCACACCGGCATGCCGACGATCCCGCGCCCGGTCGGGAACGGCACGATCCCGATGTCCGGGCCCTCCAGGCGCAGCTGCTCCACCGCCTGCCGGGCGAGCGCCTGGGCTGGGGGAGCCCGGCCTCTCGGCGCAGGCCACAGGGCCTCTGTTGAACCAGACCCCCGGTGCGCCGGCTGCTGTCACCCCGCTGCTTTCGGTCGGAGCGCGGGGTCAGCGGGACGAGCCCGACAGCCTTGCGGTCAGTTCGTAGAGCTCCGCCAGCAGTTGGCGATCCTGTCGTAGTACCAGTTCTGCTCGCGGTCGCCGCTGTTGTAGATGCGTGCGAAGACGTGCATGACGCCGGTGTTCTCTGAAAGCTCGTCGGGCCGATCGTTGATGGCGAGGTAGAGTGTCTTGCTGGTGTCCACGTTGGGGCCGCAGTCGAACACCAGACCCTTGTTGATGCGGAACACCCCGCCGTCTGGTCCCCACTTCCCGATCAGGCTGCCGACGTAGGCATCGTCGCCGGAGTGGGGGTACTCAGTGCGGCCCTTGGCCACCAGATGCGGGTAAAAGGCTCCTTCCTTGCCCGGGATGTTCCCGTCGGGGCCTACGGCGTCCCAGTCGGGACTGTGCTTCCATTCACCGTCGGCGCGAACGCTGACGCCCTTGCTGCTGTCCGCCACCTTCCGGATGTCCGTCGCTTGCCAGCCGCGATCCGCTCGGACGTCGTACTGCCACGTTTGGCTCATGTGACGGACCCTAGCCAGCGCCAGCCGCCGCTGATCACCACCTGCCGCCGTAGCCCAGCCAGCACTGCAAATGGTTCACCCGAACGGGGGCTGGGCCGCAGCCTTGCCGGGGGCGCGCGGCCCTGCGGGCGAGCACGGGGCCGGCCCCCGACACACGACAGCGCGGGCCGCCACCGAGTGGTGGCGGCCCGCGCAGGGTTCGTCAGAGGCGGCCTCTCAGCCGGCCGCGTCGAGGCGGGGCCGGCTCAG
Source organism: Streptomyces sp. NPDC058279 (assembly GCF_042881255.1). Lineage (NCBI taxonomy): Bacteria > Bacillati > Actinomycetota > Actinomycetes > Kitasatosporales > Streptomycetaceae > Streptomyces > Streptomyces sp. NPDC058279. Next base: position 66,871 of record NZ_JBHVYA010000026.1, on the reverse strand, counting down.
CATGTGCGGTCCCGCTCGATCGTGGACGTGTAGATCAGCCAGGAGCCGGCTTTCGTGCGCTGGGCGGTCGAGGTCACCACGTGGCGGCGCGGCCCGGATGGCGTGGCGGCCGGGGCGCCGTCCTTGTCGACTTTGTCGTAGTGGCTGGAGTCCACGCAGTCCGTGATGACCGCCCGCAGCGGGTCCCCGGCGGTCTCGAGCGAGGTCACCTCCGGGGAGTGGACCGGCTCGCCCCGCATCACGGTGCCCCGCTGCTGGTACCAGAACAGCGTGCTCTTGATGTCCGCGAGGGCGGTGTGGGTGGCGTAGCGCTCCAACTCCGGGTCCAGGCGCCCGCCCGAGTACGAGCGGACCTCCGCCTCCGACATCGCCCTATACGCGGCCAGGACGGCCGCACGCTCCCCCGCCTGAGGATCAGGAGCAGGTGACGACGCGGGCGCTGCAGACGGCCCCACAGCCGGTTTCGCGTCCGTCTCAGGACTCCCGCAGCCAGCCAGCACCGGCAGGACTCCCGCAGCCCCAGCCGCCCGTAATCCCGTCCGACGAACCCGCACCCGAGCCTCCCGACCTGCCGATGATCACGCTCCGTAGCGACACCCACAGCACGACACAGACCGCCGTCCGGATGCTCCGCCCAACACCGCCGGCGCAGCACCCTCCTACCCCTCCACACATATAAGTCCGGCTACTCACCAGCCGCAAAACATGCTCTGACCAGGCAAAATGCAGAGCCCTCGGAAATACAGCTTCCCCCTCCAGATTCCCCCCAGTTGACCGGGCCGGACCGGGCGCCGGGAGACTGGCCGCATGACCGAGCGCCGCCCACTGGGCACCGGCCCCCGCCCCACCACACCCGCCACCGAACCCCCCGGCGGGCGCCGAGCCCGACTCGCCGCCGAGGGCACCGACATGCTCCCGCCCGCCCAGGCCGCCACCGACGACCGCCAGGCCGTCCCCGGCCGGCGACCCCTCGGCCCCGGCACCACCCCCAACCGCAACTGACCCCAGCACACAGTGCGCGCCCGCCCACCCCGCCCACCCCCAGGCCAGAACCGGGTGCGCGGCCCACCCACCGCCGCTCACCACTCGTCAGTCACCACTCGTCAGTCACCAAAGATGTCACCGGACAACTCACCGGTGACCGCCCTTGCGGGTCACCATCTGTGGGCAAGCCAGGCTTGCCCAGCCGGGCCGTTACAGCAGGGTGCCGTCCAGAGCGCGGCGGTCGGTCAGGGCATAGCGGCGGGCCGCCAGACCGTGCTCCAGGTCCTCCCCGATCTCGTTGCACAGCAGCGCGAGCACATCGGCTGCCTGCTCGTCGGACAGGTAGGCCGGGGCGACTTCGAGCATCAGCTCACCCATGGCGTACGCGCTCGCGGCGAGGCGGTCAACGAGAGCGCGCATCGCGGCGATCGTCGGGCCCGCTGGCGGATCAACGGGGGGGGTGCGGTGCAGATGTCGCGGCCTGGCGGACCACCGCGCGCACCGCGGGCTCATCCGGGGTCGTTAACCAGCCGCATACCCGCACCGGGACGCCTGTCGCCTACGGGACGTCGCCGTGCCACACGAACCGGCCGACACCGCCGGCGCCGGCGTCCGCTTCGGCCGGCTCGTACTCGGACCGGCCTCCCGGCCGGAACTGGCCGTGCTCCGACATCAGCATGGCCCCGTCCACGACCTCCTGAGAGGGCCAGCCGGTGACGTCCAGCAGCATGCCGTCCAAGGGGCCGCCCACAAGCTCGACGTAGACGTGCCCCGGCTTCGGCCCCCGGTCCCGCTCGCTCGGCACCCCGTACACACGACGATCCACCCACCAGGCATCCACCCACACACCCTCCCACCCCCAGGCCAAGGCCGGGGCGGTGATGCGCCGGCCGCCTTCGGACGGGTGACCCCCGCCCCGGGGCGGCCGGCCCGCCCGCGAGGGCGGCCAGGATCAGGTGCGAGGGTAGGGGCGGTAGACGCGCACCGCGCGTTCCGCGACGGCGACACGGCCGTTGTCCAGGATCATCGTGCGGGTGGCGCCGTAGCGGTAGCGCAGATCGGTGATCGCGACCAGACGACCACCCGTGAGGACTTGGTCCCCTACCCGTAGTTCGGTGGGCGGCACGTCCACCGGGACGCGTCCCGCCGGAACCCGGTCGGTCTGCTGCGCGTCGAGCTGCTCACACGTGATGGTGCGGGCGATCCACTGGAACCCCGAGGTGTCCGCCAGGCGCACCACGAGCGGGGAGGGGTAGACGCCGACGATGACGCCGTGGGCCTGGCGGTCGCGGTCGAGCAACCTTTGCCCGAGGGGGTACCGGCGGCCCCTCACCGGTGACCGGCCCGCGCGCAGCGCTTCATCAACACCTGCATGTCGGTGACGACTGTTCCGCGTAGAGGGCCGGTGGCGGTGTCGCGTCGGTGGGCGTAGCCCTGGCATCGGGCGCAGGACGGGGAGGGCGTGAGCAGGGGTGGGGGGAAGAGTTTGAGGGCTTCGCGGCGGGCGGGGGTGTGGTCGGTCGTTTCTGCCATGAGGACACCTCTTCACACGGGGGCCGGTCTCCATACCTTCGGCCCGAAGAAAGGCCCGGGGCAGGGGCATTGAGGGGGGCAAGATGGGCTCATGGACATCGGCGCGTTGATCCGCGAGCTGCGTACCGCGCACGGTTGGTCTCAGGCCCGTCTCGCCGACGAGATCAACACCGTGCACGGGACCACGCTGACGCGGGAGTACGTGGCCCGCTGGGAGCGCGGGAAGGTCACGCCGGGGGGCTTCTACCTCGCGGCACTGTCGAGTGTGCTCGACGTGCCCTTAGCCGTCCTGGAGGACCCCATGATGCGCCGTACCTTCCTGACCGACGTGGCCGGCACCGCCATAGCCCCCGCGGTCGCCTCCGACCTGTTGGCACGCGGTTTCGCCGCCCGCCTGAACGGCGGGCCGAGCGCAGAGACGTGGGAGGACAAGCTCACCGCGTACGGCACGGACTACATGTCGATGGGCGCCGCCGACATCCAACGCCGCGTCGCCGGGGAACTCGTCGTCATCCAACAACAACTGGAGCAGCCGCGACTGTGGTCGGCGGCGGCGAGGTTGATGACCCTGTACGCCAAGACATTCCCCGGCTCAGACGGGGCCGCGGCCGTGCGCTGGTACCGGATGGCCGCCACCGCCGCCGACCAATCCACCGACCCCGACGTCCGCGTGTGGGTGCGGGGACGGGCGGCCATCGCCCTCGGCTACGAAGGCGCCTCCCTCGGCGTCGCGGACGTCCTCGCGGACCAGGCCCTCGCCCTCTCCGACCGGCCGTCGCTGGGCTTGTTGAACGCGGTCTACGGCAAGGCGCACACCGCAGCCCTACGCGGCGACCACGCCACCGCCCACGCCCTCGACACCCGAGGCCGGCGCATCTTCGACACCGCCGGCTCCCACGAACAGACCTCCGACTACGCCGTCCCCTGGTGGCGACTCAACGTCTTCCGCTCCCTCCTCCTCGCCCGCCTCGGTGACGAGAAAGCCGCCACCGAGGCGCAGGACCAGGCCCTCGCCGAACTCCCCGCCTCCCTGCCGCGCTTCGCGACCCACCTCGAACTCCACCGGGGGCTGATGCTCGCCCGCTCCGGCGACCGGGCCGGCGGCATCGCCCACGCCACCGCCGCCATGAACGCCCTGCCACCGGAAAAACACAGCCTCACCCTGCGCATGCTCATGGCCGAAATCCAGGCCTGAACCCCCGGGGGACGGTCACATGGTTTTGCCGCAGGGAGCCAGCAACGTTTGTTGGTCACCGCAGGGAACGGTCCGCCAGCGACAAGAAACGTGTTGCTGAGTTCTGGAAGCGTGCCGGTACTTGCTTTCGGCCGTCCCGTGTGCTGGTCGGCTGGGAGCAGGTGATCATGGGCCCGGACTTATCTCTGACCCAAGCCGCGAAAGATTGACCGCCAGGGTAGGTCTGGAGTGCTGCGGGCGTAACCCGGCCGCCGAAGTCGCCGCCTACCTTGCTGTCCGCCGCCCTGACCTCCGAAACCGACTACCCGACAGGACCCAACACCTGATGTCCATATGGCCTTCGATCGTTGCCGTACTCGGTACCCTCGCCGGTGCCTTCACCGCCGGACTCCTCCAGCAACGTTCGGCACGCACCGCACGCGCCGAGCAGCGCGCGGACAGCCACCGCCAGGACCAGCTCGGCGCCGTCACCGACTTCGCGGCCGCCCTGGACGCGCACCGCTCGGCGATGTTCCACCGGGAGCGTCTGGCCCTGATCGAGGCAGGCACCGAGCATCAGCTGGAGGCCCAGACGAGGTCCCACGACACTCGGGCGGCGATCACCGCGCCCCACATCCGCCTTCAGGTCCTGATCCCCGAACTGGCCGGCCCCGCCCAGCAGGCCGCAGATGCCACGTACGCACTGCGCAAGGCCACCGGCCGCACCGAGCTGGACGCCCGGCGGCATGCGGCCAAGGAAGCGTCCGTGGCCTTCGTCGCCGCGGCAGCCACGCTGCTGAGTCCCAACAACCGCTGACCTAGGGGGTCGGAGCTTCGTCGCCGTCCAGTGCGCCGTGTACGTGCAGTGGTAGGAGCCGTCTGAGAGCAGCCACTCCGCCGTCCGTCTTCGACCGGTTCGAGGCGGCCCCGGTCGTCGACGACGACGGCGCTCCCGTCGATGTCGTGTCCGCGTCCGACGTGCTGCGGCACGAGACCGGCATGCCCGATCCGCAGAGTCAGGACGGGAACGACGAGCGTGCCTGGGGCAAGGCCCGGGCCCGGACCGCAGGCGCGCTCATGAGCAGCCCCGTCTTCACCGCCCGCGCCGACTGGACGATCCCCCGGGCCGCACGGGAACTCCGCAGGCGACACGTTAAGCAACTGCCGGTGGTCGGCGACGACGGGCTCCTCACCGGCATCGTCACCCGCAGTGACCTTCTCGACGCCTTCATCCGCTCCGACGTCGAGATCCGCGGCGAGGTCGAGCAGGACGTCCTGGGGCGCATCCTCGGCCTGGACCGGGTCCGGACGTCACGCCCCGGGACCGCACGAGGTGTGCGCGCTGAGGGATGGCGAGGGGCACCGGTCGCGACAGGTCACGGTGTTCCGTTGGCCCCGTTCGTGCAGGGGCTGCCCAGGCCGGAGGTTCCGCCGGTCCCGCCGGTCCCGCCGTGGAAGAGGATGCCCCCGGTGGCGTTGCCGCCGGCGCCGCCGTTGCCGCAGGCGCCATCGGCGCTGGCGCCCGACTTGGCGCCGCCGTTGCCCCCATCGCCTCCGTTGCCGCCGAAGTTGATGATGCCTCCGGAGCTCAGGCCCCCCGCCCCGCCGATGCCTGCGGCACCGCCCGGGTAGGCGCCGCCGGTGCTGCCGTTGCCGCCGTTTCCGGCCTTGCCGCCGTTGCCGCCGGTACCGGAACTGTTGATGCCGCCGCGGCCACCGTTACCGCCCGCGCCACCGCCGTGGCCGATGCCGCCGTTGCCTGCGTTGCCGCCCGCACCGCCGTCGGATCCCCCGGCGCCGCCGATGCCGCCGCGGCCACCTGCGCCGGAGTTGGCGCCGGAGTTGCCGCCGACGCCGCCGGCGCCGCCCGCACCCCCGTGGGTGCCCGCTCCGCCTGCTCCGCCCGCGCCGCCGGCACCGGTCAGGCCGCCGGCCGCGCCGGTTCCGCCGTTGCCGCCCGCGGCGCCGTTGGGGCCGGCGTTGCCGCCGAGAGCACCCGCCCCGCCGGAACCGTTGCCGAGGCCAGCACCGCCGTTGCCGCCCCCACCGCCGACACCGCCCAGGACACCGTTGCCGCCGGGACCCCCCGCACCTCCGGCGCAGTCCCCGGTTCCGGTCGCGGGGCCGCCCGCGGTGCCGGGAAAGCCGTTGGGATGGGAGGAGTTCCCATTGGCGCCGGCGACGCCCGCGGTGCCGGCGGTGCAGGCGAGGGCGGAGGCCGCGGCGGGAGAGCCGAGGAAGAGTGCTGCGCCGGCGAAGAGTGTGGGCAGGGCGAGGAGGGCGGCGGTCTGATTCCTGTTCATGACGGGGTTTCCTCAGGCTCAGGTGAAGCGCGGGTCGGTGCGGGTCACTGCATCAGGCCGGTGCGGAACCAAATGGGGAACATCCGTTCCCCGAACCGGTTTCCGTGCCGCGTGCCGGCAGGCAGTCCGCGATATTCCGGACTGTTTCCAGTGGGGCAGGCATCTCTGCTCGCCACAGGCGCCAGGGTCACGGCGCGGCGCCAAGTCTGCGAGCAGGGCAGTCTTCTCTGAACGGTGGGGCTTTCCCGGCACGTCGCCGAGCCAGGAAAACCGGGACCGGGCCCGACCGTCGCCTACGAGATGCTCGGCTCGGCGGTGGATGCGCAGGACACAGGCCCCTGCGGGGAGTGCCGCCCTCCCGGCCCTGGGAGACGAAACTTCGCGGCACCCAGGCATCTCGTTGTCAGGCATACCGTGTGGGCGGGGCAAGCCTCCGGGCCGGGCCGTCAGGCCGGAACCGCCCCGCCCTTACAGCGTCTGTAGGGGCGTGGCGGCACCGAGGGATGCGTGTTGTCCTACGGGAGCCGGCTCGGCAATCCCCGCGAGGGTCGGTTCAGCAGGGAAGGGTGGAGTTTCCGGCGGCGCCGGTGGCACCGGTGGTGCCGTCCGCAGTGAACGTGGCGGCAGTGCCGTTGCCGCCGGGCTTGCCGGGACACACCGGGCTGGCCGCGCCGCCCGCACCGCCGGTACCGCCCTTGTGTCCGCCACCGACCGTGGCCGCTCCGCCGTTGCCGCCCTTGCCACCGGTGATACCGGCACCCGCGTTGCCGACACCGCCCACACCGCCCTTGCCCCCGGTACCACCCACGGCGGCTCCGCCCCCGGAACCGCCGTTACCGCCGTTGCCGTTGGCACCCCCGGCGCCGCCGGCACCGCCCGCGCCACCGACGCTGGCGCTGCCGCTCGCGTTGCCGCCGTCACCCCCGGCGCCGCCGTTCCCGTTGGCACCGGCCGCGCCACCGGTACCGCCCAAGCCACCGATCCCACCACTGGTGCCCACACCGTTAGCCCCATTACCCCCCTGAAGACCCAGGAGACTGAACCCGCCCACAGCCCGGACGCTGCCCATCTCGGCACGGGCCGACGCGGAAGCCAGGGCAGGGGCGGCGGTGAGACCGGCCACAGCGATCACGGAGACCAGGAGAGCCCGGGAAAGAGCAGTGGTGCGCATGAAGCGCATGAGGAAGCCTCTCGAAGTGCGCGACCGCAGATGCTCCACGACCGACACCCACAACCTACACACGAACACACCACCCCATACTTCACACAATGATCCAATAGCTCAAAACCAACCTTATGAGCAAAATTTGGCCTTAACACCCTCGCCCTAGGTCGTCCGTGCAGGGACCGGGAACCCCGCACCTGGGGTACCCGGCGCCCAGTCGACCGACGGGCTGTCAGCCTCACTGTTTCGGTTGCGATGTGCGGCATCCGTGATCATCAACTGTTGGGCGGGCGCAGCGATTTCGCTGTCAGGGCATGGCGGAGTCCCGGCGCTATGGCCGGGTTCTCCGGGGTCCTTCGGGTCGTGGGCGGGCAGGTGACGTCGGTCAGCCGACTGGTCGGGGCAGTGCGCCGGGGCGGTGGAAAGCCGTGGCCAGTTCGTGTCGCCATGGCAAGGTCGCTGAGATCCGCCGGCGCAGGCGGCATCCACCGCCAGTGAGGCGGCAGATTGGAGGCGATCCGGCCCGGATCATGCCCGGTCCCGCCCGGCCGCAGTGGCCTGAGCGCAGTGGAGTACGCGACGGTCAGCCCGGGTCGCCTCAGCGAGATCCGCGAGCAACCGTGCCCCGGCATGTCCGACCGCCGCCGAGCCGTCAGTGGAGGTTAGGAGCTTGGAACGTGAACCGAAGCCCGGCACGCAGAAAGTGCCTTCCTCTGCAGGGGCAACAGCAAGCGCCGTGTCCCGTAACCCCTACCAGGCCCGCACGAGAGCGCGATGCGGCTCACCGTGCCCCAGTGCCCGTAACGTTGGTCAGCGGCACATCGGAGAACCCTTACAAGAGTGGTGGACCTTGGGTACGAGTGGAAGGCAGCGCGGTGAGCAACTCGCCGACACCTGCGCTGAAGCCGGACGGTGCCGGCTGCACACCATCGGCCAGCTCCGGAGCACCGCCTCCCGCACACCGCATGCCGCCACGACGTATGCGCGTAACCTGCCCGGCCGGCATGACATCGCCACCGCGCTGCGGCGGACCCCGGCATCGGTGTGGAACGACAATGTGACGGACTGCGCCGCCGCGCTCACCTATTACGCGGTGCTCGCGCTTTTCCCCACCCTCCTGGTCACGGTCTCGCTGATCGGGATCGCCGGCCCCTCGGCCACAGAGAACCTCATCAGCAATGTGATCGCTGTCGTCCCGGCCCAGTCACGCCCCGTCATGCACAGCACGCTCAGGAGCATGGCCGACCAGCGCACAGCTGCCTGGGTTCTGGCGGTCTTCGGCACGATCGGCGCTCTGTGGTCTTCCTCCAGCTACCTGGGAGTCTTCCGCCGAGCCCTGCACGCCATGCACGGCGTCGAGGACCTCCGCCCCGCATGGAGGACCGCACCACGACTGGTGATCACCGCCCTGGTATTGCTGGCGCTCCTGGTCACCAGCGCCCTGGTGCTCATCCTGACCGCCGAAGCGGCCCCCGCCCTCGGCCGGCTCGTGGGCATGGACAGCATCATGGCCGGCACCGCATGGAACGTACTGAAGTGGCCACTCCTGCTGGGCCTGGTCGCCGTCCTGGTGCTGGTGTTGTTCCGCTCGGGCCCGGCCCAGACGCGCGGCGTGCGGCAAAGACTTCTGGGAGACGCTCTGGCCATAACCCTGTGGCTCGCCGCCTCCGCCGGCTTCGCCCTCTATGCCTCGCAGGTCGGCAACTACAATCGGCTGTACGGCTCCCTCGCCGGGATCGTCGTCTTCCTGGTGTGGGTCTGGCTGTCCAACCTCGCCCTGCTCATCGGTGCCCAGTTCAACGCCGAACTAGCCAAAATCCACCGCTGATAAGAACCCGCACCACTCTCACGCCCCAGGAAAGACCCGATGGCTGGGCGGTTCGGCCAAGGGGCATCAAGAGGGTCCGACTGGAGAATGCCGACAGTGTTGCTCGCTTCAGGCTATGGGGTAGCCAGGTCCGTTGTGGCAGCTGTCGCGGTCGCCGCTGTTGTCGAGTGTCACGCTGCCGTACTCTCGGTCGGGCCATCTACTCGACCTTGAGCGAGATTCGGATATCCCGCTTACGGGGCGGGGCCTGAGGCGTAGTTGTTCTGGGCTGTCGGCCGAAAGTATAGGGAGAAGCCTCTCCGGTCAGGCTCAGCGTTCTTGGCTGTTGGCTCTACGGGGCAACAGCCTCCAGCTGCTCCGCCAGGGTCACCGCGAGCTCCGGGTCCTTCCCCAGGGCGGAGTTCGCCGACCAGTTCGGTCTCGATGCCGTGGGACCGCAACCCCCAGCGTCAAATCGGCGGCTTTGGCCGGCCCATGGTCAACCGCCTCGCCCGCGCCACCTCGGTCACCCACCGACCGTCCGGCGGCAAGACCGTACGCGCCGTCCTCCCCCGACAGAACCCGCCGGCGCTCCCCCCACACGGCGGCACTGCCGCACCGAGCCGGCAGCGTTGAAACGGGCACATCACTCGCGAGGCCGTTCCCGAGCCGGCCCCGCCCCGGTCTTGGGTTTCCCTCGAAGCCCCACCCGTCGGGGTGGGGCCCATGCTCCCCGTCAGCCGCGATCCTGATCCCACAGGCTCTCCAACGCGAACGCGCTCTGGGCGCCCGCCCTGGCCCGGACCGTGATCTGCCGGCACAGCGCGTCCAACGCCGCCCCGTCGTCCGCGACGTGCGCCTCGACCACCGCCCAACCCGGCAACCCGTCCACGCCCGGCAGGCGCACCAGGCGGTGATCACTACGGCCGGTGATCAACACGGCCAGCAACGCCAGGTACTCACGCTGCAAGTCGGAACCGAACCCGTCAGCCTCCCCGTCGGGGCCGGCCAACACAGCGGGATGCCCGCCGGCCAACAGCGCGCACGTCGCGTCAGCAGCCCGGACGACCGCCTCGAACCCCCTCGCACCCATCCGTGCCCGCAGACCCTCCAAATAGGTGCCGAGCAAGTCCGGTCCCCCGCCCCCACCATCCCCACGTGCGTTCATCGCATCCTCCGCGCCCACTCCCCCACGACACTACGCCCAACACCGCGCCCCGACAGGGGGCATCGGCGCGATCCCGCGCACCCGGCTTCCCATGCGTCGACCCGTGGGGTAGGCGAATGCCGGCATCCCCATCCCCGAAGACGCCTTCCGGGGAGATCGCGGGCGGCACACTGGCGCGCCGGGCGGCCGATCGACGTCGGGCGCTCACGAACCACGCACAGCGCCCGCTCCGCCAAGCCGGTGGCGAAGCCGGATCAGGTGGGAAAGCTCCGCCACGACTTTGAACCGGTCGAGAAGGAGACCGATACGATGATCATCTCCTTCGCGCACGGCGGCAGCGATGGCATCAACAAGCTGGTCAGGGTCCACAGACATGCGAGAAGTCTTGACCGGTGAACAGCACTTCACACACGCCACCGGAAGCCAGTGACCACATCCGCCCGCACCAGATGTCCGGCGCCGAACACGACGGCTTCACCCAGGTCGGCACTCGACGGCGTCCCCGCCGGCTCTAGGCGCGCTACCGGACCGGACCGTTGCGGGAGCACGGGTGTCGATGCACTCACCACACACACGTGGCGCCGGACCGCCACTCGATGGCGGGCGGCCCCCGCCGAGGTTGGCCACAGGGGCTTCGCCGCGCCTCGGCGCCCGCCGCGTGGCTGATCGAGCGCGGTATCGACAGCGCCCGCCGGTCCTGGCACCGCATCGCGCCTTCGACAAGCCCGAGGAGGACCGACCTGGGGATCATGCCGGCTGAGCACTGGATCGTGCGGCAAGCCGAACAGCACGCGCGCCAGGCGTGGCGACGCCGGCGGCTGTTCGGTCCCAGGGGGTGGGTGGGCGGCCCGGTGTTACTGCCGCCAGAGCGCTCTGGTCACCGGGCCTTGCCCGCGCACGCCCTATCGGCGCGGACTGCGCCCGACCCTAGCCGCGCCCAGCCGGCGCCCAGCGGCAAAAGCACAGCGTTCGGCGTCCTGTGTGACCAGCACGGGGGCGCGTTGACGACCGACGCTGACACCGGAGGCCATGGGGGCACGGCGGGGTGGTGCGACCCCCTCGTCGGTCGCCCCTCGGAGAGCGCCACGCCCGCCGTCGGCTGTCCAGGACGCCTACGCAGCACTCCCAAGAGCCCTTCTCTTCACATTCCGACACCTTCAGGGGCGGGTGGCCCAGAACGGGTGGCGGCCGAGGAGGAGTTGGGGGCCGGGTAAGAGCGGTCCGTGATGGCGTCCGTGATGGCGTCGGTGATTCGGGAGCGGATCGGTGTTCGTGAGGCTGTCTCCAGACAGGCAGTGTCGAGGGCCGGAGCGGGACGGCCCGGGTAGGCGAACCGCTCCGGCGTAGCTCTAACGGCTCACACACCACAAAGACACCATCGGTTCCCCACGCCCACCCGGACAGCTTTTGCCGCACCCGGGGCCCAGAAGACGCAGCGCGCAGCGGGGAGCTGTGCCGCTATCGGCCGTGCACCTCACGGACCCACCGACACCAGCCCTCATCGGGCCCGGCACGGGCCCCCAAGGGGGCGCCCTTCCACCGAACCACGGGTACCGGCACGGTGGAGGGCGGCCGGTAGTCCCCCCGATTTGGGTGATCACCCGCTTCGGAAACGAGGGGGTGCCCCCCCGGGCCGCAGCCGTTGACAACCCACAACGCCCGTTGCCGTGTGCTGCTGCCCGGGTCCCTCGAAACCAGTGACGAAGCCAAGGGATGGGAGCCGGTCCAGCGGGGCGCGTCGAGTAGACACGGATCCAGGGGCCTGGTGCGCTCGACCCGGCGCAGGACGCGCCTCGACTCCGGGCCCCCGGAACAGGCCATGCGGTGTGGCCTGTGCGCAGCGTGGCGGTGATGCGGCGGGTGTTGTGTCCGGGGAGGTTGTGGACGGGTGATGCAGGTCTCGGCTGAGGGATCTCGAACGGGTGAGGGCCCCTCCGGGTTCGTGTGGAGTGCGACCTCTACACCGATCGGAAAGGCCCTCGCGGCACACCGTAACCCGGCCCTGACCGAGACCGGACGGCTGCGCCTTGCCGCGCTGCGTGATCGAGGACGGCCGGCCGCTGCGCCGGGCCGCCGAACGCTTCCAGGCCTCACCCACCACCGGCGAGCGGTGGGCCGCCCGTTACCGCGCCTTCGGCGAGGCAGCCATGAGCGACCGGGGTCCTTGCGCCCGCACCACAGTCCCCGACCGCACCGCGCCCCGCCCCGCCCGCCGACAGGACTGAAGAGGTGGTGGCCCGGGTCACCGATCCGGCCCAACCGTCGTAACCGGCTCCCTGCCTCTGCTGTTTGAAGGGTCGCACGTGCCGTTCTCCCCACGGCGGGTCCACCTTCACTAGGAGATTTTGATGTCGCGTATCGCAAAGGCCGTAGCGGTCACCGCCTCAGCCGCCGCCATCCTCGCCGGCGGCGCCGGCCTGGCGGCCGCGGACGCCACCGCCGAGGGCGCTGCCATCGGCTCCCCCGGCGTCCTGTCCGGCAACGTCGTCCAGGTACCCATCCACATCCCGATCAACATCTGCGGCAACACCGTCAACGTCGTCGGTGCTCTCAACCCGGCCTTCGGCAACGTCTGCATCAACAAGAGCGGCGATGACAAGGAAGACCACTACAAGGCCGAGCACCACCACATGGACCAGCACGGCGAGTACTGAGCACCACAGGCCCCGGGCCTGCCGAGCCACAGTGCCAAAGCCGACAGAGCACGCGATCCTCTAAACCAGCCGCACAGCACAGAGGCGGGCGACCGGTTGGTCGCCCGCCTCTTGCACGCCTGGCCGGCTATGGGCAAGCCCCGCAACCCGCGGTGGCGCCCGTACGGCCGGCTCACCGGACGCCGCCCGCCGGGGCGGCCGCCATCGTGGAGCCGGTACGGCGGCGGGTCAGCTCGGTGCAGCGGATTCCGACCGCCGGGATGCCACTCCATCACCGGCCCGACCTCCCGCCCGTGCTCCCGCCACCAGCCCACGGGGACGACTCTCGCCGCGGTCGTGCCGCTTGCACGCGCACGCTTCCCCCGGGCCCGCGTACGCCACCGCGTGGCGCTCCACACCGACCGACCCCACCGAGGCGGCGCCCCGCAGGCCAGCCGGCCAGGCCAGGGTGAGGCGCAGACCACCCGAGCCCGACCGGAACCGCTCGATCACCCGCACCTCCCCCAGCACCGCCAACGGACCGGTACCAGGCGCGGTCATCCGGCGCAGCGACGCCCCGAACTCCCCGGCCGCCAGCTCGGCCACCGTGTCGGCGTCCGTGTCGGTGGACCAGCCGGACAACACGTCCTCCCCCGCCGGGTCGTCGGCCAGGGTCAGCCACGGGTCATCGAGCCGCAACCGATGCGTGGCGCCCTCGGGGCCGGCCAGCACCAGCGAGGCGACCGTCGGCCCCGTGGGAATCCCGATCTTGTCGTGGGCCAGCAGCCAGGCGACCACCCGGGAGCGGTCGAACTGCGGGTGCACGTCCGTGCCGGCCACCGGGTCGGGGAAGTCGTCATGCCGGCGGCGCCAGTTCACCACCGCCGCCCGGCCCACCCGGGCGATCCGCGCCACCTCCGCCAGGAACACCCGGTCGCCCCCGGGGTGATGGGAGTGAGGGCGGCGAGCGGGGAACGACGGCCCGCCGCGACGGTCCGCACCGCCCGCCAGTCCACCGAGGGCCGGACCACCTCCAAGAGCGCGATGTCGCGGGCGTCGTACAGGGGGACCGTGGTCACCCCGCCGTGGTGTTTGTAGTCCACCTCCACCGAGGCGACCGGGGACAGCCAGCCCAGGCGCACCACCTGGTCGAAGTCCGTTCGGCGGACGCCGAGGCGTACCGCGGCCTGGTCCGGGCCCAGCGGCACGTGGCGGTCGAGGAGGGCGGGCAGGTCCCGGCGGCGCGCCAGGGCGGCCACCTGGTCCGGGTGGACGTCGGGGAACTCGACGTCCCCGCCGAGGTAGACCAGGAGACCAGCTTTGACGAGGCGGCCGACCGCCGAGGCCCTCACCCTCGGCCGGAGGATCGGGAGCGGCACCCCCAGGGCCTCGGTCAGCCGGTCCGCCGCCCACCCCGCACCCACCGGGCCGCGCAGCGCCGCACGCACCGCCTCGGGGTCGGCGGCCTCCACCACCGCTCGCGACCACAGGCGGGTACCGGCGTCCGCCGGCGGGACCAGACCGCAGCCGGTCGCCCACCGCCAGGCCGCCACCGGAACCCGCAACCGGCCCGCAGCCGCGTACTCGTCGTACTCCTCACGCACCGACCACCCCATGAAACGCACCCCAATCGCACATCGACCGGCCCGACGATCGGGACGCGCCGGAAACATGCCGAAAAATCCCGCTTGTTGTCAATAGCCATGATTCCGGGGCAAGTTGGGAGCACACCGCACAAGCCGCCTACGCGTACGCGAGGGAAAAAATTCACCCCTGCGGGCGAGCCCGGGGCCGGCCCCCGACACACGACAGCGCGGGGCCGCCACCAGGTGGTGGCGACCCGCGCTGGGGCCGTCGGAGGCGCCCGCTCAGCCGGGCCGCAGGACGACGGTCGAGGCCGTCGGCCGGCTCAGAGCGTGTTCACTGAGGCTGCGGGTTCGACAGGTTGTTGACCAGGTCGGAGAGGGCCCCCGGGTCACCCGTCTTCACGAGGTGGCGGTTCGATGACGCGTGACCGCCACCGCTGTCCCCGTCCGTGCCGTCGGCGCCGAAGCCGAGCGATGAGCTGCCTTGCCCGATGGCGCCCTTGTTTGCGCCGGGGGTGTCGTCGGCTGAGGCTGGAACGGCGGCCAGGAGCAGGGCCGCGACAGCGAGTGTGGAGGAAGCGAGAATCTTCATGCCCGGCCAACGAGGAGACCGGCAGCAGGGTGCGCCGGTCAGCCGGCCGCAGCGGCCGGACCCTCCCCGAACCGCGGGACGTCGTCCACGGTCACGTCCAGGCGCAGCCGTTTGAAGCGGAGCGGGTGGCGCCAGACGCCGCCCCGGTCGATCGCCCGGTCGGCGCTGATCTCGGCCACCAGGTCGGGGCGGACCAGGCGCACGTCCAGGACGTCACGGGACCCCCACGTCGCGGCGAACGTGACACACTCCCACGGGTGTCCTGGGTCGGCGGCCGTCAGGTGCCCGGCAACCAGGCGGGCGGCCTCCGTGCGCAGCGGGACGGTGCGGCCGACCGCGCGCAGCCTGCCGTCCTGGTCGTGGCGGCCCAGGACGAGGAGCTGCGGGCGGGTGAGGGTGCCGGTGGTGGCGCCGATGATCGCCTCGGTGGTGTCCCGGCGACGAACCTTGGTCCACGCCCCCCTGTGACCGGGCGTGTAGCGGCTGGTCTGGGGCTTGACCACGATGCCTTCGACGCCGGACACGTCCGTCCACGACTCCAGCCATTCGCGGGCCTCGGCCGCATCCGTCGTCATCGGACACAGGGTCCAGGGGGCTGTCAGGGCGTGGTCGGCGAACAGGGCCTCCAAGCGGGCACGGCGCTCCACATACGGCAGGTGCAGCAGCTCCCGGCCGTCGATCTGCAAGACGTCGAACACCACGAAAAAGGCCGGCATCCTCGCGGCCAGCGCGGGAGCGCTGCGGGTGCGGGCGGCGGCCCGACGCTGCAACCCCTCGAACGACAGGGCGCCCGCCTCGGCGTCCCACACGAGCAGTTCGCCGTCCAGGACCAGGCCGGCGGGGAGCTGCGCCTGGGCGGCCGCGACGAGATCGGGGAACGCGCCCTGGACCAGGGCGCCGCGGCGGGTCTGGAGCAGCACCCGCCCACCCGGCCCGGCCGGAGTGAACACCAGCACCCGATAACCGTCGAACTTCTGCTCATACGCCACCCCGGAAGCGAGCGGACGCACGGGCGGCATCACCTCGGCGGCCTGCGCCAACATCGGCTCCACCGGCGGCCTGAGCACCACGTCCCTACACCTCCTCGCCCTCACCCCTCCTCCAGGGTGGGCCCGCCGACAGGCCGCCCGGCGGACATCCGGCCGCCCCTCACCCGTCGAGGGCAACGGCAGACCGCCCGCTTTCAGCTACAGCACGTGTCTTGGTAGTTACTTTCGGTATATGCCGGTTGCATGGTGTGGTTGCGGAAGCGGCCTTGATCTCAGGCTGCCGCTGGGGGCGCCCGAGCGTCCTCAGCTCTCCCGACAACAGGCAGGAGTCCACGTGGCCACTGATGAAGCATTCCCGGAGGAAGCAGAAGCAGCCCCTGAACACCGGCTGGGTCATGACCACGCGGTCCCGACCGCGCAGGACATGGAGCGCGCCGAGCACGCCCGCAAGGAACTGGCCGCCCGCGGGGCCGATGTCAGGCCCACCACGCACTGGTGGGGCTTCCAGCTTCACCTCAACGCCGAGGCCGCCGACAAGGCCGCGGACATCAGCGAACTGATCGGCGAGGTCGCCGGCGGCATCCTGCCGGCGCCCTTCAACAAGATCGTGGAGGCCTACTGCAAGATCAAGGCCGCTGTGATCAAGGCCGTGTCCGCCGGCTACGGCTGCCGGCTCGTCTCGCCGTGGTTCGCGCCGGGCATGCTCATCCCGGTCAGCAAGGCGCCCGACAAGGACACCAGCCTGTGGTGGACGGTCTTCCAGGAAGGCAAGGGCTGGAGTCAGGACGAGCGGTTCCCCGCCCACGCCAGTCAGGACAACCCGGCCCTGGCGGTCTTCGACAACAAACTGTGGGCCATCCACCGCGGCGGCGGTTCCGACAAGAGCCTGTGGGAGACCTACTACACCCCCGGACAGGGCTGGAGTACCGACCGCTCCTTCCCCCGCCACGCCAGTGACGCGGGCCCCGCCGCAGCCGTGTACGGCGACATGCTGCACTGCGTCCACAAAGGCAACGGCGACACCAACCTGTGGGGCACCGGCAGGAGGGCCGGAACGGACTGGCTCCCCGACGCGACATTCCCCCGCCACGCCACCAGCACGGGACCGGCCCTGGCCACCTTCCAAGGCCGGCTCTACTGCGTCCACCGCGGCTCGGGCAGCGATGCCAACCTCTGGTACACCTCCATCGGGCAGGACGGCCGGGGCTGGAACAACGATCAGGCGATCCCGGGAGCAGCTACCTCCTCCAACCCGGCCCTGGCCGTCTACAACAACAAGCTGTACTGCGTCCACCGCGGCAACGGCGACGCGAGCATGTGGTACACGACCTTCGACGGCAGCAGCTGGAGCCGGGACACCCTCATCCCGAACGTGGCGACCGTCGCCGGACCGGCCGTAGCCGTCTTCAAGGGCAAGCTGTACGTCGTCCACCGCGGCAATCACGACCAGAGCCTTTGGTGGACGACGTTCAACGGCAGCAGCTGGAGCCGGGACACCGAATTTCCCCAACACGCCAGCGGCGCCGGACCCGCCCTCATCGTCTACCGCGACCCATACGGCACCGAAGACCAGCTGATGTGCGTCCACCGCGGCTTCGGCACCAAAAGCAACCCCGACAACGCCAGCGACACCCCCGACATCACCACCGAGAGCGCCACCAGCTGACCACCGCACAACCCCCAGCACGAAAGCAGGCGCCCGAAACCCAAAACCGGGCCTCGGGCGCCCGCAACAGCTCTTCGACTGCCGGCTCCACCGCTGCGATCACACCCCAGACATCGACCAGATCTCCCGACGCCGGGCCGTACCGTCCGCGCCCTGAACAGCTCTGACCGAGCGTCGTAACGGGACGTCGCCGCGCCACACGAACCGGCCGACACCGCCGGCTCCCGCTTCGGCCGGCTTGAACGACAAGGCGCCCGCCTCGGCGTCCCCCACGAGCAGCTCGCCGTCCAGGACCAGACCGGCCGGGAGCTGCGCCTCACCAGCCGCCACAAGATCGGGAAACGCACCCTGGACCAAGGCGCCGCAGCGGGTCTGCAGCAGCACCCGCCCACCCGGCCCCGCCGGAGTGAACACCAGCACCCGATAACCGTCGAACTTCTGCCCATACGCCACCCCCGAAGCGAGCGGACGCACAGGCGGCATCACCTCGGCAGCCCGCGCCAACATCGGCTCCACCGGCGGACGCAACACCATCCCCGATGCCTTCCTCACCCTCGACGCCGGCGCCAGCCTGACCCGCGCCCATACACACGGCCCGGCGAGAACGCCGGACGGCGGAACCCGACGAACCCGAGCCGCTGTGACTGAGCGCGTCAGTTGGCCGGTCTGGCCAACTGGCGCGCTCAGTCACAGGTCGCGGTTCAGGGAGAGGCGTTAGATGACCTGCACCTCCTCCGCCTGCATGCCCTTCTGCCCGCGGGTAGCGATGAACGAGACTTGCTGGCCTTCCTTCAGGGACTTGAATCCGTCCGACTGGATGGCCTTGAAGTGCACGAAGAGGTCATCGCCACTCTGCGGCGTGATGAAGCCGAAGCCCTTCTCGTCGTTGAACCACTTCACGGTTCCGGTCTGCCGATCGCTCATGTCCACCCCAAGGGGACTCCTGACGGCCTTGTGCCGTCGGACTGATCTTGGTGCACAAGCGTGGAGCGCAAACACAAGAGCGAAGATCGGCAGATTCCCGCAGGGCGATCGCGGGCGAAAAGCAATCGTGTGGAGCAGAGAACGGGCCAACTGGCGCGCTCAGTCACAGCCGCTCGACGAGCAGGGGAGCAGAGCTGGTGCGACTGAGCGCCACAGTTGGCCAGTCTGGCCAGCTGCGGCGCTCAGATTTTCGGTACGCCTTCGACGCGCTCGTTCCAGGCGTCCGGGGCCAGCTGAGCTGGTACTTCGGGGCTGGAACGGAGTCAGTGCGAGCGGGGGGCATACATGGTCACGGCCATTCCGGCGAGGCAGACCAGGGCGCCGATGACGTCGTAGCGGTCGGGTCGGTAGCCGTCGGCGACCATGCCCCAGGCGATCGACCCGGCCACGAAGATGCCGCCGTACGCGGCGAGGATGCGCCCGAAGTTGTCGTCGGACTGGAAGGTGGCCACCACGCCGTACAGGCCCAGCGCGATGATTCGCCGCCGTCGGCGAGCATCACCGCCAGGTCGGTAGCGATCCGTCCCGGATCATGGCCGGTCCCGCGCGGCCGAAGCGGCCTGAGCGCGGCGGAGTAAGCGGCAGTCAGCCCGGTGGCGTCAGCGAGATCGGCCAGCAACCGTGCCCCGGCATGCCCGACCACCCCCGAACCATCGGCGCTGACGTGGACCTTGGGACGCAACCCGATAGCCTGCACGTAGAAAGTGCCCTCCGCCTGGACCGACAGAACCCCTCAGCAAGGTTCATCGTTCCAGGTCAGGAAGGCACTTTCGCGTTTCCGCCCCACAGTCAGCCGTACCCAAGTGAAACGGCGAGGCTAGGCCGCCTTGCTCCTGTTGGAGCGGCCGTCAGCGCGATCAAGGAAGACGGCTGGCCCCAGCTTGTTCCGGCAGCGGCCGTGTCCCTCACAGGTCGTGTCGCTTTACACAGAGGCTGAGCCTCGACGTTGTGTCGCGTGGCGGCGAGCCATCGTGCTGCTTGCGCCTTCCTGCTACCGCCGATCGGCCCTGAAAGCACCGTCCCCAATCCGGGAACGCCGAGCGGATTGCTTCAGGTCACCAGGGTGGTCCCCACAAGTTTCCGTAGGTGCCTTGCCCGAGCTCGCCGCCACACGATCTCCTTCGAGGTCGTCTGACGCTACGAGAGCCAGCCCGCTCGGGCGGCCAGGACGCCGGCCTCGAAGCGGCTGCGCGCCTCCAGAAGGGCCATCAGGTTGGACACCGTGCGCCGGACTGTTCGGAGCGAGATGCCCAACTTCTTGCTGATCGCCTCGTCCGTGTGGCCGCTTGCCAGGAGGTACATGAGCTCGCGCTCCCGGCGACTGAGGCCGGCGCTGTCGGGCCCATCCTGTTCATACCAGGCGACCCCGGCGTCCCAGAACCGCTCGAAGAGCACGTGGAGCGCCTCGACGACTCCGCGGCTGCGCACTTCCAGGGCACCCTGCCTGCCGTCCTCGGGGTCGAGGGGTACGAGAGCCACCTCCCGGTCGACGATGACCATCAGCATGGGGAGGCTCGGTACAGTGCGCGTCTCACCGCCCAGGGTGGACAACCATTGGACGTAATCCCGTGTGCTCGAGTCGTTCCGGAAACTATCCTGGTAGATCGTGCGCAGAGAAACGCCGCGCTCCAGAGCCATTTGATCGAGCGGTTTACTCGAGTTCATCACGTCGGGACGCTGGGCGCCGCCGGGGAAGAAGGAAAGGCATTCCGTACGGGCGGTCGCCGCGAGCTGCTCCAGGCGGAGCCGGACGGCCTCCAGGCCGAAGAGCTGCTGCACGATCTCCGGCGCGTGCCGCTGCTGACCGTGCCGCGCAATGAGTGACGCAACGGCGGTCCGGGCGGACTCCAACTGGTACTGTCTCGCGCTGAGTTCGAGCTCAATTCGGCTGAGGAGGACACCCAGGCCGACTTCCGGACTCACCGTGAGGAACTGCTCATCGCTCTCACCTTGACGGAGGAGGCGCAGGTCGGCGAGTTCGTCGAGCCCGTTGCGGACACTCTCTTCCTGAAAGCCCAGTAGGGCAGCCATCTGCCCTACTCCCAAGTCGGGCCGCTCCAGCAACAACCGGTAAACTGCCTCGACATCAGGTTCAAGGCCGAGTATCTGCAGCACCAGCCATTCCTCTCCAAGATTTTCCGTACGCCGCCTGTCAGCTCGCAACAGGGTGCCGCTTCCGGCCTCCAGAACTGTTGCTTCGAGATGTCGGATTACTGGTCAGTAACGCTATCACCTCAACACAGAAGCATACTTTCCGCTTTGCTGGATGTCCGCTGCCATCAAGACGTCATAGCAGCGACTCGGCGACGGCGGCGCGATACCCGCCCTCGACCCCCACATCCGACACCAGCCACCCCTCGACGGGACGCGGAAGACTCCAACTCCCCACGTAGGGAAGCTTGATGCCGTGAGCCAGGCCAGTTCCCATGCCCTTGAGACATGCCTCCTTGCGGGTCCAGCAACGCAGGAAGGCGTCGGTCCGTTCTGCCTCCGGCAGAACGGCCAGCTCGACCTGCTCCAAGGGATGGAGAGAGCTGTGAAGTTCGTCACTTGTCTCACGCGCGGGCATCGCTTCGATGTCCACGCCGACCGGACTGCGCGCGAAGGCGTACAGGGACAGGTCGTCACTGTGCGACAAAGAGAAGTGCAGATTGGAACCGTGCAGTGTCGGCCGCCCGTCAGGCTGGCCGCAGCGCGGACACGGTCGGCGGACGATTGCCACTTCGGCGGGATCCTGCCCGAGATAGGCGCCGACGAGCTGGCGCAGCACCACGTGGGCGACGGTGAAGCGGTGCCGGTCAGTCTCGCGCACGAACTGCGCCCGCCGCCGGGCCTCCTCCGGGGAGAGCAGGGCCAGGACTGCCGGGCCGACGTGATACTCGTCGGCGCGCGCCAACCACAGGTGCGGTGGGCGGCCCGCCTCCGGGAGGTCGAGCCCTGTGGGCGGGAGGCCCTCCCCAATGGGGCGGGGAATCATGGTGGCCAGCACGGAGTAGGACATGTCGCCTTCGCTTCGCTTGCCTCAGGCTGTCCCGTGGGCGGCCGGGACCAGGTCGGCGGACCTGCCTCGGATGTCCGCGAAGGCCGTGATCCGCCCGGACACGTCCTCCAGCGGCAGTCTGTTGCGGATCGCCGCCGGGTCCGGCGTGCCGATATCCAGGGAACCGAGCAGCCGCTCCCCCGGCGCCAGGCCGAGGAGTTCACTGACGGCGGCGCTGCGCGCCAGGGCGCCGGTCCGCCAGATGCTGCCGTAACCGCGTGCGTGCAGCAGCAGCATCAGCGAGTACGACATGCAGGTGGCGGCGGCCAGCTGCTCCCACTCCGGAATCCTGCCCTCGCGCGGGGAGAAGACGAGGCCGGCGACCAGCGGCGCCCGGCGCACCTTGGCCCGGATCCGCTCCGCCTCCACCCCACGGGCGTCCGCCTCCTCAGCCAGGCTGTCTCCCAGGACGTCACGGTCGTTGCCTCGGAGCAGCACCCAGCGCCAGGGGCGCAGCCGTCCGTGGTCGGGCGCGGTGCTCGCGCCGCGCAGCAGGTAGGTGAACTCCTCGTCGCTGGGTGCCGGGTTGTACAGCGTCTGCTCGCTGCGTCGGGTCAGTACCGCCGTCATCACGTCCACGGGGGAATCCCTTCCTGGGTCGGTCACAAGGCTCAGTGGCGGATCTCGAGGGTGCAGCACTTCACGCTGCCGCCACCCTTGAGCAGTTCGGACAAGTCCATGCCGATGGGGTGGAAGCCGCGGGCGCGCAGCTGCTCGGCGAGGCCGCTCGCGGCCTCCGGGAGGACGACGTTCAGGCCGTCGGAAACCGCGTTCAGGCCGAAGACGGCCGCGTCCTCGGCGGACACCTCGAGCGCGTCCGGGAACAGCGTCCGCAGCACCTCGAGGCTGCTCCGCGAGAACGCCTCGGGGTTGTACATGATCTCTTCGCCGTCGAGGACGGCGAGTGCCGTGTCGAGGTGGTAGTAACGCGGGTCGATCAGTTCGAGGCTGATGACGGGGCGGCCGAAGACGGACTGCGCCTCACGGTGGCTGCGCGCGTCGCTGCGGAAGCCGTAGCCGGCCAGGACGAACCGGCCGGTGACGAGGAAGTCCCCCTCACCTTCGTTGACGTACTCCGGGTCGTGGCTCTCGGTGAAGCCGTTGGCCCGGAACCACTCCAGGTAAGCGGGGCCCTCAGGGCGGCGCTCCTCGTTGCGGAAGCTCGCACCGAGCACACGTCCGTCGACGACGGTGGCACCGTTGGCCGCGTACACCATGTCGGGCAGGCCGGGCACAGGGTCGATCAGGTCGACGGTGTGGCCGAGCTCCAGGTAGAGCTCACGCAGCCGCTCCCACTGGAGGACGGCGAGCTCGGTGTCGACCGGCTTGGCCGGGTCCATCCACGGGTTGATGGCGTAGACGACCTCGAAGTGGGTCGGCTTACACATCAGGTAGTGCCGACGGCGCTGGACGCGGGTCTTCGCGGCGGGAGCGGTCGTGTCGAAGGACATGTGAATCCCAGGGTGTGAGCGCCACGGGGTGGTGGCGGACATTAGCGATGGACGTGTGCTGCGTGCTGCGGTCGGGCGGGCGCGTAGTGGACCAGTTCGACCAGAAGCTCGGCCGGCTCGGGCTGGTAGAGGAAGGTGACGCTCATGCCCGGCCGGGCGCCCCGGCACGGCTCGGCGTCGAGGGCGAGGAATCCGGCGCGGCGCAGTCTGGCAGTCTCCTCGGCGAGGTCGTCCACGACGAAGGCGAGGTGGTAAAGACCCGGACCCGTACCGGCCAGCCGACCGTCGACGGCCGAGCCGGCGCGGGTCGGGGAGACGAGCTCGACGGCGGTGCCCGCCCGGTCGCCAGGCAGCTGCCAGAACTCACAGGCCACTCCGTAGGCGTCGGCCTCGCCGTGGTCCGTCAGGATCAGGCCGAGCGCGGTTAGCTGGGCACCGGCCCCGGCCGGGTCTGCGGTCGCGAGGCCGACGTGGTCAACGCCGAGAATCACAGCCGCGCTCCTTCCGCCCCTATGGCGGCCTCAGCGCGCATGGGTGCCGGAGGTCGCGCTGAGGTACTGCGTGATCTCATCGGCCAATCCGCCGACGGTTTCAAGCTTCATGTACGAGCGCAGGTCGAGCTGCACTCCGTAGGTCTGTTCGACTGCGGCGAGGAGCCGCATGGCGGCGAGGCTTCCCCAGCGGCCGAGGCCGATGAACCGCGTGTCCGCAGCGATGTCGTCCACAGGGTGCTGGGACACACGTGCCACGAGGGGTCGCAGGGTGCTCATCACGTCAGACATTCCAGTGCCTCCTTGGCGACCAGGGTGATCCAGTCGGGGGTCAGGGTGGGGAGTCGGTCGAGCCGGACCTCGTAGCGGACCGTTTCGTCGGCGACATCGGATACGACGTCGGCGGCTTCGTTCAAGCGGGTGAAGCCTGCGGAGGGGTAGAGCGTGGCGGCGGGCGCGTTGCGCGCGGTCGGGCGGAAGCGCGCTTCCAGGACACCCGCCGCAGCCTCGCGGGCAGCGTCGACGACGTACTGGAGCACGGCCCTCTCGACGCCGCGCGACAACACCCGGCAGCTGAGCACCAGATTCCGCACGGTCCAGCGATCCGGTCCGCAGTCCAGCCAGACGCCGCCGACCACGCCCTCGGCACCGTAGCCGTCGGCTGCCTCGACCGCGAGGACGAGGTGGTCGGGTGACTGAGCAAGCCGCCGGGTGAGGGCCTCGCCGTGCGCGCGGCCGGTCATGTTGAACTGGTTCGTGCGCTGCTCGAGCTGGACGAGCCGAGGCAGGGTGAACTCGTCGGCGGCGCCGACCGTCACCCGGATGCCGAGCGCCCGCAGATAGTCCTCGGCGGTGGCGTGGGTGGTGCTGAGTCGGTGCCGTTCGCGGCGGCCGCGGTACAGCGCGGTGCGCTCGGCATCGGTGGCGGTGGCACCGAGCTGCGCGAAGCGGGCGCCGTCGAGGACCTTCTCCGAGTGGCACGCGGGGTCGCCCTCCAGCCGCACGACATCGACCTGCGGCAGGGAGTCCGCCACCATGCCGCACTCGAACGGGCTGTCGTCAGCGAAGACGAAGGCGTCAAGCCCCAGGTTCAACTCCTGGGCCAAGGCGGCGACGTGCAGGTCTTTGCGCTGCCAGTCAGCGACCACGGCGACAAAGTCGTCCGGGCGGAGCACCATGTCCGGGTGGCCTGCCAGGACCTCGTCGACCAGGGTCTTCTCGTTCTTGCTGCACACCGCGAGGAGCACGCCCTGCCGGCGCAGAGCCAGGGCCCGGCGCTGCAGGTCGGTGTAGCAGTCGCCGGGGTAGAGCGTGCCCAGCTCGATGCCGGCCGGGCCGTCGTCGCCCACGACCCCGCCCCACAGGGTGTTGTCGAGGTCGAGGACCAGGACCTTACGACCGAGGCCGGCCACGGCCCGGCAGAAGGTCACGGCCTCGCGGACGTAAGCCAGTTCGGCGGCGGGCGTCCACGCCTTCCGGCCGAAGCGGTACTGCCGTTCGTCGCGCACCGGCCCGGGGGCGTCGGTGAGCAGCGCCTCCAGATCGACGGTGTAGACCCCGTCTCGGGTCTCGCCCGCGTCGAGGAGCGCGATGTTGGCCTCGCGCCAGATCCGGCCGAGGGCCGCACCGCCGCGGAAGCTGATGACGCTCCTGCGGTCCGGCCGGGGCAGCGGCACGGTGTGTAACAGGACGGCCGAGCCGGTGCGGGCGGCGAAGGCGGCCGCGGCCGCCGTGTGCGCCTCGACACGGCCCCGTACGGCAGTGTGGACGCCCTCCAGGTCGGACGGGTCCCAGTCGCGCGGGAGCAACGCCCCGGCGTCCTGCAGGCACAGCGTCACCTGGGGGGCGAACTCTGTGAGGGCGGAGCCGGGATCGGTCAGCTGGACGCCGAGCTGGTCGTACGGGCAGAGGTGGAGCTCCACGTCGACGCCGGCGGCCAGCAGCGCCGCCCTCAGCATCGGCACGACGTCGTCGGCGGTGAAGGTGGCGACGACGGCCACCCGCAAAGTGGTGGTGCGGGCGGCGGGCGACCCGGACAGCCGGGCCGCCATGATCCCGTCGAGGAGCAGGCCAGCCTCGTGGAGGAGCAGGGCGTCGTCGACGGCGCCGAGATCCTCCGCGAGTGCCGGGTCGGTCGCCTCGGGCGAGGCGTGCAGGGCGTGGATCCGGTCGATCAGCTCGGTCCCCGGCAGAGCCACCGCGGTGGGCAGCGATCCGGTCACGACGCGTCGGCCGTCCACTCGGGCTGCTCCAGGATCTCGACGACTGCGCAGGCGTAGGTGAATCCCATGCCGATGCCGCACAGCGCCACCCGGTCGCCGGGGCTGACCTGCCCGGTCTCCAGGAGGTGCGTAAGTCCGGCGATCTGGTCGGCGGCGCCGATGTGCCCGACCCGACGACCCCACTCGTAGGTGGTGCGGTCGTCTTCGATGCCGAACATGGCCCGGAAGTCGACGTCGTCGAGAGTGCGGCCCACGTTGGTGAGCACCCAGCAGTCGATGTCCCGGGGGGTGAGCCCGGCGTCCGCGAGGGCGACCGACACGCTCTCCTGCTGACGCTCGGTGAGCGACTGGACGATCTTCAGGAGGAGTTCGCCGTTCTCCAGGAGGTACTCGTCGCGGCGGGACCGCAGGTCGACCGGTCCGTCGCTGTCGTTCGCGGCCTCCTCGAAGGGCTTGTTGCCGAGGTACACGGCGCCGTAGGTGCCGTCGCTGATGACGGCCGTGGACAGCAGTCGGGCCACGCCGCCCTGGCGGGAGAGCACTAGCCCGGTGCCGCCGTCGCCGAAAACCACTCCCTTGTCAGAGCGGTAGCGGTCGAAGCCAGGGAGGGTGAAAATGTCGCTTGTGGTGAGCAGGGCGGCGGAGGTCTTGGACCGGGTGGTCAGATAGGCCGCCGCGATCTCCAGGGCGGCCAGGCCGCCGTTGGAGTACTGCTTGACCTCCACGGCGGCGGCGCGGCCGCCGATGGTGCGCCCCTGGACGTAGGAGGCCGGGGCGAAGTGGTCGAGGCCCTGGTTGTTGCAGCTGGAGTGGACGACCAGGTCGATGTCCTCGGGCGCGACGGTGCTGCGGGCCATGGTGACGTCGGCGGCCTTCACCGCGAGGTCGACGGCGGGTCCGCCGTCGACCACGCTGATGGACAGATAGCCGTCGGCCTCGGCCTCGGCCTGGTCGTAGCGTCCCTCGGCCACGGCGGCCGAGATCTCCTCGCGGCGGCCCAGGACGGTTCCGCAGGCGTTGAGATATATTCCGTTCCACCGCATCGTGTGCGGTCTCCTTTCGTAGGGCAGCGTGGTGCGCGTCACGGTCCTAGCGGCGGACCATGCAGTACTCCTCGTGCGCGGTGGCACGGTGCAGCAGATCGGCTCGGCCGCTGCCGGCCGCGATCTCCTTCAGCAGCGTGAAGACGTCGTCGCCGGAGATGTCGGAGACGAAGTGCTGCTTGATCAGGAGGGTCTGGATCTCCTGGTAGTTGTGCTCGTCGAGGACGTTGGCCAGGCCGAGCAGGGCCTGCCGGCCCTGCTCGTCGAGCCGCGGGCGTTCGGCGATGTTGCTCGCCGGGACGTCAGGCCGCAGCAGGACGTCGTCGGCGAGAACCTGCTGGAGGCTGTCGGCGGTGAAGTCACAGACGATGTGGACGCGGTCGCGGTCCGAGAAGGAGCCGACGGAGTGCGTCCGTGTGGCGTCGAGGTACCACAGTTCGCCGCGGCGCATCCGGAAGACGGTGTTGTCCTCGGAGGCGAAGACCCGGTCGTCGGTCTGCAGCGGGAGGTGGACCCGCACCATGTCGGCCTTGAGCTCCAGGAAGTCGCGGTGCGGCACGTAGACACTGCCGGGTGCGAGCCGCATGAAGCGGGCGTACTTGAGATACTCGGTGCGGAAGCAGCGGCCGATCAGCTCGCGGACGTAGGACAGCGCCTCGCCGTGGGGCGTGGACCGCGCCGAGCCCTCGTAGTCGCCGAGTGAGGACTCGGCCAGGTCGCCGGTCTGGTTCCACAGCATGGTGCTGCGGAGCAGGCCGGTACTGACGAAGTCAGCGTACGAGTCGTTGTACGCGAAGTCCTCGGAGACCGCGAGGTCGGCGGCGAGGCGCTCCTCGTCGAGCTGGAGCGCGGCTATGCGGTGAGAGCGCATGGTCAGGCCGCCTGGGCTGCGGATCCGGTGGGCGGCAGACCGAGTGAGTCGGCGAAGGCGTCAAGCGCGCCGGCCCAGCTGGCGGAGTACTCGGTGGTCATCTCGGCGAAGGCGCGGGCTTCGTCCTCGGTGGTGACGAGGAAGGTCATGCCGGTCTCGTCGTCGCTGACCTGGGCGGCGTGCATCGTCTCGGCCTTGATGTGCGAGTCGATCCAGGCGAGGTCCTCAGTGTTCGGGAAGAGGCGCTCGCCGTCGACCTCCAACTTGCCGTAGACGCGGCGGAAGCCGACGGCGATGTCGAGGGCGATGGTCTCGACGACCCGCAGCTGCACGGCGGCGCCGAGCGGGTGGTCCGCGTAGCGCTCCATGTTCTCGATGAGGCGCACGACGCCCTCGGGAAGCTGCTCGGCGAAGGCGCGGCCGGCCTCGTCGACGTGTTCGGCCAGCGGCGCGATGATGGAGTTCTCCCACCACACGTAGTGCGCTCCGGCGGGCCCCTTCGGGGAGACCGCGCTGAACACCGGCGCGAGGTTGTCCAGGTCGTCGCCGATGACCCGGAAGATCGTCTGGAAGGCCGCCAGGACGTCGTGGGACGGCGACTGCTGGGCGTTGAGGGTGCGGGCCGTCGCCCCCAGGCCGGACAGGGTGGTGAACATGAATGCCTTGGTCATCGCGCGCCACTGGTGGGCGACGGCGAGCGGACCGGTGAAGTCGCCCGTCTCGAAGCCCCGGGCGAAGCCGAAGAAGCGGTTGTCCGCGCGGCCGAGTCCGGCTTCGAGGATCTCCCGGTCGACGAGCTCGTCGAGAGCGCTGCGCGCGTCGGCGGTGAATGCGATATCAGTCACGACTACTCCAGATTCCTAGATTTCGCTGAACGAGAGCATCTCGTCGACGATTTCGTGGATGGCTCCGGCGAGGTACACCGAATTCTCCTCGGAGATGAGGCTGAAATGGTTCCCGGGAATCTCCCGAGAGGAGAGACCCGAGATACGCTCCCGCCATCCGTGGTCGATCTCCCGGAGGATTGCGGGAAATGCGATGCGGGGGTCGGGGTAAGGCTCGGCCGCCCGCAGCAGGCACACCTCGCCCGGATAGGGCTCTGGTGCGTAGGCGAGGAATGCGGCACGGTGCCGTTCCATGAGGACCGGGATGCGCGCGGCCTCCTCGGAGAGTCCCGCCAGGCCGGCGGTGGCCTCGCCCTCGCCGCCCAGCAGGTCCATGGCGGCGAACGCCGCGCGGGCCTGCTCGACGGCCACCGGGTCGGGGATGGCCGCGGGCGGCAGCCACGAGTCGAGCAGGGTGACTCCGACGAGTTCCACGTCGCAGGCCTGCCACTCCCGGGCCATCTCCAGTGCCACGCAGCCGCCGACGGACCAGCCGGCCAGGAACAGCGGGCGGGTGCCGCGGACGGCGTCGACGGCGGCGACGTAGCGGGCCGCCATGTCGGCGATGGACTCGGACCCCTCGGCGTCCACGGCCTGGAGGCCGTACACGTCGTACCGGTCGCCGAGCTGCCGTCCGACCGCGTGGAAGGGCAGGACAGAGCCGCCGGCGCCGTGCACGAACAGCACCATGGGCCTGCCCTCGGGGCGGACGAGCGGGACGAGGACGTCGTCGCGTTCCTCGGCGGCCACGCCGAGACGGGCGGCCAGCTCGCGGACGGACGGGGCGGCGAACACGTCGCCGACGGTGGGCTTGACGCCCAGTTCCCGGGTGCAGGCCGCGATGAGCTTGAAGACAAGGAGGGAGTGGCCACCGAGCGTGAAGAAGCCGTCGGTGACGCTGAGCCGCTCGATGCCGAGCACCTCCCGGAAGACCGCGGCGAGCCGTGTCTCCGTCTCGCCCTCGGGCTCGACGAGTTCCGCCGAGACGCCGGCGGCCTCGTTCCCGAGCTGGTCGAGCAGCACCTTCTCGTCGATCTTGCCGTTGACGTTGTACGGGATGTGTCCGACGGTGACAACGGCCGCGGGGACCATGTGGGTCGGCAGCTGGTGCCGGGCGTGCCGCTCCAGCTCCTGTGCGGCGGGCTCGCGGCCCTCCTCGGGCACCACGAAGGCGGCGATGCGGCCGTCGAAGCTCGCGGGCGCCAGGGCGACGCAGGCCTGGACGTCGTGGTGGTCGCGGAGCACCGACTCGATCTCGGACAGCTCGATGCGCAGGCCCCTGACCTTCACCTGGCGGTCGATGCGGCCCAAGTGCTCGATCACCCCGTCCTCACGGTAACGGCACAGGTCACCAGTGCGGTACATCCGTTCGCCGAACGGGCCGAAGGGGTCCGGGAGAAAGCGCTCGGCGGTCATGCTGGGCCGGTTGTGGTAGCCGTGCGCGAGGCCGGTCTCGCCGCCGATGTACATCTCGCCGGGGACGCCGACTGGGAGCACTTCGAGGTCGGGGCCGAGGATGTAGATCCGGAAGTTCCCGCAGGGCCGGCCGAGCGGCAGGACCGGGACTCCCGGCTCGCGGGGGATGACGCCCTCGACGACAGTGCCGGCCTCGGTGGGACCGCAGCAGTTGACGAGCTCGGCGTCGAAGTGGGCGTGGAAGGCGTCGCGCAGGCGGGGCTTGACCTCCTCGCCGCCGATGACCACCCGGCGCAGGGAGCGGCAACTGCCGGCCGGGGCGGCGGCCAGGAACATCTCCATCATCGTCGGGACGAAGAAGAGGGTGGTGACCTGGTATTGCTCGGTCAGCCGGTGCAGGTACTCGGGGTCGCGGTGGCCTCCGGGGCGGGCGACGACGAGGCGGGCGCCGTAGTACAGCGGCCAGTACAGCTCCCAGGTGGAGACGTCGAAGCCGTACGACGTCTTGAGGATGTTCGCGTCGCCCGGGCCGAAGGGGTAGTGGCGCTGCAGCCAGAAGATGTTGGCGAGAGCGCCGTCCACCGGGTAGGCGACGGCCTTCGGGCGGCCGGTCGAGCCGGAGGTGTAGAGCAGGAAGGCGAGGGCGTTCGGTGGGGTGGAGATCGGGAGGTTGTCCGCGGGGCACTGCTCCCAGGGCTGCTGGTCGGCGGTGAGTCGCAGGACGGTCCAGGGGCCCGCGGGAAGCTGGGCGGAGCCCCGGTCGTCGGCGAGCACCAGCTGAGGCTCGGTGTCGGCGAGCATGAACTCCATGCGGCCGTCCGGCAGGTCCGGGTCCATCGGTACGTAGGCGGCGCCGGCCTTGGCGACCGCGTACAGCGCGATGACCATGGCGAAGGAGCGGTCCATGCAGACGGCGACCTTGCCGCCAGGCTCAACACCCTGGTCGCGCAGGTGGTGGGCGAGCCGGTTGGCCCGCGCGTTCATCTCCGCGTAGGTCAGCTCGCCCTCCTCCCCCACGAGGGCCACGGCGTCGGGGGTGCGCAGGACCTGCTCCTCGAAGGGCTCGGCCAGCGTCCGGTAGCGGATGTCGGGCTTCTGGTACGCGTTGAGCTCGTGCAACACCTGCTGCCGACCAGCCTCGTGGAGCAGCGCCACCTCGCTGACGGGCGTCTCGGGGCCGCCGATCAGGGTGTCCAGGAGGTCCAGGTACAGCTGTGCGAAGCGTTCGACGGTGGAGCGGTTGAACAGGTCCGAGGAGTACTCCATGAGGCCGTACAGGCGGTCGCCCTCGTCGGAGAAGGAGACCGTCAGGTCGGTGCGCGCGGACTTGGTGTCGAGCGCGATGAGCGAGCCGCCCTCGCTGTCGGTGTCGACGCCGATACCGGCCACGAAGCCGAAGATGGTCTGGAAGACCGGGTTGACGCCGGGGGTGCGGGCCATGCCCAGCTCGGCGACGATGCGCTCGAAGGGGACCATCTGGTGGTCCTGCGCCTCCAGCAGGGTCTGCTGGGTCTGCTGGGTCAGGGTGCGGAAACTCGGCGCCCCGGAAAGATCGCCGCGCAGCGCGACCGGCTTGACGAAGCAGCCCACGATCTTTTCGGCGGTCTCGTCGTCGCGGCCCGCGAGGGGCGATCCGACGACGATGTCGGTCTGTCCGGTGAGCCGGGAGAGCAGCGTCTGGTAGGCCGAGAGCAGGACGACGAACGTCGAGGTGTGCTCCTCGGCGGCGAACTGGCGCACGCGCTCGGCGAGCTCGGCCTCAACGTGGAAGCCGACCATCTCGCCGTTGCGGGTCTCGGTGGTGGGCCGGGGCCGGTCCTTGGGCAGGTCGAGCACTGGCAGTTCGCCGCCGAGCTGGCTCTTCCAGTAGGTCAGCTCGCGGTCCACCCGGGCCTCGTCCAGGGTCCGCGCGTGGGCGGCGGCATAGTCCAGGTATCCCACTTCGTGGGCGGGCGGCAGCTCGGCCCCGTCCAGCAGGCGGTGTAGCTCGTCCATGACCTGGCTGACCGACCAGTGGTCGATGATCACGTGGTGGAAACCGAGGGCCAGCACGGTCCGCTCGTCGGGGAGCAGCAGGGCGAGGAGGCGGAAGAGCGGCGCCCGGTCGGTGGGCAGCGGGCTGGACGCGGCCTCCTCGACGATGGCGGCGGCGCGGGCCTCGGCGGCCTCCTGGTCGAGATAGCGCAGGTCGTGCCAGTCGACCGGCGGCTCGACCGGGCCGGAGTCCTCCTGCATCGGCTCGCCGTCGACTTCGAGGATGCGCAGCCGCAGGGCGCCGTGACGCTCGGTCAGGGTGCGGGCGGCCGAGGTCAGCAGCTCCCGGTCCGGTGCCTTGGGGAGGGTGACCGCGTCGAAGAGGTTGTATTCCGCGCTCTCCGGGAATCGCCTAGTGAAATACCAGATACGAGCCTGTGCAGGAAGCAGCGGAACTCTGACACCCTCCTCCACCTTCGGAATGTTGACCGCAGCCTTTTCCGCTTTCCGACGGCGAAGTATTTCGAGAAGCTGCGCTTGTCCGGCACCGAGCTGACTCACCTGTCCACACCCCACGGAAACGGAAGACTTCTTGAAGACGAGAATGAATCTATCCGATCGCCGATGGAATTCGACTGGGCAAGGTTTTCAGTCGAACACGGCGGTGGGGCGGGTCCGGTGGCGTTGGGGCGTCAGTGGTGTTTCACGGGCCCATCGTCCGGCCGGAAGCGCAGCCGCGGGCCCTCACCGGCCCAGTCGCCGGCCTCCAGCCGGCGCAGGCCGGCCAGCAGGTCGAGGGTGAGCCAGCGGCTCAGATCCGGATGGGCGGGATGCTCCCACAGCCCGGCCGGGCCGCGCAGCCCGTCCAGAAAGCCGACCAGGTCCGCCACCCGTGCGTCCTGGGTGGAGACGCCCGTGCGGGACACCAGGTCCAGGACGAAGGCGAGATCGAAGCGGGAGTGCAGCGAGATGAAGCCCGCGGCGCGTTCCCGGCCGTGCAGCCGGGCGATCTCGGTGCCCAGCGCCCATTCGTCCCGGGTCTCGCGTCGCAGCAGCAGGTCGGCGGCCCTACGGGCCGGCTCGGAGCGGGCCCGGTCCGGGTGGAGCACTAGGGCGGACAGGGCCGCCTCCGTGTTGGCACGGCAGCCGGGTGAGCCGGGCAGCCTGCGGTAGCCGGGGACGCTGCCGGGCTGTCCCGCGACGAGGCCGGTCGGCCACGAGCCGTCCTCGACGCGCTGGGCGACCAGCCAGTCGTAGGCCCGTTCGGCACGCGGGTCGATGGCCGCGCCGACGGAACCGGCGCCTCTCAACGGCAGCGAGACCTGGAGCGGGATCATGGTGTAGCGGTCGTCGGTGCGGAACTCCGCGAGCGGGAAGGAGCCGTCGTCCCGCTGGTAGGCGAAGAGCCGTTCAACCAGCTCGGCCACTCGCGGGTGGTGGCGGTCGAAGCCGAGCCGGCCGAGCCGACACAGCAGATGGCCCAGTTCCTGGAGCCCGTCGGGTTCGGCGTGCAGGAGGGCGAGCGCCTCCGGGTCGTCGACGCGCCGGATAAGTAGATCGGCGAGTTCCGGGTCGTCTTCCGGTACGTCGAGCAGTTCGGCGAGCACGCGGCAGCGCAGCGCGGGCGAGGCGTCGCTCAGGAGCAGCCAGGCGGATCCGGTCATGACAGAACCTCACGCAGGTACGGGGCGGTCGCGGTGTCTCCGGCGGCCAGCTCCTCGGGGGTGCCTTCGGCGACGATCCGACCGCCGTCGGGCCCGCCGCCGGGGCCGAGTTCGATCAGCCGGTCGCAGCAGGCGAGGAGCCGGGGGTCGTGGTCGACGACGAGGACGCTGTGGCCTTGGGCGACCAGGCCGTCGAGGGCTTGGACCAGGCGTTCAACGTCCGCGTCGTGCAGCCCGGTGGTGGGCTCGTCGAGGATGTGGAGGGCAGGGCGGCCGCCCTGCCCGACGATCTCGCGCACGAGCTTGAGGCGCTGGCGCTCGCCGCCTGAGAGCGTGCCAGCCCCCTGCCCGAGCGACAGGTAGCCGAGACCGAGTCGGATGGCGCCGCGCAGTGGGGCGGCGACCGCCTCGTTGTCCTCCCACAGGGCGAGGACCTCCTCGATGTCGAGCCGTTCCAGCGCGGGGAGGCTGTGTCCGCGCACGGTGAGTTCCCGTGCCTCCGCGCGGTAGCCGGTGGCGCCGCAGGCATCGCAGGGCCGATGGACGGTGGGCATGAAGCCCATATCCTCGGCAACCGTGCCCTTGCCCTTGCAACCGTCGCAGCGGGGCTGGAGGTCGGCGGGGCCTAGCCCGAGCTCGCGGGCGGGGGCAGAGTCGGCGTACGCCTCCCGGAGCGGACCAAGCACCTTCAGGAACGCGCCGGGCGAGGTGATGCCGACGCTACTCTGATCGGTGTGCTTGACTTGTTTGGGCGCGCCGTCGATGCGTTCGTGGTCGCCGGGGGCGACGGGGGTGGCGGCGGCCGAGGTGGTGAGCTTCTTCGGAGCGAGGGCGCGCGCCAGGATGTCGATGGCCAGGGTTGACTTGCCGGAGCCGGACACGCCGCAGATGCCGGTGAGCACGCCGAGCGGGATCCGTACGTCCTGACCGTCGAGGTTGTTCTCGACCGCCTTGTGGACGGTCATCCAGCCAGTGGGCTCGGCCCGCCGTCCGGCGGCCCGGGCGGGCAGGGGGCGGTCGAGGAGGGCCCGCGCCACAGGGTCGGCGCGCACCTGCTCCGCGCTGCCGGCCGCGACGACGGTGCCGCCGCGCCAGCCGGCTCCGGGGCCCATCACGATCCAGTGGTCGGCGCGCGCGACCAAGCGCGTGTCGTGGTCGACGAGGACGACGGTGTTCCCGTGGTCGCGAAGCTCCTCGAGGACCGTGCCGAGGACGTCGACCTCTCTCGGGTGCAGGCCGCGTGCCGGTTCGTCGAGGAGGACGGTCATGCCGGTGAGCTCGGCGCCGAGCAGAGCGGTAAGCCGGACCCGCTGGAGCTCTCCGGCGGACAGGGTGTTGGACATCCGGTCCAGGTGCAGGTGGCCGATGCCGACACGGCCGAGGAAGCCGAGACGGCGCAGGGCGACGGCGTGCGACCGGACGGCCCAGCCCGGCGCCCCGTCGGGGAGCCGGAGCCCGGCGAGTGCTTCGCGCACCGCGTCGACCGTCTCGCGGTGCAGGTCATGGCGGTTGAGGCCGGCGACCCGCTGGTCGAGGAACTCGGGGCGCAGCCGCCCGCCAGCGCACGAGGAGCAGGGCACGCGTTCGGTGTAGAGGCCGCCGACGTCCCAGCCGTCCATGATGCGGAAGACGCCGCGCCAGACGACCGTCGCGGACGGGGTGACCCGGGCCTCGGGCGACAGGGTGACCTCCTCCTCGCCGAAGAGGAACGCTTCCTGGGCTGCTGAGCTCATCTCCCGCCAGGGGGTTCGCTCGGGGTCGAAGCCGTGGCGCTCACCGAGGGCGAGCAGCTGCCAGTAGCCACCGTTGGCGGGCTTCGACAGGTAGGAGCGCGGATAGAAGCCCGGCGAGTACATTGCGCCGTCGCACAGCGGCCGTTCGGGCCGGTGGATCAGCCGTTCCACGAGGGGGACGGCCACGGTTCCCATGCCGTGGCAGCGCAGACAGGCCGACTCGTAGCGCAGCGGCGAGAAGTCCGCCGGTTCGGCTGGCGGGCCGAACCGTCCGCAGCCGGCGCAGCTCCAGGGGCTGCCCGGCCGGTGGCCGGAACGCCGTTGCTCGGCCTGGCAGTCGGGGCAACGGCGGACGCCGGCGTAGGCGAGAAGGACGCCGAGGTGCGGGCTGAGCTCGGTGAGCGAGCCGACGGTGCTACGCAGGCCGGGCGCCCGGCCGTCGGCGCCGATGACGAGGGTGGGGCCGAGTCCGGTGAGGGAGGCGGCCCCGGACTCCGGTCCTTCACGCACGGACTGGCGTTCGTACAGGGAGAGCGATTCGAGCAGCCGGCGGGTGGCCTCCGCTTCGAGGACGTCGCGAACGAGGGAGGACTTGCCGGAGCCGGAGACTCCGACGACGGCGGTCATGGCGCCCTTGGGGATGTCCACCGACACGTCACGGAGGTTGTTGGCGGCGGCGCCGCGGATCTCCACGGCGGTACGCGCGGGGCGCGGGGCGCGGAGCGCGGTGGCCGGACGGACCGGTTCGGCGGAGCGCGGCTCGGGCGGCCCGGCGTGCAGCAGCCGGCCGCCGTCGGGGCCGCTGCCGGGGCCTATCCGCAGGGTCCAGTCCGCCATGGCCGCGATGTCCTGGTTGTGTTCGACGACGACGACCGTGCAGCCGCGGTCGGTGAGGCGGCGCAGCAGGGCGGCGAGCAGAGGCACGTCGGCCGGGTGGAGGCCGGTGCTGGGTTCGTCGAGGTAGACCAGCTGGGCGGGCCGGGTGGCAGCAATCTGCTTGGCGAGCTTGACGCGCTGGGCCTCGCCGCCGGAGAGGGTCGGCGAGGGCTGGCCGAGCCGCAGGTAGCCGAGGCCGACATCGAGCAGGGCCTGGATGATCCGGCGGGCGCGGGCATCGTGTTGGAAGAGCGGCAGGGCCTCGCGGACGCTGAGGTCGTGGATCTCGTCGACGGAGTAGCTGTTCCCGTCGGGGAGTTCGGCGCGTACGGCCAGGGCTTCTGCGCTGAACCGGCGCCCGCCGCAGGCCTCGCAGGCCACCCACTCGGAGGGCAGGAAGCGCAGTTTGACCTCGACGGCTCCCATGCCCGCGCAGGTGGGGCAGGCGCCTTCGGAGCGGTTGAAGGAGAAGGTGCCGGCGGGCAGCCCAGTGGCGGCGGCGAGCACCGCGCGGACGCGGTCGGCGAGGCCGGTGTACGTCGCGGGATTGGAGCGGGGGTTGACCCCGATGGGCGACTGGTCGACCGTCAGCGGCACGAGCGCCTCCCCTTCGAGGGCGGTGCAGCCGCGGGCTTCGCCTGCCTCCAGGGAGGCGACGAGAACGTCGCGGACGAGGGTGCTCTTGCCTGCTCCTGAGGGACCGGTGACGACGGTGAGCGCGCCGACCGGGAAGGCGCAGTCAAAGCTGGCGAGGTTGTGGTGACGGGCGTTCCTGACCGTGAGCCATCGGTCGCCGGTCCCCGAGCCCGCGGGGGCCGTGAGGCGTTCGCGGCCGGAGAACCAGCGTCCGGAGACGGTGTCGGCCTCCCAAAGTTCGGCGGGGGTACCTTGGAACACGGCCCGTCCGCCGCCGGATCCGGCCGCGGGTCCGATCTCGACGACCCGGTCGGCGCTCGCCACCGCGGTGCGGTCGTGCTCCACGAGCACCACAGGGCCCGCGAGCTTCCCAAGTTCGACCATCAGCCGCCGGACCTGGTCGGCGCCGAGGCCGATGGTGGGTTCGTCGAGGATGTGCAGTAAGTCCTCGACGTCGTTGGCGAGGAGGACGGCGATGCGCAGGCGTTGCGCCTCGCCGCGGGAGAGGGTGGGCGAGGAGCGGTCGAGCGCAAGGTAGCCGAGGCCGAGGGAGTCGAGCGCGTCGAGCCTGCGCAGGACGTTGCGCAGCGGGGTGCCGGCGTGCGGGGGGAGTTCGGCGCCGGCCAGCACTTCCCGGGCCCGGCTCACGTCGTGCCGGAGCAACGCGGGCAGGTTCAGCCCGGCCAGTTCGTGGCCAGCGGTGTCGGGGCTCTCGGTGCGGAAGTCCTGCGGCCGGACCGACGGCAGCGGCGCGCCGCAGGCGGTGCACAGCCGGGCCCGGGACAGCACCCGCGAGCCCGACTCCGTACGGAACTCGACTTGGGCGCAGCCGAGGGCGGCGACCTCGTCGAGCAGTCGGCGGGCCGCCTTCACGTCGCCCCCGACGGTGAGGGCGCCGACCAGGACCGCGACGGTGTGTGGCCGGTCCGGGTCCAGGGGCTGGCCGGACCAGGGCCCGCCGTCCACGGTGACGGCGCCGTGACCGAACCGCTCGCCGAGCCGGGCGAGCAGGCGTCCGTGGGTGCCGAGGGCCCCGCGCACCAGCGGAGCGATGACGTCGACGGGGCCGGCCGCGGCGGCCGCCCGCAGCGCGGACAGCTGTCCCTCGGCCGACACCGACTCTGTCACCTCCGCGCAGCGCGTACAGCGCAGCACGGCGAACCGGGCGAAGAGCACGCGCAGGAAGGGGTGAACTCCGGCGGCGCTCGCGACGGTGGAGTGCGGGTTGCGGTTGAGCACGTTCTGGCCGATGGCGACGGCCGGACGCAGGCCGTGGACGGCCCTGACCCGGGCCGCCCGCACGGTGGCCGGGGCGCCCGCGAGGGTGGCCAGGAAACGGTGCCTGGCCTCCCTGTGCAGGGTGTCGAAGACCAGGGAGGACTTGCCGGAGCCGGATGCCCCGACCACCGCGGTGATGCCTTCTGACAGGGTCGCGTCGACGTCGCGGAGATTGTTCTCCGTCGCGCCCTCGATGCGCACCCCGATCCCCTGTGCCGTCACGACAAAGCCCTCCCGGCCGTCCCGTCCGCTGCTCTTCCGTCTGCCCGCCGGGGCGGCTCAGAGCCTGGCGAGCAGCCTAGCCGCCTCCTCGTCGGACAGCCCGGCGACGAGGTCGGTCAGAGCCCTCTCGACGGCTCCGGCCACGCCCTCGATGGTCGGCATGGCGAAGAAGTCACGTACGGAGACCTGCACGCCGAAGGTCGCCTGGACCCGGTTCAGCAGCTGTAGAGACTTCAGCGAGTTGCCGCCGACGGCGAAGAAGGCGTCGGCACGGCCGATCCGGTCCACGCCGAGGAGCTCCCGCCACAGTTCGGCGACCTGCTCCTCCAGCGGGCCCTGCGGCGCGTCGCCGCCGGCCCGGGCCTGGAGGTCGTCGAGGCTCGGCGCGGGCAGCCGAAGCCGATCGAGCTTGCCAGAGGGTGTGTGGGGCAGTTCGTCGAGCCGGATGTAGACGGCGGGCAGCATGAAGCCGGGCAGCCTCTCCTCGGCATAGGCGCCCAGCGCGTCGACGTTCCAGGCGTCGCCCACGGCGTAGGCGGCGAGCTGGTTGTCGCCCTCTTCGCCCTTGAAGACGGTGACGGCGCACTCGCGGACGCCGGGGTGGTTAGCGAGCACGGCCTCGACCTCGCCGGTCTCGACGCGGCAGCCGCGGATCTTGACCTGGTTGTCGACCCGCCCCAGGTACTGGATCTGCCCGTCGGCGTCGACGGAGACCAGGTCGCCGGTACGGTAAAGCCGCTCGCCCGGTGCCACCGGGTAGGGGTGCGGGATGAAGCGCTCGGCGGTGAGGCTCGAGCGGCCGAGGTAGCCGCGGGACAGGCCGCCGTCACCGGACACGCACAGCTCTCCGGGGACCCCGGGCGGTACGGGCCGCAGGGCCTCGTCGAGCACGAAGAGGCGGTAGATGCCGATCTGGCGCCCGATGGGCAGGCCGCCCTGGCCGTCGTAGGAGCGGCCCTCCCAGCCAGCCACCTCGGAGGTCTCGGTCTGCCCGTACAGGTTGTGGAGCTCGGCCGGGAAGCGCTCGGCGAATCGTTCCAGCAGTCGGACCCCGGCCGCCTCGCCGGACAGCTGCACCCAGCGCAGGTCGGGGCACTCCACCTCGGGGGCGAGGTTGAGATAGGCGTTCAGCATCGAGGGGACGAAGTGCACGAAGACGGTCCGCTCGGTGGAGAGCAGCCGGCTCAGGTGCACCACGTCGGACTCGGCTCCCGGGTCGGCCATCAGGACCGTCGCCCCGGCGCTCAGCGGGCCGAAGATCTCCCAGATCGCCACGTCGAAGATGAGGGGCGTCTTGTGGATGACCCGGTCGCCCGGCGTGAGGCCGTAGCGGCGGCCCAGCCACTCCAGGCGGCCAGCCGCACAGCGGTGGTCGATGACCACGCCCTTCGGGGTGCCGGTCGATCCCGACGTGTAGTAGACGTACGCCGCGTGATCCAGGGTGACGGCCGCCTCCGGCGCGGACGGCGCCGAGCCGTCGGCCGGCACCGGGACCAGTGGGACGCCGAGCCCTTCGAGGCGTTCGGTACGGGACTCCTGGACGACCACGGCCGCCACCCGCGCGTCGCCGGTGATCACGGCCACCCGCTCG
The DNA here is from genome assembly GCF_042881255.1 of Streptomyces sp. NPDC058279. NCBI lineage: Bacteria > Bacillati > Actinomycetota > Actinomycetes > Kitasatosporales > Streptomycetaceae > Streptomyces > Streptomyces sp. NPDC058279. Next base: position 26,895 of record NZ_JBHVYA010000026.1, on the reverse strand, counting down.
GCCGGCAGGGAGGGCTCCAGCGGGACGAAAGCGGCCCCTAGCTTGAGTACGGCGAGCAGGGCCACCACCAGGTTTGCAGAGCGCTCGACGCAGACGGCGACCAGGCTCTCGGCACCGACACCGGCCTCGGCCAACGTGTGGGCGAGCAGGTTGGCCCGGCCGTCGAGCTCGGCGTAGGTCGTCGCGCGACCCCCCGCCTCGATCGCCACCGCGCCGGGGTGGTGGCGGACGGTATCCTCGAAGGCTCCGTGCAGGGTGCGCAGTTCGCGGTACTCCTCGTACTCCGCGTTGACTGCGGCGGCCAGCTCCGCCTGCCGCTCGCGCGGCAGAAGGGCCAGTTCGTCGACCGCAGTCTCCGGACGCAGGACGGCGTCCTCCAGGAGGGTCAGGAAGCGCGCGGTCCACTCCTCGGCGGTGCACCCGGAGGGGAGCGAGCCCGCCGAGAGCCGACCGGTGACCTCCGGGTCCATGGACTCAACGACGCAGTGGACGCGGCCGGCCGCACCCGGGGGCGCGGCCGGCCCCGGGCCGTCCTCGCCTTCGGCATACCGGAAGACGAAGCGCTCGACGGAGCCGTCGGACGCGGTGTCATCGGCCGGCTCGGCCACGGGCCCGTCGACGAGGCCCTTGTCGGCCGCGCGGAGCAGCTCCGCGAAGCTCAGGTCGCCGCTGACGGTCAGCGGGACGATCCGCTCGTCGCCGGGCGACAGGAGGATCTCGGCGCTCTCCCGACGGACGTGCCGGAACCGCGCGGCCAGCAGGGCCGTGAGCAGGACGGCACGCTCGCCCGTTCCGTAACGGTGCGCCGTCTCCGCCACCTGCTCGCGGAGCTCCGTGCGGAGCCGGAAGGCCACCGCGGCGAGGTCGTCGCCGGGCGTCACATCCGGAGTTCCTTCATTGGACACTGCGTTCCCCTTTCGTGACGGGTGAGTCACTGCGTCATGCCGTTCAGGCGGGCGATGGTCAGGGCGAGTTCGCCCAGGTTCTCGGTGGTGTAGACGTCGAGCAGGCTGATCTCCACGCCCAGGCGCTGCCTGATGCGGATGCTCATCTGGGTGACGAGGAGAGAGTGGCCGCCGAGGGCGAAGAAGTTGTCGTTCAGGCCGACCCGGTCGCACGACAGGACGTCGGCCCAGATCTGGGCCAGTTCCTTCTCCAGCGGGGTGACCGGGGGCACGTGGTCGCCGTCCGGGCCGCCGTCGTCCTCGGGTTCCGGCAGGGCGGAGCGGTCCACCTTGCCGTTGACGTTCAGCGGGAGGGCGTCGACGGGGACGAACGCGCCGGGGACCATGTAGCCCGGCAGCCTGCCCTCCAGGTGCTCACGCAGCGCGTCGGCGAACACCGGCACGCGGCACACCAGGTGGGCGACGAGCCGCTTGTCGCCGGAGCCCAGGACCTGCACGCCGACGACGGCCTGCTCCACGTCGGGGTGGGCGGTCAGATGTGCCTCGATCTCGCCGAGTTCGATGCGGTGGCCGCGCACCTTCACCTGGTCGTCGGCGCGGCCGAGGCAGACCAGCTCGCCCTCGGAGGTCCAGCGGACCAGGTCGCCGGTGCGGTACATGCGGCCGCCGGCCCGACCGTACGGGTCGGGCACGAAGCGGTCGGCGGTGAGGTCGGGACGGTTCAGATAGCCGTGGGCCAGGCCCTCACCGGCCAGGTACAGCTCGCCCACCACGCCCACCGGCACCGGCTGGTGCGCCGCATCCAGGACGTAGGTTCGGGTGTTGCGCATCGGGCGGCCGATCGGCGGGAGTCCTTCGATGGGCTCCCGGGTGAACCACGCGGTGGCGTACACGGTGGACTCGGTGGGTCCGTAGAGATTGCCGACGAGCCCGGCGCCGACGGCGCCGGAGATGTCGTTGGCGGCCTTCGCGGACAGCGGCTCACCGGCCATGACCACCGTGCCGGCTTCGGCGTGCAGGCCGCCGGTGCCGTGAATCTGAGCCAGGGCCGAGGGCACGCCGCTGAGCAGCGAGCCGGTGTACTGCCGGCCCGCAGGCGGGTCGGCGAGGCTGAGCAGTGAGGGCACGATCTCGACGGAGCCGCCGTTGAGGAGCGGGCCGAACATCTCGAAGACGGAAACGTCGAAGTTGAGCGAGGTCGCGGCCAGCAGCCGGGACAGCTGCTCGGGTGCGAAGGTCTCGCCCGCCCAGGCCGCCAGGTTGGCGACGCTGCGGTGGGCGACGACGACGCCCTTGGGCCGTCCCGTGGAACCGGAGGTGTAGATGGCGTACGCGGGGTGCAGCTGGTCCAGCGGGGCGGTGCGGTCCGCGTCGGTCGGGTCGTGCGCGGGCCGCGCGGCGACGGCGGCGAGCGTGTCGGGGGCGTCCAGGACGAGGTGGGCCGGGCCGCCGTCCGGGATCCGGTCCTGGACCCGCGTCGAGGTGAGCACGATCGCCGGCTCGGCGTCGTCCAGCATCAGCGCGATCCGGTCGGCCGGGTAGCCGGGGTCGACCGGCACATAGGCGGCGCCCGCCTTCAGGACGGCAAGGACGGCGACCATGATCCGCTCGGTGCGCGGCAGGGCGATGGCGGCGAAGTCACCGGGGCCGACGCCGAGCGCCACCAGGTGATGGGCCAGCCGGTTGGCGGCCGCGTTCAGCTCGCCGTAGGCGAGGGTCGTGTCAGCGAAGTGGACGGCTGAGGCGGCCGGTGCGAGGGCGGCCCGCTTCTGGAACAGCGCGGGCAGGGTGGCTTCGGAGACCGGGGCGGTGGTGTCGTTCCAGTCCTCCAGCACCCGCCGCCGCTCGGTGTCACCGAGCATGGGCAGGGCCTCCAGGGCGGTGCCCGGTGCCTCGGCGATGCCTTCGAGGAGCCGTACGTAGTACTCGGCGAAGCGCTCGACGGTGGCGCGGTCGAAGAGGGCGGTGGAGTACTCCAGGTCGCCGAGGAGCTGCCCGTCCTCGGACTCCCGCAGGTACAGGGTCAGGTCGAACTTGGCCGCCCAGGTACCCGACGATGCGGAGGACGGGGAGATCCGCAGACCGGCCTCGGTGTCGACGGTCTCCTGCGGGGCCGCCGCGTAGTAGCTGAAGGCCACCTGGAAGATCGGGTGCCGGGACACGTCGCGTTCGGGCTGGACCTCGTCCACGAGCAGCTCGAACGGCAGCTCGCGGTGGGCGTCGCCGAGCAGCACGGACTCGCGGACGCGCTTCAGGTGGTCGCCGAAGGTCTGGCCGCTGACAACGCGGGACCGGACCGGGACCGTGTTCACGAAGAGCCCGATCAGAGGCTCGGTCTCCACGGTCGGCCGGGAGCCCGAGAAGTAGCCGACGCACACGTCGTCCTGGCCGCTGAGCCGGTGCATCAAGGCGCTGTACGCGGCCATTGTGGTCATGAACAGTGTGGACCGCTCGCGGCCCGAGAGGGCGCGCAGCTTCGCGGTCAGCGCGGTGCCCACGGTGAATCCGACGGCGTCGCCGGCGAAGTCCGGGACGGTCGGCCGCGGCCGGTCAGCGGGCAGCTCGATGGTGTGGGGAGTGCCGGCCAGGTACTGCTTCCAGTAGAAGAGGTGGTCACGCAGCACGGGGCCTTCAAGACGGCGGCGCTGCCAGGCCGCGTAGTCGGCGTACTGCAGCTCCGGCTCCGGCAGCGGCGAGGGCTCACCGCGCAGGAACGCCTCGTACAGGGCGCCGAGTTCCTCGATCAGGACGGCCACGGAGTAGCCGTCTATGACGATGTGGTGCGCCGTGAGGACGAGGACGTGCTCGTCGGGTGCCGTCCGGGCGGCGATGGCGCGCACGACGGGGCCGGTCATGATGTCGAAGTCGGTCCGGCCCTCGCTGAGCAGCAGGGCCCGCACCTCGTCGTCCGGGTCCGCCGCGCCGCTGAGGTCGAGGAACTCCAGCGGGAAAACGGCCTTGTCGGAGAGGACCGGGACGATGTTCTCGCCCATCAGGTCGAAGGTGGTGCGCAGCACCTCGTGCCGCCGGGCGATCTCGTCGAGCGCGGCGCCGAGGACCTCGCGGTCCAGCGGCCCGCTAAGGGCCAGCGGGATCTGGACGTTGTAGAGGCCGCCCTCGGGCTGGAGGAGGTGCAGGAAGACCATGCGCTGTTGTGCGTACGATGCCTCGGCGGGCGCGCCGGCCGGGCGCGGGGCGACCGTGTCTGACACGGCGTCGCTCTCGGCGATCAGCTCGGCGAGCCGGGCGACGGTCGGCCGCCCGTAGAACTCACGCACCGAGATCTCCGCCCCGGTGCGCTGCCGGATCCGGGCCAGGACCTGGGCGACGAGCAGCGAGTGGCCGCCGAGCGTGAAGAAGTCGTCGAGGGCGCCGACCCGCTCGACGCGCAGGACCTCCTGCCAGATCGCGGCGACGACCTGCTCCCCGCCCGTGCGCCGCGCGACGTACTCGGCACCCGAATCGACGGCGAGGTCCTGCGGAGACGGCAGGGCTGCTCGGTCGGTCTTGCCGTGCCGGTTGACGGGCAGGGCGTCGAGGAACGCGTAACGGGAGGGCACGGCGTGCGAGGGCAGCCGCTCCAGCAGCCAGTCGCGCAGCTCCGCCGAGGAGCGCGCGCCGCCCGGGACAGTCGGGACGACATAGGCAGTGAGTTGCGAGGAGCCCAGCGCGTCGGGGTGCGCGAGGACCACGGCGTCGGCGATCGACTCGTGCAGCCGCAGGGTCGACTCGGTCTCGCCGAGCTCCACGCGCATGCCGCGGATCTTAACCAGGTGGTCGGTCCTGCCGAGGTAGTCGAGGCTGCCGTCGCGGCGGCGGCGGACCAGGTCCCCGGTCCGGTACATGCGCGTCCCGGGCGGGCCGTACGGGTCGGGCAGGAAGCGATCGGCGGTCAGATCGGGGCGGCCGAAGTAGCCGCGGGCCAGGCAGGCGCCGGAGACGTACAGCTCGCCGGGCACGCCGTGGGGTACGAGGTTGAGCCCCTCGTCGAGCACGTAGGCGGCGGTGTTCCGCACGGACTGGCCGAGCGGGGCGACCTCCGGCCAGCCGTCGATGCCGGGGGCCATGTCGTACGAGGTGACGACCTGGACCTCGGTGGATCCGTAGTGGTTGTGCAGCCGGCGTCCGGGGGCGGCGCCGGTGAAGCGGCGCAGGGCGTCGCTGAGGACGAGGGCCTCGCCGACCTGGACGACGTGGACGAGGGCGGGCAGGGTGCGGCCGGTCTCGAGCGCGGCGCGGACGGTCAGCTCGACGACAACGTTCGGCGCGAACAGGTCCGTGACACCGCGCTCGTCGAGCCAGACCACGAAGTGCTCGGGGCTGCGCCGCAGGTCCTCGGGGACGATCGCCAGGGCCGCGCCGGAAAGCAGAGTGAAGAGCATCTCCTGGACGGAGACGTCGAAGCTGAGGGCGGTGAACTGGGCGGTAACCCGGCCGGGTCCGGTCGGGAGCGTCGTGAAGTGCCACTCCATCATGTTCAGCATGACGCCGGTGGTCATGACGACGCCCTTGGGGCGTCCGGTCGAGCCCGAGGTGTAGAGCAGGTAGGCCGGGGTAGCGGCGGTGACCGGGGCGGCGTGGCCCGTGGCGGACGGGTTCGCCGTGCTCTCCTCCACGCAGGCCGACAGCTCGTCGTCGAGAACCAACACCTGGAGGTCGTCGCGGTCGGCCAGCAGCTCCGCGCCGGCCGCGTCGGTGACCACGACGGCGGGCCGCGCGTCGGCGAGGAGCAGGAGGCAGCGCTCGACGGGCAGGACGGGGTCGACCGGCAGGTAGACGCCGCCGGTTTTGAGCACCGCTAGAAAAGCGGTCACGGCCAGGTCCGAGCGGGGCAGCAACACGGCGCCGACCTGCTCGGGGCCGACACCGCGCCGGATCAGCGCGTGTGCGAGCCGGTTGGCCCGCTCGTTCAGTTCGCCGTACGTACGGGTCAGCTCGCCGTCCAGAACGGCGGGCGCGGAGTGCGCAGCGGCGGCCCGCTCCTCAAACCAGCCGGCCAGTGAGCCCTCGCGCAGCAGACCGGTGACGCCGCCGGTCACCAGCTCGGGCCGGTCGGCGGGGGTGAGCAGCGGGAGGTCGAGGATGCGCGCCTTCGGGTCGGCGGCGATGCCTTCGAGGAGGCGCACGAACAGCCGGGACAGCTCCTGGACGGTCGTGGCGTCGAACAGAGCGGTGGCGTACTCGAAACTCCCGTAGAGGCCGTCCTCGGTCTCAGACACGAAGAGCGAGAGGTCGAACTTTGCGGTGGTGCTGGGCTCGTCGACGAAGCTGACGTCGAGGCCCTCCAGGGTGAAGTTCTGCTTGCCCTGGTACGAGAACATGACGTCGAACAGTGGCTGGCGGACCTGGCTGCGGCCTGGCCGCAGCGCGGCCACCAACCGGTCGAACGGCAGCTGGCGGTGGTCGTAGGCGCTGATGACGGTCTCGCGCAGCCGGTCGAGCAGCCGGGTGAAGGCGGGGTTACCGGAGAGGTCAGCGCGGATCACCACGGTGTTGGCGAAGTAGCCGATCATGTCGGCGGTCTCTTCGTGGGCGCGGCAGTCGACGGGCGTGCCCACGGACACGTCGTCCTGCCGGGACCAGCGGCCCATGAGGACGTGGAAGGCGGCGAGGACGACCATGAACGGGGTGGCCGAGCAGCGGGCGGCGACCTCGCGCAGGTCCTCGAAGAGCCCGGGGGGGAGGGTGAAGCTCACGTTGCCGCCAGCGAAGTCGAGGGCCTCGCCCCGGGGCCGGTCGAGCGGCAGGTCGAGGCCCTCGGCGGCGCCAGCGAGCCGTTCGCGCCAGTACTCCAGCTGGCGGGCGTGCTCCTCGGCGGCGGCGGGTCCGCGCTGCCACACCGCGTAGTCGGCGAAGTGGGCGGCCGGTTCGGGCAGCGGGGAGGGCAGACCGGCCCGGAACGCCTCGTACAGGGCTTTGATCTCCTCGAAGATCCTGCCGATGGACGGGCCGTCCACAACGATGTGCTGGGCGTTAACGGCGAGGACGTGCGAAGTGGCGCCCAGCTTCAGCAACTGGACGGCGACGAGCCGGTCCTCGGCCAGGTCGAAGTGCGTGGCGAAGTGCCGGGCGAGGTGTTCCTTGGTCCGTGCCTCCCGCTCCTCGGCGGGCACCGTGCTCAGGTCGACCCGGTTCACTTGGACCCGCTCGGGGGGGTCGACGATCTGCGCGACCACTCCGTCGGTCTCCCGGAAGCGGGTGCGGAGCACCTCGTGCCGGCGCACGACCTCGTCGAGGGCTCGCAGCAGGGCGTGGACGTCGAGCTCGCCCTCGATGCGGAACGTCGTGCCGACGTTGTAGCTGTCCTGGAGCCCGAGCCGGTCGAGGAACCAGAGGCTCTCCTGCCCGTAGGACAGCGGCAGGGTGTCTGGGCGCGGGCCGTCGAAGAGCTCGTCGGGCTCGGCGTCGGCCGGCTGCGACAGGAGGCGGACAACCTCGTCCTTATGGGTGCGTAGTTCGGCGACCTTGTCGGGTGTCAGGGCTCCCGAGGGCCGGAAGCGCAAGCGTCCGTCCTGAACCCAGAGTTGTATGCCGTCCGTGGTCAGCCGGTCCAGCAGTTCTCGCGCTGCGGTCATGTTCGGCCCAATCTCCCCAATGGCGTCTGTGGTCAGTGCGGACGGAACTCAAGCGGGAGCGAGGTGAGACCCCCGAGGATGTAGGAAGCGATCCGCTTGGGTTGTCCGCTCACCTCGATCTCCACGGGCAGCTGGGCCAGTTCCTCGAGCATGATCCGGATGGTCAGGCGCGCCAGGTTCGCGCCGATGCAGAAGTGTCCGCCGCCGCCGAATGACACGTGGTGGTTGGACTGGCGGTCGAGCAGGAAGCGTTCGGGCTGGTCGAAGACCTTCTCGTCGCGGTTGAGAGAGGGCAGCCAGACCGTGACGGCGTCGCCCGCGCGGATCTCGACGCTTTCGAGCACCGTGTCGTGCTGGGCGGTGCGCAGGATGTGGGTGACCGGCGCGGTCCAGCGCAGGAACTCCTCGACGGCGGTCTTGAGCTTGAGGTCGCCGACCCGCAGCGCCTGCCACTGCTCCGGGCTCTGCAGGAGCGCGAGCATGCCAGCGCCGACTGCCTGCCGGGTGGTCTCGTTCGCCGCCACGATGACGTTGTCACAGGTGAGGATCACCTCGTCGTCGGTGATGTCGAGGCCATCGGCCTGCGCGGTGGTCAGGGCCGACACGATGTCGCGGCCGGGATTGCGGCGCTTCTCGTCGATGATCTGCGAATAGTGGTTGAGAATCTCGAAATGCGCCTGCTGCGCTTCGATCCCATCGATATCACTGGAATTCTCGGCGGCTTCCGTGGTGACCTTCGCCAACATTTCCACATCACCCATTGAAATACTGAGGAGTTCTGCGGAAACGGCCAGCGGTATGCGTGCCGCGATGTCCTTGACGAAGTCGCAGTGGCCAGCCTCGACCACACCGTGCAGCGCGGACCTGACGACGTCCCGGGTCCGCTCCTCCATTTTCGCGATGGCCCGTACGGTGAAAAGACCCATGAGCGCCTTGCGCAACTGGTCATGCCGCGGCGGGTCGCTGAGCGCCATCATCTTGCCGGCGCCCGGGTACGGGTCCTTGAAATTTGACCGCAGGAAGATTCCCTTGGTGGACGTGAAACGCTCCCAGTCGGTGAGCACTTCGAGTCCTGCGGCATGCGTGGTGACGGCCCAGTAGCCGCCGTGCTCGCCATACTCGTGCCAGGAGACCGGGCTTTCCTGCCGCAGCCGCCGCCACACCTCGTACGGGTCGCCCTCGGAGTAGAGCAGCGGATCTGTAAGTGCGGGCATGTTCTGCAGCACGAGCGCCTCAAATTCGTCGGTGTTCCATCTGCCTCCAGAAATACAATATCCGCTGTTCGATGACGCAATCTGCGCAGTCGAACGCCAGGATGTACGGCAAGTTCCCTGCCGGTAGATTGACCGAGCCGGCGCGGCCGTACCGACGACGAGGTGGCCGCCACCCCCACGACCGAAATGGTTATCGATGGCCACTCAGCTGATAGGCCGTATACCACGGCTGCTGCACCAGGTTACGTTTCGTAGGTTCTGGACCGCACAGACCATCTCCTACCTCGGCGACCAGGTCTCCACCATCGCGCTCCCGCTGACCGCGGTGCTCGCCCTTGACGCGTCCGCCGCCGAGATGGGCTTCCTCGGTGCCCTGGCCTCACTGCCGAACCTGCTCTTCGCGCTGCACGTGGGCGGCTTCGTCGACCGCCACGGCCGGCTCCGCCGCACGATGATCCTGTGTGACCTAGGGCGGGCCGCCGTGCTCGTGACCGTGCCAATCGCCTACTCACTCGACGCGCTGACGCTCACCCACCTGTGGGTGGTGGCCTTCGCGACAGGCACCCTGGCCATGGTGTTCAACGTGTCCAGCAACAGCCTGTTCGCCGCGATCGTGCGCCGCGACGACTACGTCCAGGCCACCTCGCTGACTCGGGGCAGCTTCTCCTTTTCCTGGGTGGCCGGCCCGGGCATCGGTGGCACGTTGGTGCAGATCCTTTCCGCGCCCGTGGCCCTCGTCATCGACGTGGTGTCCTTCCTCGGCTCGGCGTTCCTGCTGCGGTCGGTCTCGGTCGAGGAGCCGAAGCCGGAACCGCACGCGTCGAAGTCTCACATCAGGGACGGGGTGAACTTCGTCCGCCGTACGCCGGTGCTGCGTGCAAAGTTCCTCGGCGGCGGACTTCTCAACCTGTTCTATACGGTCTACTTCACGCTCTTCCTGCTCTTCATCGCCCGTGAGCTGAAGCTGACGCCCGGAATGATCGGCGTCGCGCTCGGGCTCGGCGCGGTGGGCGCGCTGGCGGGTTCCTTCGTCACCGGCCGGATCAACCGGCGTATCGGCATCGGTCCGACCTTCCTGCTCGGCTCGGTCGTATTCCCCGGGGCGCTGGCGCTGGTCCCGTTCGCGACCGACGACAAGTGGGTGGCCTTCGGCCTGGTCGTCGCGGCCGAGTTCCTCTCCGGAATGGGCCTGATGCTGTGCGACATCTCCGGCTCGTCGATCCAGCAGGCCCTGACACCGGATCGTTTCCGCTCCCGTGTGCAGGGCGCCTACCTGGGCCTCATCAACGGCGTACGGACGGCCGGCGCGCTCGTCGCCGGCGGCCTCGGCACCCTTGTAGGCCTACGGCCCGCGCTCTGGCTGGCCGTCATTGGCGGCGTACTGAGCTGCATTCCGCTGCTGTTCGCTCCCCTGGCCCGGATGCGCGAGCTGCCCGACCAAGCCGAGTGAACGGCAACCAGCGAACCGCGACAACCGAACGAGAAGAGGGGCCCTCATGTCATTCCTCGCCGACCAGCTGATCGGCGAAGCCCGGCGCCGTCAGGTGCGGCTCTGGGTGGACTCGACAGGCCGGCTCCAGTTCGCCGGGGACGCCCCGGCACTGGACGACCGGTTCGTCATGCTGCTGCGCACGCAGGCTCAGCCCATCGCCGCCAAGATAGGCGTCGGGCGCCAGGATCGCTGGTTCCGGCGCCTCACCGACCACGGCGACGACGGCAACGCGCTGCTCTACCTGATCCCGGCCGCAGGCGCCGGCCCGAACAGCTACCGACCCTGGTCCGCTGAGGCCCCAGCCGGGCTGCGGATCGAGGCCGTCCTCACCCCCGGTCGCGAGGAACGCTTCGCCGAGGCGCCGTTCACGGATGTCGCCGCCCTCGCCGACCGGATCGCCGAGCGGATCCTCGGGCACGCGGACCGCCCCTTCGGCATCTTCGGACACAGCACCGGCGCGTTGGTCGCCCGCGAGGTCACCCGCCGGCTCGTCGGCTCCACCACCGGGCAGCGGGCACTGTTCGTGGCCGGGGCGCTGCCCCCGCACATGGTGGACGAACCGGGACCCGAGCCGTCCGAGGAGGAACTGCTCGGCTACCTGAACGCCTGGCAGGGCACCCCTCCCGAACTCCTCGCCGACCCCGCCTTCCTCCGGACCTTCCTGCCCACCCTGCGCGCGGACCTGCGGCTGTTCCACTCGTGCCGCCGCACGGTCTCCCCGGCCGAGCGGGTCGCCGTACCGATGACGGCGTTCGGCGGGCTCCAGGACGAGACGGCACCCCCAGGTCACTGCGAGGCATGGCGGCCCTGGGTGACCGGCCGGTTCTCCGTACGGATGGTGGAGGGCGGCCACTTCTTCCCCGTCACCGCTGCCCCGGAGGTCCTCGCGGAGGTCTCCCGCGAGCTCGGCGTCCCCGCGGGCTGAGCCCGCCCGGAGGCGCGTACCGCCTCCCCCGAGGCACAGAGAAGAGGGCCACGGCTTGTAACCGTGGCCCTCTGTCATGCCCTGCCGATGCTTCAGGCCGGCCGCGCCGCGCCCGTCTCTAGGAAGCCCACGAGGTCCGCCACCAGTGCCTCGGCCGTACCCGCGTCGAAGACGTCGGTCGCGTACTCCAGGAGCCCCTCCACTCCGGCGGGTTCTCCCGCCGGAGTGAACCGCTCGACCATCTTGTAGCACAGGTCGAACTTGGCAACGCCTAGCTCCACCGGCACGTTCTGGACGGTCAGGCCGTCCAGCAGAGGCGGCTCCGCCTCCTCCACCTGGAAGGCCAGCATCACCTGGGCCAGCGGGTGACAGTTGAGGGAACGGGCCGGATTGACCAGTTCCACCACGTGCTCGAAAGGCAGGTCTTGGTGCGCGAAGGCGCCCAGGTCGGTCTCCCGCGCCCGGTCCAGCAGCGTCGTGAAGTCCGGGTCGCCCGAGGCGTCGACGCGCAGCACCAGCGTCCTGACGAAGAAGCCCACGAGTTCGTCCAGCGCCGGGTCGCCCCGGTCGGACACCACCGCCGCCACCACGATGTCGTCCCCTGCGCCCCGGTCCGCGAGCAGCGCGCTCAGGGCGGCGTGCACGACGGTGAAGGTCGTGGTGCGCCGGCTCTGCGCGAGGGCGCGGACGGCGCCGTGCAGGGCGGGGCTCACCGAGAACGGCACGGCTGCCCCGGCCCCCGAGCGGATGCCGGGGCGTTCACGGTCCATCGGCAGCGGGATCGCGGCCGGCAGACCGGCGAGCTTCTCCTCCCAGTAGCGGTACTGCCGACGCAGCAGCCCATCGGGCCCGGTCTCCGGCGACGCGAAGAGGTCGCGCTGCCAGACGGCGTAGTCGGCGTACTGCACGGGCAGCGGCGCCCGGTCGGGGGCGCGGCCGGCCCTCCGGGCGCTGTATGCGGCGGCCAGGTCGCGCAGGAACGGGGCGAGAGAGACGCCGTCGCAGGCGATGTGGTGGATGACGACGAGCAGGACATGCGTGTCGTCGCCGAGGTGGAACAGTGTGCCCCGCACCGGCAGGTCTGTCGCCAGGTCGAACGGCACCCGGGCGGCGGCGCACAGCGCGGCATCCAGGTTGGCTGGCGCCACGGTGGTCTCGTCGAACCGCGGCACCGCGTCCGGGCCGTCGAGCACCCGCTGCCGGATCTGCCCGTCCTCCATGGCGAGGACGGTGCGCAGCACCTGGTGGCGGTCGAGGACGTCGGCGAGGGCGGCGCGCAGCGCGGGGACGTGGACGTCCCCGGTCAGGCGCAGCGCGAGCGGCTCGTTGTAGCGGGGGCTCGGTCCCTCCAACTGGTCGAGGACCCAAAGGCTCTGCTGGGCGAAGGAGGCGGGCGCGGGCTCGTCGCCGACGCGCGGGGCGACCGGCGGGCGGGCCGGCTCGACCCGAGTCAGCAGCGCATCGAGTTCCTCGACCGATGGGTTTCCGAGGACGTCGCCGAGGGGCAGCTCGACCTGGAACTCCTTGCGGACGCGGACGGTGAGTTCGGCGGCCAGCAGGGAGTGTCCGCCGACGTCGTAGAAGTTGTCGCGGACGCCCACGGCGGGCACGCCGAGCACCTCCGCGAAGATCCGGGCGAGCCGCTCCTGTTCGGCGGTACGAGGCCGGTCGGCATCGTCGGGGCCGGTGAACACCGGTTCGGGGAGCGCCCGTCGGTCCACTTTGCCGTTGGAGTTGAGCGGGAACTCCGGAACCACCGTGAAGGAGGCTGGGACCATCGCGGGCGGCAGCGTCCTGCGCAGCTCGGCGCGGGCCGCGGCGCCGAGGACCCCGGCGTCCGCGCCGGGCGCGGGGACCAGATAGGCGTCAATGCGCCGGTTGCCGGCCTCTCCGGCGGTGACCAGGACGACGTCGCGGACGCCGGGCGCGGCACGCAGGGCCGCCTCGATCTCGCCGAGTTCGACGCGCATCCCGCGGATCTTGATCTGGTGGTCGGTGCGGCCGAGGTACTCGATGGCCCCGTCGGCCCGTCGGCGCACCAGGTCTCCGGTCCGATACATCCGACTGCCGGGCGGACCGTACGGGTCGGGCAGGAAACGGTCGGCCGTGAGGCCGGGGCGGTCGAAGTAGCCGCGCGCCAGGCAAACGCCGGAGGCGTACAGCTCCCCCGCGACGCCGGACGGGACCAGCCGGAGCGCCTCGTCCATCACGTACACGGATGTGTTCCACACCGCCTGTCCGACCGGGGCGGTCGCCGGCCAGGCGGCCACGTCCTCCGGCAGGACATAGGAGGTCACGGCGTGCGTCTCGGTGGGGCCGTAGTGATTGTGCAGCCGGCGCCCGGGCCTCAGCCGGAAGAACTCCCGGAGCGCCTCGCTCAGCACGAGCGCCTCGCCGGCCTGCGCGACATGGGTGAGCGCCGGCAGGGCGCGGCCCTGCTCCAGCGCGGCCTGGCAGATCAGCTCGATGACGACGTTCGGCGCGAACAGGTCGGTGACCCCGTACTCCTCCAGCCACGGCACGAAGTCCTGCGGGCTGCGTCGCACATCCTCGGGGGCGATGGCCAGCGTCGCGCCGGACAGCAGCGCGGACAGCAGCTCCTGCACGGAGATGTCGAAACTGACGGAAGTGAACTGGACGGTGACGCGGCCGGGTTCGCTGGGCAGCTCATCGAGGTGCCAGGCCATCAGGTTGAGGACGGCGGCCTGCGTCATGAGGACGCCCTTGGGGCGGCCCGTGGATCCCGATGTGTAGAGCAGATACGCCGGTGTGCCACCGCCCACCGGGGCCGTCAGCTCAGCGGCGGACAGGTTCTCCGGGCTCTGCCCGGCGCAGGCCGACAGGCCCTCGTCGAGCACGAGCGGCGCGGGGCTACCGGCGGGCAGGAGCTCCGCGCTCGGGGCGTCCACGACCGTCACCACCGGTGCGGCGTCGGCTAGCATCAGGGCCACCCGCTCGGGCGGGAGTTCCGGGTCGATCGGCAGATAGGTGGCGCCGGTCTTGAGGACGGCGAGGAACGCCGTCACCGACAGCTCCGAACGCGGAAGCACGATCGCGACCACGCGCTCGGGCCCCGCTCCGGCCGCCGTCAGCGTGCGCGCCAGCCGGTTGGCCCGCGCGTTCAGCTTCGCGTACGTCCGCCGCCGCGGGCCGTCGACGACGGCGACGGCGTCGGCTGACAGCGCCGCCCGCCTCTCGAACCACTCGGCGAGGGTGCCCTCCGGTACGGCGCCCGCGAAGCCTTCGCCGATCAGGCCGGCGGCCTCGCCGGGCAGCAGGCAGTCGATGGTGTCGAGCCGGGCGTCCGGCGTGCGCACCGCGCGGGTGAGCACCCGCACCAAGCGGTCACACAGGGCCTGGGCATTGTCGCAGTCGAGCGCAGCGGCGGGGTAGGTGAGCCGCACCAGGGACCGTTGCGCCTCGGCGCCGGCGGCCGGCGCCGGGTGCAGAGAGAACCACAGTTCCTCGCCACGTCCCGGGGCTGGCGACGGCACGCTGTCCACGGCCGCGCCGACCTGGAAGAGCGGCAGGCGGTGCGTGCCGCGGGCGGTGTTAACGGTGGCCGCGAGCTCCTCGAACGGGATGCCGTCCTGGTCGGCGGCGGCCCGCTCGGCGGAGCGGACCGTCGCCACGAGCGCGTGGAAGTCGAGGTCCGCCGAGCCGGCGACCCGCAGCACCCGCACGCCGGTGGGCGTGCCCGGTACCGCGGTGCCGAGCGGCAGGTCGGCGCCGGCGCGCAGCAGGGTGAGCAGTGCGGCGACGCTGGCCGTGAACACGGTGGCGACGGTGATGTCCTCGTCGGGCTCCGCGTTCTCCACGAGGCTGGCCATGGCGCCGCCCGCAAAGTGGTCGAGCCGGCATTCGACGGTGGCCGTCCCCGGCGGGTCGGTCTCGCCGGACCGGCGCAGGCCGGGTATCTCGCTCTTCTCCGGCAGGTCGGCCAGGGCCTCGTGCCAGGGTTGGGGGTGACTCGGCGGGGTCGCCATGCGGTACTTCCCTCGTTCCGGGCCGCGGCACCGCGCCGCGGCCGTGGGTGGGCTGCGTGTGGGTGGGTGCGGCCCGGCTCGGGGGCCGGATCACCGGGGCCGGCTCAGCTGACGAGGACGGCCTTCATCACGTCGCCGGCGGCGACGTCGGCCAGCGCCTGGCCGTGGTCCTCCAGCGGGTAGCTAGTCACCAGGCTCGCCAGGTCGAACCGCTTCGTCAGGGCGGCCAGCAGCGAGACGTACTGCACCAAGTGGGCGCCGGTGAACGCCCAGGAACCGACCACGTCCAGCTGGCGCAGGACGATCTGGTGCGGGTTGATCGTGGTGTCACCGCTGTCGGTGTACTGGCCGACGACCAGGTACGAGCCGCCCCGCCGGGCCAAGCGGAGGCCCTGATCGATCGCGCCGGGCACCCCGGTGGCCTCGATGACCAGGTCGGCGCCCCGGCCGCCGGTCAACTCGGTGACCTCTGCCAGGACGGCGGCCTGGTCGGCCGCCGCCACGATGTTGACGTGGTGGTCGCCGATGCCCGCCTCGGCCGCGGCCTGGAGCCTCGGCTCGGGGCCGCCGACCAGGATCACCCGAGCGGCGCCGGAGAGCTGGGCGAGGGCCGCCGCGGCCAGGCCGACCGGCCCGCTGCCCTGGACCACAACCGTCTCGCCGACCCGGACCGGGCGGCGCTCGTACAGGGCGTGGACCATGGTCGGGCCCGCGCAGGCGAAGGCCATCGCGGCCACCGGGTCGATCCCATCCGGGACCTTCACCACGGTCGTGCCAGGCCGCAGGCAGATGTACTCCGCCCAGGAGCCCGACAGACCCGGTTCCTGGTCCGTGGGCCGGTTCACGCCGTACGTGCGGCGGCGCTCGCACAGGGTGGGCTCACGGTGGATCCGGCAGGGCACGCACTCGCCGCAGGCGATCGAGGAGGCCCACATCACTGTGTCGCCGGCCTTCAGAGGCGCGCCGTGGACGTCGTATCCGGCCCGCGCCCCCAGCTCGTGCACAGTGCCGAGGCCCTCGTGGCCGAGCACCAGCGGCGTGGGCACGTCCAAGTGCCCCTGCTGCAGGTGGAGGTCCGTGCCGCAGACCCCGCCGTAACGGCTCGCGACGATCATCCCGCCCTCCGGTGCCGGCGGGACCGGGAACTTCTGCAGTTCCAGCGGCCGGGCGAACTCGGTGAGGACGACGGCGCGTCCGGTGGCGCTCACGCCATCACCTCCACGGCCGGGATGATCACCTGGGAGGTCATCTCCAGTGGCGCGGTGTCCCGCCCGACCACGTACTCGGGGCGGGGCTCTCCCAGCGGCTGCGGCGTGTTGTCGACAGCGTTGTACGTCACGATCAGCAGCCGCCGCCGGAACGGGGCCATGTTGGGCGCGGAGCCGTGCACGATCTCCGGGTCGAACAGGACGACCGTGCCGGCCGTGCCCTTGGCGCTGATCAGGCCATGGCGGTCCACCAGGCCGGTCATGTCCGCCTGGGTGAGGGCGATGTCCTCCGGGTCGACGTGCTGCTCGGAGGCGGCCGGGCTGTCGCCGCGGCCCTTCTTCAGCAGACCGTCGCGGTGCGAGCCGGGGCAGAAGATCACAGGCCCGTTGAACTCGTTGACCTCGTCGAGGAAGACGCCGACGTTGACAAGCCGCGGCTCTTGGAGGTTGTCGGCCATCTGCCACGCGGCGAAGTCCTGGTGCCAGGACCAGCCGGCGCCGGAGAAGGCCGCCTTGGAATTGATCTTGAACTGGTAGATGTATGCCTCGCTGCCGAGGAGCTGCCGCACCGGCCCCAGGACCCTCGGGGAACGGATCAGGGCGGCGAACTCGGGCTGGCGCACGTGGGAGGCGTACACGGCTCGGACCTCGCCGCCGTCCCGCTCAACCACGCGCTGCTCACCCGGTACGAGAGCGTCCCGCTGGAAGGCGTCCTGCAGGGCCTCGGTCTCCTCCGGGGTGAACAGCTGGTCGAGAATCAGATAACCCTGAGTCCGGAATTGCTGTACCTGCTCTTGGCTGAGTTGCATGTGATCACTCTGCTCACGGGTTGGGGGTGTCAGGACCAGATCTGGAGCGGGCCGCGCCCGGTCACGCCCAGGAAGAACGAAAGACTCACCCGGCGGCCCTCGCCGCCGATCTCGTTGACCGCGTGAAGGTTGCGGGAGTCGAAGATCACCGCGTCACCGGTCTGCGGGCGGACCACCGCCACCGGCTCCTCCTCGACGACCTTCTCGTCATAGCCGTAGCCGTCACGGAAGGACTCGTCGGCCGGCCGCCAGCGGCGCCGGTAGACCCTGGTCTCGCCGCCCTGCTCGGGCATGGAGAGGTACCAGTTGAGGGTCAGGAAGCTGGCCGGGGTCTCGTCGAGGATATCCGGGAACTCCCGGACGATCTCGTCGAAGTGGAGCTTGGCGCCGTTCGGGATCTCGCGGATCATGCCGGCGAACATGTCGCGGCCCTTCGAACGGGCGGGCACGATCTCGTCGCCCCAGGCCCAGCCGACCCGGTCCACGGCCAGGTCCATCGGGTCGGACCCGTGGTAGAGCTTGCCGCGCAACCTGCGCGCCTCGTCTGCGATCTTCCAGTAGTCCTCAGTCAGCGTGTGCGCGCCGTAGAAGTCGTAAGCAGCCGGGCCAATCTTGGCGATGGGCGGGAAGATCAGGTTCTCGTCGTAGGCGCCGAACTCGCGGTGGTCCAGGCCCTCCATGATGTCGACACACTCCTCCCGCGTGGAGAAGCCGCGGATCCGGACCGCACCGAGCACGCCGACGGCTAGGCGGAGGATGTGGTCACGGGTCAGCTCGTCGACCGTCTCGGCGTCGAAGAGGGTGAAGATCGGCGACGCGTTGGTGCTGACGTCCTGGAGGTCGAGGTCAGGCATCCTGCACCTGCTTCTGCATGAAGGTACGGAGGCTGAGCGGACGCATGTCCGTCCACAGTGCCTCGATCCGGCTCAGGCACTCCTCCTTCGCGGCGGCCTCGCCGACGGACTCCCAGCCGGGCGGGAGCTCGCGGTCGGCCCGCCAGATCGAGTACTGCTCCTCGTGGTTGAGGACCACGAAATACTGCTCTTGCGTCAGGGTCGTGTCACTCATGAATGGCTCCAATGGAAAGGGGGAAGAGGGGACGGTCGGCGTCGGAGAGGCCGCGGGGGTCGTCCTCGGTGATCAGGCTGAGCCCTGCCACGTACTCGATAAAGTCGCGCTCGCCGTGCTCCGTCGCGCGGGCCAGGGCCACGGCGGCGTTCCTGCGGTCGGTGTCGTCGCGGTCCTGCGACAGCTTGAAGCGGCCCACGATCTCGTCGATCTCGAACTCGAACCCGACGATGCCGCCGATGATCCGGTCGATGCGCGGGTCCTCGGCGCGCAGCCGGTTGTCCGGTTCGGAGTGCTCGGCGATCCCGATCAGGCCGCGGACTAGCTCGGCGCGGTCCTCGATCACCCGGACCCGGCCGCGGACATGCACCGACATGGAGTTCCAGGTGGGCAGCGGGTCGCTCTCGAACAGGGCTGGCGGCATGTAGGCATTGGGGCCGTGGAAGACGGCGAGCATACGACGGCCGTCGATGAGCGCGGCATGCTCGTTCAACCGGTCCAGGTGGCCAAAGAGGACGCCCTTCGAGCCGCGGGACCGGTCCAGGATCAGCGGGAGGTGGGTGGCGAAGGGCTCGTCGCCGGAGCGCGCCGAGATCAGCGTGGCGAACCGGAAGCGTTCCATCAGCGCGTAGAGCTTCTCCTGGTCGTGCTCCAGATACCAGCTCGGCGGATACACGGCAACACCGGATGCGACGTGCGCGGCCTGCACGCCGTGCGCGGCCGAGGCGTCGACCGGATCTGCCGTGGGCGGCGACATCACCGGGCAGCCGCCGATGCGGGTCGGTACACGGTCGGCGATGTCGTCCACGATCTCCTTGGACCGGAACGGCAGCAACGACAGCAACGTGTCGCCGAGGCCGAACTGTGCCTCGCCAAAGCCCTGCAGGTAGAGCCCGGCCCGCAGGTCAGAGGTGGTACGCGCCCGGTAGGCGCGGTTGAGGGAGACGCCGGAGCCGCCCTGCTCACCCACCAGGTACGGCAGAACGTCGGCGAAGATCTCGGGGTCGAGCGAGCGGTCGTAACCGGTCGCGAGCACCACGCCGTCGCAGTACAGCAGCTCGTCCGGACGCTCGTCGAGCCGCCCTTCGAGGGTAGCGACCAGGCCCTCGGCGTCCTCCCGAACCGAGCCGAGCCGGGAGAAAGAGTGCATGTGCAGCCGGCGCCGGCCCTTGACCGCGTCAAGATAGTCGGTGTTGAAGAGGCGCTCCAGCAGGTCCTCGCGGACCACGCCGTAGTTCGCGTCCCGCAGTTGCTTCGTGACGATCGCACGCTGCTCCGGTGCCATCCGGTAGAACGTGTCGGCGCTGCCGGAGTAGAACTGCTCGTTCACAAATGGGCTGTTGTCTGTCGGTTCGAGGGCGTAGCCGGAGACGACAACGTGCACCTCGGCCCGGTCGTATTGGCCGAGGATGTACTCGGCGATCTCGCCCGCGCTCTGCCCGCCGCCGACGATCACGAAGCGGTGCGGCGCGTCCCGGTCCTTGAACTGCTCGGGGAAGCGGGTGAGGAACTCGCTGGAGTGGATGACCTCCGGCACGTCGACGACACCGTCGGGGCGGCCGGCCCGGCCGCCGCCGGCGTGTACCACGTTGCGGGCGTAGTAGGTCACGCAGTCACCGGTGACTACGTCCCGCGTGTCGACACGGAACAGCGACAGGGTGCTGCCGCCCGCCGTCACCGGCGTCACCTTGTTCACCTGCGTGCCGAAGCGGACCTGGTCGGTGAAGTCCTCGGCGACCCACTTCAGGTAGTCGTCGTACTCGATCCGGGTCGGGCGGAACTCGTTGAGGTTGACGAACCGCTCCAAGCGGCCCTTCGCCTTGGTGTACTGGAGGAACGAGTACGGGCTGGCAGGGTTCCGCAGCGACACGAGGTCCTTGAGGAACGAGATCTGCATCCGCGCACCGTCAATGAGCATGCCCGGGTGCCAGGCGACACCCTCGCGGCGCTCCAGGAACAGGCACGACAGAGGCAGCTTCTGCTCCCGCGCGCACACGGCGAGAGCCAGGTTCGAAGGGCCGAAACCTATGCCCAGGAGATCGTAGGGGCGTTCCGCGCTGGTTCCCACCAGCGCCTCGCCCCCGTGGGTCGTGCCTTCATTTCTCACAACTTTCTCCTCTAGACCAGTCCGCTTACACAGGGAGCGATTTCCTGATGATGCCCGCACCACTCGGCCGGCGTGTTCGACTGTGCTGCATGGTCGAACACCACAACTGACTGCCGTTCTCAGACGCCTAGGCGGCTCTTCACCTCGGCGAAATAGGGAATGTGCCGGTAGTCGCGGGACTCGGCGTCATAGTCGGTGTACCGGTTCGTGAATTCGAGAAGGCGCTGCTTTATGACGTCCACCGGATCCTGATGGATTCTGGATTCGATGCTCTCGATCTCCGAAAGGAAGTCGCGCAGCACTTCCGGCAGCCTCTCGGCGAGCTGGATCCGGCCGTTCACGATCCCGATGCCGCCGTTTCCTTCGAGGTAGTTGAAAAGCAGCTGGGAGGCAACCGCGTCGTAGTTCGGCCGCGGAATTCCCTCCACTGCGTAACGGAGCAGCCGCTCGGCGAGAATGAACTCGTACGCAGCCTTCGCCTCTTCGCGTGGCAGCTTCATGTCGTTGAGGCACACGAGCATGCCGGAAACGTCGACCCGCAGCTCCTCCAGGCCGGCCAGCGGCTTCAGCTTCTTCGCCGCCAGGTAATCCGGAATCGGCATGTCGCCCTGCCGGTGGTGGTACTCGTGCAGCCGCACCCACCAGGACGAGGCCTGCTCGACCTTCGTGTCGGAAGCACCCTGGATCAGTGGGAAGCTGCCCGGCTCCATCACCTCGTCGATGAGGAGGCGGGTGATCCGGTTGTGCCGCTCCAGGAACTTGTCGATGAAGTAGAAGATGAGGTCGTCCGGCTGCTGGATGCCGTCGATGTGGTTCTCCGGGAAGAGCGCCACGACGACCCGGGAATCGAATCCGCTAGTCTTCCCCGTGATGTTCACAGGCATGGTGTTACTCGCGTAGCGCTCCGCCAGGTACGGGTCCGTCGGCAGCGTTTCGTACGTTAGGCAGTCGAGGTTCAGCCTCGGGAAGTAAGACGCGTCGAACAGTGAGAATATGACGTTGTCCCGCTGCTTATTAATGTGAGCCTTGGTGGCCTCGATACGGTTTCCCGGAACGAAGACGTCCAAGTCGTCGAGAAGGGCCTGGACCGCCGGCAGGCTGCGCAATGCCCGGCTGGCACCGAGCTTGCGCGAGAGTTCCTTGATCTCTCTCTCGTCCCGCAGGAACTGTCGTTCGGGCAAGGTCGCCCTGATGCCCTCTACTTCGGCGAATACCTCGGTCATGTCACCCATGAAAAACCTTCCGGGAATGCACCCCAGCGGTCTCCCGAACGGACCGACCACGGGGATGGTGAATGGCTTCCGCAGCTGTTGCGCGTACGGCACGGAATCAGCAGGCGTCGCGGTTGCGCTCTTCCAACGCGGTGGCGAAGTCCAGCCAGGCGTAGGCGTACTCACGGGCGAGCGCCGCCACCGGGTCAATGTTGTGGAAGGGGATCCGCTCGGCGACCTCGGGGCATGCGGCCACGCCACGCCGGCAGCCGTCGAGCCAGCGGATCAGCCGCCGGCCGATGTTGTTATAGCGCAGCGACGGGTCCTTGGTCAGGGTCGCGATGATCGCGGCGGGATCGGCGGGAGCCTCCCGTTCCGGTTCGGGCAGCTGCCGTGGCGGGACCATGCGGTCCGGCACGCCGGTCTCGAAGTCCGTCTCCGCCTGTACCCGACGACGCCGGGACACCGGTTCCTGGCCCGCCAGGACCCGCTTGCGCACGTCGTGCACGGTCGACGGCGACACCCCAACCCGCTGCGCGATCTCACGTATGGACGCGGTCGGGTCGCTCTTCAGCAGCTCGTACACCTTCATCCGGCCGCTGGAGCCGTCGACGGGCCGTGCGCGGCCGTCCTTGCCGACCCGGACGCCGACCGATCCCGTCTCCGCCGTCAGCGGGCCCCGAATCCGCCCGATGGTGCCGGCCGACAGACCGGTCACGGAAGCGATCACGCGGTTCGACCAGTGGGCGTGGGAGACGACGAGCCGCGCGGCCGCGGCGGTGCGGTCGGCATGCGAGAGCAGCAGTCCGCAGCCGTGCATGGTGTTCAGCCGGACCGCGAGCACGAACGCCTCGTCGGTACTGCCCTCGAACAGTCGGGCGGTGATCTCGGAGCGGCCGCGGAGGATGGCGGCGCGCACCCGGTGGTTTCCGTCCACGACTTGCATGGTGCGCGCGTCCACAACGATCGGGGGCAGGCTGTCGGCGGCGGTCGCCAGCATGCGACAGTGCGCCTCGTTGAGGCCGCCGCCGCGCGGCGAGTCGCCAAAGCGCAGCGAACAGATCGGGACGGAGACGGTCGGGGTGTCATCCGTGTCCGCATCGAGGACGTCGTCTGACAGGGATTCCGGCAGGTTCAGGGAGATGCTCACGTGTTCCGTTCTTCCGGGCAATTCCACTGCGACATCACGCACCTGTAGATGCAATTTCGCAGCTCGTTTGGTGCCGTTTATCGCTTGGCGCCGTGCACGAAGCAGGAGTCGACGTGCCAGCCCGCCAGGTACGGCACGACCAGCACGAGGCGCCAGCACAGGACTAGCGCGGATGTCGCCGCCTGTGTCTCGTCGCCCGCGCCCATGAAGAGGACCGCCGAGAAGCCGTCCGCTGTGTCGGCGATCCGCACGTGCTCCAAGCCCTCGCCCACCTGCGCGTGCACCCAGAACGCATCAGTCAGCGAGGCACTGTCAACGGAGGGTTTTACCTGTTCAGCGCCTTCTTTGAAGACGACCATGACCGCGTACATGGGGTGGTCTTCGATCAGCGGCGGGGTCGCTCAGCCCCAGCCGAAGCCGGGCTCGGGGGACGTCACGGTCGCTATGCCCTTGCCGTCGGCGACGACGGCCGCCGGGACTGTGCCGGCGGCGACAACGTCGACGGCGGCCACGGCGGCCACGGTGGGAACCAGGGTTCCGGCGACCGCGGCGGCGGCGACGAGGGCACGGACGGCGATGGGCTGCAAGCTCTTCACGATTTTCCTTCTGGGGTTCTGACGGTCCAATGAACAGTCGGCCGCCGGGAAATTCAGCCGCTCTGACGTCCGCTCGTGAAGAATCTTGTCCGCCGCCCACGCTGCTGTCAGTACATGACAGGTTGCAGCATGAGGCCAGGCCGGATCGGGCCGCACCGAGACAGGGGGCATCCCCCTGCCGACCTTGCATGT
This sequence comes from Streptomyces sp. NPDC058279, assembly GCF_042881255.1. Lineage (NCBI taxonomy): Bacteria > Bacillati > Actinomycetota > Actinomycetes > Kitasatosporales > Streptomycetaceae > Streptomyces > Streptomyces sp. NPDC058279. Next base: position 3,457 of record NZ_JBHVYA010000026.1, on the reverse strand, counting down.
TGCGGGGCTGGCCACACCCGGCCATGCACATTCGTGCCACCCCCTGAGGGCGCTCCGCCGAGGGCCGGGCCGCACGAAGCGGCCCGGCCCTCGGCGTCCTCGGCTAGGAGTTGTCCGGCCGATCATGTGACTACTCCGTGTCCGGGTCGTTGATGTGGACATGGGGCGGGGTGATCTGACAGATGCTGGGTGGGAACGGCTGCGACCGTTCCTGCCGGTCAGCAACAGGCGTTGTGGCAGGTGGCGGGATCACCGGCAGGTGATCGACGGGATTTTGCACCGGGTGCGGACCGGCGTGCAGTGGCGTGATCTGCCCGAACGGTTCGGCCCGTGGAAGACCGTCTACGAACGCCACCGGCTGTGGTCGGCCGACGGGACGTGGGAGCGCCTGCTCCAGCAGGTCCAGGCCGCCGCGGACGCGGCGGGTGAGATCGACTGGGACATCTCGGTCGACTCCACCATCGTGCGGGCGCACCAGCATGCAGCGGGTGCCCGCACCGACCCACCGCCGGCTCCCGCATCAAAGGGGGCCGAAGGACCAGAACATCAGGACGAAACACCGTGGCAGAGCCTGCACGCCCGCCTGGTGGAGGTGGTGCGCGAGGCGAGGGCCTGGGCCGCTCGCGCGGCGGGTTCACCACCAAGCTCCACCTGAGCGCCGACGGCCGCTGCCGGCCACTGTCTCTGATTGTCACGCCAGGGCAGCGGGCGGACTGCACCCAGTTCGAGCCGGTGCTGGAGAAGATCCGCGTCCCGAAGCCCGGGCCTGGAAGGCCCCGTAAGAAGCCGGACAGCGTCGCGGCCGACAAGGCCTACAGCCAGACCTGGAAGGAGTCCACTGACCCGGACTTCGACGCCAAGCTGGACCGCATCGAGTACGTGCTCCACGAGCGCCCGGACCGGACCTTCGCCTTCGACGAGTTCGGGCCGCTGGGCATCCGCCCGACCGCCGGGGCCTGCTGGGCCGAGCCTGGCAGGCCGGACCGGTTGCCGGCGACCTATCACCGCACTCACGGTCACGGCACCCGCTACTTCCATGGCTGCTGCTCGGTCGGCGACGACACCCTGTGGGGCGTCAACAGACGCCGCAAGGGCATCGGCCCGACTTGGGCCGCGCTCAAGAGCATCCGTGCGGCCCGGCCGGACGGCGCCCCGGTCTATGTGATCCTGGACAATCTCTCCGCCCACAAGAACGGGCGTATGCGCCGCTGGGGGACGAGGAACAAGGTCGAGCTGTGCTTCACCCCGACGAACGCGTCCTGGGCCAACCCGATCGAGGCACACTTCGGGCCGCTGCGGCAATTCACCCTGGCCAACTCCCACCACCCCAACCACACCGTCCAGGCCCGCCAGTTGCACCGCTATCTGCGCTGGCGCAACCAGAACCCCCTCCACCCCGACGCCCTGGCCGCACAGCGCCGCGAACGCGCCCGCATCCGCATCGAGAAGGGCATTCGCTGGGGCGGACGCCCCCTCGCCGCCACAGCCCGACCCAAGTGAGGGATCCCGCCGTGCCCGGATGTGGAGATCAGACAGCGGCCAGGCTCTTCGCCATGACCCGCTTCCTGCCAACGCCATCGGGCAGAAGATCGCCGGGCTCACCCGTGTCCGTGAAACCGTGCCGCTCATAGAGCGCGGTCGCCTCGCGGTTGTCCGGCATGACGGACAACCGCAGCATCGTGGCACCGCCCTCCGCCGCCCACCGCTCGACCGCCTGGATCAGGCAGTCACCCACGCCCTTGCCCCGAGCCGTGGGATTGACCCACATCGAGATCAACTCCACGTTCCCTGCTCCCTCGCCCGGCACTCCGCTGGCCATGCCCACCGGAAAGCCGTCGAGGAGCGCGACGAGATCGTGCGCGCCAGGAATCGACAGACGGGCACGCCAGCGTTCCTCTCGGTCGCCGGAGCCCTGCCACTGGGCCAGCGTCGACCCGAACGCGTAGGGCGCCTCAGCAAGCGCGGCCAGTCGCAACTCCCGCCAAAGGGGCCAGTCGTCTGATTCCAAAGTGCGCAGTTCAAGCGTGATCCAGACCCTGCCCGCCCGCCGGGGCGGACAGCAAGTTGATTACAACCATGCAAACGAGGTCGCTCAGCCCTGCGACCAACCGAAACCGGGGAGCAACGGTGACTCACGCACCCGCAGACCACGAGACCTCGGTGAACCAATCCGGTCACGGCCTAGCGATGCCCCGTCAGCTGGGCCATACCCTCGGTCGCGATCCGCTCGAAGACCTCCTCCGAGGCTTCGAACATCGAGTCTGGCACGGGTGCGTGGATCACGATCTCTGTGAACCCGAGGGCGTAGTACTTGCCCGCGAAGTCCACGAACGCATCAAGGGACTCCAGCGGCCTGTCCGGCGTGACTCCGGTGAGCAGGATCCGGTTGAGTGCCGCCACGTCACGTCCCTCCGCCACGCACGCGTCGTCAAACCGGGCCATCTGCTCACGGATCGCCTCCAGCGACTGCTCGGGCGTGCCGCCGTTCTGCCAGAGCTTCATGTCGCCGAAGGTGACCCACGCCTGACCGTGGCGGGCCGCGACGCGCATGGCCTGCGGCCCCGTGGCGGCGACCGCGAAGGGAATGCGCGGGCGCTGCAGGCAGCCGGGGATGTTACGCGCCTCAAAGGCGGAGTAGAAGGTGCCTTCGTGACTGACGGCGTCCTCCGTGAGGAGCCGTTCGAGTAGCGGCACGAACTCGGCGAAACGGTCCGCCCGTTCCTTCGGCGACCACGGCTCCTGGCCCAGCACGGTCGCATCGAACCCGGCGGCGCCGGCGCCGACGCCGAGCGTGACCCGGCCCCCAGAAACGTCGTCCAGGGTGAGCAGTTCCTTGGCCATGGTCACCGGGTGACGGAAGTTGGGCGAGGTCACCATCGTGCCGAGCCGCAGCCGCTCGGTAACGCCCGCAGCGGCGGTCAGAGTCGGTATCGCACCGAACCAGGTGCGGTCGCGCAGGTTGCGCCAGGACAGGTGGTCATAGGTGTACGCGGCGTGGAAGCCGAGCCGTTCGGCCCGCACCCACTGGTCACGGCCGCCATCGTTCCACCGGCGGACAGGAAGGATCACAGTACTCAGTCGCATGCGCCTGACTCTAGAGGGTGTCGGCGTACGGACTTCTCTGGCTCTGGCAAGATTTTCGTTTGCGCCGTGAGGCGCTGTTGGTTCGAGTGGAGGTGGAAGACCTGCACCAACCCGCTGTCGCAGCAGTCGGGTTGAAGCTGAGGGCAGTCTGATCCGGGTGATGCCGGGGAGGGCGAGAGCGGCCCTGACAAAGCCGGGACGTACCCAGAACCGCCAGATGGGGCGGGTCCGGCAAGCGTGATGGAGAGGAGTACGCGAGGAACCGGCGTTTTACGTCTCTAAGACCGTGTCCTATGTGGTGAGGCGGACGAGTCGTTTGTAGCAGCAGAGGGCGGCGGCGAGGCCGAGAAAGGCCAGGTAGTTGCGGGGGTTT
>NZ_JBHVYA010000025.1:21527-79224 GCF_042881255.1 Streptomyces sp. NPDC058279 | reverse complement strand
GTCCCCAGATCCGTACTCGACGTCCGCGACCCCGACATCAGGTTCGTCAGAACCTGCGTCCCCATGTCGAACTTCATCCCACACCCCCGTCACGATGGAACGGCCATCAGTCTGACCAATTCTGCCAACATACATCGCTCTTGCAACCTGCAATCCGCCGGTTGTGACCAAAGCCGAACATCTCAACGGCTCGGCTCACGCCCCCTTCAGATGCCGCATCAGCAGCTCGAAGTCCTGCCATCCCGCGAGGTCCGACGGGTCCCCGGGCAGCGGGTAGTACAGCGCGGGACGGGTCTTCGGGCCCAGGGGCACCGGCCGTTCGGCCAGCGGCGTGTTACGGGCCCGGTCGCCGGGCATCGCCCGGACCTCCTCCGCCCCCAGGACGAAGGCCACCGGCACGCCCGGTCCCTCGAAGCGGGGCGGCACCGCCAGGTCACGACGGGCTTTGCGGAGCTGTACGAGCATCGACTGGAGGTGGTGGCGGCCGGCGAGCACCTCGGCGGTCCTGGTCAGGGCGTCCAACGGGGGTTCCTCGTCCGCCCCGTAGCCGAACGCGAGGGTGACCTCCTCCTCGACCCCCGCCTTGGTACGGCGCACCCGCACCGTGGCGAGGCCCGGGCGCTCCGGGGCGCCGACCACCACGAACCAGGTCGGCTCCGGCGCCCGCGCGTGGGCGACGTCGGTCAGCCGGGCCGGTGACCACGGCAGGTTGGCGGGCTCCGCGGTGCCCCACCCGGCCGGCGGCGCGCCGGTCAGCTCCCGCCACACCGCCTCCAGGGCGCCCCCCAGGACGAGCCGGTCGTCGGCGGGGTGGACCGTGCGGAAGGTCACGGCCAACTGCCGCTCCCCGGTCGCGGCGACGTCCTGGTACGCGGCGGCCACCGGGGTACGCGGATCCTCGGGCGTCGCGTCGAGCGCCTCGACCGGGGCGAAGAGCCCGCCCTGCCAGCGCAGTACGGCCCCGGTCAGGCCGTCGTAGTAGCCGTCGCGCTCGTCCTGCACCACCCAGCGCGAGGGCCAGCCGCTCAGGTTCTCCCGGACCGCGGGGGAGAGCGTGGTGCCCGGCGGGGTGACGATCTGCAGGCCCAGCTCGGCTTCGGCGGCGGCCCGGAAGGCGTCCGAGAGCCAGGCGGTCATGGCCACCACCGGGCGGTCCTGGATGACGACGGCCACCCGGTCCGTGAGCACGTCGACGGTGGCCCGCGGGGCGGCCGGCTCCGGCGCCACGCTGACCCCCTCGGTCCGCACCACGGCCAGCGAGCGCCCCGGCTCGCGCGGCCAGGCGGAGCCGCCGGCCAGCGCGGCCAGCCGGGCCGCGAAGGTGCCCGCGAGCCGGGCGGCGTCCGCGACGCCGGTGGTGGCGCGGGCCTCCGTCCACCAGAACGGGACCGGCGGGGCGGTGGCTCCGAGCAGCCGCTCGGCCTCGCCCTCCACCTGCACGAGCAGCGGCGCCTCGATGGCGACGAGCGGGCGCCCCTCCTCGTCGCAGAGCTGTACGACGGCACCGTCGGCCGCCGCGTTCACCAGCTTCCCGGGTCCTCCGGAGAGCAGTCCGGCGAGCACGGTCCAGGGGTCGGGCATCCGCTCGGTGAGGGCGACGACGTCCTTCGTCATGTGCTGGTCAGGTCCTTCGGTCGGCAGGGGTGCGGGGAGGGCACGGCACAGGCCCTCACCCGCGGGTGTACACGGTCTGGATCAGGCGGCTCGACTGGCCCCGGCGGACCAGCACCCCCCGCCCGGCGGGCTGCTGGGCGGCGTACACCCCGGGCAGCAACTGCCCCTCGCTGCGGTCGCCCGCCATGACCAGGGCCGAGGCACCCGACTCGCGCAGCCCCTGCACCAACGGCTCGTACATGCCGCGCGAGGCGCCGGCGACCCGGCGGGTCAGGACGAAGTGCAGGCCGATGTCCGCGGCCGAGGGCACGTACGGCAGGAACGGCGCCAGCGGCGACTGCCCGGCGGTGGTCAGCACGTCGTAGTCGTCGACGAGCACGACGATCCGCGGCCCGCCGCCCCAACTGCCCGGCTCCAGATCCTCCAGGGGCGCGCTGTCGTCGGGCATCCGCCGCTCCAACTCGGTGGCGATCCCGGCCGACAGCCCCGCGCACAGCTTGGCGTTGTACGCGTACCCGCCGTTGAACTCCTCGGGGACCACCCCGCGCAGGCCGCGCCGGGGGTCCATGACGGCGAAGACCAGCTCCTCCTCGCCGTAGCGCTCGACGAGCCCGCCCGCGATGGTCTTGAGCAGGTTCGTCTTCCCGCACTCGCTGTCGCCGAGCACCAGCAGGTGCTGGTCGTGCCGGAACAGGTCGATCAGGACCGGAGCCAGCGCCGCCTGGTCCAGCCCGATCGGCACCCGCTTCGGCTCGGCCGCCGGGCCGGGCAGCAGGTGCGGCTCCAGGAGGTGCGGCAGCACCCGTACCGGCTGGGCGGTCTCCCCGCTCCACGTGGCGCGCACCGTCCGGGCCGTGCGCTCCAGCACCGCGCCCAGCTCCGAGGCGTCGGCGAGCCCGTCCGTCCGGGGCAGGGCGACCTGGGCGAAGAGCTTGCCGTCGGTCAGCACCCGGCCGGGTTCGTCGGGCGACAGGGTCTCGGCCAGCTTGCGGTCCACGCTGGACTCGCCGGCGTCGTTGAGGCGCAGCTCGACCCGCGTGCCGAAGTTCGACTGGGTGGCGATCCGTACGTCGTTCCAGCGCAGCATGCCGGCGACGACGTGGATGCCGTAGCCGCTGCCGCGCTTGAGGATGTCGACGACGGCGTCGTCCAGGCTCTCGAAGTCGTCGCGCAGCGCGCCGAAGCCGTCGATGACCAGGATGATCTCGGCGGAGGCGAGCTGCGGCAGCCGGCCCGCCGCGTGCAGGGTGCGCAACTGCTCGACGGAATCGATCCCGTGCTCGCGGAAGAGGTCCTCGCGCAGCGCGAGCATCGTGCGCACCTCCTCCACGGTGCGGGCGGCCCGCTCGCGGTCCGCGCGGCCCGCGATCCCGCCCACGTGCGGCAGCCCGGCGAGGGCCTGGAGCCCGCCGCCGACCAGGTCGAGGCCGTAGACGCCGACTTCCTGCGGGGTGTGGGTCAGCGCGAGCGAGAGGACCAGGGTGCGCAACAGGGTGGTCTTGCCCGACTGCGGTCCGCCGATGACGGCGGCGTGGCCGCCCGCGACGGTGAGGTCGAGGAACCACTCGCCCTGCCACTGCTTCGTCGGGTCGTCGAGCACCCCGAGCGGGACCATCAGCCTGCCCCGCCGCTTGGCGAGCTGCATGCCGCGCGGGCCCACGTCCAGCGGGCCCGCGACCGCGTCCAGCGCGATCGCGCCGGGCAGCGGCGGGAGCCAGATCCGGCGCACCGGCGCGGCGGCCCCTTCCAGTTGGCCGACGACGATCCCCAACTCGGTCGGCCCGCTCTCCCGGCGCCGCGCCGTGACCTCCCGCGCGTCCGCGCCCTCCGGCTCGGCCAGGGTGTTGAACGCCTCGTACGGGAGGGCCAGGGGCCCGGTGTCCTGCTCGTCGGCGCGCTCGACGGGGCCGCGGTAGGCGCCGGAGACGTAGCTCGCCTTGAAGCGTTCGTAGTGGCTGGTGTCCACCTTGAGGTAACCGAAGCCCGGCAGCGGCGGCAGGTGGAAGGCGTCCGTGGTGTCCAGGACCGTGCGCGACTCGTCGGCGGAGAAGGTGCGCAGGCCCAGCCGGTACGACAGGTAGGTGTCCAGGCCCTTGAGCTTGCCGCCCTCGATGCGCTGGCTGGACAGCAGCAGGTGCACGCCGATGGAGCGGCCGATCCGGCCGATGGACAGGAACAGGTCGATGAAGTCGGGTTTCGCGGTGAGGAGTTCGCCGAACTCGTCGATGACGACGAACAGGTGCGGCAGCGGGTCCAGATCGGGACGCCGGTCGGTGCGCAGCGCGTTGTAGTCGCCGATGTCGGCGATGTTGCCCGCGTCCTTGAGGACCTGCTGGCGGCGCTTGACCTCGCCCGCGAGCGAGGCGTGGACGCGCTCGACCAGACCGGCCTGGTTCTCCAGGTTGGTGATGACGCCGGCGACGTGCGGCAGGCCGGCGAACGGCGCGAAGGTCGCACCGCCCTTGTAGTCGACGAGTACCAGGGCGAGGTCCTCCGGCGGATGCGTGGCCACCAGCGCGAGGACGAGGGTGCGCAGCAGCTCCGACTTGCCGGAACCGGTGGCGCCCACGCACAGGCCGTGCGGGCCCATGCCCAGCTCGGAGGACTCCTTCAGGTCGAGCAGGACCGGCTCGTGGGAGTCGCTGATGCCGATGGGCACGCGCAGGAAGGCGCGCTCGCCGCGGGGCGCCCACAGGCCGTTGACGTCGAGCTGGGCCACGTCCTCGATGCCCAGCAGGCCGGCGAAGTCGACGGGACCCGACAGCGGGGCGTCGATCAGCGACTCGGCGGACAGCCGCAGCGGCGCGAGCATCCGGGCCAGGCCCTCGGCGAAGGGTCCGCCGACCTCGTCCACCGTGCCGTGCGCGCTGACCGGTTCCTCCTCGCGGAGGTCTTCGATGAGGACCCGGTCGCCCTCGACGGTGATCCGGACGCCGACGTGGCCCGGCTCCTGGATTTGCTGGTCGAGCAGGTGCAGGACGGTGACGCCCATCTCGCGCAGCCCGACCGCGTCGTCGGGACGGGGGAGTTCGACGGCGTCCGCGCCGTGCCCGTCGGCGACGACGAGGAGGCGGGAGGTCATGGACAGGGCGTCCTTGCCGGACAGTCCGCGGCGGACCTCGGCGGCGTAGGAGGCCCGGCGGCGCAGTTCGGGGCCGAGCAGGCGGGCGAGCTGCGTCGTGGACGGGGCGATCCGGCGGGCGGCGACGGGGCCGTCCAGCTGCTCGGTGTCCAGCAGGTGCGGAAGCCACTTGGCCCACTCCCAGTCCGCGAGCCGGTCACCGGGCACCGCCAGCGCGATGGCCACGTCGTCCGGGGCGTGGGTGGCGGCGGCCTGCACCAGCAGGGCGCGGGCGACGCGCAGACCGTCCTCGCGCGGGCCGATCACGGTGACGTTGCCGACCCGGTCCAGCGGCACGGTCAGCGGGAGTTCGGTGCCGGTGCGGAACCGGGCGGTCAGCGCCGACGCCTCGTTGAGCATGAAGCGGTCGGGCGGGGTGAGGACGGTGGAACCCTGATCGGCGATCCGCAGGTCCCGTACGGGCATCTCACCCGTCCCGACGCGCACCCGCAGGAAATCCCCGTCGACGCGGCGGCGTTCCCACAGCCGGGCCGGGTCGCGCACGATGTCGTACAGGGCGCTCGGCGGCGGGTTGAGCACGCCGGCGTGCTCCGCCCGCCGGCGCTCCTCGGCGGCGAGCTCCTCCCGGAGGTCCTCCAGGTAGGCGAGGTACGCCTCCCGCTGGGTGCGGCGGGTGCGCTGGGCCTTGCCGCGCTGGGAGAAGACGAGGCCGACGGAGCCTATGACGGTGACGACGAGGATCAGGGCGCCGAGCGCGGCGAACTGGCTGTTGCGGACGACCGTCATCATCACCACCGACGACATCACGCCGGCCACGGGCAGCAGCGACATCGCGATGTTGCCCGCCTTGCCCTCGGGCAGGTTGGGCGGCGCCTCGATGGTGCGGGCCTCGGAGGCGGCCGGTGGCCGGACCGTCCTGGCGGGGCGGTGGATCAGTCGCGTGCTCATCTTCGTCGTCCGTCGTCGTCGTGTCGTCGTGTGGCGCCGTGGTCGTCCGTGGTGGTCCCGTGGTGGTTGGTCAGTGGCGTTTCTGCGAGAGCTGGAAGGCGTCCGCGGCGATCCGGGTGGCCGCCGCCCGGGTCGCCCGGGCGAGCAGGTCGGTGCGCAGGGCGCCGCCGTCCGCCAGGTGGCGGTCGTGCGGCAGGACGTGGACGCTCGCCCCGGTGGTGCGCAGCGTGCGCACCGCCTCGTCCACGTCGATGCCCGCCCGCGGGGCCTGCTCCGTGAGGACGACGACCGTGCCGGCGATCACGTGCGGGGGCAGGCCCTGCATCCACTGGAGCACCGCGTACGTGCTGGCGACGCCGTCGAGGGTCGCCGGGGTGGTGAGGACGCGGGCCTGGGAGGCGGAGAGCGCGACGCGGGCGACCTCGGCGGGCAGCGTCTCGCAGTCGACCACCGTCACGCCGAAGTAGCGGCGCAGCGCGACCATGGCCCGTTCGTAGGACCGGGTGTCGAGCATCGCGCCGATCTGGCCCTGGCTGCCGGGCAGCAACCAGGCGTTGTCGCGGAGTTGGACGAGGTAGCCGGTGACGTCGAGCAGCGACATCTGCGGCTCGATGATGTCGGCGACGTCACCGGTGGTCCAGCGCAGTGACTCGGCGCCGAGCCGGATCGGCAGCGAGCCGAGGGCCGGGTCGGCCTCGACGAAGAGCACCGGGTCCTGGCGGTAGTGCGCGTACGTCGTGCCGAGCAGGGCGGCGACGGTGGACTTGCCGGCGCCGCCGCGGATGGAGGTGACGGCGATCTGCCGGCCGGTCGTCACGGGCTGCTGGAGCAGCTCGGCGGTGTGGGAGGCATCGGCGACCTCGCGGGCGACCGAGGAGGAAACGGTTCGCCAGAGCACGCCCGCGGCCCGGGCCAGGAAGGGTTCACCGTTACGGGGCTTGCGGCGCGCGCCGACCAGGCCGGGGTCGACGGCGGGACGGGAGTCCAGGGTGCGCGCCGGGCGCCCTGCGGCGTCGGCGGCGTAGCCCTGCGCGGGGCGCGGGGCGAGGCCGTGCGCCGGGGGCTGCGGGGCCGGGTGCTGCGGGGTGGGCGGGTACGGCGCGGGGGCGTGCGGCGCGGCGGGGTACGGCACCGGGGACGGGGCGGGTGGTACCTGCGGCGCCGGGCCCTGGGGTGCCGGGGCGGACGGGCCCGGGTAGCCGTACCCGGCGGCCCCGGCCGCCCCCGCGTCCTCGGCGCCCGGGCCCGGGGACGGGGGCGCGCCCTGCGGATCGGGCCCGACCGGCCCCTGCCCCTCGGGCAGCGGCCGACCCGCGCCGCCGCCCTTCAGGTCGCGCAGGACATCGCCCTGCCAGTTGTCTCCGCTCGGCATCCCTGCCCCTACCCCTCTCGTACGACCTGCCGCCCCGCCGGGAGCCGCCTGCGCGTTGACTCAGAACTTGTCGAGCAACTGCCCGTAGATGCCGAACACCCCGACGGCCAGCGGGAACAGCCCCACCACACCGACGGATTCGATGAAGTCGGCCGTGCGCCGCAGCCGCACCTGCACGTGCTCGGGCGGCTGTACGGCGAGCCCGAGCAGCGGCAGCAGCGCGGCCACGCACAGCACGACCAGCGCGCCCGTCCCGCCGCCGTGACCGATCCACAGCAGCACGAGGCGTACGAAGAGGACGGCCGCCGCGGCGAGCAGCGCCACGACCTCGGCGACCAGCGGGAACGCCCGCGCCCGCGACAGCAGCACCACGGCGACGAGCGACGGCAGCACCACGGTCCACACGTTCGGCCGCGCGGCCAGCGTGAGCAGCCAGCCCGCGGCGGCGGCCGAGCCGGCGGTGGCGATCGTCGCGAGGGCGAGACCGCGGTGCGTGGCGGCGAGGGCGTTGCCCACCTGGTGGCGGCTGACGGAGGCGCCGCCGGAGCGCGTGTCGTCCAGCGCGGTCAGTCCCGACGCCATCAGCGCGAGCCGCGGCAGCAGACCGAGCAGCAACACCGAGAACAGGGCCATGACCGTACCGAGGCGCGCCGGTTCCCCCTGGACGGCGGCGACGGCCTCCCACACCAGCGTGATGACCGCGAGGGCCCCGGCGCCGATGAGCCCGCCGCGGCCGAGCGGGGAGAAGTAGCCGAGCATGGCGAACGTCGCGACCAGCGCGCCCGCGACGGCGGCGAGCCGCAGGACCCCCGACCAGTGGTGGGCGTCGGCGGCGGTCCACGCCGTGACCACCCCGAGCCCACCGGAGGCGAACAGCAGGGCGGTGGCCAGTCCCCGGTTGCCCTGCCCGATCCGGGCGCCGATCGCGCCGGCGGCGAGCAGGACGAGGGTGACGACCAGCAGGCCGACGGTCAGGGTGTCGAGGGCGACCTCGCGCCGGGCGAGCAGCGCGGCGGTCATCGTGAACAGGACGGTCGCGACCCCCGCACTGCCCCGGCGGGCGGCGGGGCGCCAGCGCCAGGCCCGCAGGTCGAGGTCGTCGGCCACCAGGTCGGTGACGTCGTGCACGACGGGGGCGGGCGGCGCGGAGTGGATCCTGACGAGCCGCAGGACGGCGCCGTCGGCTATGCCGGCCGAGGCCAGCGTGCTGTCCTGCGGAAGCGCCGAGCCGTCCGAGGTCACCAACTGGCGCGTCATCGGCCGGGAGGCGGCCCGGTCGTCGAGCAACTGGAGTATGTCCGGGAGCAACTGCCCGATCGGCGTGTCGGACGGCAGGACCATGTCGGCCCGGCGCCGCTCGCCGACCAGGGTCACCCGGGACAGCTGTGCTCGGGAAGTCGTTGCTGTGCTCACCACTTGCAGGAACCTACCATCGCGGTGTCGCGGGCCTTCGGGTAAGAGAGGTCGGGGGGATGTCTACGATCCGCTCGGGCGGGGCGACTTCGACACCGGCGCGGACGGCGCTTTCGACGGGTTCGACGGCTTCGGGGACTTCGACGGGTGCCCCGTGGCGGTCGGGTCCGCGGCCTTCGACGCGCCCGGCGCACTCGACGGACCGGCGGGTTGCTTGGGTGACTGCCCGAACGGCTGGAGCTGTTGCTGTTGTTGCTGCTGTTGTTTCTGCTGCTCGGCCTTCTGCTTCGCCAGCGTGGCCTGGATGAAGGACCAGCCGACGCATCCGGCGCAGAGCACGGCCGCGATGGCGATGCCCGCGAACAACTTCCCGAGCCGTTCGTCCGCCGTGCGCCGCGCCCGCTGCGCGCCGAACAGCAGCGCGTCGCGCATCCTGCGACGGCGTACCGCCACCGACTCCAGCAGCTGACTGTCGTAGTCCCGTGCCATGTGCCGTCCGCCGCCTCCCCCGTGTTTTTGCCTGTGCAACATAGAGCATTTATCAGCTTTGAACACAGCGCGGCGGCCCGTCCGCGCGGCGCGCGGACACGTCGTGACGTCTCCCGCGCGGTTCGCCACACCTTCTCCTAAGATCCTCCTCCAGCAGTAGGGTGGTTTCTTTGCGAACGCATTACTCTTGAGCTGACGGCCGCGTCCCGCGGCCACGGAGGAGTGAGATGAGGAGCAGTAACCCGGTCTTCTCGCGACGGGGGTTCAGCCGCGACACCGGCGGCTACGCGGGCTTTGACGCGCAGCAGGCCGGGACCGCGACCAACCCGTACGGGACGAACCCCTACGCCGCGGACCCCGTCACCGGGATGCCGCAGGCGCCGGCGCGCGGCCACACGATGTCGATGGACGACGTCGTGAGCCGTACGGCCATGACGCTCGGCACGGTGGTGCTCACCGCGGTCATCTCCTGGATCGCGCTGCCCGTCGACCCGGCCAACATCAACAAGTCGTACGGCATCGCCATCGGGGCCGCGCTCATCGCGATGGTCCTGGCGCTCGTCCAGTCCTTCAAGCGCACGCCGGTCCCCGCGCTGATCCTGGCGTACGCGGCCTTCGAGGGCGTGTTCCTCGGCGTCATCAGCTCGGCGACCAGCACCTACATCAGCTCGGGCGTGGTCGTCCAAGCCGTGCTGGGCACCATGTGCGTCTTCGCCGCGGTGCTCTTCGCCTACAAGATGCGCTGGATCCGTGTCACGCGCCGCTTCACCGGCTTCGTGATGGCGGCCACCATGGGCTTCATGCTGCTCATGGTCGTCAACCTGCTGTTCTCCCTCTTCGGGGGCGGCGACGGCCTCGGCTTCCGCAGCGGCGGCCTCGGCATCCTGTTCGGCATCGTCGGCGTGATCCTCGGCGCCTGCTTCCTCGCCATGGACTTCAAGCAGGTCGAGGACGGCATCGCGTACGGTGCGCCGCGCGAGGAGTCCTGGCTGGCGGCCTTCGGCCTCACCCTGACCCTGGTGTGGATCTACCTGGAGCTGCTGCGGCTGTTCCAGATCCTCTCCGGCGACGACTAGAACCGGCGGGTCGGCCGGTCCCGGCCCGTTCGGCTCCCTCCACGTCGGGGGCGCCGGGTCCGACAGGGGAAGGCCCCGCGAGCGATGTCGCTCGCGGGGCCTTCCCGCGTCGTGGACCGGTACGGATCAGCGGTAGGGACGGGGGGCGGTCGGGGGACTCGTGCGGTGCGGCACGGGCAGGGGATCAGCCGAGTCTGCGGGCGGCCCTGCGCAGGTCGTACTCGTGGATGATCGCCTTGGCCTGGCCGTACGAGAGGTCGTGCGCGCCGCGCAACCAGCTCACCTTCTCCTCGAACCGGACGAGGGACGGGCCGTCGTCCACGGTGCGCAGCCAGTCGGACACTTCACGACCGGTGGTCACGGGAATTCTGTCGATCATGTTGCGGTGTGTCTGCTCCGAGAACTCTACGGACATGGGCGCCTCCGGAGGTATCGCCTTGTTCTCTTCACGACACCGTGCCTCAGCGTTCGCCCGTTGGCAATGGCGCCGGGGCGGCGCGTAAGGTCGGCCGGGTGCTTGATACTTCGCCCCTGACCGCCGCCGTGGAACGTTTCGCCGACCGACTGCGGTCCGCTCCGCAGAGCCGGCTCCGGCGCGGAGCCGCCGCCGAGGCGCTGGAACTGGCCCGCGAGCTCGCGGTGCGCGCCCAGCGGCTGGAGGACGCGGCCCGGGACCCGAGGGGGGCGGCTCCGGCGCGCGTCGTACCGGACGCCGGCGTCTTCGTCGTCGGCGACCAGGTGGCGGTCACCGGTCAGGACCTCGCCGAGGCGCTGCGCGCCCTGCGCACGGACGAGAGCGGCGAGCGCGGCGAGAGCGGAACGGCCCCGTCCGTGATGCTGGACGAGGCCGTGCGACTGGTGGAGCAGGCGGAACTCAGAGCGATGCGATGACGCGGTCCGCGAGGATGTAGACGTTGCTGTCCGGGTCCTCGGTGTCACCGCAGGAGAAGGTCAGGGCGTAGGCGCCGGAGATCCCCGAGCCGCCCAGCAGCACCGGGGCCGTGCCCGAGCGCAGGGCCTCCGCGAGGCGCTCCGCGGTCTCCCGGTGACCCGGGGTCATACAGAGCGTGGTGCCGTCCGTGAAGACGTACACGTCCAGGGTGCCCAGCGGGCCGGGCCGGACGTCCGCGAGGGCCGTACGGGCCTCCGCGAGCTCTTCCAGGCGGCTCACGGTGCGCTCGTGGTCCACGCCCGGGTGCGGGGCCTGGACGGGGACGAAGTCGGGGTGCGACGGATGCCGTCTGCGGGCGGCCGCCAGTTCGGCGGAGTCCTCGGGGTAGTCGTCGAGCAGGTCCTCGCCGAGAACCGGCTCCAGACCCACGAGGTCGGCCTGCCGGGGGAGGAACACCGGGCTGTCCTCGCCGAGCCCGGGCAGACCGCCCAGCAGCGAGCCCGGGGCCTCGCCGGCGAAGCTGGGGGAGGCGTCGGCGGCGTCGCGGGCCTCCTGCGCGGCCCAGAAGGCCCGTGCTTCGGCCAGCTCCCGCTCCCGCTCCTCGGCGAGGGCCTCGGCGACGGCGGCTCGTATCTCGGCGGCGGGGGACTCCACGGCGCTGCGGGCGTGCGGGACGGTCGCACCGCGCGGCTGGGCCGGCATCGCCAGCTCGCCGCGCAGGGCCGTGACCTGCTTACGCAGTCCGTGTACGGCGTGCAGCGCAGCGGCGCCCACGGCCGTGGCAGCGGCCGTGGTCAGCAGCAGGGCAAGAGACATGGCGCTCACTGACTAACTCCTGGTTGATTCGATCCCCCGACTTCCTACATCAGCTTGACCTGTGCTGGGAATGGCATGCAGTGCATTACGTCATGAATTGGACAGGCCAAAGGTCCCCCGCCGGCCCGAAGCACTTCTCTGACCTGCGGAAATGCCGATCCCCCAGGACATAGGTCACATCCTGGGGGAGATTCGGTCACAGGTCGGCCGCGACGGGGTTGGAACGACTACGGAGAGTCGACGCGGGCGGGGGCCCCTCGGGGCACCCCTACCCTTCGCTACGGCTCAGCTCAGCCGCTCGATGACCATGGCCATGCCCTGGCCGCCGCCCACGCACATCGTTTCGAGGCCGAACTGCTTGTCGTGGAACTGGAGGCTGTTGATCAGCGTGCCGGTGATGCGCGCACCGGTCATCCCGAACGGGTGACCGACGGCGATGGCCCCGCCGTTGACGTTCAGCTTCTCCAGCGGGATCTCCAGGTCCCGGTACGACGGGATGACCTGCGCGGCGAACGCCTCGTTGATCTCGAAGAGGTCGATGTCGCCGACGGTCAGGCCGGCCCGCTTCAGCGCCTGCTTGGACGCCTCGACCGGGCCCAGGCCCATGATCTCGGGGGAGAGGCCGGTCACGCCGGTGGAGACGATCCGGGCCAGCGGGGTCAGGCCCAGCTCCCGCGCCTTCGTGTCGCTCATAATGACCAGCGCGGCGGCGCCGTCGTTCAGCGGGCAGCAGTTGCCGGCCGTCACCAGGCCGTCCGGCCGGAAGACGGGCTTCAGGCCCTGCACGCCCTCCAGCGTGACGCCGGCGCGGGGGCCGTCGTCCGTGGCGACGACCGTGCCGTCCGGGGTCGTGACCGGGGTGATCTCGCGCGCCCAGAACCCGTTCTTGATGGCTTCCTCGGCCAGGTTCTGCGAGCGCACGCCGAACTCGTCCATGTCCTGGCGGGTCACGCCCTTGAGCCGGGCCAGGTTCTCGGCGGTCTGCCCCATCGCGATGTACGCGTCCGGGACCAGGCCGTCCTCGCGCGGGTCGTGCCAGGACGCGCCCTCGCTCTGCGCCACCGCGGCGGTACGCGCCTCGGCGTCCGCGAAGAGCGGGTTGTGGGTGTCCGGCAGGCCGTCGGAGGAACCCTTCACGGAGCGGGAGACCATCTCGACGCCCGCCGAGATGAAGACGTCGCCCTCGCCCGCCTTGATGGCGTGCAGGGCCATGCGGGAGGTCTGGAGGGACGAGGAACAGTAACGGGTGATCGTGCAGCCCGGCAGGTGGTCCATGCCCATCTGTACGGCCACGATGCGGCCCAGGTTGTGGCCCTGCTCGCCGCCCGGCAGGCCGCAGCCCAGCATCAGGTCGTCGATCTCGCGCGGGTCCAGCTCGGGAACCTTGGCGAGGGCGGCCCGGATGATCGTCGCGGTCAGATCGTCCGGGCGGATGTCCTTGAGGGACCCCTTGAAGGCGCGCCCGATGGGCGAGCGGGCGGTGGAAACGATGACTGCTTCGGGCATCGGGGCTCCAAGGGGGTGCGTTGCGGCTCGTACCGGACCAGCATGTGAAGTTACCGGCCCGTACCGTCGAGGTCACCGGCCTCGCGGTGTGATGAGGACCGCACCGGCCCGGTGGGACGCCGGTCCGGCCGCCGTCAGGGGCCGGACACCGGGGCGTCCGTACTTCCGGCGTTCCCGGCCGTCGCACCCGCCACACTCCCGTCGCCCGCCTCGGCGGGCCCGCCGATCGGCTCGGACTCCGGGACCCGCCGGCGCCGCCGGTGCTTGAGCAGGGCCCACGGGCCGCGGGCCGGGGTGACCTCGGTGCCCGCCTCGCCGGCCGCGGCGGAAGCGGCCTTCGCGACCGGCAGCAGGTCCTCGTCCCGGGACACGTCGAGGCGGTCCGACCCGGGCCACAGCCCCAGCGCCGCGCACAGGGTCGGCAGCACGGCCATGGCGGCCGTCGCGTACCCCTCCGCCGACGGGTGGTAGGAGTCGGGGCCGAACATCTCGCGCGGGTTCGCCGCGAACTCCGGCCCGAGCAGGTCGCCCATCGAGACGGTACGGCCCCCCTGCGCGACCACGCCGATCGTCTGGGCGGCGGCGAGCTGGCGCGAGACCCGGCGGGCCAGCATGCGCAGCGGCTGGTAGACCGGTTCGATCGTGCCCAGGTCCGGGCAGGTGCCGACGACGACCTCGGCGCCCGCGAGCCGCAGCCGGCGTACCGCCGCGGTGAGCAGCCGGACCGACTGGGTGGGCGGCATCCGGCGCGTCACGTCGTTCGCGCCGATCATGATCACGCAGACGTCGGGGGCCGGGGCCGCCCCGTCCAGCAGCAGGCCCACCTGGCGGTCGAGGTCGTCCGACATGGCCCCCGACAGGGCCACGTTGCGCAGCTCGACCGGCCGCTCGGCCACCGCCGCCAGGCCCGAGGCGAGCAGGGCGCCCGGAGTATGGCGCGCCCGCCGGACCCCGAGACCGGCGGCCGTGGAATCGCCCAGCATGCCCAGCCGCAACGGACCGGGACTAAGCTCGGGACCACCGAACTCGCTCCCGTACACCCCGTCGGCGCGCGGCGGATCCGGCAGGCCGGTGCCCACCGTGTGCTTGGCGAACTGGACCTCGGCCAGTACCAGGCCCACCGCGGCGACCCCGAGCAGCCCGAGCCCGCCTCCGCCGTACGCCGCTCCCGCCGCGATCCGGCGGGCCGTCCTCGCCCTGGACACCCTTGGGCACCTCGCTTTCCTGCTGCCCCGATGACCTTCCTGCCCCGTAGAGCCGGTCGGTCAATCCCTTTCCGCATACTCTGGCCGGACCTCCCGGAGAACCCGTGGAGTCCCCTCCTTGGAGAACATGGTGCAATTCCACGACTCGATGATCAGCCTCGTCGGCAACACCCCGCTGGTGAAGCTCAACCGTGTGACCGACGGCCTGCAGGCCACCGTCCTTGCGAAGGTCGAGTACTTCAATCCCGGCGGATCCGTGAAGGACCGGATCGCCGTCCGGATGATCGAGGCCGCCGAGCAGAGCGGTGCCCTCAAGCCCGGCGGCACCATCGTGGAGCCGACCAGCGGCAACACCGGCGTAGGACTCGCCATCGTGGCCCAGCAGAAGGGCTACAAGTGCATCTTCGTCTGCCCTGACAAGGTGTCCCTGGACAAGATCAACGTGCTGCGCGCGTACGGCGCCGACGTGGTCGTCTGCCCGACCGCCGTCGATCCCGAGCACCCGGACTCGTACTACAACGTCTCCGACCGCCTCGTCCGCGAGACGCCCGGTGCCTGGAAGCCCGACCAGTACAGCAACCCGAACAACCCCCGTTCGCACTACGAGACCACCGGTCCCGAGCTGTGGGAGCAGACGGACGGGAAGATCACGCACTTCGTGGCGGGCGTCGGCACGGGCGGCACGATCTCCGGCACGGGCAACTACCTCAAGGAGGTGTCCGGCGGCAAGGTCAAGGTCATCGGCGCCGACCCCGAGGGCTCCGTCTACTCGGGCGGGTCCGGCCGCCCGTACCTGGTCGAGGGCGTCGGCGAGGACTTCTGGCCGACCGCCTACGACCGCAACGTCACGGACGAGATCATCGCGGTGTCCGACAAGGACTCCTTCCAGATGACGCGTCGCCTCGCCAAGGAAGAGGGCCTGCTGGTCGGCGGCTCCTGCGGCATGGCGGTCGTCGCCGCGCTCAAGGCCGCCGAGGGCCTGGGCCCGGACGACGTGGTCGTCGTCCTGCTGCCCGACAGCGGCCGCGGCTACATGAGCAAGATCTTCAGCGACGAGTGGATGGCGGGCCACGGCTTCCTGGAGGAGGCCGGACCGTCGGCGCGCATCGGTGACGTGCTCGGGGACAAGGAGGGCGCCATGCCGTCCCTGGTCCACATGCACCCCGAGGAGACGGTCGGCGAGGCCATCGACGTGCTGCGCGAGTACGGCGTCTCGCAGATGCCGATCGTCAAGCCGGGCGCCGGCCACCCGGACGTGATGGCCGCCGAGGTCATCGGTTCCGTGGTGGAGAAGGAACTCCTGGCGGCCCTGTTCGCGCAGCGGGCCTCGCTGGGCGACCCGCTGGAGAAGCACATGAGCGCGCCGCTGCCGCAGGTCGGCTCCGGCGAGCCGGTGTCGGAGCTGATGGCGGTGCTGGGGGAGGCCGACGCGGCGATCGTGCTGGTCGAGGGCAAGCCGACCGGGGTCGTCAGCCGCCAGGACCTGCTGGCGTTCCTCGCGAAGTCCGGCAAGTAGGGCAAGCAGGTCCGTGGGCGGGGTGGCCGGCCGGCCGGGTGGTCGGTCGGCCCACCCGGTCCGCCGCCGGGCCGGTCGGCCTCGGGCCGTCGGCCTGTCGCCCGATCGGTACGGGCCCGACACGTGACGGCAGCACCGGCTTAACACGGCTCCGGCACAGTGGTGGTTGTCGGCAGGGAGCGGTACAGCTCCCCGGCCGACACCACGGAACGGCGTTGGCGTACCTCCGGAGCGGCTCCCGGACCGCGTGAACGCCACGGACGCGGACGGCCCTGACCCGGCCCGTGTCCTGCGCGGGGACCGCCGTCGTCCCGCCCCCCGGGCAACCGGGGGTGCGGCGGTCCCCGCGCCTTTTTCTTTTTGGGGCTCGGTTCGGCTCCGGGGCGCTGTGAGCCTGACTCAGAGCGGCCACGTGCTCATACCGCTCGTACCTCGCGGTCTTCCGCGCGAGGCCCCTCTCCTCCCCCAGCCTCCGGCCGGGAGGCGCCCCCACAGGCGCGCCCCTTCGCCTCACTCGCCCGTGCGGACTTCGAGCGGGGGGTACGCCCCTTGCAGACGGCTTTTGCTTCGCATGTCCGTGGCGGCTTCGGCCAAGGGCCCACGCCCGGCGGTCCTTCGCGCCGGGAGGCGACCCCGGGCAGGTGCGGGCCCCCGCGAACCGGCGGAGCCCTGGGGCCTCAGGCCGTCGGGGGGTGGCGGTGGGTGCGGTGGGGGAAGGATTTGGCGGCGTGGGCGAAGTTGACCGCCACGATTCCGGCCCAGGAGACCACCAGCCCCGTCAGGTGGGCCTGCGTCGCGGCGATGGCGGTGAGGGGGATCGCCAGCACCAGCGTGATGATGGCGAAGCCGAACCGTTCGCCGAAGGCGCCGCCGTCCGAGGACCCGGCAGGGGTGTCGCCGCGGGCCGTCGCCAGCCGTTCCTCCGCCAGCCGGCGTCTGACCTGCGTGTCGATCTTGTCGACGAACGAGTCCACCAGGGCGGTCTCGTACTCCGGCCCCAGCTCCCTCCGCGCGTCCAACGTGGCGTCGAGTTCCTTCTTCAGCTCCTGGCGCTCCATGCGCCCACCGTAGGAATCCCCGCGCGCCCGGGCACTGGGGCTAGCCCCCGTCTCGCGAAGCGGTCCGCGGCTTGCCGTCCTGCATAACCACATGCAGAGTGCTCGGTGACTGAATATTCACCGGGACGGGGATGGAGGGGACGGGATGAGCGAC
Organism: Streptomyces sp. NPDC058279; assembly: GCF_042881255.1. Lineage (NCBI taxonomy): Bacteria > Bacillati > Actinomycetota > Actinomycetes > Kitasatosporales > Streptomycetaceae > Streptomyces > Streptomyces sp. NPDC058279. Next base: position 62,083 of record NZ_JBHVYA010000025.1, on the reverse strand, counting down.
AGCCCGGCCGCGAGGCTGCAGAAGCTGTTCGAGGGGCACCGGCTGACGCCGACGCAGCGGCGGATCGCGCACTGCATGGTGCGGGGGGCCGCGGAAGTGCCCTTCCTGTCGAGCGTGGAACTCGCGGAGCTGGCCGGGGTCAGCCAGCCGTCGGTGACCCGCTTCGCGGTGGCGCTCGGCTTCGACGGGTACCCGGCGCTCCGGCGTCATCTGCGCGAGGTGGCGCCCGCCGAGCGGCCGGAGGGCGGGCCGGAGGACCCGTACAACGAGTACCAGCAGGCCGTCCAGGGGGAGATCGAGAACCTGCGCAGGCTCTCGGCCATGCTCGCCGACCCGGCGCCCGTCCAGGAGGCGGGCCGGGTGCTCGCCGGGTCGCGACCGCTGCCGGTGCTCGGGCTGCGCGCGGCGTCCTCGCAGGCGCGGGGCTTCGCGTACTTCGCCGCCAAGGTGCACCCGGACGTGCGGCTGCTCGACGAGGGCGGGTCGATGCTCGCCGACCGGATCGACGCGGCGGTGGCGGCCGGCGCCTCGGCGCTGCTGTGCTTCGCGCTGCCCCGGCATCCGCGCGAGGTGGTGGAGGCCCTGGACCACGGGCGGGCGTCCGGGCTGACCGTGGTGACGGTCGCCGACTCCGCCTTCGCCCCGGTCGCGCGCCACTCGGACCTGTTGATCCCGGCGCCGGTGGGCACGGGGCTGGCCTTCGACACCGCGTGCGCGCCGATGCTGCTGGGCCGGGTCCTGTTGGAGGCCATGGCCGACGCCCTGCCCGACGCCCAGGCCCGTTTGGAGGCGTTCGACGCCCGCGCGGCGTCCCGCGGTCTCTTCGTCGAGTGAGGCGCGGTGCCGGGCCATCCCGCGAGGGGCCCGGCTACCGGCGCAGCGCGTCCCGGAGGTCGCCGCCCGCCTCCGCGACGATCGACGTCAAGGACTGTGCCGGGCGGGCCAGGGCGAAGCGGACCTCGCCGCCCGCGGTGACCGTGAACCCGTGGACCGCCGGGCGCGGGAGGCTGTTGTAGCCGTAGTGGGCGGTGAAGAAGTAGGCGCCGGTGTCCGGGACCCCGATCAGGTCTCCCGCCGACAGCCGCGGCAGGTCCCGCGCCGTGGCCAGCAGGTCGCCCGCGAAGCAGGCCGGGCCCGCCACGTCTTGGGCGAGCGGCGGACCGGTCAGCGGCGCGCCCTTGGCGTCGTACGGGAGGATGCGCAGCGGCCACGACGCCGGGGCGTACACCGTGCGCGTGGCGACCTGCACCCCGGCGTGGGTCACGGCGATGCGCCGGCCGCCCGTCTCCTTCGCGTACTCGACCCGCGCCAGGATCAGCCCGTGCTTGGCCAACAGGGACCGCCCGAACTCCGTGACCAGGCCGTAGCCGCCGTCGAAGAGCGCCGGGACGGCTTCCCGCAGCGCCGCCACGTACTGCGCGTACGTCGGGGTGGCCGCGTCGGAGGCGAAGTCGACCGGGAGGCCGCCGCCGATGTCGAGGGTGTCGACCTGGCGGCGTCCGGCCGCCGCGTTGATCTCCTCCGCCAGCGCGTGCAGTTCCCGTACGCCCTGCGCGATCAGCGGCAGCGGCACGCCCTGCGAGCCGGAGTGGGCGTGCAGCCGGGTCAGCCAGGGCCGGTCCAGGTAGGCCCCGACCAGCCAGGCGCGGGCCCCCGGGTCGCGCAGCGGGATCCCGAACTTGGAGGTGGCGGTCGCCGTCGAGAGGGCGTCGATGGTGCCGGCGCCCGTCTGCGGGTTGACCCGTACGCCGACCGGCGAGCGGGGCGGCGCCGCGGCCACCAGGGCGTCCAGCCGTTCCAGCTCCTGCCGGTTGTCCGCGTTGACGGCGATCCCGAGGGCCAGGGCCTCGCGCAGCTCCGTCTCCGTCTTGGCGGGGGAGTCCAGGACGGTGGCCCCGGGCGCCACCCCGGCCGCCCGGGCCAGCGCCAGCTCGCCGGGGCTCGCCACCTCGCAGCCGATCCCCTCGTCCGCGAGCAGCCGCAGCACCGGGACCAGCGGGGCGGCCTTGACCGCGAAGGCGTGCAGGACGGGGGTGCCGGGTGCGAGCGCCGAGGCGAAGGCACTGGTCAGGGCCTGGGCCGAGGCGCGGATACCGGCGGTGTCCAGCAGGCAGACCAGCGGCTCGCCCGGATCCGACCCGCTCACCAGTCCCTGTTCCACGGCCGCCCTGACGGCCAGGTCCCGCCGCCGGGCCGCCGCCCGCGCCGGCCCGTCGCCCGCCTTGTCGGGAAGCTCGTCGGACAGCTCGTCGGATGTCCCGTCGTACGCCCTGTCGGAAGCCATGTCCGCATCCCATCATCCGACGCGATCGCCCGCAGCTGTTGACTGGATCTATTCATGCGGCGAGGATGTGAATAGATTGCCCAACATCGGAGGAGGCACCGCCATGTCAGGACCCCGCCCCGTACGTGCCGCGCGAGGTACCGAGCTCAGCGCCCTGGGATGGCAGCAGGAAGCCGCCCTGCGCATGCTGCAGAACAACCTCGACCCCGAGGTCGCCGAGCACCCGGACAAGCTCGTCGTCTACGGCGGGACCGGCAAGGCCGCCCGCGACTGGCGCTCGTACGACGCGATGGTCCGCACCCTGCGCACGCTGAAGCAGGACGAGACGATGCTCGTCCAGTCCGGCCGCCCGGTCGGCGTGATGCAGACCCACGAGTGGGCGCCGCGCGTGCTGCTCGCCAACTCCAACCTGGTCGGCGACTGGGCCAACTGGGAGGAGTTCCGCCGCCTGGAGCACCTCGGCCTGACCATGTACGGGCAGATGACCGCCGGTTCGTGGATCTACATCGGTACCCAGGGCATCCTCCAGGGCACCTACGAGACCTTCGCCGCCGTCGCCGCGAAGAAGTTCGGCGGAACCCTCGCCGGCACCATCACCCTCACCGCCGGCCTCGGCGGCATGGGCGGCGCCCAGCCGCTCGCCGTGACGATGAACGACGGCGTCGCGATCTGTATCGACGTCGACCCGCGCGCCATCGAGCGCCGCATCGAGCACCGCTACCTGGACGTGAAGGCCGACAACCTGCGGCACGCGCTCCAGCTCGCGGTCGAGGCGCGCGACGCCCGCAAGCCGCTCTCCATCGGCCTGCTCGGCAACGCGGCGGACCTGCTCCCGCAGATGCTCGCCGAGGGCGCCCCGATCGACATCGTGACGGACCAGACCTCCGCCCACGACCCGCTCGCCTACCTGCCGACCGGCGTCGCCTTCGACGACATGGCCGACTACGCGGCCAAGGACCCGGCGGGCTTCACCACCCGCGCCCGCGAGTCCATGGCCAAGCACGTCGAGGCCATGGTCGGCTTCATGGACGCCGGCGCCGAGGTCTTCGACTACGGCAACTCCATCCGCGGCGAGGCCCAGCTCGCCGGCTACGACCGTGCCTTCGCCTTCCCCGGCTTCGTCCCCGCCTACATCCGGCCGCTGTTCTGCGAGGGCAAGGGCCCCTTCCGCTGGGCCGCGCTGTCCGGCGAGGCATCGGACATCCACAAGACCGACAAGGCGATGCTCGAACTCTTCCCGGAGAACGAGTCCCTGCACCGCTGGATCAAGATGGCCGGCGAACGCGTCCACTTCCAGGGCCTGCCCGCGCGGATCTGCTGGCTCGGCTACGGCGAGCGCGACAAGGCCGGCGAGCGCTTCAACGACATGGTCGCCTCCGGCGAACTGGCCGCCCCGCTCGCCATCGGCCGCGACCACCTCGACTGCGGTTCCGTCGCCTCCCCGTACCGCGAGACGGAGGCCATGCTCGACGGCTCCGACGCGATCGCCGACTGGCCGCTGCTCAACGCCATGGTCAACGTCGCCTCCGGCGCCTCCTGGGTCTCCATCCACCACGGCGGCGGCGTCGGCATGGGCCGCTCGATCCACGCGGGCCAGGTCTCGGTCGCCGACGGCACGAAGCTCGCGGGCGAGAAGATCCGCCGCGTCCTGACCAACGACCCCGGCATGGGCGTCATCCGCCACGTCGACGCGGGCTACGACATCGCCGAGACGGTGGCGGACGAGCGCGGCGTGCGCGTCCCGATGCGCGAGGGCGACGACGCGTGACCTCGCACACCCCCGACCACGGCGCCGCCGGAGCCCCGGCCCCGGCGGCGCCCGGCGGCGCCCGCTCCTTCCACGGCATGTGGAACGATCTCGCCCCCATCGGCCGCCACACGGACACCGGCGGATACCGCCGGTACGCGTGGACCGGCGCCGACACCGACTGCCGGACCTGGTTCCGCGAGCAGGCGCTGGCCCGCGGGCTCGCGTACGAGACGGACCGCAACGGCAACCAGTGGGCCTGGCTCGGCGACCCCCTCGCGGGCGACGCCGTCGTCACCGGTTCCCACCTGGACTCCGTCCCCGACGGAGGCGCCTTCGACGGCCCCCTCGGCGTGGTGTCCTCCTTCGCGGCCCTGGACGAACTCCGCCACAGGGGTGTGGAGTTCTCCAGGCCACTGGCCATCACCAACTTCGGTGACGAGGAAGGGGCCCGCTTCGGTCTCGCCTGCGTCGGCTCCCGCCTCACCGCGGGGCAACTGACCAAGGAGAAGGCGTACGAGCTGCGCGACGCGGACGGCGTGAGCCTGCCCCGCGCCATGGAAGCCGCCGGACACGACCCCGACGCGATCGGGGCCGACCCCGAACGCCTCGCCCGGATCGGCGCCTTCGTCGAGCTGCACGTCGAACAGGGCCGGGCGCTGGACCTGTCCGGCGACCGCGTCGGCATCGCCTCCGCGATCTGGCCCCACGGGCGCTGGCGGTTCGACTTCCGCGGCGAGGCCAACCACGCCGGCACCACCCGTCTCGTGGACCGGCGCGACCCGATGCTCACGTACGCGGCGACCGTCCTGGCCGCCCGCACCGAGGCGGCCCTCGCCGGCGCCGTCGCCACCTTCGGCAAGATCGCGGTCGAGCCCAACGGGGTCAACGCCATCCCCTCGCTCGTCCGGGGCTGGCTCGACTCCCGCGCCGCCGACCAGGCCACCCTCGACACCGTCGTCACGGCCATCGAGAAGGCCGCCCACGAGCGTGCCGACCAGGACGGCATCGACCTGGCCGTGGTCCGGGAGTCCTTCACCCCGGTCGTGGAGTTCGAGCACGCGCTGCGCGACGAACTGAACCGCATCCTGGGCGGGGCGGTCCCCGTCCTCGGGACCGGGGCGGGACACGACGCCGGAATCCTCTCCGCCGCCGTCCCGACCGCGATGCTGTTCGTACGCAACCCCACCGGCGTCTCCCACTCGCCCCGGGAATTCGCCGCCGAGGACGACTGCGTCGCCGGAGTCCTCGCCCTCGCCGACGTACTGGAAGGTCTCGCGTGCCGTTGAAGACGTACTGGCTGGAACACGCCTGGCTCGGCGCCCACGTCGAGCCGGCCGTCGCCCTGGAGGTATCCGAGGACGGCCGGATCGCCGGGCTGTCCACCGACGTCCACACCCCGCCGCGCGGTGCGGAGGTGCTGCGCGGCCTCACCCTCCCCGGCCTGGCCAACGCGCACAGCCACGCCTTCCACCGGGCCCTGCGCTCCCTCGTCCAGGTCGGCAGCGGCACCTTCTGGACCTGGCGCGAGTTCATGTACCAGGTCGCCCAGAACCTCACCCCCGACACCTACTACGCGCTGGCCCGCGCGGTGTACGCGGAGATGGCCCTGGCCGGCATCACCAACGTCGGCGAGTTCCACTACCTCCACCACGCGCCCGGCGGCGCCCCCTACGCCGACCCGAACGCCATGGGCGAGGCCCTGATCGAGGCCGCCGCCGCGGCGGGCATCCGGATCACCCTGCTCGACACCGCGTACCTCTCGGCCGGCTTCGGCCAGGAACCGAACGCGCACCAGCGCCGCTTCTCCGACGGCACCGCCGACGCCTGGGCCGAACGCGTCGGCGCCCTGCGCCCCCGCGAGCACGCCCTGATCGGCGCCGCCGTCCACTCGGTCCGCGCCGTCCCCGCCGACCAGCTCGCCACCGTGGCCCGCTGGGCCGAGGAACAGCGGGCCCCGCTGCATGTCCACCTCTCCGAGCAGACCGCCGAGAACGAGGCGTGCCAGGCCGCCCACGGCTGCACGCCCACCGAGCTCCTCGCCGAACACGGCGTGCTCGGCCCCCGCACCACCGGCGTCCACAACACGCACCTGACCGACCTCGACATCGGCCTCCTCGGTGGAACCCGCACCGGCACCTGCATGTGTCCGACCACCGAACGCGACCTCGCCGACGGCATCGGTCCCGCGCGCAGGCTCCAGCAGGCGGGCAGCCCGCTCTCCCTCGGCAGCGACAGCCACGCGGTGATCGACCTGCTCGAAGAGGCCCGCGCGATGGAGCTGAACGAGCGCCTGAGCAGCCGCACCCGCGGTCACTGGACGGCGAACGCCCTGCTCACCGCCGCCACCGCCGACGGCCACGCCGCCCTCGGTCTGCCCGACGCGGGCCGCCTGGAGAACGGCGCCCTCGCCGACTTCACCACCATCGCCCTCGACTCCGTCAGGACCGCGGGACCGCTGTCCCGACTGGGCGCCGAGACGGCCGTATTCGCCGCCTCCGCGGCGGACGTGCGCCACACGATCGTGGGTGGCCGGCACGTCGTACGGGACGGGGCGCACACCCTGGTCCCGGACGTCCCCGCAGCCCTCGCCGAGTCGATCGCGGCCGTCCGCGGCTGAAGGAGCCCCCGAACACCATGAACACCCTGAACACGGCGAGCACCGTGAACACCACGGTCATCACCAACATCGCCAACCTGGTCACGAACGACCCCTCCCTCGGTGACGCTTCCCCCCTCGGACTGATCCAGGACGCGGCGGTCGTCATCGAAGGCGACCGCATCGCCTGGGTCGGTGAATCCAGCAAAGCACCCGCCACCGACAACGCCTTCGACGCCGCCGGCCGAGCCGTGATCCCCGGCTTCGTGGACTCCCACTCCCACCTCGTCTTCGCGGGCGACCGGACCGCCGAGTTCAACGCCCGCATGTCGGGCCGCGCCTACTCCGCCGGCGGCATCCGCACCACCGTCGCCGCCACCCGCGCCGCCACCGACGCCGAGCTCGAAGCCAACCTGCTGCGCCACCTCGACGAGGCCCGCCGCCAGGGCACCACCACCTTCGAGACCAAGTCCGGCTACGGCCTCACCGTCGAGGACGAGGCCCGCGCCCTGCGCATCGCCGCCGCGCACACCGAGGAGGTCACCTACCTCGGCGCGCACATCGTCGCCCCGGACTACGCCGACGACCCCGCGGCCTACGTCGCCCTCGTCACCGGCGAGATGCTCGCGGCCTGCGCCCCGCACGCCCGCTGGGTCGACGTCTTCTGCGAGCAGGGCGCCTTCGACGGCGACCAGGCCCGCGCCATCCTCACCGCCGGCGCCGCCGCCGGACTCATCCCCCGCATCCACGCCAACCAGCTCTCCCACGGCCCCGGCGTCCAACTCGCCGTCGAACTCGAAGCCGCCTCCGCCGACCACTGCACCCACCTCACCGACGCCGACGTCGACGCCCTCGCGCAGAGCACCCGCACCGTCGCGACCCTGCTCCCCGGAGCCGAGTTCTCCACCCGGGCCCAGTGGCCCGACGCCCGCCGGCTCCTCGACGCGGGCGCCACCGTCGCGCTGTCCACCGACTGCAACCCCGGTTCCTCGTACACGAGTTCCATGCCGTTCTGCATCGCGCTCGCCGTCCGCGACATGCGGATGACCCCGGACGAGGCGCTCTGGTCGGCCACCGCCGGGGGCGCCCGCGCGCTGCGCCGCACCGACATCGGCGTACTCACCCCCGGCGCCCGCGCCGACCTGGCCCTGCTGGAGGCCCCCAGCCACGTCCACCTCGCCTACCGGCCCGGCGTCCCGCTGGTCTCCGCCGTCTGGCAGCGGGGTGTGCGCGCCGCCTGAAAGCCGCCGCGGCGCCCCGCTCGAACACCCTCGTCCTGTGTCTTCCCTCCACAAGACCCCCGGCGTACCTTGAGCCACCGATCTGATGTTGCGTCAGTAACTTGTGGTCCGAGGGGAAGACGAAGGTGTCCAACCGGAAACGTTCCACCACGCTCGCGCCGGTCCCCGCCCTGCTCTGCGCGGTGGCCGGATCGGCGGCCGCCCTGCTGGCGGCCGCCCCCGCGGCCCACGCCGACGTGGTCGACGTCGCGTACAACTGCCAGACCCCCATCGGGGACAAGTCGGCGGTCTCGCCCATCGACGTCAAGGCCGTCAAGGACGGGGACTCCTACAAGCTGACGATGTCCTTCCAGAAGGGCGTCTCCTCCAGCCCCATCGAACTGGGCAAGGGGGCGATGAACCCCGCCGCCGTCCTGCAGACCGACGGCGCCGAGAAGGTGTCCGTACCGGTCTCCGGCCCCGCGAACTCCGAGGCCGTCCCCGCCGACACCCCCATCAAGATCTCCGACCTCTCGGGCACCTACACCCCGAAGAAGAGCGGCAAGGTCACCTTCATCGCCGGGGTGCTCACCATCAAGGCGATGGGCACCATGACCACCTGCACCCCCGGCAACAGCCCCAAGCCGTCCCTGGAACTCGACGTGACGGCCGCCGGCGGGGGGCAGCAGGAAGCCGACCCCGAGACGCTCCCGCAGACCGGTCCCGCCGACTCCGCCCTCGCGCTCGGCACGCTCGGCGCCACCGTGCTGCTCTCCGGCGCGGCCGGCGTGCTCTGGCTGACCCGGCGCGGCGAGCGGGCCCAGCGGACCCGGTCCTGAACGGAGCGGCCCCGCCCATGCCCGTGCTCCCCACCCGCACGCCCCACCCGCCCCGGCGCCGCGCCCCCCGGCGGCTCGGCCCCGCCCTCCTGACGGCGGCCGCGCTGCTGACCGGGGTGCCCGCGCAGGCCGCCGTCGCCGACACATCGGGCGAGCCCGGCTGGACCGCGGAGCCCGCGGCGGGCCGTGCGGGCGCCGCCGTACGCCCGTACTTCTACCTCGCCGGTGCCGCCGGCACGGTGCTGGAGGACAGCCTCGCCCTGGCCAACCCCACCGACCGGGAGCACACCGTCACCCTGCGCGGGGTCGACGGCCCCCACACCGCCGACGGATCCTTCGCCGTACGCCCCCCGGCGGGCCCCGGCCCCGGCTCGGGTTCCGGCGCCGGCCCCCGCCCCGGCTCGGGCACCGGCCCGGGCTCCTGGATCAGCTTCGGCCGGAGCGCGACCGTCCGGCTCCCCGCCCGCACCCGCGCGGTGGTGCCGTTCACCGTCACCCTCCCGCCCGCCTCCGCGCCCGGCGACCACCCGGCCGCCGTGGTCGCCGGCGAAGCGGGCCACGAGGTGGCCGTACGGGTCCACCTGCGGGTCAGCGGCCCGACCGTGGCGGCCCTCACCGTCGAGGACATCGCCGTACGGGACGCGGGCGGGACGACCGTCATCGCGTACACCCTGGTCAACCGGGGCAACGTCGCCCTCGCCCCCACCCTCGCGGTCCGCGCCGACGGCGGCTTCGGCGCGGCCCCCGGGCGCGCCCCGCACGCCCTCCCGGTGGAACTGCCGCCCGGGCAGCGGGTCGAGCTGACCGAACCCTGGCCCGGGGCCCCCGCGTTCGACCGCGTGCGCCTCACGCTCACCGCCACCGCCCCCGGCGCCCCCCGGGCCACCGGCACCACGGCCGTGTGGTGCCTGCCCCGCTCCCTCGGCGGCCGGCTCGGCCTCGGCCTCGTCGCCCTCGGCGGGACCACCGCGGCCGCGCTGCTCCTCGTCCGCATCCGGCGCACCCGGAGCAGGCGCCGGGCGCCGGACCGGTACGACGAGCACCCGCCGGAGCACCAACCGCACCCCCACCGCCGCCAGTTGACGGGAGCACCCAGGTGAGCAGCCACGTCGGCGGGCCGGCCCGCACCCGGATCGCGGCCCTGCTCACCGCCGGGCTGGCGGTGTTCGCCCTGACTCTGCTCCCCGCCGCCCCGGCCGCCGTCGCCGACGAGGGTCAACCCACCGCCGCGCTCTCCCTCCAAGAGGTCGCCAAGGGCGCCGGGATCAGCGTCACCGGCGCCGGCTGGCGGCCCAGGACCCTGGTGATGCTGCTGGTCTGCGGACAGAACATGATCGGCGGCACCAACAGCTGCGCCAACGCCGACGGGGTCGCGGTCGCGGTCGGCGACGACGGGCACTTCACCGCTCGGCTCCCCGTCGTGGGGCCGCCCAAGCCGTGCCCGTGCGTGGTGGACGTGACCTCCGTCAACGGGGACGGGTCCACCGTCGCCCTACCGATCAAGATCACCGACCATCCGGTGGCGGAACTGCCCGCGGACTCCGGCACCGGCCGCCTCGCGCTGCTCACCGGAGTCCGACTGGAGGGCGACGACGGGGTGCTGACCTGGTTCGGGGCGCCGCCCACGCGGAAGTTCACCGTGACCGTGGGCAACCTCGGATCGGCCCCGGTCAAGGACCCGGTCTTCCGGCTCGGCACCTCGCACGGGGTGTACGCGCCCGTGTGGGAGGAGGCCCGCTGGAAGGGCACCATCGCGCCCGGCGGCAAGGCGGAGGTCCGGCTGGACGTGACGCTGGCGGCGGGCGCCCACGGGGACTACACCGTCTCGCTCAAGTACGGGGACAAGGTGGTGGCCACGCAGCCCTGGGGGGTGGGGCGCCCGTACGGGGTGCTGTTGTTCTGGGCCCTGCTGCTGGTGGTGATCCCGACCGCCGTCTTCCGCGTCGGCATGGCCGTCGTCGACCGCGTCCGGCCGCGCGCCGCCTCCGCCGCCCCGACCTCCGCCGCCTCCTCCGCCGCCCCCGTGGCGGACGCCGAAGCCCCCACGGCGGTCCTGCCGTGGTTCACCCCGGACACCGCGCCGGAACCTGACGCACCACCGGCACCACCGGCACCACACACACCGCAGACATCCGCACCGTCTGAGAACCGTCCGACGACGAAGGGACATTCGTGAAGACCCAACGGAGGGTGAGCGCGACCGCTGTCGCGCTGCTGTTCGGCGGCGCGGGCATCCTGCTGGCGGCCGCCCCCGCCCAGGCGGCCGACGTCTCCTACAAGGTGGAGTGCATCCCGCCCGCGGGAGGCGGCGGCCCGGTCCAGGGCACCACCACCGTCTCCATCACCGCGCCCGCCACCGCGAAGGTCGGCGACGAGGTCGAGGTGGTCTGGAAGACCGTCAAACCGGCCTCGAACAACACCGACCTCATGGACCTGGGCAAGGACACCGTCAAGCCCACCGGCTACGTGACGCTCGGCGGCGCGCTCGGCTCCGAGGCCAAGCTGGAGGGGGAGCGGAAGAACCCGCCCATCCCGAAGAAGGCCCCCATGGTCATGTCCGACATGAAGGGCAAGATCAAGCTGACCAAGGCGGGCGACGTCACGATCACGCCGGGCAAGTACGACGTGGACTTCAGCGGCTTCATCACGAAGTGCTCCCCGAAGGAGACGGTGGGAGTCGCCGCCACCATCAAGGTCACCGAGGGCGGCGGCACGACGGGCGGCACCACGGGCGGCTCGACCACGGGCTCGACCACCGGCGGTTCGACCTCGGGCGGGACCACCGGCGGCTCGACCTCGGGCGGGACCACCGGCGGCTCGACCACCGGCGGAACCACCGGTGGCAGCGGCGGCCAGACCGACTTCCCCGGCAAGCCGATCGAGGTCGCCTACGACTGCGGCGCCGTCGTCCCCGACGGCATCAAGACCCCGGTCACCATCAACGCGAAGAAGAACGGCAGCGGCTACGACCTCACCGTCAAGACCGCCAAGGGCGCGATGGCCAGCCCCATGGCCCTCCCGGCGGGGGCCCTCAAGCCCTCGATGGACATCAAGCTCGGCGGCGCCGACAGCGGCACCGTCAAGGTCACCGGTCCGGCCAACGCGGAGCCGATCCCCGACAAGGCGCCGGTCAGCCTCAGCGACATGACCGGCACCTACAAGCCGGGCAAGACCGGCAAGGTGACGCTCAGCCCGGACCAGCTGACGATCGACGTCACGATGGCCCCGGGCGCCACACCGATCAACGTGCCCTGCAAGGCCACCAGCAGCGGTGTCTCCCTGGAGCTGGACACCACCGCCCAGCCCGGCGGCTCGGGCTCGCCGTCCACCACCGGCAGCACCACCGGCGGCTCCGCCGCGTCCGGTGGCCTCGCCGAGACCGGCGCGGAGGACGGCGGCGGCCTCAAGGCCCTCGGCCTGGTCGCCGGCACGGTCATCCTGCTCGGCGCGGCGGTCTTCACCTTCACCCCCTGGCGCCGCCTGCGCGGCCACCGCTGACTGGCTACCAGTCAGTAACGTATGTCGTGCAGTTCCGTTTTGACCGCCGGGCCCAGGGAACGGGGTTCGGACCGATCGGACCGCTGGCGCGGCGGCTGTGCCCTGGCGGGCAGGCTCTTCGGCGTCCAGTGCTGATGTAACGGCAGGCCAATCCGTACCGCACCCGTGCGGACGGAAACGGCCCGGCACACCTTCCGGTGTGCCGGGCCGTTTCCGTGAGCGGGGCGCGGTACGTCAGTGGACGCTGCCCATAAGGGTCTGGACGCGCTTGCGGTAGGCGTAGACCGCGAAGCCGGCCACGGCGGCGGCGGCCGCCTGCAGGGCGATGATGCCGAGCCCGTTCAGGTCGACACCCGCGATGGAGAGCAGGCTGGTGATGCAGTCACCGGCGGTGACGGCGAGGAACCAGACGCCCATCATCTGCGAGGCGTACTTCTGCGGCGCCATCTTGGTGGTGACGGACAGGCCGACCGGGGAGACGCACAGCTCACCGATGGTCTGGATCATGTAGATCGAGACCAGCCACATCGGGGAGACCTTGGTGTCGCCGCCCGCCATGTTCATCGGGACGATGAAGACGAAGAACGAGGCACCGATCAGGACCAGGCCCATCGCGAACTTCACGATGGTGTTCGGCTCCTGGTTCTTGCGGGCCAGCCACAGCCACAGCCAGGCGAAGACCGGCGCCAGGGCCATCACGAACAGCGGGTTCAGCGACTGGTACCAGGTGGCGGAGAAGCCGAATCCGAACATGGTGTCGGCGGTCTTGCCGTCGGCGAACAGGGAGAGCGTGGAGCCGCCCTGGTCGTAGATCATCCAGAAGACGGCCGCGGCGATGAAGAAGAAGATGTAGGCGGTCATCTTCGACTGCTCGGTCGTCGACAGGTCCTTGTCGCGCTTGATGCGCGCCAGCACGGCGACCGGGATGATCAGGCCGGCCAGGGTCAGCGGGACGAGCGCCCAGTTCAGCGTGTAGGCGCCGAGCGCGACCACGGCACCGTAGAAGACGGCGATCCCTATGACCGCGAAGAAGACCTTCGTCAGGACGGCCTTGCGCTCCTCGGCCGACAGCGGGTTCGGGACCAGGCTGCTCTTGGGGCTGAGGTGCTTGGTGCCGAGCAGGAACTGGGTCAGACCCAGGCCCATGCCGACCGCGGCGAGGGCGAAGCCCAGGTGCCAGTTGTGCTCCTTGCCGACCGTTCCGACCACGAACGGGGCGACGAAGGCACCGAGGTTGATGCCGATGTAGAAGAGCGTGAAGCCACCGTCACGACGCGGGTCCTCGGGACCCTCGTACAGGTGGCCGACCATCGTGGAGATGTTGGCCTTGAGCAGGCCGGAACCCGCCGCGACCAGGATCAGACCGACGAAGAACATCGCCTGGCCGGGGAGGGCCAGGGAGAGGTGACCCGCCATGATCACGAAACCGGCGATGGCGACCGTCTTGCGGGCACCCCAGAGGCGGTCACCGAACCAGCCGCCCGGCATGGCCATCAGGTAGACCATGGAGACGTAGACGGAGTAGATGGCCGTGGTCGTGGCCGCCGTCATCGCCAGCCCGCCGCCCTGGCTGCCCGTCGCGGCGTCGGCGCCGCCCGAGACCAGGTAGTACACGAGGAGGGCGCGCATGCCGTAGTAGGAGAAGCGCTCCCACATCTCGGTCATGAACAGAGTGGCCAGGCCACGGGGGTGGCCGAAGAAGGTCTTCTCGGAGGCCGGAGCCGCCGGTTCCTTCGTCAGGCTGGAAGCCATGGTCGATCCTTGCTTGATCGGGACGCTTCGCTTCGTGAGCGGGACAGCGCCCTGTGGGGGGTGGCCGGCACCGGCGACGGGCCGCCCACCCCACGCCTCGGGGTCTCACCCCACGGGTGGGGGCGAAGGAAGGTCCGTAACCGGGATCCACACCCTCCGCGCACGTCGCGCGCAGGGCCCGGCCCCTAGGTCATTCACTTCATCCGGCGCGGACGGGACGGTCCTTGACACGTGTAGGCATCAAGGCCCCGATCCGCTCGGGACAGAAGGAGAGACCCTTGGCTCGTTTTTCGGCACAAAGGTCCCCTGGGTAGTGCATCAGGCGTCTCGCCACCATACGACACGACACTGCGGCATATGGAAGGACTTGAGATATGGATCACAAGGTGCCGCGGGAACCGTTCGACCTTATTCGAAGGTAGGTAGTAGTCAATAAGCCCAGATCGGCAGGGGTATGCGGGCTGGCCCACGATGCGGTCGCCGCGGACTACCATCACCCACATGACGCGTGTACTGCTCGCCGAGGACGACGCATCCATCTCGGAGCCCCTGGCCCGCGCCCTGCGCCGGGAGGGGTACGAGGTCGAGGTCCGGGAGGACGGCCCCACCGCTCTGGCCGCGGGACTGCAAGGCGGCGTCGACCTCGTCGTCCTGGACCTGGGCCTGCCCGGCATGGACGGCCTGGAGGTGGCCCGACGACTGCGCGCGGAGGGGCACGGCTTCCCGATCCTGGTCCTGACCGCCCGGGCGGACGAGGTCGACACGGTCGTCGGCCTGGACGCGGGCGCGGACGACTACGTGACGAAGCCGTTCCGGCTCGCGGAACTGCTGGCCCGCGTCCGGGCCCTGCTGCGCCGGGGCGCGAACGAGGCGTCGCAGACACCCGCCACCCACGGGGTGCGGATCGACGTCGAGTCGCACCGCGCCTGGATGGGGGAGGAGGAGCTCCAGCTCACCGCCAAGGAGTTCGACCTGCTGCGGGTCCTCGTCCGGGACGCGGGCCGGGTCGTGACGCGCGACCAGCTCATGCGCGAGGTCTGGGACACCACGTGGTGGTCCTCGACCAAAACCCTCGACATGCACATCTCCTGGCTCCGCAAGAAGCTGGGCGACGACGCGGCGAACCCGCGTTACATCGCGACCGTACGGGGCGTCGGCTTCCGTTTCGAGAAGAGCTGAGCGGACCGGACCGTGCGTCGCCGACTGATCAACTCCACGCTCGCCGTGGTGCTCGTGGTGATCGCCGTGTTCGGGGTCTCCCTCGTGATCGTGGAGACCCGGACGATCACCAGCAGCGCCCAGGAGCGGATCGGCTCCGAGGCGCTGCGGCTGGTGGGCGTCGTCGAGGCGGACGTGCTGGAGGGCAAGCCGGTCGACTCCCTCGCGCTGGGCGAGCAACTGGACGCGGGGCGGTACGCCCGCATCACCGTCCCCGGTCGCCCGCCCGTCGAGGTGGGCGAGCGCATCCCGGACAGCGTCATCCGCGGCACCGCCCGCGGCGAGCAGGGCGAGGTGGTGGTGGTCGAGGAGTCCCGCTCCACGGTCACCAAGGAGGTCGGACGGACCCTGGTCGTGGTCGGCGCGGTGGCGTTGCTGGCCGTCGTGGCGGCCGTCCTGCTCGCCGTACGCCAGGCGAACCGGCTGGCCTCACCGCTCACCGACCTCGCGGAGACGGCGGAACGGCTCGGTTCGGGCGACCCGCGCCCCCGCCACAAGCGCTACGGGGTCCCCGAGCTGGACCGGGTGGCGGACGTACTGGACTCAAGCGCGGAGCGGATCGGCCGGATGCTCACGGCCGAGCGGCGCCTCGCCGCCGACGCCTCCCACCAGCTGCGGACCCCGCTGACGGCCCTGTCGATGCGGCTGGAGGAGATCACCGTCACGGACGACCTGGAGACGGTGCGGGAAGAGGCGAGCATCGCCCTGACCCAGGTGGAGCGGCTCACGGACGTGGTGCAGCGGCTCCTGACGAACTCGCGCGACCCCCGGACCGGCTCGGCGGTCCCCTTCGACCTGGACGAGGTCGTCAAGCAGCAGGTGGAGGAGTGGCGGCCGGCCTACCGCAGCGCCGGCCGGGCCATCGTGCGCTCGGGCAAGACCGGCATGCGGGCCGTGGGAACGCCGGGGGCGGTCTCGCAGGTGCTGGCCACCCTCGTGGAGAACGCGCTGATGCACGGCGGCGGGACGGTCGCGCTGCGGACCCGGGTCACCGGCAACCAGGCGGTGCTGGAGGTCACGGACGAGGGCCCCGGCGTTCCGCCCGACCTCGGCAACCGGATCTTCGAGCGGGCCATCAGCGGCCGCAACTCGACGGGCATCGGCCTCGCCGTCGCCCGCGACCTCGCGGAGGCGGACGGCGGCCGTCTGGAGCTGCTCCAGACGCAGCCGCCGGTGTTCGCCCTGTTCCTCAGCCGGACGGCGCCCGTGCCGCCGGAACCCGAGCGGCCGGTCCGCTAGCGGACCGCACGATCCTCGGCGACCCGGCTGGAGGCCGCGGCTAGCGGACCGGCGTAGCGGCCGGCTCGGCCGCGAGGGGCGCGGTCGCGGCGGCCTGGCCGTCGCGCTGCTCGACGACCAGCGAGGCCGCGGCGGGCGTGGGCAGCGCCTTGAAGACCCACGTCCGGTAGGACCAGAAGCGGAAGATCGTGGCGATGCCGATACCGGTGAACTTGAAGAAGTTCGTCGCGAGGGAGCCGTCCCAGCCGAGCCCGTACGTCGCGGTGTACAGCACGCCGTTCTCGATGACCAGGCCGATCACGCTGAACGCGGCGAACAGCACCAGCTCCCGGGTCCGGGTGTGGCTGCTGTTGTTGGCGCGGTCCCGGTAGGCGAAGTAGCGGAACCCGATGTAGTTCGACGCGATGGCCACCACGGTCGCTATGACGCTCGCGCGCACCACTTGGAGGTCGGTCGTGCTGCGGATCAGGTTGAACACACCCATGTTCACCAGCACACCGAGCCCGCCGACCGCCCCGAACTTGGCGACCTCCCGGGCCAGACCGCGTATGCGTTCGAGGACGGATACGTTCGCGGATGCGTTCTTCGGTGTGCTCATGTGATGGTTCAGTCCCTGTCCGTCGTCGCCGCCCCCGGGTCGGGAAGCGTCACTCGTCGTCGGCGACCCACGTCTCGGCGCACACGTCTTCCGCGTCACACGTATCCGTCAACCGAATCTCGTCGCCCGTCCATGGTAAGTGTCGCCCCGCGGCTCCGTCCGCGCCCGGTGCCCCGTGCGACGCACGGCACACGGCCGCCCGGCGAGTCCCCGCCAGGGCTGCGTCCGGATGGCGGAATCCCGACGGATACCCTGGAGAGGTGACGTTCCCGGTAGTCGGCATGGTCGGCGGCGGACAGCTCGCCCGCATGACCCACGAGGCGGGTATCCCCCTCGGCATCAGATTCAAGCTCCTCAGTGACACCCCACAGGACTCGGCGGCCCAGGTCGTGAACGACGTCGTCATCGGCGACTATCGCGACCTGGAGACGCTGCGTGCCTTCGCGCGCGGCTGTGACGTGATCACCTTCGACCACGAGCATGTACCCATCGAACACCTACGGGCCCTGGAAGCGGACGGCATCGCCGTCCGCCCGGGGCCCGACGCGTTGATGCATGCCGCCGACAAGGGGGTGATGCGCGCCAGGCTCGACGAGATCGGCGCGCCCAGCCCCCGCCACCGGATCGTCAGCGATCCGGCGGACGCGGCGGCCTTCGCGCAGGAGGTCGGCGGGTTCCCCGTCATCCTCAAGACGGTGCGCGGCGGCTACGACGGCAAGGGCGTGTGGTTCGTCCGCACCCCCGAGGACGCGGCGGCCCCCTTCAAGGCGGGCGTCCCGGTCCTGGCCGAGGAGAAGGTGGACTACGTCCGCGAACTCGCGGCCAACATCGTCCGCTCCCCGCACGGCCAGGCGGTGGCCTATCCCGTCGTCGAGTCCATCCAGGTCGACGGCGTCTGCGACACCGTCATCGCGCCCGCCCCGAACCTCTCGGCGGAGCTGGCGGGCGAGGCCCAGGCCCTGGCCCTGCGCATCGCGCAGGAACTCGGGGTGACCGGCCACCTGGCCGTCGAACTCTTCGAGACCACCGACGGCCGGATCCTGGTCAACGAACTGGCCATGCGCCCGCACAACAGCGGCCACTGGACCCAGGACGGCGCGATCACCTCGCAGTTCGCCAACCACGTCCGCGCGGTCCTGGACCTGCCGCTGGGCGACCCGCGCCCGCGCGCCCGCTGGACCGTCATGGCCAACGTGCTGGGCGGCGACTACCCCGACATGTACGCGGCCTACCTGCACTGCATGGCCCACGACCCCCAGCTCAAGATCCACATGTACGGCAAGGACGTGAAACACGGCCGCAAGGTCGGCCACGTCAACACCTACGGCGACGACCTGGACGATGTGCTGGAGCGCGCACGTCACGCAGCCGGCTACCTCAGAGGGACGATCACCGAATGAGCACCAGCTCTACCGCCCGCCCCGCAGGCCCCGTCATCGGCATCGTCATGGGCTCCGACTCCGACTGGCCCGTCATGGAGGCCGCCGCCCAGGCGCTGGACGAGTTCGAGATCCCGTACGAAGTCGACGTCGTCTCCGCGCACCGGATGCCGCGCGAGATGATCGCGTACGGGGAGCAGGCCGACGCCCGCGGCCTCAAGGCGATCATCGCGGGCGCCGGCGGGGCCGCCCACCTGCCCGGCATGCTCGCGTCGGTCACCCCGCTGCCCGTCATCGGCGTACCGGTCCCGCTCAGGTACCTCGACGGCATGGACTCCCTGCTGTCGATCGTCCAGATGCCCGCTGGGGTTCCCGTCGCCACCGTCTCCGTCGCCGGGGCGCGCAACGCGGGCCTGCTGGCCGTACGGATGCTGGCCGCGCACGACACCGAGCTGCTCGCCCGGATGCGGGACTTCCAGCAGGAGCTGAACGACCAGGCCACCGAGAAGGGCAGGCGGCTGCGGACGAAGGTCGCCGGCACGGAATCGTTCGGATTCGGCAAGTGAGCGCCGAGCAGCGCCCCGCCGAGCAGCGCCTCCCCGAGGCGCGTGAGCTGCTCGCGGGGCACCCCGTGGTGGACGGGCACAACGACCTGCCCTGGGCGCTGCGCGAGCGGGCCCGCTACGACCTCGACCGGCTGGACATCGGCGCCGACCAGCGCGGCACCCTGCACACCGACATCCCCCGGCTGCGCGCCGGCGGGGTCGGCGCGCAGTTCTGGTCCGTCTACGTACGGTCGGACTACGCGGGCGACACGGCCGTCAGCGCCACCCTCGAACAGATCGACGCGGTGGACCAGCTGATCGCCCGCTACCCGGAGACCCTCGCCCGGGCACTGACGGCGGACGACATGGAGACGGCCCGCGCCGAAGGCCGGATCGCCTCGCTGATGGGCGCCGAGGGCGGCCACTCCATCAACAACTCGCTCGCCACCCTGCGCGCCCTGCACCGGCTCGGCGTGCGGTACATGACCCTCACGCACAACGACACCATCGACTGGGCGGACTCGGCGACCGACGAACCCCGGCACGGCGGCCTCACCGACTTCGGCCGCGAGGTCGTGCGCGAGATGAACCGCGTCGGCATGCTCGTCGACCTCTCGCACGTCGCCGAGACGACGATGCGCGACGCCATCGAGGTGTCCACCGCGCCGGTGATCTTCTCGCACTCCTCCGCCCGGGCGGTGTGCGACCACCCGCGCAACGTCCCGGACGACGTGCTGGCCCTGCTCCCGGCCAACGGCGGGGTGGCCATGGCCACCTTCGTGCCGAAGTTCATCCTCCCCGAGGCCGTCGAGTGGACGCTCGCCGCCGACGAGAACCTGCGCGGCAACGGCTTCCACCACCTCGACACCTCGCCCGAGGCGATGGCCCTGCACCGGGCCTTCGAGGCGGAGCGCCCGCGCCCGGTGGCCACGGCCGCCACCGTCGCCGACCACCTCGACCACATGCGCGAGGTGGCGGGCGTCGACCACATCGGCATCGGCGGCGACTACGACGGCACCGCCTTCACCCCCTCCGGGCTGGACGACGTGTCGGGCTACCCGAACCTGATCGCGGAGCTGCTCACGCGCGGCTGGTCGCGGGCCGACCTGGCCAAGCTGACCTGGTCCAACGCGGTCCGGGCGCTGCGCGACGCCGAGGCGGTCGCCCGCGACCTCTCGACCTCCCGGCGCCCCTCCAACGCGGTGATCTAGTGCTGTGACCGGGCGGCCGCGACCCGGTGGACCTTCCCGGTCACAGCATCAGCCGCTCGGGCGGATCGGCGTTCGGGTGCTCGCCCCACGGTGACACCCGAACGCCACACCCGCCGTGAACCCGCCCGCCCCGCATGTCACCGTGGCCAGACGAACCCCGCTTCCCTCCCTGCTGCGCCGAGACCGCCGAGACCGGAGCGAACGCCATGGCCGACTTGCAGGACGAACCCCTCCAGAGCCCCGGCACCGACGTGGGCCCCGGCTCCCTGGGATCCGAAGACCTCGCCGCCCCCGGTGCGGCGCCCGGAGCCCTGGACCGGGCCATGGAGCTGCTGGCCGAGCATCCCGTCGCGGACGGGTGCAACACCCTGGTCTGGACGCTGCGCCAGAGCCCGTACCACGACATCGACACCCCTGATTTCGGCGTCGACACCGACATCCCGAGGCTGCGCGCCGGCGGGGTCGGCGCCCAGTTCTGGTCCCTGCTGACGCCGAGCGAGGCGCCGGCCGCCGACCAGGTGGTGTCCGACACCCTGGAGCAGATCGACGTGGCGCTGTCCCTCGTGCGCCGCTACCCCGACAGCCTGTGCCTGGGCCTGACCCCCGACGACATGGTGGACGCCCGCAACCGGGGCCGGATCGCCGCGTTCCTCGGCCCCGTGCCCGGCCGTTCGCTGACCGGCTCGCTGGGGGCGCTGCGCGCCTTCCACGCGCTGGGCGTACGCGTCCTCGCGCCCGCCGGGGCGCCGTGGGCGCGGGAGGGACTGACCGTCTTCGGCCACGAGGTGGTCAAGGAGATGAACCGGCTGGGCATGCTGGTCGACCTGGCCGGCTGCCCCTCGGCGGTGGCCTGCCAGCTCGCGGGCGCCTCCAAGGCGCCGGTCATCATCTCGAACACCGGCGCCGCCGCCCTCAATCCGCACCCCGCGAACGTGACCGACGAGGTACTGCTCGCCCTGCGCGCGGCGGGCGGGCTCGCGATGGTCACCTTCGACACCGAGCGGACCGGGGACTCCCTGCACGCGGTGGCGGACCACGTGGACCACGTACGGGCGCTCGCGGGCCCGGACGGCGTCGGTCTCGGCGCCGCGTTCGGAGCCGAACCGGGCAGCCCCCGCCCGACCGGACTGACCGACCCCTCCGGCTACCCGAGGCTGATCGCCGAACTGCTCGAACGGGGCTGGACGGAGCCCGACCTGGCCCTGCTCACCTGGGGCAACGCCCAACGGGTGCTGCGCGACGCGGAGTTCACCGCACGCGCCGCCCAACACCGCCGCACCGTCTAGCGGGTGCCCGCGCGGTCCACGTGATCCGCGCGGTCCCCGCCGGCCGCGCCGGCGGGGGTCACGGTCGCCCTCCACAGCCGGATGCCGGACCACACGGTGGCGTAGAGCAGCATGCCGTTGCGGGCGCAGAGCAACACCGTGCCGGTCCAGGTGTTCAGCAGGACGTCCCCGTACCAGACCGGGAAGATCAGCGACGTCAACAGCGTGGTGACGGCCAGCAGCCACGCGATCGGGCGCTGGGTGGTGTGCCGGGAGGTCAGACAGACGGCCGCCAGACCGAGCAGCCAGATCATGTACTGCGGGCTGATGACGCGGCTGGTGACCGTGAACACCATGATCGCGCAGAGCGCCGCGTCCAGCGGGGTCGCGGTCGTCCAACGCCGGGCCCGCACCCGCCACAGCACCAACAGCAGGAAGCCGATCACGGTGAGCGCGAGCGAGGCCCGCGCGATGACCGGCACGTACGGGCCGACGTACTCGAACGCGCCGTACTGGAAGGTGATCCGGCCCGGCCACACCTTCGTCCGCATGGCCAGCATCAACGCCGAGCCGCCGACGGACTCGACCTGCACGCCCCGGTCGCCCTGGTTGCCGAGGAAGCCCAGCGAGTCCCGGAAGAGCGCCGCGAAGACGGCCAACAGCGCGACGCAGGTCAGCGCGGCGGCGATGACGGCCTCCCGCGTGGACTTGCCGCGCGGGGCGCCCAGCAGGGCGAGCAGCGGCCACACCTTGACCATCGCGCCGATGCCCGCGATCACACCGCCGAGCCGGGGGCGGTGGCGCAGGCACAACAGCGAACCGACCGCGAGCAGCGTCACCTGGACGTCGTAGCGCGCGAACGGCGTCGCCATCAGCAGCGGCAGCGTGAGCAGCCAGAACAGCGCCCCGGCCCGGCTCCCGTCGCCGCGGCGCGCGGCCCGGAGCAGACCGACGAGGATGACGCCGTCACAGAGCACCGTCAGTGCGACGAAGGCCTGGAAGTAGGTGAGGAACGGCAGCAGATCGGGCGAGAGGAAGATCGCGGCGGCGGCGGGCGGGTACTGCCACGTGATGTCGTCGTGCGGCATCGACCACGTGACCAGGATGTCGTACCAGTTGTGGTAGGTCCCGCTGACGTCCACCCGCACGAGGTTCGAGCTGTGGAAGTCGTTGACGAGCATCCAGAGCATCAGCGCCCGGCTCGCCGCCCAGAAGACCGCTATGGCCACCGGCGCGCCGGGTCCCCGCAGGGCCGCTTCGAAGGATCCCCGCCCGGCACGCGTGACGGGCGTCGCCGCGGAAGCGGTGGGGACGGACGGAAGGCTGCTGGTGGCGGTCATCGGCCGCCACTCTACCGATCGGCGTCCGCCGGCCGCGGCGGCCTTGGCCGCCTCTTCGGGCGCGGGGCCGGCCCGTCAGGCGCGCGGGCGGCCCATCGCGCGGTAGGTCCAACCGGCGCCCCGCCACAGGTCGGGGTCGAGGGCGTTGCGTCCGTCCAGCACCAGCCGGTCGGTGACGACCTCGCCCAGCGCGGCCGGGTCCAGCTCGCGGAACTCCCGCCACTCGGTCAGGTGCAGGACCACCTCCGCGCCCCGCGCCGCCTCGACGGCGGAGTCGGCGTACCCGAGGGTCGGGAAGACGCGCCGCGCGTTGTCCATGCCCTTCGGGTCGTAGACGGTGACCTGGCCGCCCTGGAGGTGGATCTGCCCGGCCACGTTCAGCGCGGGGGAGTCGCGCACGTCGTCGGAGTCCGGTTTGAAGGTGGCGCCGAGCACCGCGACCCGCTTGCCGAGGAAGGACCCGCCGACCGCCTCGCGCGCCAGCTCCACCATGTGCCCGCGGCGGCGCATGTTGATGGAGTCGACCTCCCGCAGGAAGGTCAGCGCCTGGTCGGCGCCCAGCTCGCCCGCCCGGGCCATGAACGCGCGGATGTCCTTGGGCAGGCAGCCGCCCCCGAAGCCGATCCCGGCCCGCAGGAACTTCGAGCCGATCCGCTCGTCGTAGCCGATCGCCTCCGCCAGCTTCACCACGTCACCGCCCGCCGCCTCGCACACCTCGGCCATCGCGTTGATGAAGGAGATCTTCGTCGCGAGGAACGAGTTGGCGGCCGTCTTGACCAGCTCCGCGGTCGGGAAGTCCGTCACCACCAGCGGCGTGCCCTCCGACATCGGCGTCTCGTAGACCTCCCGCAGCACCTTCTCGCCGCGGTCGCCCTGGACGCCGATCACGATCCGGTCCGGGTGCAGGGTGTCCTGCACCGCGAAGCCCTCGCGCAGGAACTCCGGGTTCCACGCCAGCTCCGCGTCCGCGCCCGCCGGGGCCAGCGCCGCCAGCTTCGCCGCGAGACGCTCCGCCGAGCCGACCGGCACCGTGGACTTGCCGACGACCAGCACCGGCCGGGTCAGGTGCGGGGCCAGCGACTCCAGCGCGGAGTCGACGTACGACATGTCGCAGGCGTACTCGCCGTGCTTCTGCGGCGTGTTCACGCACAGGAAGTGGACGTCACCGAAGGCGCCGACCTCCTCCCACGAGTGGGTGAAGCGCAGCCGCCCGGACGAGCCCGGCAGCCCGGCCACGTGCGCGGCGAGCAGGTCCTCCAGCCCGGGCTCGTACATCGGGACCCGACCCGCGGCCAGCATCTCGATCTTCTCCGGCACCACGTCCAGACCCAGCACCTCGAAGCCCAGCTCCGCCATGGCGGCGGCGTGCGTCGCACCGAGGTAACCGGTGCCGATCACGGTGATCTTGAGGGGGGCCATGGGTGCTCCAGAGGTGCGGGGCCGATTGCGGCCACTGAGCATAGTCGGGCCCGGCCCGGGGGACGCTCCTCGTGCGCGCACCACGCGCCCGCGCTGTCACGCAGCTCACGTACGCCGTACATATCGCTGCCCCGACGCCGGAGACTAAGCTTCGGGTTACTTAACGGTAGTTAGCATCACGGATCGCGCGCCGACATCACGCCGCGCGCATCACGCATCACACCTGGGGAGTGAGAGATCTTGGCGGGTTCTGCCGACTTCGACCTGTACCGCCCGGCCGAGGAGCACGACATGCTCCGCGAGTCCGTCCGCTCGCTCGCCGAGGCGAAGATCCTGCCGTTCGCCGCGGCGGTCGACGAGGAGTCGCGCTTCCCGCAGGAGGCCCTCGACGCGCTGGTCGCCAACGACCTGCACGCCGTCCACGTGCCCGAGACCTACGGCGGCGCCGGCGCGGACGCGCTCGCCACCGTGATCGTGATCGAGGAGGTGGCCCGCGTCTGCGCGTCCTCCTCCCTCATCCCGGCCGTGAACAAGCTCGGCTCGCTCCCGGTGATCCTCTCCGGTTCCGAGGAGCTGAAGGCCAAGTACCTCGGCCCGCTGGCCAAGGGCGACGCGATGTTCTCTTACGCCCTCTCCGAGCCCGACGCGGGCTCCGACGCGGCCGGCATGAAGACCCGCGCGGTGCGCGACGGCGACTTCTGGGTCCTCAACGGCGTCAAGCGCTGGATCACCAACGCGGGCGTCTCCGAGTACTACACGGTCATGGCCGTCACCGACCCGGAGAAGCGCTCCAAGGGCATCTCCGCCTTCGTCGTGGAGAAGTCCGACGAGGGCGTCTCCTTCGGCGCCCCGGAGAAGAAGCTCGGCATCAAGGGCTCCCCGACCCGCGAGGTCTACCTCGACAACGTCCGCATCTCCGCGGACCGCATGATCGGCGCCGAGGGCACCGGCTTCGCCACCGCGATGAAGACCCTGGACCACACCCGCATCACCATCGCGGCCCAGGCGCTCGGCATCGCCCAGGGCGCCCTGGACTACGCCAAGGGCTACGTCCAGGAGCGCAAGCAGTTCGGCAAGCCGATCGCCGACTTCCAGGGCGTGCAGTTCATGCTCGCGGACATGGCCATGAAGATCGAGGCCGCCCGCCAGCTCACGTACTCGGCCGCGGCCAAGTCCGAACGCGTCGACGGCGACCTGACGTTCTTCGGCGCCGCCGCCAAGTGCTTCGCCTCCGACGTGGCCATGGAGGTCACCACGGACGCGGTCCAGCTCCTCGGCGGCTACGGCTACACCCGCGACTACCCGGTCGAGCGCATGATGCGCGACGCGAAGATCACCCAGATTTACGAGGGCACGAACCAGGTCCAGCGCATCGTCATGGCGCGCAACCTGCCCTGATTTCTCGCACGAACAGCCCGGCCGGGAGTTCCCGGCCGGGCTTTCGGCCGGCGCTTCCGTTTCGTGGAGTCGCCCGAGGCGGACATCGCGACGGACCCGAACGCCGACGGCCGCATACCGAATCCGCAACAACGTCAAGGGCCTTCCCCCCTCCCCTCGCGCGCGGGGAGCCGGTGCCCGGCGGCGTCCGGGGCCCCGACCTGCCGTGCGGGCAACGGTGTTCCGCGCGGCGGCCCCCGCGGCCGCCGCGGCGGACCCCGGCGGCGCGGTCCGCCTCCGGCCTTCGCGCGCCCCCGCATGGGCTAAATTTGAACCTTCGTACGCCCGAACCGGTTGGGGAGAAAGCAATGACGGAAGCGATCCTGCTGGTTGGCGGGCAGGGGACGCGGCTGCGTCCCGTGACGGTGAACACCCCCAAGCCGATGGTTCCGGCCGCGGGCGTTCCGTTCCTCGCCCACCAGATAGCCAGGGCCGCTGCCGCCGGTGTCACGCACATCGTGATGGCCACCTGCTACCTGGCCGAGGTCTTCGAGCCCTACTTCGGTGACGGATCGGCCTTCGGCCTCACCCTGGAATACGTCGTCGAGGACGAGCCGCTCGGTACCGGCGGCGCCATCCGCAACGCCGCCCGGCGGCTGACGGGCGGCCCGGACGCCCCCGTCCTCGTCTTCAACGGCGACATCCTCACCGGCCTGGACATCGCGGGCCTGGTCGAGTCCCACCAGGCGGCCGAGGCCGACGTCTCCCTGCACCTGGTGCGGGTCGAGGACCCGCGCGCCTTCGGCCTCGTCCCCACCGACGCCGAGGGGCGGGTGCTGGCCTTCACCGAGAAGCCGCAGACCCCCGAGGAGATCGTCACCGACCAGATCAACGCCGGCTGCTACGTCTTCCGCCGCAGCGTCATCGACGCCATTCCGGCCGGCCGACCGGTATCCGTCGAACGCGAGACCTTCCCCGGCCTCCTCGCCTCCGGTGCCAAACTGCACGGCGTCACCGAGGACACCTACTGGCTGGACCTGGGCAAGCCCGAGTCCTTCGTCCAGGCGTCCGCGGACCTCGTGCGCGGAATCGTCTCCTCCCCGGCCGTCCCCGGCCCGCGCGGCGAGGCCCTGGTCCTCCCGGGCGCCGAGGTGGCGGAGGGCGCCAAGCTGTCGGGCGGTACCGTTGTCGGGTCCGGCGCCCGCATCGAGGCGGGAGCGGTCGTCCAGGGCTCCATCGTCCTGGAGGGCGCGATCATCGGTGCGGACACGAACGTGAGCGCCAGCCTGATCGGCGCCCGCGCTTCGGTGGGTACGCGCACGGTGCTTGACGGCGCGGTCATCGGAGACGGCGCCGTCGTAGGGGCTGACAACGAACTTCGCGCAGGGGCTCGGGTGTGGTGCGAGGCGGAACTTCCTTCCGGCTCCGTCCGCTTCTCCTCTGACCGGTGACCAACTTCAGTGAGGCATAACCCTGTGATAGGCGAGCAGCAGAATCCCCGCGCGACCGACGTCGCAACCACGAAGCTCCCCGACAGCTGGGCGCACACGCCGCTCACCGTGGTCATGCCCACGTACAACGAGGCAGGCAACCTGCCGGGGATGGTCGAGCTGCTGATGGGCCTCGACCAGCCCGGCCTGCGCCTGCTGGTCGTCGACGACTCCTCGCCCGACGGCACCGGCAAGATCGCCGACGAGCTCGCCGAGGGGTTCCTCACCAAGGACGGCAAGCCGCGGATGTCGGTCCTGCACCGCACCGCCAAGGACGGCCTCGGCCGCGCCTACGCGGCGGGCATGGCCAAGGCCGTCGAGGAGGGCGCCGAGTACGTGCTCCAGATGGACGCGGACGGCTCGCACCCCGCCGGGAAGATCGCCGAGATGCTGGGCGTGGCCCGCTCCACCGGCGCCGGCCTCGTCGTCGGCAGCCGCTACGTCCCCGGCGGCACCCTCTCGGACGCCTGGGGCGCGCACCGCAAGCTGCTCTCCCGCTGGGCCAACGCCTACGCGAGCACCATCCTGGGCACCCGGGTGCGTGACATCACGGGCGGCTTCAACCTGTGGAGCGCCGACGCGCTGAAGTCGATCGACCTGGCGTCGATCGGCAGCGCCGGCTACAGCTTCCAGGTGGAGATGAAGTTCAAGGCCCTGCGCCGCGGCTTCCAGGTGATGGAGGTCCCGATCCACTTCGAGGACCGCACTGTCGGCGAGTCCAAGATGAACCTCGCGGTGCAGTTGGAGTCCATCGCCATGCCGTGGAAGCTGCGCGCCCGCGCGGGCAGGTAACGGTCGAGGACGTACGGGAAGGGGCACCCCGCCGGCGGGGTGCCCCTTCCCGTACGTCCCGTGCCCTCGGGCGCGGGGCGGCTCAGGCGCGCGCCGGCCGGTGTTCCAGCCCGCGCCTCAGCAGCCGGGCGGCCGGGCGTTCCACGTAGCGCTGGATCAGCCAGGACGCCGCCACCATCACCGCGACCGTCGACAGCAGCAGGGTCCACGGCTCGACGTCGCGGTGCCACTGCCGCAGCAGCGTGATGCCGATCTGCTGGTGCAGCAGGTACAGCGGGTACGACATGGCGCCGCCGACCGACAGCCACCGCCAGTCGATCCGGTCGAGCCGGCGCAGGGCCACCGCGGCCATGACGAGGTGGCAGACGGTCAGCACGGCCAGGCACGTCTCCCAGGACAGCCGGTCGCCCTTGACGGTGTTCCAGGCGACGATGTCGTTGAGCCAGCGCTGCGTCAGCAGCCACGAGAGGCCCAGCAGCGCCCACGGCTCGCCGACGCGCGGGCCCTCCCGGCGGATCAGGTAGAAGCAGATCCCGGAGACGAACAGCGGCGAGTACACCGGGTTGGCCACGGTGTCGAGGAGCGGCAGGCCGGACGTCGGCGCGAGGAGCGAGGCGACGGTCCAGATCCAGCAGAAGTTCAGGACCTTGCGGTAGGTCAGTCCCGTCCGGGCGACCAGGGCGAAGAGCAGGTAGAACCGGACCTCGGACCACAGCGTCCAGTAGGACATGTCGAGTTGGGCGCTCTGGAGGGGGGTCTGGAACATGGTCAGGTTCGTCAGGACCTGACTGAGCCCGGGCCCGGCGCCGCCGAACGGCTCGCCGTCGACGAGCAGGACGGCCGCGGTGAGCAGGACGCAGAACCAGTAGGCCGGCCCGAGCCGGATCACCCGGCTGCGCAGGTAGCCGCCCAGCGGCCGGCCCCAGGCCGACATGCAGATGACGAAGCCGCTGATCATGAAGAACAGTTCGACGCCGAGCCAGCCGTAGCGGCCGACCGCGGTCAGCCGGCCGAAGGCGTCGTGCCCCCAGATGTCCCTGCGGGTGTAGTGGTGGAAGAGCACGGCCGCCGCCGCGAGGACCCGCAGCCCGTCCAGGACGCGCAGTCGTCCTCCCGGCACCGCTCCGGCCGCCGCCTGCTCCGGGATGGCGGGCTTGCCGAGGTGGTCACCGTCTGGCTGCGGCCTGGCGAAGGCGCGCGGGGACGGGTGCAGGGACATGGACGCTCCAGAGGGAGGAAGCACGCCCGTCCGGTTCGGTGCCGCACCACAGCACGGACTCCCCGGACTTCCCCCCGGCGCGTGGGCCGCAACAGTTGTACGGCAACCTACCGGACCGGCCCCGTACCCCCGGCGCACACCGTTCCCGCGCGCCCCAGCGCACGCCGGTAACCACGCGCCGCCCCGTACGCGGTTCCCGTACGCCGCCCCGCGCGGTCAGCGGCTCTGGACGGTGACCTTCTCGTCGTTCTGGATCTGCTTCACCAACTGCTGCACCTTCGCCTTGTCCCAGATCAGGTTGCCGCCGCGCTCACCGGAGATGGGCATGTTCATCGACACCCCGTCACCGCCGTTGACGCCCTTCATGGCGAAGAACATCTGCCCCATGTCCCACAAGCCCATGTCCTTGTCCACGATCACCGTGTCCAGTCCCGCGCCCATCACCGGGTACAGGGAGAACGGGTTCAGGATCGTGGACGGGGTCGCCGCCTGACTGGCCAGCGCCGACAGGAACTTCTGCTGGTTCTTCGTCCGTTGCAGGTCCGACTCGGCGAAGGCGTAGCGGGTGCGGACGAACGCGAGCGACTGGGTCCCGTTGAGGGTCTGGCGGCCGGCCTTGAAGTCGGCCCCGGACTTCTCGTCCTTGAACCCCTTCTCGATGTCCAGTTCCACGCCGCCCAGCGCGTCCACGATGTTCGCGAAACCGGCGAAGCCGATCTCCGCGTAGTGGTCGATGCGCAGGCCGGTGTTGAACTCGATCGTGCGCACCAGCAGCTCGGGGCCGTCCTCCGCGTACGCCGCGTTGAGCTTGACCCGGCGGCCCTGCCCGGGGAACTTCTTCCCCGACTGGGAGCCGACGAAAGAGGGGATCTCGACGTCCGAGTCGCGCGGCAGCGAGATCATGGTGTTCCCGCTGGAGCACTTCGCCAGGATCATCATCGAGTCGGTGCGCTTGCCCTCGGCCGAGCCCGTGTGGAGCTTGCGCTTCTCCTCGTCGGACATGCCCTCGCGGCTGTCGGAGCCGACGATGAGGTACGTCGTGCAGTCGCCCTCCTTGGGGCGCTCGATGACCTTCGAGAGGTCCACCTCGCGGCGCACCTTGGAGTCGGCCCAGAAGTAGGTGCCGACCGTGGTGACCACCAGCGCGGAGACGAGGACGATCGAGCCGATCTTGATCCGCCTGCGCCAGTCGACGACGACGCGGACGGGTACGGGGCCCTCGCCGCCGCCCTGTCCGGGGCGGCGCCGGCCGCCCGGCGGACGCCCGGCGCCACCGCCGCCGTCGGGCATGCCGTAGACCTGTCCGGTGTTGTAGCCGCCGTCGTAGCCGCCGGGGCTCTGCGTCTGCTGCGGCGGCACGCCGTACGTGGGCTGCCGCGCCGGGGGGTCGACGGGCGGCCGCGGCGGGCCGGGCTGCCGGACGGGCGGCTGCTGCTGCCGCTGGATGTGCCGCATCCGCTGCGGACCCTCGGGCTCGGGCCAGTCATTCATGTGCCCAAGGATGCCTTCCCGGGGGAGCCCGCCGACAGCCCGGTGGGCACTTCGTACCGGGGCTGTTGCAGAGCTGATGCCTGCGGTACGCATCTAAGGTGGCCGTATGACAGAGATAGCGGGCGAACTGCCGGGGAAGCCGATCTCGGCCTCCCGGACCACCCTCAGCCACATCATGACCGCCAACGACACGAACCTGCTGGGCACGGTGCACGGCGGGGTGATCATGAAGCTGGTGGACGACGCGGCGGGCGCGGTGGCCGGGCGCCACTCGGGCGGTCCCGCCGTCACCGCGTCCATGGACGAGATGGCGTTCCTCGCCCCCGTCCGGGTGGGTGACCTCGTCCACGTCAAGGCCCAGTGCAACTGGACCGGCCGTACCTCCATGGAGATCGGCGTACGGGTCCTCGCCGAGCGCTGGAACGAATCGACCCCCGCCACCCAGGTCGGCAGCGCGTACCTCGTCTTCGCGGCGGTCGACGCCGAGGGCAAGCCCCGCCGGGTCCCGCCGGTCCTGCCCGAGACCGAGCAGGACGAGCGCCGCAACCAGGAGGCCCAGATCCGCCGCACCCACCGCCTCGCCCGCCGCCAAGCGATCATGGTGCTGCGCGAGGAAAGGGCCGCACAGGGGTTCGATGAGTGACGTCGCGCGCGTGTTTCGGGTCACGGATGCCCCGTCACGTCGTGCGGTGATGTGACCCGCCCGTAAGGTGTCGTCAGACGTCGGGGCATTCGCGCCAGGGGGGCGACGTCAGATCCCGAGCCGGAAACGTTGCGGAGTCGAGCCCCTATGTCAGCGCTGATAACACCCCCGCCCGCGTTGGACGCCGTGCCGGCAGGAACGGCCCGGCCGAACGCAGGCGGCGGGCGTCGCCCGCGACTCTACGTCTTGGACGGATTGCGCCTGATAGCCGCGTTGTCCGTGTTGTCCTTCCATTGGGCGGGCGTCAACATCCATCCGGAGGTGTGGGGCGCGCGCCCCGGGAAACTGATGCCTCCCTTCCACGCGTTCGCGTCCTACGGGTGGATGGGCGTCCAACTGTTCTTCCTCATCAGCGGCTTCGTCATCTGCATGTCGTGCTGGGGCCGGTCCGCCCGTGACTACTTCACCTCCCGGGTCGTGCGGCTCTACCCCGCCTACTGGGTCGGCGTCCTCATCACCGCCGTCGTGGTGAACTCGGCGTCCACCGTCCGTGCCGGTCGCAAGTCGATGAGCATCAGCGAGATTCTGACCAACCTCACGATGCTGGAGCGCCCGCTCGGCGTGACCGAGGCCGACGGCGTGTACTGGACGCTCTGGATCGAGCTCCGCTTCTACCTGCTCTTCGCGATCGTCGCGGTCATGGGTCTGACCTACCGTCGAGTGCTGGCCTTCTGCGGGATCTGGATGATCCTGGCCGTGATCACGCCGAGCGTGGGCAGCGCGTTGATGGACACCCTCTTCATGCCGCAGGACGCGCCGTACTTCATCGCGGGCGTGGCCCTGTACCTCATCTACCGGTTCGGCGTGAACCCACTGTTGCTCGGAGTGGTCGCCTTCTCCTGGCTGGTCGCGCAGAACCGACTGCACTACACCGCGGGCTCCTACGAGTTCGAGGTGCACGGCAAACTCTCCTGGACGGTGATGGCCATCGTCTCCGGCGCGTGCTTCCTCGTCATGCTGGCGGCCGCGACGGGTGCCCTCAACTGGATCCGCTGGAAGGGGCTCACGGTGGCCGGCGCGCTCACCTACCCCGTGTACCTGCTCCACCAGGAGCTGGGCTGGGCGATGATCCGGTGGGGCCGCAACTACGACATACCGCCGTTCCCGCTGCTGGGGCTGTGCCTGACCGCGATCCTGCTGCTCGCCTGGCTCGTCCACCGCTTCGCCGAGCGGCCGTTGTCGAACCTGCTCAAGCGCTTGCTGGACGGCGCGAAGGTCTCGTTGCCCAAGAGCGATCCGCCGGTCCGCTCCCGGTGACCCGGGCCGCCCGCCGCGGCGGCGACCGGGTCAATTGGTTGCGTCCCCAGGGCCTGATCTACCCTGGCACGTCGAGCCCGGTCCGGATTTCCCTTGCGCCGGCGCACCGCAGCCGTCCCGATGGACCCGGAAGGTACGAGCAGATGACGAGCAGGAGTACGGCTGCCATACCGGAGGCCGGCTCGGCGCACCGCGCGCCGCGGAGGGCGGCGGGCGGCGCCCGGGCACCGCGAGCGGCGCGCGTCGACTGGCTGTGGGCAGCCCTGCTGACCTTCGGCGTCACCGTCACGGGCAGCGGTACCCCGCAGTTGTGGCGTGACGAACTCGCCAGTTGGAACGCGGCCATCCGCGGTACCGGTGACCTGGTGGCGATGCTGGGCCACGTGGACGCCGTCTCCGGCCTCTACTACCTGCTGTTGCACGGCTGGGTGTCCGTCTTCGGGGACTCCGCGACCATGCTGCGGATGCCCTCGGCGTTCGCCATGGCGGGGGCCGCCGCCTTCGTCGTCCTGACCGCCCGCACGCTCTTCGACCGCCGCACCGCCGTCTTCGCGGGCCTGCTCTTCGCCCTGCTCCCGTCGGTCTCCCGGTACGGGCAGGAGGCGCGGTCGTACGCCTTCGTCCTGCTGGCGGTCACCGCCGCCACCTGGCTGTTGATACGGGCGCTGGACCGCCCGACCCCGCGCCGCTGGGCCCCGTACGCCCTCGCGGTGGCCGCGGCCGGCTTGTTCCACATCGTCTCCCTGCTGTTCCTGCTGCCGCACGCGCTGATCGTGGTGCTGCGCTGGTGGCGGGACCGGCGCGGGCGCACCGTCGTCGCCTTCGCGGTGACGACCGCCGTCGCCCTGGTGCCCGTGATCCCGCTGGTGCTGCTCGGGCAGCGGCAGGTGGGCCGACAGATCAGTTGGATCAAGACGCCCCACCTGCGGAGCATCGCGGACATCTGGGACTCCCTCTTCGGCTCTCCGCTCGTCTCCCTCGCGATCGCGGCCCTGGCGCTGCTCCCGCTCGCGTGGAGCCGCGGCCGCCGGCCCGCCGTCGAACTCGTGCTGGTCGGCGCGGTCCCGATCGTGGCGGCCTGGGTGGTCTCGCAGGGCAGCACCTCGTACTTCATGGACCGCTACCTCCTCTTCACCGTGCCGGCCTGGGTGCTCCTCGCCGCCGCGGGCCTCGCGGCCCTGCGGCCCCGACCGCTCGGAGTGGCGGGTCTGGCCGCGGTGGTCCTGCTGGGCCTCCCCGACCAGCGGCAGCTCCGTACGGAGACGGTCAAGGCCGGCCGGGACGGGGAGGAGGCCGCGGCGGTCATCGCGAAGGGCTACCGGCCCGGCGACGGCTTCGTGCCGGTGCGGGGCACCGACAGCGTCTTCATGACCGACTTCCAGGTCGAGTACTTCCTGCCGCCGAAGGTCAAGCTCCGCGACGTGTTCGCGCAGCGCTCGGCCGTCGCGAACGACGACCTGTTCCCGGTGGAGTGCGGGCAACCCGAGAAGTGCCTCGGCACCACCCGGCGGGTGTGGGTGGTCACCTGGAGCGGGACGCAGAACCCGTACCACAAGCTCCCGAAGGAGCAGGCCGAGGCGCTGGAAAAGCACTACAAGCCCGTCGAGAAGACCAAGGTCCACGGCCTCCAGGTGTCCCTGGTGGAACGCGTCCGGTAGCCGGCGGCGGCAGGCGGGCTAATTGCCGCAGTTCACCTGGTCGCCCGTGGCCACCGCGAAGCGGCCCTGGTAGGGGTCGTCCGCGCGGACCGGGACCACCTTGCGGTAGTCCGTGCCCGCCGTCACCAGGACCGTGCGGCCCTGGCCGGGTACGGCGCGCAGTTCGCTGCCCGGCAGCGCCGTCGCGACCGTGCGCGCCGAGCGGTCCCAGCGGGGGTCGTAGGTGATCACCGTGCGCTGGACGTCCCGGCGGACGGCGCCGCCCGGGCGGCCGGTGGTGTCGAAGCCGGTCGCGCGCAGCGCGGCGTCCACGCGGCCGCCGAGCCCGTCGATCCGGGTGCCGTTCTCGACCTGGACCCGGATCTCGTCGGGCGGCACGTCGACCGCGACCGCCGCCGGCGGGCGGTTGCCGGACCGGTCGGGCTGGCCGGGCTGCCCCGGCTGCCCCGGCTGTCCCGACTGCCCGGGCCGGCCCGGCTGTCCGGCGGGGGCGTCGGCCAAGGGCCGGTCCTCGCGCAGCGATTCGAAGAGCTTGGCCGCCTTCGGCTCGTCCCACCTGACGGTCGAGCCGATCCCCTTGACCTCGTACGCGGTGTCCCCGACCGGCACCGAGGCGAACTCGGAGGAGGACGGGGTGAAGCCGCGCATCGCCTGCCCGAGCGCCAGCATCTGCTCCGAACCGAAGTCCCGGTCGGCCCGCACCGAGCCCAGCAGCGTCGAGCTGACCTGCTTGAACTTCACCGGGTTCAGCAGCACCCCGCTGCCGGTGGCCTGCTTGATCAGGGCGGCGATGAACCGCTGCTGGCGCTGCATCCGGCCGAGGTCGGCGGCGCCGTCGACGTGGCGCGAGCGGACGTACTGCAGGGCCTGGCCGCCGGTGAGGTGATGGGTGCCGGGCAGCAACTCCAGGCCGGTGTAGCTGTCGCGCATCGTCTTGGCGGTGCAGATCTCCACGCCGCCCACCGCGTCGACGGTCTTCATGAAACTGGTGAAGTCGACCTCCAGGTAGTGGTCGATCTTCACCCGGGTCATGTTCTCCACGGTGCGCACGGTCAGGTTCGGGCCGCCCTCCGAGTACGCGGCGTTCAGTTTCATCGGGTGCGGCTTGTGCGCCTCGCCGGTGTTCTGGTCCTGGTGGGCGGGGACCTCCGCGTAGCTGTCCCGGGGCAGGCTGACCACGCTCGCGCGGTCCCGGTCGGCGGACAGGTGCACCAGCATGATCGTGTCGGTGCAGTGGCAGGGTGCCCCGCCGAGGCGGTACTCGCGCTTCTCCTCCGGCGTGATCTTGTCGCGGCCGTCGGTGCCGACGAGCAGGAAGTTCATCCCGTGCCCGGCCTGCGGGCGGTTCTTCATGTCCTTGAAGGGGTCCACCCGGTCGATCCCGGTGTCCAGACCGGTCATCACGGCGTGGCCGACGGCTCCGGAGGCCAGCACCACCAGCGCCAGGCCGCCCGCGAACCGCACGCCCCATCGGGGCCGGTCCCCGGGGCGCGGCCGGGCCTGGCCGGCGGCCCCGGCCGCGCGCCCACCCCCGCCCCCACCGCCGCGCGGCGTGCGCCCGGGCTGCCGTGGCCTGGCGGGACGGGTGGGACGGTGCGGCTGGGGCACGGGGGACACCTCCGCGGGGGAACGGCAGGGACGGATGAGCCGATATCGGCAGGTATGTCGGCTATGAGCGATTGGCTGATCGTCAGAACAGTAGGCCCATACGACCGGCGTCCGTCCGTACCGCTCGTCCGCCGCGCACCCGGTTCCCCCGTACGCGGTAACGTGACACCGATACCCGACCGTGAAGGACCACATGCCCGCCCAGCAGCCCGCAGTCTCGGTGATCATGCCGGTGCTCGACGAGGAACGCCACCTGCGTGACTCCGTCCGGCACATCCTCGCCCAGGAGTACACCGGCGAGATGGAGGTGGTGATCGCACTCGGGCCGTCCACGGACCGCACCGACGAGATCGCCGCCGAACTCGTGCGCGAAACCGCGTCCGACGAACGCGCCCGCGTCCACACCGTGCCCAATCCCACCGGCCGCACCCCGGCCGCCCTCAACGCCGCCATCAAGGCATCACGTCACCCGATCGTGGTACGCGTGGACGGCCACGGCATGCTCTCCCCGAACTACATCGCCACCGCCGTCCGGCTCCTGGAGGAGACCGGCGCGCAGAACGTCGGCGGGATCATGCACGCCGAGGGCGAGAACGCCTGGGAGGACGCCGTCGCCGCCGCGATGACGTCGAGGATCGGCGTCGGCAACGCGGCCTTCCACACCGGCGGCGAGGCCGGCCCGGCCGAGACGGTCTACCTGGGCGTCTTCCGTCGCGAGGCGCTGGAGCGGCAGGGCGGCTACAACGAGGAGTTCATCCGCGCCCAGGACTGGGAGCTGAACTTCCGCATCCGCGAGGCCGGCGGGCTCATCTGGTTCTCGCCCGAGCTGAAGGTCCGGTACCGCCCGAGGCCCTCCGTACGGGCGCTCGCCAAGCAGTACAAGGACTACGGGCGCTGGCGCCGGGTCGTGGCCCGCTACCACGCGGGCTCGATCAACCTGCGCTACCTGGCCCCGCCCACCGCCGTCTGCGCCATCGCGGCCGGACTGGTGGCGGGCGTCGCCCTCACCCCCTGGGCCCTCGCGGTCCCGGCGGGCTACCTCGCGGCGATCACCGCGGGCTCGATCCCGGCCGGCAAGGGGCTCTCCCTCAAGGCCCGGGCCCAGATCCCGGTAGCCCTGGCCACCATGCACATGTGCTGGGGCTTCGGCTTCCTGACCAGCCCCCGCGCGCTGGCGGACAAGGTCATCGCCAGCCGCCGCCCGTCGGTGCCGAGCGACACCCCGTCCGGGGTCTGAACGTACGCACTCGCCGCGGGAGCCGCGAAACGTCGCAAGGGGTGGCCCGGTCCGAGAAGGACCGGGCCACCCCTTGCGTCATCCGTCGTCCGCCGGGGCGGCCCTCAGCTCACCACCGGTAGGGCTTGTAGACGTCCATGCACTGTCCGCTGTCCGCGCCGTTGATCGCCTCGGCCGTGTCCGGGACCGATCCGGCCGCCGGCGGAGCCTGCTGCGGGTACGCCGTCCCCTCCCGCCAGTCGGCGCCGACGATCAGGGTGATCCGGGAGACGTCGGCCGACTGCTGCACCGCGCTCGCGGGGATGCCGAGCGCCGCCGCGACGCTCTGCGCCTCGTCGGCCAGGTCCGCGCTCGGGTAGCGGACCACGGTGGTCTTCTCCGGGATCAGCGCGCTGTCCGCCTTGGCCCCGGTGAATCCCTTGCCGACCAGCGCCCCGGCGACCACCGAGGCCCGCTGCGGCGCGAGCGGCATCCCGGCGGCCGTGCCGTTGACCACGTGCACGGTGATCTGGTCGGGCGGGGTGACCGGCTGCTTCGACGCGTCACCACCCGCCGCCGGCCCGCTCGGCACGCCGGCCGGCTCGCTCGGCTGCGGACTCGGGGAAACCTGCGGAGCGCCGTTCTTGTCGAAGGCCACGTCCTTGCGGACCATCGTCCACAGCTTGTCGGCGTCGCCCGGGTTCACGATCAACCGGTCCCGGTCCCGGGGGTCTTGCAGCGTCGGCATCGTCGTCATCGTGATGCGGTTGATCGGCACGTCCTTGAGCTGCATCGTCAGGTTGAACAGCTTCTTGACCGAGCCGATCTCCTCGGAGACCTCCAGCGCCTTCGTGCCCGCCTCCGCCAGGGCCGTGATCCGGCCGACGTCGGTGAAGGCGTTCTGGCTCTTCAGCTCACGCATCATCGAGTTCATGTACATGTGCTGCGCCTGCGCCCGGCCCAGGTCGCTGCTGAACGCGTGCCGGGTGCGCAGCCACTGGAGCGCCTGCTCGCCCTTGACCTTGGTCACGCCCGCCTTCAGCTTGAGGCCGGAGCCGCCGCTGGAGGTGGGCAGCGGGCGGTCCCAGACGTTGTCCTTCACACAGACGTCGACGCCGCCGATCGCGTCCGCCATCTGCACGACTCCGGCGAAGTCGATCATCATCCAGTGGTCGATGTAGACGTTGGTCAGCTTCTCCCAGGTGGCGAGGGTGCAGCCGGGGCCGCCGCGCCCGAGGGATTCGTTGATCATGGCGTGGGTCTTCTTGAACTTCTCGCCGGTCTTCGGGTCCGTGCACTCGGGTACGTCCACCACGGTGTCGCGCGGAATGCTGACCACCGAGGCGTTCTGCCGGTCCGCGGAGACGTGCAGCAGCATCTGCACGTCGGCGAGCGGAGGCGCCCCGATGCTGTCCCGGCCGCCGCCGAGCTCCACGTTCTCCGGCTTGTTCCGGCTGTCCGAGCCGATCAGCAGGATGTTCAACGGACGCTGGCCCTTGGCGTTCGCCTCGGTCTTGGCCACGCCGCTCTCACCGCTCAGCCGCTGGCCGCTGCGGATGTTGCCGTCGAGGTGCCGGTAGTAGAGGTACCCGGTCGCCGACGTCGCGAGGATCAGGAACGCCAGCACCGAGGCCACCCAGAACAGCACCCGCCGACGGCGCCTGCGGACGGGCCGGCCGCGGCCGACGGGGGGCCGGGCCCCCGCGGAGCCCGACCGCGGTGGGGGTACGACGCCGGTCGCGCCCGCACCGCCACCGGGTATGCCGTCGCCGGTGGCCTGGTCGGGCGCCCCCTCCCCACGCACGCTGCTGTGCCTCACGCGTCCCCCCTCAAGATCACAATGGTCGGTATGGTGCCGGTCCTACCGGCTACCGGCCGTCATACGCCCGGTCTGTGACGAGCAGGGCGGCTGACCACCGCCCCCGGGCGCCCCCTGGCGTCCGCTACTTGGCGCAGATCGCCTTGTCGGCCTCTACCCGTTGGAGCCCCTCGGGCGCCTGTTCCGGTACGGGGCCCGAGATCGGGACACCCGGCTCCTTGAAGTCGGCGCCGAGCGTCAACTTCATCGGCGTGCGGGGCGCGGCGTCGGCCGGGCCCACCTTGAGGGCCGAACCGGCGAGCCCCATCATGTCCGCCAGCGCCCGGGCCTGGTCGGCCTGGTTGGGCGCGTACTCCAACTGTGTGGTGTCGACCTTCACCGGGGCGTTCCCGAGGTTGCTGGCCTTGCCCACGCCCTTGGTGTTCTGCAGCCAGGTCAAGGTGGTGGACGCCGAACCGGCGGGGCCGCCTCCGTTGAGGACGTTCACCCGGACGTCCGCCGCGGGCGCGCGGTTGCCCTGGAGCTGCGCGTCCTGCTTGTTCTTGGCGTCCTGCGCCGCCGCCTTCTCCTTCTGTTCGACCTCCGTGAGCGAGACGTCGCCCCGGATCATCCGCAGCAGCGGATCGGCCTGCGAGGGGTTCAGCACGACGGTGATGTGCTTGCCCTCGGGGTCGTTCGGGTTGTCGAGCACCGGCAGCGTCGTGAAGGTGATGTTCTTGAGGTTGATGCCCTTCAACTCGCCCGCGAGCGCGGTGAGCTGCCCGATGGAGCCTATTCCCTGGTCCACGCTCAGCGACTTGGTGGCCGCCTCGGCGAGGGAGAGGAACTTCTTCGGACTGGTCAGGGTCTCCTTGGACTTCATCTCGCGCATCATCGAGCCGAGGAACTGCTGCTGCGTCTTGATGCGGTCCAGGTCGCTCGCGTTGCCGAAGGCGTGGCGGGTGCGTACGAAGGCCAGCGCCTGCTCGCCCTGCAACCGGCTCTCGCCCGCCGGCAGGTCGAGCTTGGAGTCCTTGTCGTGGACGGCCTTCTCCACACAGACCGGGACACCACCGACGGCCGTGCTCAGGTTCTTCACCGCGTTGAAGTCGACCATCATGAAGTGGTCGACCTGGATCCCGGTGATCTGCTGGACCGTGCGCATCGTGCAGCCCGGGTCGCGACCCTCCTGGCCCAGGCTCTCGT
Source organism: Streptomyces sp. NPDC058279 (assembly GCF_042881255.1). Taxonomy (NCBI): domain Bacteria; kingdom Bacillati; phylum Actinomycetota; class Actinomycetes; order Kitasatosporales; family Streptomycetaceae; genus Streptomyces; species Streptomyces sp. NPDC058279. The sequence goes on along the minus strand of NZ_JBHVYA010000025.1, from coordinate 22,115 downwards.
TGAACCGGGTCGCGTGCTGGCCGGGAATGTCCTTGACGGAGCCGTTCGGCTGCTTCGTCGGGCAGACCGGGATGGTGGTGACCAGGTCGCGCGGGATGGACAGCGCCGTCGCGTTGCTGCGGTCCTTGGAGACGTGGAACAGGATCGTCGTGTCCGCGTGGCCGACGCTGTTCGCGTCCCCGTAGCCCTCGTTGCCCTCGCCGCTGCGCTTGTCCGTGCCGATGACGAGGATGTTGATGGGCTGGTCCTTCTTGAAACCGCCCGTGCCCGCGGAACCGGTGTCGATGACGTTCAGGTTGCCGTTGAGGTGCTGGTAGTACATGTACGCGCCGAGCGAGCCGGCGACCAGGACGAACGCGAGCGTCCCGCCACCGATGACCAGCGCCTTCCGGCCCCGGAACGGGCGCTTCCCGCCGCCCCCGCCGCCCTTGCGGGAGCGCCCGGGCCGCCGTCCGCCGCCCCCGGGGGGAGCGTCACCACGCCGCGGGCCCGCCCCCCCCCCCCCCGCGGGGGCGGGGGAGGGGGGTGGCGGGGCCGAACGTGGCGGGCGGCGGGGGGGGGGGTGGGACGGCCGCGGCGGAGCGGCCA
>NZ_JBHVYA010000025.1:0-21517 GCF_042881255.1 Streptomyces sp. NPDC058279 | reverse complement strand
GCGGGGCGGGCCGCCCCCCCCCCGCCCCCCGGGGGGGGGGGCCGGGCCCCCCCCCCCCCCCCCCGGGGGGCCCCCCCCCCCCCCCGCCGCCCCCCCCCCCGGGGGCCCCGCGGGGGAGGTGACGGGGGGAGCCGTACGCGAAGTGCGCGCTCTGCGGGGGGTGGCGACGGACGGCCGCTGCTCAGCGGAATTGCCCAGTCGCAGTTCGTAGTTGCCGGTGCGGGGGTTGAGAACCCACTGGTCGGCGGGGTCGATTTCGTCCGCCCGCCCACGGCTTTGCGCATCCACGGTTGCTCGAATCCTCCGTCGGTGCCTCGCGACGCGCCTCCCCCAAGGCGCCCGGTCAACGTCCGGCTGCTGGTGCCCGGCGTCCTTAGCGGCCTGGGCACCGGATCGCTCACCTTATCCGGCCATGTCGTCCTCAAACCATGGCGGTGACAAAACCCACCCCCCGCATAACGTGCCAAAGCGCCCAACCGGAGCGGTTGGACCACCCGCCTTTTGGATTGCTTTACCGGCAGTCGGGAGTGTCCGCCGTGGTGCCGGTGAAAGTGGGGACGGGCGAGGGGGGCACGTCGGTCGCGGTGAGCCACGGATAGCGGGTCCGCGGCCCGTCCGTGGACAACGGACCGGCGGGGGGTTGGGACGCGGTCGGCGCGGGCGGGGTGACCGTCAGCGGCCGGTCCGTCCGCAGTCGGAGGAACAGCCGGGTCGCATCCGGCTCGACCAGTTCGTCCCGATTCGGGTCGGCGGCGTACGGGCGGCGCGGCACCGTGAGGAACCGGACCTGGTCCGTCGGGATGTCCCGCACGCCCCGCACGAGTTCGTACAACCCGCGCAGCGAGGCCAACCCCGGGTCGGTGGTCACCGAGGACGTCGCCGCGTCCAGCAGCGGATAGAGCCGCCCCGGGTTCAACAACACCCCGTTGCTCTGCACCTTCTTCACCAGGGCGGCGAGGAACTGCTGCTGGCGCCGCATCCGTTCGGTGTCACTGCCGTCGCCCACGCTGTAGCGGGCACGGACGAAACCGAGGGCCTGCTCCCCGTGCAGCATCTGACGCCCGGCGGGCAGCCGCAGCCTGGCCTCCGCGTCGTCCATCGGCTGCTTGAGGCAGACCTCCACCCCACCCACCGCGTCCACCATCTTCTTGAACCCGCCGAAGTCCAACACCATGTGGTGGTCGATCCTGATCCCGGACAGCTTCTCCACCGTACGGATCGTGCAGGCGGCCCCGCCCCACTGGTACGCCCAGTTGAACTGCGCCCGCTGCTCCTCGGTGCGGCTCCCGTCCGCCGTCAGGCAGCCCGGGATCTCCGTCACCAGGTCACGGGGTATCGACACGGCCGTCACGCTCTTCCGGTCCGCGGGCAGGTGCAGCAGGATCGCGGTGTCCGAGCGCTGGCTGCCCTTGTCCCGACCGTAACGGGCGTTGTCCTTGCCCGAACGGGTGTCCGAACCGATGATCAGGATGTTCTGGGCGCCGTCGGTGAGGTGCGCCGGGCGCTCGCGCTCGTAGCGCCCCAGCTCGGCGGCGGCGGAGGTGTCCTCGCGGATGTTGCCCTCCAGCTTCCGGTACAGCCACCACCCGGCGGCCGACCCCGCCAGCACCAGCAGGGCCAGCCCGAGGGCGATCCAGCGCAGCAGTCGGCGCCGGTGGCCGCGCACAGGCGCGGGAACGCCTGTGCCCGCTCCGGTGCCGCCCGGTATGCCCGCGCTGTCCCGCACTTCCGTACCGTCCCCTCACCCGTACCGGTCGGCCGCACGGGTGGGTGCGGCCTGTGCCGATCCTGCCCCCGGGCGGCCGGGGCGGCCCGGGGGCAGGCCCCTGTAAAGGGCCGTGCGGGTGACAAATCGGGGGGAGTGGGCAGGGAACGGGGCGGTACGGTCGGGCTCCGGTCAGCCGGTGTGCGTGACCCGCTCGCTCTCGACCCGCTGCGCCAGCCCGGCCTCCGGCAAGCGGTCGAGGTTCCGGCACAGCACCACCGAGCCGCCCGAGGCGAGGGCGGCGAACAGCCCCGCCGAGAGTCCCTGCCAGGTGTCGTAGCCCAGCCCCGACAGCACCCGGGAGCCCTCGCCGAGCCCCCGCTCCGCCGCGTCCTCGCGGGCCCGGGCGACGACCTGGGCGTACGAGAGCTCCTCGCCGCCCACCACCAGACCCGGGGCGTCCGCGTCGACGGGCTGGAACGGCGCGAACCGGTCGCCCTGCCCCGGCACCTCCACCGCGTAGTCCGCGAACCCGGCCGGCGGCTGCGGGAAGCGCCCGCCCAGCGGCCGCAGCGCCAGCGCCACCCGCTCCCCGGTACAGGCGGCGGCCGCCTCCAGGGTGTCCGGGCCGCTCACCACCACGTCGGCCGCGGCCGGATCCCCGTCCACCTCGGCGACGACCCCGACGGAGGCGCAGGCGAGCAGCCAGACCGCGCTCTGCCAGTGCGCCGGGAGCAGCAGCGCGAGCCGGGTCCCGGGCTCGGCGCCGAGGTCGCCCTGGAGCAGGTTGGCGGTCTTGGCCACCCAATTGGCGAAGGTGGCGACGGACAATTCGACGCGCTCGCCCGTGGCGTCGTCGTAGAAGGTGACGAGCGGGCGGCCCGGATCGGCGGCGAGCGCGGATCGCAGCAGGTCGGCAGGGGTGCGGTCAGTGGCGTTCACCCGCCCCAGCGTACGCGGCGCCCTCCGCCGTACGGCGGCCCGCGGCTCCCCCGTACGGGGGAGGGGTATCCGCGTTCCAGCGGACGGGGCGTCAGTTCCCCGATGGCGGTTCGTGGTGCGCGTGCCCAGCATCTTTTCCATGCGTGGATTCCTTGCTTCCTCGATCGGCGTCGCGACGGCTGCCGCACTGGCCCTGCCGCTCGCGCTGACCACTCCGGCCCTGGCGGTCGCGCCCGGCGGCGCGACCGTCCCCGTGAACCCAGCCGGGTCCACCCAGTCGCTGCCGTTGGTGCCCCTCGGGCCGACGGCGGACCGCACGCCCGGCGTCCCCGGCATGAGCGCCACCCCCCGCCTGCCCGAGACACGCGGCCTGACCGCACGCGAGGTCAAGACGTTCTCGCTGGTCGGCGTCGTCTGGGACGACGCGAACACCCGGCTGCTCGGCCGGGTCCAGGTCCGTACCCGCTCCGCCCGCACGGCGACCTGGTCCGACTGGCAGGACGTCGAGACCCACAACGGCGAACACGCGGCCGACCCCGAAGCGGCCGAACGCGGCTCCGGCCGCGTCCGCGGCAGCACCGCCCCGCTGTGGGTCGGCGAGTCCGACGGGGTCGAGGTCCGGGTCCGGGCCGAACCGGGCACCGGGTCCGCCACCGCCCCGCTGCCGTCGGGCATGCGGCTGGAACTCGTCGACCCCGGCACGCAGAGCCGTACGACCTCCGCCACGACCTCCGGCACGACCGTCACCGACGGCAAGAACCCCGACAAGGCCTCCGACCGTGAGGCGACGGGGCCGCGGGACGACGACAGGGACGACGACAAGGGGGACGCGGAACTGGCCCCCGGCATGACCATGGAGATGGCGGAGTCCTCGTCCGCGAACCTCCCGTTGGCCGCGCTGGGAGCCGACGAGATCACCGAGCTGAACAAGGCCGACTCCACCGCCGACGCGATCGCCGCCAGTGACGGCAGCCTCGGCGCCGCCGCCCGGCCCTACATCGGGCCGCGGCCCCGCATCGTCACCCGCAAGGGGTGGGGCGCCGACGAGAGCCTGCGCGAGTCCGGCTTCGTGTACACGAGCACGGTGAAGGCGGCGTTCGTCCACCACACGGCCTCCGGCAACAACTACGCCTGCACGGACGCCCCGTCGGTGCTGCGCAGCCTCTACCGCTACCACGTGCTCAGCGAGGGGTGGCGCGACATCGGCTACAACTTCGCCGTCGACAAGTGCGGCACGGTGTACGAGGGCCGGGCCGGCGGGGTCGCCAAGCCGGTGCTCGGCGCGCACACCATGGGCTTCAACACGAACAGCATGGGCGTCGCCGTGATCGGCACCTTCACCTCCACGGCCCCGCCCGCGGCGGCGGTACGGGCGGTGGCCGGCCTCACGGCGTGGAAGCTCGGCCTCTTCGGCGTGGACCCCCGTGCGAAGACGACCCTCACCTCGGGCGGCGGCAACCGGTACGAGAAGGGCACCAAGGTCCGGATGAACGTCATCTCGGGCCACCGCGACGGCTTCGCCACGGAATGCCCGGGCCGCCTCCTCTACAACCAACTCCCCCCGACCCGCACCACCTCGGCCAAACTCCAGGGCCGCTGACGCCCCGACCCCACCGGCCGCGCTCGGCCCGCGCCGTGTGGGGCGCGGGCCGCTCGCGCGGCGGCGCGACACCCGGCCGGGTCCCGCTTCGGCGCGGGGGTCCCGGACCCGGGGTCCCGCACCGCACCCGGCCCCGGTGCCGCGGGGCAAATCCAGCCTCGTGGGGTCCCCCCGGACGGAGTCTGGGGGAGTTGAGGCGCGGGGTGCGGGGCGGAGCCCCGCAAAGCCCGGCGCAGCCGGGGCCGCTCGCGCGGCGGTGCCGTACCCGTACCCGGACCCGGGGTCCCGTACCCGGACCCGGGGTCCCGGACCCGGACCCGGGGTCCCGGACCCGGACCCGGGGTCCCGGCGGGACCTCGCACCGGCCCGGGCCCCCGGCCCGGCCTCGGGCACCCCGCCCCCGGGATAGGCTCAAGGCGTGGCCGGCCGCTTCGATCCCCTCACCCCCACCGCAGCCCGCGGCGGCCGCACCGGCGTGCCCAGCGGCCCCGGCCGCCGGGCCGGAGCCGGCGCGCGCAGCCGCGTCTGGGCCCCGCCCGGCCCCCTCGACCTCGGCCTCACCCTCGGCCCCCTGCGCCGCGGCCCCGCCGACCCCACCTTCCGCACCACCCCCGACGGCTCCGTCTGGAAGACCAGCCGCACCCCCGACGGCCCCGCCACCCTCCGGGTGGCCGCCGCCGCCCACGAGGTCCACGCCGAGGCATGGGGCCCCGGCGCGGCCTGGGCCCTGGACACCCTGCCCGCCCTGCTCGGCGCCGACGACGACCCCGCCGCCTTCGTCCCCCGCCACCGCCTCGTGCACAGCAGCCACCGCCGCCGCCCCGGCCTGCGCCTGACCCGCACCGGCCTGGTCCTGGAGTCCCTCGTCCCGACCGTGCTGGAGCAGAAGGTCACCGCCGACGAGGCGTACCGCGCCTGGCGCCGCCTGGTCCGCCAGTACGGCGAGCCCGCCCCCGGCCCGCGCCAGGACCTGTATGTGATGCCCTCGGCCCGCACCTGGACCCTGATCCCGTCATGGGACTGGCACAAGGCGGGCGTCGACATGAAGCGCTCCGCCACCATCCTGCGCGCCGCCCGCGTCGCGAACCGGCTGGAGGAGGCCGCGACCATGGAACCCCTCGCGGCCGCCCGCCGCCTGGAGGCCGTCCCCGGCATCGGGCCCTGGACCTCCGCCGAGACCCTCCAGCGCAGCAACGGCGCCCCCGACGCCGTCACCACCGGCGACCTCCACCTGCCCCGCATCATCGGCTTCGCGCTCGCCGGGGACCGGGACGCCGACGACGCGGTCATGCTGGAGCTCCTCGCCCCGTACGCGGGCCAGCGCCACCGCGCCGCCCGCCTCGTCCTGCTCGCCGGGCACGCACCGCCCCGCCGGGCCCCGCGCATGTACCGCACGGACATCGGCAAGCTGTAGGGGCGGCTCGCCGGACCGGGCCGTTCACCGGACCTCGACGAACGCCTCCGCGTCCCGCGCCGGCCGCTCCGCCGGAGCCGCCGCCGGATGGCCCACCGCCACGGCTCCCATCGGGTCCCACCCCTCGGGCAGCCCCAACACCTTGCGCACCACGTCCCGGCAGAACATCGTCGAGGACACCCACGCCGAGCCCAGCCGCTCCCCGGCCAGCGCGACCAGGAAGTTCTGCACGCCCGCGCCCATGGCGACCACGAACATCTCGCGCTCCGCCGCGTCCCGCCGGGCGTGCCCGTAGTCGTGCGCGCCGTCCGTCACCATGCACGGCACCACCAGGTAGGGGGCGCCGCGCAGTACGTCCCCGCGCCGCACCCGCTTGGCGATGGACTCCTCGGACTTCCCGTCCCGCCGCAGGTCGGCGATCCACGCGTCCCGCATCGCGTCGAGCAGTTCCACCCGCGCGGCGGCCGACTCCAGCAGCACGAACCGCCACGGCGTCGTGTGGTGCGGCGCCGGGGCCGTCACCGCCGCCGCCACCGCCCGGCGGACCGCGCCGGGATCCACCGGGGCGTCCGTGAACGCCCGCACCGTCCGGCGCCCCGTCACGGCCTCCCGTACCGCCTCCGACGTGCCGAGCCGGAACATGTCGTCGTCCGCCGGCCGGACCAGGTCCGCCGCCGAGGACCCCTCGCCCAGCAGGTGCGGCAGTCCCCGGACCACGGCCACCGGCAGCCCGGCCGCCTTGCCCTTGACGAGGTCGCCGGCCGCGGCGAGTTCGTCCGCCGTGGCGACGACCGTCGCGCTCAGCGGGTTGCCGTGCGCGTCGAAGCCGCCCCGCAGGTCGTCCAGTACGCGCACTCCGGCCGCGCCGATCGCCACGTCCGTCAACCCGCTGCGCCAGGGCCGCCCGAAGGTGTCCGTCACGATGACGCCCACGTCCACCGCGAGCGCCTCCCGCAGCCCCTCGCGGATCGCCGCCGCCGAGGCGTCCGGGTCCTCGGGGAGGAGCAGCACCGTCCCCGGTTCCGTGTTGGAGGCGTCCACGCCGGCGGCGGCCATCACCAGCCCGCGCCGGTCCTCGACGATCCGCAGGGCGCCCCGGCGGGCGACGACCCGTACCGTCTCGGCGTCTATCGCCTCCTCGCGGGAATCGGCCCGTACGATCCGACCCTCCGCCTTGGACACGATCTTCGAGGTGACCAGCAGCACGTCGCCGTCCCGCAGCCCCGGTTCCGCCGCGGCGATCAGCCGGGCGAGGTCGTCGCCGGGCCGGACCTCCGGAATGCCGGGGACCGCGCGCACCTCGTACGAGGGGGCACTCACCGGGACGCCTCCGCCAGCTCCAGCGCCGCCCGGGCCATCTCGGCCGTGGCGGCGGTGTCGGTCATCATCAGCGGTACCGCGCGGCAGGTGATCCCGGCGGCCTCCACCTCCGCGACGGCGTCCGCGTCGGCGGTGTCGACGAGCCAGCCGTCGAGCAGTCCCGTCCCGTAGTGCAGGGCGACCGCCGCGGCGGTGGACTCCACGCCGACCGCGGCCAGCACCTTGTCCGCCATCCCGCGCACGGGGGCGCCCCCGACGATGGGGGAGAGCCCGACGACCGGCGCGTCGGCGGCGGCCACGGCCTCCCGGATGCCGGGCACGGCGAGGATGGTGCCCACCGACACGACGGGGTTGGACGGCGGGAAGAGGATCACGTCGGCGGCCCCGATGGCCTCCAGCACGCCGGGCGCGGGCTTGGCCTGCTCGGCGCCGACCGGCACCACGGCCTCCGCGTCGACCGAGGCGCGCATCCGGACCCAGTACTCCTGGAAGTGGACGACCCTGCGCTCGCCGGTCTCGGGGTCGGTGACGGCGACGTGCGTCTCGACGCGGTCGTCGGACATGGGCAGCAGCCGTACGCCGGGCCGCCAGCGGTCGCAGAGGGCCTCGGTGACGGCACTGAGCGGGTAGCCCGCACCGAGCATCTGCGTACGGACGATGTGGGTCGCGAAGTCGCGGTCGCCGAGGCCGAACCAGGTGGGTCCGACCCCGTACGCCGCGAGTTCCTCCTTGACGGTGAAGGACTCCTCGGTACGGCCCCAGCCCTGGTCCTCGTTGATGCCACCGCCGAGGGTGTACATCACCGTGTCCAGATCGGGGCACACCTTGAGCCCGAACAGGTGAATGTCGTCACCGGTGTTGCCGATGACCGTGATGTCCGCTTCGGGGACGGCGGACTTGAGTCCGCGGAGGAAACGGGCGCCGCCGATACCGCCGGCCAGAACAACAATGCGCATGCAGCGCAGTCTGTCAGGCGCCGCCGCCCGCGGGCGGTCCGGTCAGACGGACAGGGTCGCGGGCCGGGCCTCGGGCCGCGCCGGGGAGCAACTGTGCATGGGCATCTCGGTCAGGCCGGGGAAGTAGACGTGCAGGCTGACGGCCCCGTCGAGGGTGTCGTTGACGACCTCGTGGGCGTAGCCGGGGGCGAAGACGCGCTGGGCGCCGGCGGCGAGGGTGAGCGGGCCGCGCGGGCCGCGCTCGGTGAGCTCGCCCTCCAGGACGGTCAGGATGCCGGAGGAGTCGCCGTGGTCGTGGAGGCCGCTGCCCTGCCCGGGGACCCAGCTGAGCAGCCACACCTCGTAGCCGGGGCCGGTGCGCAGGCGGTGGTACCAGCGGGTGGTGGCGTCGTAGCGGACCAGGTGCTCCCACTGGGTGCGGTCGGCCGCGACGGAACGGGCGAGGCCCACGAACTCGGCGACGGTGGCCGGGTGTTCGCGGGCGGGCTGGAGCAGATGCGGTACGGAGAGGATGTCGCCGGCGATCTGGAGGTCGCTCTCGATCACGGCGGGGGCGGCGGGCCGCGGGGCGTCGGTCGGAAGGGCGCCGGTGCGGAGGGCGCTGGTCTGGGGGGTGCTGTTCATCGGGGGAGTCCTCGACGGATGTCAGTCGTGCTGGCGGTCGCTGTTGGGGGAGCCGGTCGCTCGGGGAGCCGGGGCTCCGGAGGCATCAACAGCAGCAACAGCGACAGCGAACCTGGGCAGCGCACAGGAACCCACGAATGGGGGTCCGGGTGGCGGCTGCGGGCGCTGACATGCGTACAAGGAGAACGGTCCGGGGGCCGGACTGTCAACCCAATGTCGGAAATGGTCGAAAAGATTCACCTCATCCGGTTACTGCGTGCGGAGAAAGGTTTGTGCAGCCCCGACCAGGGCATGTGGCGCTGGGTATGGCCCTTCCGCCCGACCTCAAACCTCATGGCGTCAGTCGTGACCGGAATGTGATCCGCGCCGCATCTTCGACCGGATCGCAACCACACGCCGGAGTGACGCGTGGGCTACGAGTGCGGGCGGTAGCTTCGCGGCACCTGTGGCATGTGTCACGATATTTGGCGATATGAACACTTAATGCATTCGCTTGGTTCCGCAGGGTGAATAAGGGGCCCAATAGCAGACCCCGGCTTGACTGCGCCGGAGCCACGCACTTGTAATTTCACTCGTGTCGTTACGTAGCGATCAGTAACGGCAACACCACGGGGACGCACAGACAGAGCGAGGGGCGCACATGACCGAGCTGTTTCAGGAACTGCTGGTCGAGGAGGCGGACGAGGAGCTCGGATGGCAGGAGCGCGCTCTGTGCGCCCAGACCGACCCCGAATCCTTCTTTCCCGAGAAGGGCGGCTCCACCCGCGAAGCCAAGAAGGTCTGCCTCGCCTGCGAGGTCCGTTCCGAATGCCTTGAGTACGCCCTCGCCAACGACGAGCGATTCGGCATCTGGGGCGGCCTCTCCGAGCGTGAGCGCCGCCGCCTGAAGAAGGCGGCCGTCTGAGCCGCTCCACGCCCGGACGGACACGTCCGACCGCATAGCGAACCAAGCCAACGGTCCGCCTCCCGCACCTTCCCCGCAGGAGGCGGACCGGTGTGTTCCCAGCCGTTAGTGTGGGGCGCTGTCCAGCAGCCTCCGAGGGCACACCACCCCCGGACCTCCCCCAGGACCCGTCCCGGGGGAACCCCCCCACGGTCGGAGGGCCCGTACCGCGATGTCCCCGCTCAGCAGCTCGACGGCCTCCCATCAGGCGGCCGGCGCACCCGAGTTCCCCCGGCACGTCGTCACCGCCGTCCTCGTCGCCCACGACGGCGCCCGTTGGCTGCCCCGCACCCTCGCCGGCCTCCTCGCGCAGGAACGCCCCGCGCAGCTCCACGTCGCCGCCGACACCGGAAGCTCCGACGACTCCGCGCGCCTGCTCGCCGAAGCCCTCGGCCCCGACAACGTTCTCCACCTCGCGCGCCGCACCGGATTCGGCACCGCGGTGGACGAAGCCGCCCGCACCGCCGGCATGCCGACCCTGGAGGACCTCCCGTACCTCACGCGCCCCAGCGGCTGGGACCCCGTCAGTCGCACCTGGCACGACGACGCCTACGACCTCCCCGAACTCCCCCACGGCGAACCCGTCCAATGGCTCTGGCTGCTCCACGACGACAGCGCCCCCGAGCCCGACGCCCTCACCGAACTGCTGCGCGTCGCCGACGAGAACCCCGACGCCGCCGTCGTCGGCCCCAAACTCCGCGGCTGGTACGACAAGAGGCAGCTCCTCGAAGCCGGCGTCACCATCGCCCGCGGCGGCCGCCGCTGGACCGGCCTCGACCGGCGCGAACAGGACCAGGGCCAACACGACCAGATCCGCCCCGTCCTGTCCGTCTCCACCGCCGGCATGCTGGTGCGCCGCGACGTCTACGACGCCCTCGGCGGCTTCGACCGCCGGCTGCCCCTCATGCGCGACGACGTCGACCTCTGCTGGCGCGCCCACAGCGCCGGCCACACCGTGCTCGTCGCCCCCGACGCCGTCATGCGGCACGCCGAGGCCGCCGCCCGCGAACGCCGCACCGTCGACTGCGCCGGCCGCTCCGCCGTCAGCCCGCACCGCGTCGACAAGGCCGGCGCCGTCTACACCGTGCTGGCCAACTCCTCCGGCCGCGCCCTGCCCTACGTCCTCCTGCGCCTGATCGTCGGCACCCTGCTGCGCACCCTGGGCTACCTCATCGGCAAGGCCCCCGGCCAAGCCGTCGACGAGTTCACCGGCCTGCTCGCCACCCTGCTGCGCCCGGGCCGGATCCTCGCCGCCCGCAAGGCCCGGCGGCGCCCCGCCGTCCCCGCCGCCGAGCTGCGCCCGCTCTTCCCGCCGCCCGGCTCCACCGTGCGCGCCAACGCCGAACAGCTCGCCGGGTACTTCGGCGCGGACGGCGACACCGACACAGCCGGAGCGAGCCGGCACGGCGCCGCCGCCCCCCTCGAACCGGGCTCCGAAGACGCCGACTACCTGGAGATCGAACAGTTCGCGCGGCTCAAGCGGATCGCCCGCAAACCCGCCCCCGTCCTGTTCGCCCTCCTCCTGCTCGTCTCCCTCATCGCCTGCCGCGCCCTGCTCTTCGGCGGCTCCCTCATGGGCGGCGCGCTGCTGCCCGCCCCGGACCGGGGCCTCGACCTCTGGCGCGCCTACACCTCCGACTGGCAGCCCGTCGCCGTCGGGACCACCGCCGGCGCACCGCCCTACCTCGCCGTCCTCGGCGCCGTCGCCACCCTGCTGTTCGGCTCCGCCCAGGGCGCCCTCACCCTGCTCCTCGTCTGCTCGGTGCCCCTCGCCGGACTGACCGCCTACTTCGCCTCCCGGCCGCTCGTCGAATCCCGACTGCTGCGCGCCTGGGCCGCCATCGCCTACGCCTTCCTGCCCGCCGTGACGGGCGCCCTCGCCGCCGGCCGGCTGGGCACCGCCGTCCTCGCGATCCTGCTGCCCCCGCTGGCCCGCTCCGCCGCCACCGCCTTCGGCCTCGCCGCGCCCGCCGACTCCCCCGGCGGCGACGGCGGCAACGGCGGTGACCGGCGCGCGGTGTGGACCACCACCCTGCTGCTGACGCTGGCCACCGCCTTCACCCCCGCCCTCTGGCCGCTCGCCGCGGTCCTCGGCGTCGCCGCACTCCTCTCCCGCCCCGCCCGCCGCGCCGCCCACGCGCTCCGGCTGCTCGCCGTCCTCGCCGTACCGCTCCTGGTCCTCGCACCCTGGTCGCTGGGCCTGCTCACCCACCCCGACCGCTTCCTGCGCGAGGCCGGCCTGCCCTACACCACCCGCCCCGCCACCGCCCTCGACCTGCTCGGCGCCGGCCCCGGCGGACCCGGCACCACCGGCGCCGCCCTGCTGCTCGGCGTCGTACTCGCCGCCCTCGCCGCCCTGCTGCGCGCCGACCGACGGTTCGCGGTGCGCGCCGCCTGGACCACCGCCCTGGCCGCGCTGCTGCTCGCCGTCCTCGTCAACCGGAGCGGCTGGGCGGGGCCGGCCACCCTCGTGTACGGCCTCGCCCTGCTGACGGCCGCCGTGGTCGGCGCGGACGGCGCCAAGGAACGCGTCGCCGCCCGCAGCTTCGGCTGGCGCCAGCCGCTGGCCGCCCTGATCGCGCTCGGCGCCGCCGCCGGCCCCCTGCTCTGCGCCGCCGGCTGGATGGTCGCCGGCGCCGACGGACCCCTCCGGCGCCGCGACCCCGTCCAGGTCCCCGCCTTCGTCGCCGCCCAGGCCGACGACAGCAACCGCAGCCGCACCCTGGTCCTCGGCGGCACCTCGCCCACCACCGTGTCCTACGCCCTCGTCCGCGGCTCCGGCGCCCGACTCGGCGACGCCGAACTCCTCGCCGAGGCCGGTGCCGAACCCCGCCTGGCCAAGGTGGTGTCCAGCCTGGTCTCCGGCTCCGGCGCCGACCAGTCCGCGCAGTTGGGCGGTTTCGCCATCCGCTACATCGTCCTCCCCGCCGACGGGCCCCGGCAGTTCCGGCAGGTCCTCGACGCCACCCCCGGCCTCAAGGCCAACCGGCAGGACGACGGCACCGCCGTCTGGGAGGTCGAACGCTCCCTCGCCCGCGCCGTCATCGTCCCCGGCAAGCAGGGGCAGGCCCCCATCGCCGTCGAGGCGGGCCCCGTCGAGGCCCACACCAAGATCCCCGCGGGGGACGAGGGCCGGCTGTTGCGGATCGCCGACCGGGCCGCCCCCGGCTGGCAGGCCACCCTCGACGGCAAGCCGCTCAAGGCCAAGACCGTGGACGGCTGGGCGCAAGGCTTCGAATTGCCCGCCAAGGGCGGCCGCCTGGACCTCGCCTACCAGGACTCCCTCGCCCGGGACGCCTGGCACTGGGCGCAGGCCCTGCTCGCCCTGCTGCTGCTCGTCCTGGCCCTCCCGGGCCGCCGGGCCCGGCTCGACGACGACCTCCCCGAGGAAGACGCCGCCGTCCCGGAGCAGCCCGGCCCCGGTGAGGGCCGGCGCGCCCGCCGGCTGCGCGCCGGAGCGGAGCCGCAGGCCGAGGCGCCGACCCCCACGGAAGCCGCCGTCGCCGCCGACCCGTACGCGCAGATCCCGGCGCAGCCGACGTACGGCGACCAGGGCTACGGCGACCAGGGCTACGGGGAGCGGGCCTACGCGGACCCGGCGTACGGCGACCAGGCGTACGCGGAACCGGCGCCCGGCGAGGAGACGTACGCCTACCCGGCCTACCCGTACGAACAGCAACAGCAACAGCAACAGCAGCCGTACGCCGAGCCGTCCCCCTACCCCCGGCAGCCGTACGACCCGTACCAGCAGCCACAGCACCAGCCGCACCAGCAGGAACAGCCGCCGTACACCTACGGACAGCAGGACCCGCGCCAGGACGGGAGCCCCCAGCAGTGAAGCAGCGCGCCCCCCTCACCCTGGCGGCCGTCGCGGCGGCACTGGCCGCCATCACCGGCATCGCCTCCCTCACCGCCGCCCCGGCCGCATCCCCCGCCGACGGAAAGCGGGCGGCCGGCTCCCGGATGCCGGTGGAGCAGTCCGTGCTGGTGTGCCCCGCGCCCAGTTCCTCCGACATCGCCGAGACCACGTACACCTCGATCACCCCCGGAGCCGCCGGCGGCAAGGGCGCGGCCCGGCTCGCCACCAAGGACGGCAAGACGGTCCTGGAACCGAAGGAGCCGGGCAAGCCCGTCGGCGCGACCGCCTCCGGCGCCGAGGCACCCGCCCTGACCGGCACCGCGAGCGGGAGTCTCGCCCCCGGCTGGACCGCCCAGCAGACGACGAAGGTCGCGGTCGGCCAGGCGCGCGGCCTGCTCGGGGTCGGCTGCACCAGCCCCGGCACCGACTTCTGGTTCCCCGGCGTCAGCACCGCCAAGGGCCGCCAGGACTACATCCACCTCACCAACCCCGACGACACCGTCGCCGAAGTGGACATCAAGCTCTACGGCCCGGACGGGCTGCTCAAGGACAAGCCGGGCAGCCCCGACCGCGTCTTCCAGGTCGACCCGCATTCCACCGCCCGCGTCCTGCTCTCCCCCCTCGTCCCCGACACGCAGGTGGCGGACGTCACCGCGCACGTCACGACCGGCTCGGGCCGGATCGGCGCCTCCGCGCAGATCTCCGAGGACGGCGTGGGCGCCGACTGGCTGCCGGCCTCCACCGATCCGGCCGGGTCCCTGGTCCTGCCGGGCATCCCGGCCGACGCCACCTCCGTACGCCTGGTCGCCTACGCGCCCGGCCAGGACGACGCCGACCTGAGACTCCGCCTCGCCGGACCGGGCGGCACCCTCACCCCCGCCGGGAACGAACAGCTCCACGTCAAGGCCGGCATGACGGCGAGCGTGGACCTCAAGGACGTGACCCGCGGCGAGCCGGGCTCGCTCCTGCTGACCCCGGCCGACCCGAAGAAGCCCGTACCGGTCGTCGCCGCGGTACGCGTGGTGCGCGGCAGCGGCACCAAGCAGGAGCTGGGCTTCGTCCCGGCCACCTCCCCGGTCGGCGCGCGGGCGACCGTCGCGGACAACCGCTTCGACGACAAGGCGACCGTCCTGGCCCTCACGGCGGTCGGCGCCGACGCGAAGGTGCGCGTCACCGCCTCGGCGGGCACCGAGGGCGGCGGGCCGGCCGTCCGGGAACTCACCGTCAAGGCCGGCACCACCCAGGCCCTCTCCCCGCCTCCCGCCCCCACCGGCGGCAAGGGGACGTACGCCCTGACGATCGAGACGCTCTCCGGCGGACCGGTCCACGCCTCGCGGACCCTGACGCTGCCCCAGGACGGCGTCCCGATGTTCACGGTCCAGCCGTTCTCCGACGACCACTCGACGGTGGCCGTGCCGAAGCCCTCGCAAGACCTCGGGGTCCTCTTCCAAGGCCCGGCACCCGAGGGTCAGTCCTGGCCGTAGCGCGGGTCCACGATCTCCGGGGAGAGCCCCAGCAGGTCCGCCACCTGTTCCACCACGATCTCGTGGACCAGCAGCGCCCGTTCGTCCCGTGACTTCGCGCGGATCTCCACCGGCCGCCGGAACACCACGATCCGGGCCGGCCGGCCCTCGGCCGCCTCGGCGATCCCGCCGAGCGGCACGGCCTCGTCGTTCCAGCCGCCCTCCGGGCCGCCCGGTGGCCCGGGCACGTCCGCGACGACGAACTCCACCTCGGCCAACTGCGGCCACCGCCGCTCCAGCCGCTCCACCGAATCGCGCACCAGGTCACCGAAGAGCTCCGACCGGCTCGCCGCCAGCGGGACCTGAGGAGGCGCCACCGGCCCCCGCATGCCCCGTCCGTGCCGGTCCCGCCGGCGCGGCCGAGGCTCGGAGGGAGGGGGCAGGGAGTCGGCGGAGGAGGGGCCAGGAGGGCTCGGGGGAGTCAGCGGGCTGTCCGTCACCCCCGCAGGGTAGCCCTCACCCGGCCGCCCGGCAGGGGCCCGGCCCTGTCACGGACCGATGTCGTACCGCGAACGATCCGGCCAAGGTTCCCGCCCGTTCGAGGCGACACGGCCGGGTGGCCGACGGCGGAGTCGTCGCGGCCCGGTCAAGAGTGCGGTACCGTCCAACGTCGTGAGCCTTGTACGTCGCTGTTCGCGCACCGCGTGCGGCCGCCCTGCCGTCGCCACACTGACGTACGTCTACGCCGACTCGACCGCAGTTCTCGGCCCGCTCGCCACCTACGCCGAACCCCACTGTTACGACCTGTGCGCCGAGCACTCCGAGCGTCTGACCGCCCCCCGGGGCTGGGAAGTCGTGCGTCTGACGGACGGCGGCCCCCCGTCGCGTCCCAGCGGTGACGACCTCGAAGCGTTGGCCAACGCCGTGCGCGAAGCCGCCCGTCCGCACGACCGCGCCGCCGAGGCCGGCACGTCCGTACCGGGCCCGCAGACCCCCGGCGAGACCCGCCGCGGACACCTGCGCGTCCTGCGCTCGCCGGAATCCTGACGGCCGCCCGCCCCCTCCTCGCCCGAAACCCGGTACTCCGTCCAGGGTAGGTTTGCCCTACCGCACGGATCCTTCAGGAGGGCAGGCAGTGGCCGCAGATCTTTCGAACATCGTCAAGGCGTACGACGTACGGGGCGTCGTACCGGACGAGTGGGACGAGCCGCTGGCCGAACTGTTCGGTGCCGCCTTCGTCGAGGTGACCGGGGCGACGGCGATCGTCGTCGGACACGACATGCGTCCCTCCTCGCCCGGCCTGTCCGCGGCCTTCGCCCGCGGCGCCGCGGCCCGCGGGGTCGACGTCACGCTGATCGGTCTGTGCTCCACCGACCAGCTCTACTACGCCTCCGGCAAGCTCGACCTGCCCGGCGCGATGTTCACCGCCTCGCACAACCCGGCCCAGTACAACGGCATCAAGCTGTGCCGGGCGGGCGCCGCCCCGGTGGGCCAGGACACCGGACTGGCCACCATCCGCGAGCTGGCGGAGAAGTGGTCGGACGAGGGCGCCCCGGCGATCCCGGCCGGCACCACCCCGGGCACCGTCACCGAGCAGGACACCCTCGTCGGGTACGCCGAGCACCTCAAGTCGCTGGTGGACCTGCGCGGCATCCGCCCGCTCAAGGTGGTCGTGGACGCGGGCAACGGCATGGGCGGCCACACCGTCCCGACCGTCTTCGAGGGCCTGCCCCTGGAACTGGTCCCGATGTACTTCGAACTGGACGGGACCTTCCCCAACCACGAGGCCAACCCCCTGGACCCGAAGAACATCGTGGACCTCCAGGCACGGGTGAAGGCCGAGGGCGCCGACCTGGGCCTCGCCTTCGACGGCGATGCCGACCGCTGCTTCGTCGTCGACGAGCGCGGCGAAGGCGTCTCCCCGTCCGCGATCACCGCGCTCGTCGCGGCCCGCGAGCTCGCCCGCAACGGCGGCAGCGGTGTCGTGATCCACAACCTGATCACCTCCTGGTCCGTCCCCGAGGTCGTCAAGGAGAACGGCGGCACCCCGGTGCGCACCCGCGTCGGCCACTCCTTCATCAAGCAGGAGATGGCCGCCTCCGGAGCGATCTTCGGCGGCGAGCACTCGGCGCACTATTACTTCAAGGACTTCTGGAACGCGGACACCGGCATGCTCGCCGCGCTCCACGTCCTGGCGGCCCTGGGCGGCCAGGACGGTACCCTCTCCGACCTGGTGTCCTCCTACGACCGCTACGTCGGCTCCGGCGAGATCAACTCCACCGTCGCCGACCAGGCCGGCCGCACCGCCGCCGTCAAGGACGCCTACGCCTCCGGGGACGGCGTCACCGTCGACGAACTCGACGGCCTCACCGTCACCACCGCCGACTGGTGGTTCAACCTGCGGCCCTCCAACACCGAGCCGCTGCTGCGCCTCAACGTCGAGGCCCGCGACCTGGCCACCCTCGCCAAGGTCCGCGACGAAGTCCTGGCCCTCGTCCGCGCGTAACCGTCCGCGGGCAACCGTGCGCGGGCAACCCGACCCCGCGCACACCCCCTGTGTCACCGTCACCGCCGGGCCGCGATCCAAGCGACCCGGCGGTACGCTGACCTCGCCCAAACCGCATGTTCGAAGGGAAGCGCACCATGCCGCTCGAAGCCGGCCTTCTGGAGATCCTCGCCTGCCCCGCCTGCCACTCGCCCCTGGAGGACAAGTCGGCCGACGCGGACGCCCCCGAGCTGATCTGCACCGGCCAGGACTGCGGTCTCGCCTACCCGGTCCGCGACGGCATCCCGGTCCTCCTCGTCGACGAGGCCCGCCGGCCCGCCTGAGCGCCGCTCCGCCCGCACCACGACACCCCGCGCAGACCGCAGACGTCGTCAACCCCGCCGGAGGCCGCCATGCTCGACGAGTCCATCCTCGACGCGCCGGAGGAACTCGCCCGCGCCGACCGCCGGGGCCTCCTGCGCGGCGCCGCCGAAGCCGGGGCCCGCGTCCGCACCGCCGCCCGGCACGCCACCGAGGCCGGCCTCGGCGACCTGCGACCCGAAGGCCGACCCCGCGCCGTACTGATCGCCGGGCCCGGCACCGCGGCGACCGGCGTCGCCGACCTCCTCGGCGCCCTCGCCGGAGCCTCCGCCCCCGTCACCCGCCTGCACCCCACCGGCGTCGCACACGCCGCCGGGGCGCTGCGCTGGACGCTGCCCGGCTGGGCGGGGCCCGTCGACCTGCTGCTCATCGCCACCACCGACGGCACCGAGCCCGGCCTCGCCGTCCTCGCCGAGCAGGCGTACCGGCGCGGCTGCACCGTCGTGGCCGTCGCTCCCGAGCGGTCCCCGCTGAGCGAAGCCGTGGACGGCGCGCACGGAGTCCTCGTACCGATGGCCAAGGCCCCGTACCAGGAGTACGACGAATCGGCCGCCGCCGGCCCCGGCGCCCTGTGGGCCCTGCTCACCCCGCTCCTGGTGCTGCTCGACAAGGTCGGCCTCGTCGCCGCCGCCCCCGCCGAACTGCAACTCGTCGCCGACCGGCTCGACCACACCGCCGAACGCTGCGGGCCCGCGATCGCCACGTACTCCAACCCGGCCAAGACCCTCGCCACCGAACTCGCCGACTCGCTCCCGCTCATCTGGAGCGAGGGCGCCGCGGCCGGACCGGCCGGCCGTCGTTTCGCCGCCACCCTCGCCGAACTCGCCGGCCGCCCCGCACTGGCCGCCGAACTCCCCGAAGCGCTGCCCGCCCACGGCGTCCTGCTCGCCGGGGCCTTCGCCGCCGGCGCCGACCCCGACGACTTCTTCCGCGACCGCGTCGAAGAACCGCAGGCCCTCCACGCCCGCGTCGTCCTGCTGCGCGACCGGCCCACCGGCGGCCTCAGCGCCGCGCCCGCCGCCCGCGAACTCGCCCTCGGCCACGACACGGCCATCAGCGAACTCGAACCGGAGGAAGGCGGCGAACTGGAACAACTCGCCGAACTCCTCGCCGTCACGGACTTCGCCACCGCCTACCTCGCGCTGGCCTCCCGGGCACACGGCTGAGGCAGCCACCGGCACCTCCGCACCACCAGATCCACCTCCAGGAAGACGACGATGGACCGCCTCACGAACCCGATCCGCCCCTACGCCTGGGGATCCACCACCGCGATCCCCGGACTCCTCGGGGTGGAGCCCACCGGTGAGCCGCAAGCCGAGCTGTGGATGGGCGCCCACCCCGGCGCCCCCTCCCGACTCGACCGGGGCGCGGGCGAACTGAGCCTGTCCGAGGTCATCGCCGCCGACCCCGAAGGCGAACTCGGTGCCGCCGCCGTCGCCAAGTTCGGCCCCCGACTGCCCTTCCTCTTCAAGATCCTCGCCGCGGGCGCGCCGCTCTCCCTCCAGGTCCACCCCGACCTGGCCCGAGCCAAGGAGGGCTTCGAGGACGAGGAACGCCGTGGCGTGCCCATCGACGCGGGCCACCGCAACTACAAGGACCCCAACCACAAGCCCGAACTGATCTGCGCCCTCACCCACTTCGACGGGCTGTGCGGCTTCCGCCCGCCGCTGGAGGCCGCCGACCTCCTCGAAGGTCTCGGCGTCGACTCCCTCAAGCCCTACGTCGACCTGCTGCGCGCCCACCCCGTCGACGCGGCCCTGCGCGAGGTCCTCACCGCCGTCCTGACCGCCGACCGCGCCGAGATGGCCCGTACCGTCGCCGACGCCTCGGCCGCCGCCGAGCGCCTCGGCGGCCCCTACGCGCCGTACGTCGGGCTCGTCCACCACTTCCCCGGCGACCCCGGCGTCATCGCGGCCATGCTGCTCAACCACGTACGCCTCCAGCCCGGTGAAGCCATGTTCCTCGGCGCCGGCGTCCCGCACGCCTACCTCGACGGCCTCGGCGTCGAGATCATGGCCAACTCCGACAACGTGCTGCGCTGCGGGCTCACCCCCAAGCACGTCGACGTCCCCGAACTGCTCAAGGTCGTCGTCTTCGAACCGGGCGAACCGGGCATCCTGCGCCCCGAGGACGAGGGCGAGGAGGTCTACGAGACCCCCATCGACGAATTCCGGCTGTCCCGGTACGTCCTGGCCCCCGGCGCCGCCCCGCGCACCCTCCCCGACAACGCCCCGCAGATCCTGCTGTGCACCGCCGGCCGGCCGCGCGCCGGTGAACTCACCCTCGCCCCGGGCGAGTCGGTCTTCGTCCCGGCCGGCGAGAGCGCCGTCCTGTCCGGGGCCGGCACCGTCTTCCGCGCGACCGTCGTCATCTGACGTACCGTCCCTGGGGGCGGCTGCTGCAACAATGTGCCGCCGTAGCGCGGGCCCCGGTCGGGCGGGCCGCACCGAGGAAGGGACATCCTGCACCCATGAGCGCGTCGGGCGGTACCAGGGCTATCGTGGCGGCACTCGCCGCCAACCTCGCCATCGCCGTAGCCAAGTTCGTGGCCTTCGTCTTCAGCATGTCGTCGTCGATGCTTGCGGAAAGCGTCCACTCACTGGCCGACTCCGGCAACCAGGCGCTGCTGCTCCTGGGCGGCAAGAAGGCCCAGCGCGAAGCCACGCCGCAACACCCCTTCGGCTACGGGCGGGAACGCTACATCTACGCCTTCCTCGTCTCGATCGTGCTGTTCACCGTCGGTGGCATGTTCGCCCTCTACGAGGGCTACGAGAAGGTCAACCACCCGCACCCGATCGAGGCCTGGTACTGGCCGATCGGCGTGCTCGTCTTCGCCATCGTCGCCGAGGGCTTCTCCTTCAAGACGGCGATCAAGGAGTCGAACGAGCTGCGCGGCACCCAGACGTGGAGCCAGTTCATCAGGCGGGCCAAGGCCCCCGAACTCCCCGTCGTCCTCCTCGAAGACGCCGGCGCCCTCGTCGGCCTGGTCCTCGCGCTGGCCGGCGTCGGCCTCGCCCTCGCCACCGGCGACGGAATCTGGGACGGCATCGGCACCCTCTGCATCGGCACCCTGCTGATCGTCATCGCCGTCGTGCTCGCCGCCGAGACCAAGTCGCTGCTCCTGGGCGAGGCCGCCGGCCCCGAGCAGGTGGAGAAGATCCTGGCCGCCGCCGTCGACGGGAACACCGTCACCCGCGTCATCCACATGCGCACCCTGCACCTCGGCCCCGAGGAACTGCTGGTCGCCGCCAAGATCGCCGTCCGGCACGACGACACGGCGACCGAGGTGGCCCGGGCCATCGACGCCGCCGAGGCCCGCATCCGCGAAGCCGTCCCGATCGCCCGGGTGATCTACCTGGAGCCGGACATCTACCAGGCCGACGTGGCGCGCGCCAGCGCCGACCCCGCCGCCGACCCCGCCGCCGGTCAGGACCACTGAGGCCACGACCGACCGGCTCCGCGGCCCCGCCCCGGGCCCGGAGCCGGCCGGTCGTGGCGTCTCCTCGGCCACCGTTCCGCTGGGCGTCCACCGTTCCACTGGGGTCCACGGCACTGATCGGGTAGATTCGTCATCAGTGTCAGGCGTCGCTGCTGATGGCGGTCGGGCGGTCCTCGTGACCGGCCGAGGGGAGAGAGGGCCCCCGACGGACTGTGCTGAGTGCTCTGGTGCGCCAGCGCACGGCCCAGCCGTACCCACCCTCTCGAACCATGAGGAGCAGCACCCATGGACTTCAAGGTCGCAGACCTGTCCCTTGCCGCGTTCGGCCGCAAGGAGATCACCCTGGCCGAGCACGAGATGCCGGGTCTGATGTCGATCCGCGAGGA
>NZ_JBHVYA010000024.1:0-80882 GCF_042881255.1 Streptomyces sp. NPDC058279 | reverse complement strand
GAACGGGGCTATCCAGGACGGCTCCGACGCCGTGATCACACCAGCCACACCAAGATCATCTCACCCGTGATCAGCAGTTTCGGGACAACCCTTAGCAGCGGGGGTAGGGACTTGTAGTCCCTACCCCTTTTTCTCGTGGGCTCGGTGGGGAACGCTCGGCACCGAGATCCGGCGGACGAAGAGTCATGGAGACCCTTCGGCGCTCACGCCCCGTCGCAGCGTGAGACACGCGCGCTTGTTGGTGTCGGTGTTAGGCCATGCCGATGAGGCGGGCGAGTTCCTGGCCCAGCGTGTTGAGAGGGCCGAGGTACTCGGGGGCGATGAGAGAGGGGAGTAACCCGACCGCTTGGGCGAGCGTCGGTGTCCGGACTTGGTACCAGTGGACCTTCCTGGTGGTGGTGCCCAAAAAGACGGAGTCGAAGTCACGGGTCACTCCATGGCTGACGACCGTCCTCACTCTTCTTTGGCAGCATCCCAGGAGGAGCAGCCCGACCAGGGCGCTGAGGAACATGCTCAGCAGGGAGGCGCTCCCGCGGCGGATCTCGGTGAACGCGCTGCCGACGACGATCGCCCATGCGACGGTCGCCACGAGGACGGTAAGGCGGCGTGGAGACCGCACTGTCGCCAGGGCGTGGCGCCCGAGCGCCCTTGCGGCGGGGGCGGTGGTCTGCCTGATGCGCTGTGCCTTGCGAACTGCGGGCGAGCGGGTCTGCGTCGGCCGTGATGGCGTGTGGTGGGCGTCCGGGTTGTCGGGGGCGTCGGGGGGTTCAAGGGTCTCGACCTGCCTGGTCAGCGAGTTGTCGGGGGTTGTCGGAGATTCGCTGTCGGCAGTGTCGACAACCTCGCCAGCGATGGTGTGCGAGTCGAAGGGGACACGGTCGCCGTCATCCACCAGACGCCAGCCGAGCGCCTGCCGCAGACGGTAGAGCTGGTCGTGCTCCTCTTCGAGGATTCGCTGAATCTGTCCGATCGCTCCGTCGACATCGTGGAGGACGTCGACGGCCGCGGTCTCAACGCGTGCCACGGCGCTCTCGGCGGCCACGGAGCCGGCCCTGATTTTTTCGATCTCCTCCTGGAGCGCTGCGATCCTGCGGTTGGCGTGCTCGAGCATCTGCTGGGCGATGTTGCGCTCGGTCTCGGCCTTGTCCCGGGCACGGAGCAGTTGGTTCTCTCTGGCCTCGGCCTCCTCGATCATGGTGCGAAGGCCGGCGATCTGGGCAGCGTCCGGTGCGTGCTGCTCCATGGCGGTGCCGAGTTGCTGTTCGAGGCGGGCGATGTGTTCGAGGTGGTCGTGTTCCCTGCCGATCATGACGAACAGGAGCAGTTCGAGGCGGTGGTGGCTCTCGGTGGCGATGAGCCGGGCCTCGTACATCTGGTGGATCTTCTCGTACGCGGCGATGAGGCGCTGGTCGGAAGAGGCATCGACGGGAAGGGTGGGACCGTCGGGCACTTCGACTATGGGGGCGTTTCGTCGCGCGACACCGCGGCCCGTCTTGCCGCCGCGGCTGGCCTCCTCCCATCTCGCCCAGAGCCGCTTGACCTCCCGCTGCCGTTCGTTCATGGTGACCGCGTCCGGGGAGCAGATCTGAACGACCGCGCTGACGAACTCCCAACTGGGGGCGACGCCGGCGAAGCGACTGTAGAGGGTGTCGAGTGACGGGATCCGACCGTCGCTGAAGTGCTCCGGCACCAACTCTTTGTGGAATGTCCCCACTCGCAGCCCCGAGGCGTCGAGCCATCGGCGCATCGCTTCGGCCAGGTCGTTGGCCTCCTTCGTTTTGCCTTTCAGCTCTCCCCACGGCGCGCCGGGACGGCCCCCTCCGCCGCTGGCGATCTCTCCCATGTACCCCCCCTTGGACGACAACCCCTTGGATGTCG
Organism: Streptomyces sp. NPDC058279; assembly: GCF_042881255.1. Taxonomy (NCBI): domain Bacteria; kingdom Bacillati; phylum Actinomycetota; class Actinomycetes; order Kitasatosporales; family Streptomycetaceae; genus Streptomyces; species Streptomyces sp. NPDC058279. The sequence goes on along the minus strand of NZ_JBHVYA010000024.1, from coordinate 79,004 downwards.
GGCCCCCACCGGGGGTTGTCGTGCCGATAACCCTGCGTCGCTTTGACCGGGACCCTCGCTGACCCACTGTCATACCAGCTGCCCGACCGGGGAGTACCCCAGTAGCCCAATCGAAGGCGAGACGACCGTGAAAAACCGTCCGAACCAGCGCCGCAATCACCGGCCGACAGTGGAGACCCACGTCGGTCTCCGGCCCAACCGGCTCGTCCTGGAAATCGTCAGCGCTGTCGCTGCCACCGCCACCAGCACCCTGCTCGCATGGGCACTTGCCCACCTCCCCTGGTAACTGGGCGGCGTTCCGCCCTGGAGCGGACTGGAGCTCGGCTCAAGAGCGTCACCCAGAGCTCACAGACGCGTTTTGAGCCCCGTTCGGAGGACGGTCACCGCGACCGTCCTCCACACCCACACACCGGCAGCGGTCAACAACCAGCCGTTGTCACCCACCGCACGATGCCTCCGGGATACCAGCCCCCGGCCGCCTAATCCCCACCCCCCTACCGCCCGACCGGGCCGGAGCTGGTGGCGGCGCCGGCCGTAACGGCGTCGGTACGCCAGCGGGTCAGCTCCGTGCAGCGGATTCCGCCTCCGGGGTGCCACTCCATCACCGGCCCGACCGCGTCCCCGTGCTCGGCACACCAGCCCACCGGGACGACTCCGCCGCAGTCGTGTCGCTTGCACGCGCACGCCTCCCCCGCGCCCGCGGACACCACCCCGTGGCGTTCCACGCCGACCGAGCCGACCGAGGCGGCGCCCCGCAGGCCGGTCAGCCAGGCCAGGGTGAGGCGCAGGCCGCCCGAGCCGGAACGGAACCGGTCGATCACCCGCACCGGGGCCCGCAGGCACTACGAAATGGCCGCCTTGATCCTGCCTACGGCGTGAGTGCCGTGGTCGGGCATGAAGATCGTCACCCGAACCCGATCCGGAGGCCCGGTACAGCCAGAAGGTCACCGCCGCCGGACAGCGGGACTGGATCGGTTACCGCGACCACCAGACGAGACCTGCGTCGAAACCGGTCCCAAGATGACCGCCCAGGTGACCACTCGGCCGGCGCCGGAGCTGTCAAGCCCCGAGGTGTCGTGCCATGACACGCCTCACTTTGCGGGGGCTCAATGGAAACGCGGGGCTCATCCAGGACAGGTAGCCCGGCACTCACCCATGATCCTCTTTCAAGGAGCAGCACCATGATCCGTATCCGAATCCCGCGTCTTGCTGCGCTTGTCGCCGACACTGTCGTCTTCTACGACATGCGCCAGCTACCGAACCTCATCGCCGAACGGCAGACGGCTCTTCACCAGGCACTGCCCACCCACAAGTTTTGACAATTGCTCAGCTCCAAGTCGAGAAGGGCAGGCTGTGCTCGGCCGGCTTCGACTTGGCGATCTTCTTGATCTCCCGGCGTTCCAGGAGGGTGAAGGTCTTCGTCCTGCCGCCCTTGTACTTCGGGTAGAGCGAGTCGAAGCCATCGGCGTTGAAATTGTGGAGCACGTCGCGAACCCGGTCCGCACTGGTGAAAACGACTTCGGCGATCTTCGCCAGGTCATGCCCTGCGCTGACAGCAACACCATCTGAGCCCGCCGCCAGGCCACCACCGAACCGGTGCCGCACCGCACGATCCGCAACAGCCGGGCACCCTCGTCGTCATCGATCTCGCGCACTTGCACCCGCTCGACCATGCCGAACAGTCTGGACCGAGTGTGCTGGCCGGAAACGAGTTCCGGCCCCCACGCCGAGCACTGCGATCTCGTGTCAGCTCAGGTGCCGGGCGAAGAAGCGCAGCGAGCTGTCCACTTCGAACGACGGCACGTCCCCGTGCTTGCCGGGGTTGGCATGCAGTGTCTTCTCCGCCGAGGCCAAGGCATCGAACAACGCCAGGCTCTGGTCCCGCGAAACCATCTGGTCGTCCCACTGGACCAGGAACTGCACCGGCACGGTGATCCTCGCGGCGTCCTCGGCCAGCCCGTGCACACCGAGCAGACCCAGCACCGCGGCGCGGATCCGGGGCTCTGCAGCGATGAGCGGGATGCCGAGCCCGCAGCCCATCGACATGCCGCAATAACCCGCCGGACCAACGCCGACCTGGTCGAGTTGCTGGACCGCAGTCAGGACCGCCTGCCAGTCCGCGACAGCCTGACTGGCCAGATAGGTGTGCATGCCGGCGACAAGCGCGCCCGGGTTCTCACCGGCGGCCATGCCGGCCCGCATCCGGGCCGCGATCCGGCCGAACTCCTCGTCCTTGGGCCGGTCACCGTGGTTGGGCGCGTCGATCGCGACGACCGCGAAACCCTCGGCAGCGAAGCGGCGCGCACGGGACACGGTGCCGGGGGACGTTTTGTGCAACCCGCCGCCGTGGCCCAGCAGAATCAGGGGACGAGTGCCGCAGGCGTCTTCCGGCGTCCACAGCACGCCGGGGATCTCGTCAAGGGTGAAGAACTGTTCGGTGACGCCGTCCGACGACGTCTGGGAGGTGAAGCGCATCAGCGTTTCAAGCCTTTCGGGATGCCTTGTGCGGGCGCTCCCTAGACCATGCAAAGGAGGGAGCCCCGACCTGTCGCAGTGTTGATCGGTCTCACCTCCTCAAATTCGCAGTGGTGCACGGCGACGCCCACGGTATCACCAAGATCATCACTCGCGCCCCCGCGGGGCGAACGTTGCCTGATGCGGCCCTAGCTCCAGCCGTACATCGTGATCTTCGTGAATGCCTCGCCCTGCCGGCCCAGCCCAGCCGCTCGCCGAGCGCGGCGAGGCCCGACGGCCACACGTCGGGCCTCGGACCTCGCGACGGGGGCTCGTCGCGGACGGACCCCGCTGCTACGCCTCTTACGCCGGCGCGCTACCAGCCTGCTCGCGCAGCGCCAGCCACTCCTGAAGCTCGATCAGATTCCCTTCCGGGTCCTCCAGGTACGCGACCCGTATCCGGTCGCCCATCGGGCCCGGGTCCCGGGTGAACTCCGCCCCCCGCGAGGTGAGCTCGGCATGGGCGGCGTCGAGGTCGTCCACCCGCAGCACCACCAGCGAGCGGTATCCCTCCGGCTCCGCCCCCAACCGCCCCAACACGCCGGCCATCTGCGCCCGATCGTGCAACGCGATCGCGGCGTGTCCGGTATCGGGGCTGAGCTTGGCGTACGGGCCGCTCTCGGCCTCGAACTGCGGCTTGAACCCGAGCACGTCCCGGTAGAAGCGGTAGACGGCAGGGAAATCGGACACCAACAGGCGTATCTGGGTGAGTTCCATACTGATCTTTCTAGCCCAGTTCCGACTCCGGTTCCGGCTCGATCGCGATCTTTGAAGAGCCCCGCCGGAGTTCAGCGACGCACACTCAGAGGAAGGGGGGTGGCGTCATGGGTGACGCCACCCTTGCGTGGGGCGTACTGGACGAGACGCGTGGTCGGTTCCTGAACCAGCCGCGGCGCCGGGGCCCGTCCTGCTGCGCGGCATGACGCGCTCGCGGGCCTCGCCAGTCTGGCGGTCGGCGATGGACTGGTCGACGCCGTAGGAGGCACCCGTGCCCCTGCCGCCACCGTCCGCGCGGGAGGCAGGTTCGCTGGCGAAACGGCGCTGCACCCGCCTTCATTCACTGTCACGGCGGCGCGTGCGGTGATCCCGTAGGTTCGTCCACCAGGTGAGCCGGTCCGAGGAGTCCTGAGGGAAGACGCTCTGCAGGGATGTCGCGGCAAGGACCAGGATCAGGCAGATCACGACACCCCACCAGGGAGCGCCGGCCATCGTCGCGGCCAGGCCGCTGGCCGCCGCGACGGAGGCGGGGACCAGGTTGGAGGACACAGCCATCGTCAGACCTCACTTCGCTCACATGTGCGATCCGCCTCTTGCGTTCGCTGAACTCAGCCTTGAGCCAGGACAGACCGTGCGGGAGTGGGAAGAATGCGTTCCCCGCGAACTGGCAACACCGCCCCTCTGCTGCCTTCTCCGCGAAAGACGTTCCCGGCCTGTCACGGCTGCGTGACAATCAGTCAGTGCGCCATCGGGCGCAGGCCTTTGACGTCCGAAGGGAAGCGGGCATGGAAGAGTCCCCAGAGGTGCTCGCCCCAGGAGCCGCATACGCGGCCGCGCTGCGCGAAGCGGTCAGCGAGTTCCTCACCTCGGGCGGGACGCAGACAGAGATCGCCAAGGCGCTGCACTGCTCCGCATCCTCCCTCTCGCGCTACTTGAAGGGCGAACGGGTCATGCCCCGGGAGTCGCTGCGCGCCGTGCAAGCCTTCCTCGCCGAGCGGGGCACGCCCCTGTCTCCCGACGTGTGCGCGGAGCTGGACAGGCTGTGCGGGCAGGCCCATGCCGCCAGCGGCGCCCCCGCCGTCAAACTCGCCCAGCTGGAGGAAGACATCCGGCGCCTGCGGGCGCAGCACCAGCAGGCCCAGCAGGTGTCCGACGCACGTATCGGGTTGCTGGAGGAGAAGGCCGACCGGCTCGCCTCGCAGCTGGACGCAGCCCTCGAACGCGCTCGCACGGCCGAGGGCGCGGCCGAACTCCTCACCGCCCGCGGCCAGGAACAGGACGAGAGCTTGCGCCATGCCCAGGAGTACATCCACCAGGTCGAGGCGGAACTCACCGAACAGCGTGAACAGGTGCGCCTGCTCCAGCAGGAAGCCGCGGTGCTACGCGCACAGAACCGCCGGCTCATCGAGGAGCAGACCGCCGGCGTTTCCGGGGTGTCAACGCAGGCCGGCAGCCCGGGCGCGGCGCATCAGCAGGCCGGCGCGACCTCGGACGGCGGCCACAGCACAGCAGACGTTCTCGGCCGGGACGAGGATCCCGGCACGGCACCGGCAGACGGCCGGAGCGCGGCCCCGCAGCCCTCGCCCGCCGGCCCCGACTGGATGTGGCGGTCCACAGCGGGCGGTGTCGCCGCCGGTCTGACACTCGTCATCCTCGCGTTGTTCAACCACACCCCCGGCCCGATCGCGACATCGCAGCCGACCACCGCCGGCTGGTGGTTCATCGGCACCGGGCTGACCACCCTCCTCGGCTCCCTGGCAGTTCTCTTCATCCACACCTACAAGAACAGCGAACCCGCCCCCACCGACACACCACCCGACACCACCGACCACGACATCGCCTACTACCAGCCACTGGCCTGAAATAACGCTACGTTTCCGAGCTGCGGTGGCTCGCCATCGGGCGGAACAGTGCAGCACCGCGCAAGTTCATGGACGGGGGTTGGCCTGGGCTGTCCCGCGTCAGTGGATTTGGCCCCGATCTCGTCCGGGACAGATTTCGGTGCACGCCGCCTGCGGCGTGATCAGGACATGACGGCGGGGCCCTGACAGGTACCGGGCCGGGGGCGAACCGGGCGGCCTTATCAGGTCACGGCCCCACCCGGCGGTCCGGCAGGCATCGATCCGTCGTAAGAGACGGTCGAGCAGATCAGGCAGCCGGGTGGCGCCGTCGCGGTAGCGCAGATCGGTAATCGCGGCCAGCCAGCCGCCAGGACCTGGTCCCCTACCCGTAGTCGGTGGGCGGCACGTCCACCGGAACGCGTCCCGCCGGGACCCCGGTCGGTCTGCTGCACGTCGAGCTGCTCACACATGACGGTGCGGGCGACCCACTGGAACCCCGAGGCGCCCACCAGCCGCACCACCAGCGGGGAGGGGTACCCGCCCAAACCCCTCCCGGAGAGGGTGTTCGCGAGAGCGATGGCCGCCTCGCGCTTGTGGGGGGTCAGTCCGCGGAGCGCGCCGCCCCCGTCGGACCCTGTCCGGCGAGGGCGGCGCGAATCGAACAACGGTTTACGGGAGCGAGCGTGCGTCAGCCCTTGGCGATCGCCATGCCCAGGAAGATACCGACGATCAACGCGGCACTACCGGCGCCCATCACCGCCCAAGTTCCGCCGTGGGCGGCGGTGAACGTGGAAGTCATCCCCGCCTGCGTGGCGGCCTGCGTCGCCTGCGAACCGGCCATGGAAGCCTCCTGGACGGCCAACGCCGTCTCCAGCTTCTGCACCTTGCTCTCCAGCTCAGATGTCTCCACCGTCAACTTCCCCTCTCGCCTGTGCCGGCCGATTCCGGCATCAACCCCCATCCCTTCCCCACCCCCGCCAAGCTGTCGCGGGCACAGAACGGGAGCACCCGATTGCCGAACCGAGCAGACCGGCCCATCCCCTGAGGCTTCCTCGGGGCCTCGCAGGCGATCGGTGAAACCGGGCGCGGGTCAACCGCCCGTCGGTGCCACCCGCTGTCCGGCCAGGAACGTGCAGCGCATTCCGCCTCCGGGGTGCCACTCCATCACCGGCGAGGCCGCGTCCCCGTGCTCGGCGCACCAGTTGACGGGGACGACGCCGCCGCAGTCGTGCCGCTTGCACACGCACGCCTCCCCCGGGCCCACGTAGGCCACCGCGTGGCGTTCCACGCCGACCGAGCCCGCCAAGGCGGCGCCCCGCAGGCCGGCCGGCCAGGCCAGGGTGAGGCGCAGGCCACCGGCCCCGGACCGGAACCGGTCGATCACCCGCACCTCCCCCAGCACCGCCAACGGGTTGGTACCGGGCGCGTTCAGCCGGCGCAGCGACGCCCCGAACTCGCCGGCCGCCAGCTCGGCCACCGTGTCGGCGTCCGTGTCGGTGGACCAGCCGGACAACACGTCCTCCCCCGCCGGGTCGTCGGCCAGAGTCAGGTGTGGGTCGTCGAGGCGGAACCGGTGTGTGGCGCCGTTGGGGCCGGCCAGTACCAGTGAGGCGACCGTGGGCCCCGTGGGGATTTCGATCTTGTCGTGCGCGAGGAGCCAGGCGACGACCGCGTGGCGGTCGAACTGCGGGTGCACGTCCGTGCCGGCCACCGGGTCGGGGAAGTCGCCGTGTCGGCGGCGCCAGTTCACCACCGTCGCCCGGCCCACCCGGGCGATCCGCGCCGCCCCCGCCAGGAACACCCGATCACTGCCCGGGGCGACCGGGCGGAGGCCGGCGAGCGGGGAACGGCGGCCCGCCGCCACCGTGCGCACCGCCCGCCAGTCCACCGAGGGGCGGACCACCTCCAGGAGCGCGATGTCCTCGGCGTCGTACAGGGGGATGGTGGTCACCCCGCCGTGGCGCTTGTAGTCGATGTCCACCGAGCCGACCGGGGACAGCCATCCGAGCCTGACGACCTGGTCGAAGTCGACACGGCGGACGCCCAAGCGCACCGCAGCCTGGTCCGGGCCCAGCGGCACGTGCCGGTCGAGCAGGGTTGGCAGGTCCCCCTTTCTGCGTCTTGGCCGCCCGGACTCCTACGGGCGGTTCCGAAGTATTGCGCGGCCTTACGCAGGGTGGTGTACTCCGACTCAATCCCTTGGCCATCGACAGCCAGTTGCTCGGTGATCGCCTGCTCGCCGTCCTTGCCTTGGGCTATGGCCAGCGCGATCGGTCCGGTGCCTGCTGCGTAGCGGTCGATGTATATCCGGTACTGCGGTGTCTGGTGGACCGCGTTGGCGTCCATGAAAGCGTTCAACAACGCATTGCCGCTGGCATCGAGCGGCCCCTGGTCCCGCCTCCAGCTGAGCGCAACTGCGGCGATCACTTGGTTCGTACAAACGCGCGCCGGTGTGTTTTCTGCGGCGGCCGCGGCGCCAGCGCTTGACGCCGGATCATGATCCGGTACACCGCTTGAGCAGCGGGCCGCCAGCAGCAACGCGGCGATGACCAGCAGGGTGGTTCTGCCCACTCTTCCCCTCCAAGTGGTACGCCCGCTGTGGGCACAGGAGATCATCCTGCCGGAACACCGCTTCGGCCGTCGATGATTTGGGTCGGCATGCTGCGGACCGTACGTGCGGCTCAGAGCAGCCGAAACGGTCCGCCGGAAAGACCGGCGGACCGTTTCGCAGATGTGCAGGTCAGCTCGCGGCGGGACTGAACGTGGGCCGCAGTGCTGGTGGCAAGTCGGAGACCTGACCGAATACCAGGACGTAGTCCGGATTCATGTTGTCGTTCTCCAGAGTTGCGATGATCCCCGCCGTCAAGAGGATTCTGATCAACGCACTTTGCATGTGGAGGCCGACCATTCCGGGATAACGGACGGCGTGTGCATCAGGAGAACTCCGTGAGACGAGAGCGTCCACAGCGGCTTGGAGCGGGCCGGCGTCACACCTCCAGCCCACGGATACGGCTGCCGAGGCCGTCTCGGCATCGGTATCGACGTAGACGACCGCGCCTGCCTGGTCCGGGCTGTCGGACTCCCCGTCGCGGAAGGCTGGCAAGCCGGCGCGCTGAAGTGCCTGGACAACCAGGTCGGCTAGCTCGATTCGAATGGCGACCACGTCGTCAGCGGCACGGGTGAACCCGAACTCAGTCATGATGTTTCTTCATTTCTCCTGGTGGGGCGTGGTGAACCTCGCGAGGAGGTCCAGCACACACCCCTGTTACGTTCGCTACTGCTCTTCGGATCGGCTGAACCCAGACCTCCCCCCGAATGCGCGGATCATGCTGTAAAGGAGATCGCCTGAACCCGGTCCGTCGGGGACGGACCATGAGATCGGAGTACCCGATGGCAGGGCGTCTTCCAGCATGGGGCCACACGCCGGGCAGGGACTGCGCTCGCTGTACAGTTCGGTGATCTGAGTCGGCTTGAACCCCTTGGCGGTCAGCTGGTCCAGGATGTGGTTCTCCGAGTGGTAGCCGTTCCCCTTGCTGAAGCCGACCACAAGATCACCGGTCTTGGGGTCATTCCACCCGGGGACCCTGGCGACCGCAACATTCCGGCCGGTGCTGACTCCGGATGCGATTCTGGCCTTGTACGCCATGCGGCTCAGATCGGTGCTGAGGTACGCGATCATCCCCTCACAGGGATTGACCCCTTCCACGGCAGCAGCGCGGAAAGCCGCAGTCTTGCGCTTGGTGCATGCATCCATCAGACCGCGGAGGGCCCTCGCCCCAATGCCCTCGATGGCGGCCTCGGTCAGGCCCAGGTTCCGCAGGGCCTTGTAGGCATCCGCGACTCCGATGCCGGTTCTCGCCGCAGCATCGGCCGCCTTGACGGCGTCCGCAATGGGCTTGAGGATCTTGCCCGAGAACAGGAGCGCAACGTCCACCGCCGCCCAGGCACAGCCGCCCCAGCTTCCACGCTCAAATCCGGAAGCGAACTTCTGGCCGCACTTGATCCAGCTTCCGAAGAGGATGTCCACCGGGTCGACGCCCGCCTGGTACTCGGCAATCGTGATGGTATGGGTGACCTCTTGGGACAGCTCGTCGGTCGGGAACTGACCCAGGTAGATCGTCTCGCTTGAAGGACACGTGGACTTCGACGGGTCCAAGACCGGGGCCGTGCACAGGTACAGGTCGAGGAACGCCTTGTAGCGAATCTTCACGGTCATCGTGCAGTCGCCCTTGTAGAAGAGCGCGTCGATCCAACCTTCGCAGCCGGCCGTCTTCTTCAGGGTCTCGGGCTTGCCGATCTGCTCGGTGCGATCCATGACGTAGAACATGTTGCCGATGGACCCGCCGGCACCGTCAGGGACCGTTCCCGTTTCGATCTGCTTCGCATTGGCAGCCTTCTCCGCCCGGTCGGCTGCTTCCTGTGCCTCCTTGGCGTACTTGTCGGCGTCCTGGGCCGCCTTTTCGGCTTCGGTCGCGACGGTGGCGGCACGGTCGGCCGCGGCGCGGGCGGTCTTGGCGTCCTGGTCGGCCTGGGCAGCTGCGGCCCGGGCTGCGGTCGCGTCCAGCGCGGCCTGGTCGGCGGAGTCACGGGCTGTCTTGGCATGGCCCTCGGAGCGTCCGGCCGCCTGATCGGCTGCTACGGCGTCCGCCGCGGCCTGGCTGCCGTATTCGACGCTGCGGGCCAATGATGCGGCGGCCAGTGATGCCGACTTCGCGGCGTCGGCGGAGTAGCCGAGGGCCTCCTTGGCGTAGGTGCGGGCGTCCGAGGCGTAGCCGGCGGCGGTGGCTGCGTGCTGGTAGGCGGCCTTGGTGTCGTCCTGCGCCTGGTCGGCGAGGGCCTTGGCCGCAGCGGCCTCGTCCTGGGCGTTCTTGGCGTGGGCGTCGGCGACGGCTTTCTGCTGCTCGGCGATGGTCTTCGATGCCTGGCCGGTCAGCACGAGCAGGCTCGCGGCCGAGTCCGTGGTGGCGTAGGGCGATCCGAGCTGGATGGCGTCGTTCGCGGGCTTGGCGACCTGCGCGGCGGCCTTGCCGGCGTCCACCGCGGCCTGGGCGGTCACGTAGGCGTAACCCGCCGCCTTGGCGGCTGCGGTCTTGGCCTTGGCGGCTTCCTCTTTGGCCTTGTCCGCCTGGGATGTGGCGGTCTTGGCCTGCCCGTCCGCCTCGTTGGCCAGGGCGACGGCCGCCCTCGCCTCGGATGCGGCGTGCTGGGATGCGGCAATCGCGTCCGCGGCGGCGCTGGTGGCGGTCCTGACCGCGGCGTCCGCCGCCAGTTTGGCGGCTTGGGCGGCGTCGGCGTCGGAGCGAGACCGCTTGGCGGCCGCTTCGGCACGGGTGGCTGCCGCATCGGCGTCCGCGGCGGCCTGGGTGGCGGCGTTGGCCTCGCTCCTCGCCTTGCCGGCTGCCGTCTCGGCGTCGGTTGCATACTTGTTCGCCTCGTCGGCGGCTGTGCGCGCGGCGGTGGCCTCCGAGCCCGCGTCAAGGGAAGCGGCGTAGGCGGCCTTGGCGTCCGCCTTCGCGCGCGCGGCGTCGGCCTTCTGCTCCGCTTCCCAGGCGTCGTCCCGTTTCGCCTTGGCGTTGTCCCGGGCCTTGACGGCGCCGTTTCTGCGCTCGACCGCGGTGGCTTCGGCGGCTTCGGCCTTGCCCTTGGCGTCCCTGGCCTTCGTCGCCTCGGCTTCCGCGTTCCTCTTGTGCCCTGCCGCCTCCGCCTGCTTGGCGGCGGCGGTCTCTATCTCCTGCTTCGCTGTGGCCTCTTCCGCCTCGGCGGCGAGCCGCTTGGCGTGGGCGTTGGCGGCTGCCGCCTTGGCGTCGGCCTCCGCCTTCAGCGCGTCGCCCAGCTTGGACTTGGCGGTCTCGGCGTCCTTCTTGGCGTTGTCCCGGTGCGTTTTGGCCGCATCCGCGGCCGCCTTGGCCTGCAGTTCGGCGGTGTGCGCGGCCTCCCGGCGGAACTCCGCCTTCGCCTGCGCCGCCTGCGCCAGCGCGCGCTGCGCGATGGTCTCGCTGTCCGCGCCGGAGGCACGAGTAGCCGCCTCGGCGGTCTCGCCGGCCTTCACCATCGCATCCAGAGCGGCTACCGCACCCTTGGTGACCTGAGCCTTCTGCTGGCCCACCAGCAGACCACGGCCGCGCGGCGCACCAGCTGTGTCGGCGATGGCGTAGGCGGCCTGCTCGGCGGTGTCACTGGTGGCGGCGGCCTTCTTGGCAGCCGCGGCCTGCGCTTTGAGGACGTCGAGTTGCTTCTTCGCCCCGGTCTGGGCGTCGGCGACGGCCTTCTTCGCCCTGTTGAATTCGGCTTGCGCCGGGACGCTGCCGCTGCCGGACGGCTTGATGTCGAACTGCTGCGGGCCGGACCCGTTGCAGTCCCACAGCCACGAGTCGTTGCCGTTGTCATAGGTGTGCAGGTCCAGGCACTTGCCTGTACCGACGTTCTTCAAGCTCGTGGTGGCGCGCAGGTTGTACTCCCAGGTCTGCGCCGGGGAGCTGTTGCACGTCCAGACCTGGATCTTGGTGCCGTTCGTCGGGTCGTTGTTCGACACGTCCAGACACTTGTAGTTCCGGTTGCGCTAGTGCAGGCCGTGGTCATCGCCGTAGACCCACCACTGCTGCGCGCCCGTGCCGTTGCACGAGTAGACCTGTACGGGCGTGCCGTCGACGGCTCCGCTGTTCTCGACGTCGAGGCACTTGCCGTTGGCTGCGTGGACCTCGATCACGGCCGTGTTGTCGCCGACCGTTCCCGCGCCGCCGGGGGACCAGTAGTCCTGGAAGCGGGCGGCGTGATCGGCCACCCAGGAGTGCCCCAGCATCTCGCCCAGGGCCTTCGCACCGGTGGTCAGGGACTGGGTGGCGTCCTTGTTGGCAGCCAGGATCTGATTCCGCTGCACCTGCTGAGAGGTGATCTCCTGCTGCCACTCGCCTGCGGCGGTGTCGGTGATACCGGCGAGGACCTTGTTCGGGTCCATCGGGTCGCGCCAGGCGCAGGTGGCGAACCGGGACTTCAAGTCCTCGACCGCGATGCGGTACTCCGCCGTCCCCGCCTTCGGCGCCGTACGGGGGAAGCCGCCGGAGGCCAGGAACATGCGGGCGTTGTCCGCGCCCGTGGGCTCCGCCGACCACTCCGTCAGAGACTTGAACGCATCGCGTTCCGCGAGCGCGCGCTGCCACTGGTCCGCAGGAGTGGTCTTCGGGTCGGGTTCCTTGCCGTAGAGCGGCGAACCCAGGCTTTTCACTGCCGTGACGGTCGGCCCGGCCGCCTTGGGGGTGGGGTCCTGGTAGAAGTCGCTCTCCGAGGTCCAGAACCGGTCGGCGGTCCACTGGATCAGGCCGGTCTGAGCGTGGAACGACTGCTTTCCGTCACCCGGAGAACCCGGAGGCCGGTGGAAGTCAGCGTCATTGATACCCGCCGGGGTGGTCAGGCCCGCCAGTGGCTTCTGCCACGAATCACGCAAGGAGTTCAGGGCCGTCAGGGCGCCGTTCGCCGTGTCCCGGTCCTTCTGGTAAGCCGCGGCGAGCGGAGTCTGCTCCCAGTGATTGCGGTCCGCCAGCACGTGGAGCTTGTCCTGCGGCTGATTGAGGCCGTCCTGGGCGACCTGCGCCATGGCCGGGCCGCCCAGCCGCAGCACGTCGGCCATCAGGCACTGGTCCTGCCGCCACTGCTCGGCGGCGGTGTCGTCGAGCCAGTCGTACGAGCTGCCGGCGGCGCCGGCGCGGAGTTTGGTGTTCCCGAGCACCGCAGGCTGCACGGCGAGACCGCCCAGGACGGCCAGCGCCACGACTGACGTCAGGACCGGTTTGAGGAGGGCGGATCTACGCGATCCGGGCGGGAGAAAGGCGGGTTTTACGCGCAAAAGAGCATTTCTTCATGGCAAATAGGCAGGCGGGGAGCACACAGGAAGCGTTCGAATCAGCCCGCTGTCGCAAGACAGCAGCAGGTTGCACCCGCCGAGGCAGCAGTCTTGAAGAACCGATGCCGCGACATGATCAATTAGTCCCCCCATAGCGACACTGTTCCCCCCGGCCGCCACTGACGCGTGCGACGGCGCACCGGGTCAGGGCTGCCATCCACACGGTGATCACCTTACCGACGGTTAACCTGGACATGCCAAGGCAAATTTGAGGCAATGTCGCGCCTCTACGCGCCGGAAACGCCTGGCGTGCGGTGCCCGGGAGCGCATTGCGGACCGGCCGGTAGCGCCGATCGGCAGCGTCCGGCTTCGCCAGCGCTGAAGCCGGTGATAGCCGTTCTCGGGCGGGCCGGACGCGATCCTGGGAACCGCTTACGCGGCTGCTGCCGGCTGCTCGGCGTCCCGACGATCGCCGAGCTGACCGCCTCTGGTCTGCTGGAGTCCCTGCCTGCCGAGGCGTCCCGCCTGCGGTTCACGGATGCGGGCCGGACGCTGAGCGGTGCCGCCAGGTCCTCGGCGGGGATGTCGCGTGGCGGGCGGCGATCTCGGCGCCGGCGGCGCGGATCTCCCCGCACCGCGTACTGACCCTCGTCACCGCCCGGGCCAACGCCGAACTGGCCGACGCCGAGCAGTAGTCGCCACCAATTGCCATCCCCCTACTGGCGGACGCTCTAAACGCGCATGCGACGCCTTCGTCATCACGGCCAATGCAGTGCTGCACTCCCAAAGCTGAAGCCACCCTGAACGACATCGTCCCCGGCGTCACGGTCCGGGGCGAGGACATCGGCCGCTGGCTGGCCACCCAACGCCGCGACTGGAAGCTGCTCGGCGACGAGCAGCAGACCCGCCTCGCCCAGCTGGGCGTGACGCCGGCTGCGGAGCCGGCCGCGCCGGGGCGGCCGCGCCGGGCGTCGGGTTCGGCGTTCGAGCGGGGCGTCGACGCCCTCGCCCAGTACGCGGCCCGCGAAGGACGCGTCGTCGTCCCCCGCACGCACACCGAGGAGCTGCCGGACGGGACCCCGGTGCGGCTTGGGGTCTGGCTGTCCAACACCCGCACCCGCCGCGACGGCCTCACCCCCGAACAACGCGAGCGCCTGGCCGCGCTCGGCATCGACTGGGCCCGGTAGGGGCCGGCGGTGTCGGATGGCATCGGCGGCTGTCACAGCACACTCATGACAAGGTCAGGAACCCCCGCCGGCTACCTAGCCGCGCTCCCCCTCCGCGGCGCGATCATCCGGCCACCCCGCAGCCTCCGCCCCTCAGCGGCCTAATCACCCCTGCACCGGGCCCTACTCCCCATCGACGAGGGCCTGCCAGTCGCGGCTGTGGGGCAAGTCCTTCACCATCTGCACGAACGCGTCGTGCAGCCGCCCGTTGGTAACCAGCACCGACATGTCGCCCTGCAGCACGGATGCCCCGCTCAGGTCGGTCACCCGGCCGCCTGCCTCCGTGACGATGACCGGCATCGGAGCCACGTCCTCATATCCCATCGGCGGACCGGCGATTACGCCCGCGTCGGCCCACCCCGTCACCAGGGCCGCGATCATGCCGGTGGAAGGGATCAGGAAGACCCGGCGGTGGAGCGTGGACAGGAGTTCCTCCGGCCAGCCCGCCGGGTTGTGCATCAGCGTTCTCGCCCCGCCCAGGCCGGTCCGCTCCGAGACCTGAGCGCGGCGGCCCGACCTCAGATCTGGGTCGGGGCCGGGCAATACCCAGCAGCCCAGACCGCGGCCCGCCACCACCATCTGCTGCCGCAGAGGCATGTTGATCACACCGATGGCCGGCCCGTACTCGTCCTCATAGGCAAGATCGTTGGTGAACAGCGGCACCCGGAGAGTGAAGTACGTCGTGCCATTGATGGGATCGATGACCCAACGCCGTCCCGATGTCCCGCTGGTCGAGCCCCCCTCCTCCCCGAAGACGCCGTCGTCCGGAACCCGGCGGGTCAACTCGGCCCTGATGAACTCCTCGACCGCCACGTCGATCTCAGTGACCTCGCTGCCGTCCTCCTTGCGGTGGCTGTGCCAGTCGTTGCCGAAGAAGGCCTGCGCGGACATCCGTCCGGCACGAGCGACCAGATGAACGGCGAAGTCCAGAAGCTCTCGGTCAACGGGTGGAGCATCGAACGCATAGTCCATCCGCCGAGCCTTTCACGACCTTCGTGACCGCGTGGAGCCAGATCCATTTCCCACGCCAAGGAGCCACCACCGATCACGACATCACACAGGCCCTAATACGGCGCCTGCCGGCTGCAACCGCGCTGGATCCCACTGCTTCACGCCCCTGCACACGCCCTCCCGACCGGCCGAGACGGGGCGGACAGTGTCGGCTTCCGACTCCAAGCCAAGCGGAGGAGTGATGTGTGTTGCCGAGCGGTGTCGTGAAGTGGTTCGACTCTGACCGCGGGATCGGTCTCATCAGTCAGCGAGGTGGGCCTGACGTTCACGCAGAAGCCTCAGCGGTCCATGGAAGCGATAACCGTCTGCGCCAGGGCGAGAAAGTGTTGTTCGACATCGTCCTGGACAGTGCGGGGCTCCGGGCCGACAACATTCACCGTCTCAAGGGCGGGAGGGACGGCGCGGCCCCAGCCGGCTCAGCGGAACCGTCTGACGGCCAAGCCATCGGTGTGGCCCGTCCCCACCAAGCGCAGCGCGGCGCACTCGCCCAACCTCGACATCAAGTGGGCCCGGTAGGGGCTGACGGCGTGCGAGCCCGGCCGGTTGCGGCCCGGCCGACTTACCGAGCGTTACACCACACCCCACACGAATAACGCTGACCGAGGGACGGCCGGGACGGCCGTCGATCGTTGGAGGCGAGCAGGTTCCCTGCTGCGTCACGGCGACCGTCCCGGTTGCTGCGCGGATACCCCCGAATACTCGTTTCCACCCGGAACCGGTAGGTATTTGCGCCAGGACGTAACGACGTGACAGCGGCCTGCCGCCCCCTCGGAAAGGGGACGGCAGGCCGCTGTCATCCAGCCTCACCACTGCGTTGTGCCGGGCGACTACCAGCGATACCAGCGGCCGCTGCCACCCTTGGGACGGGCGACGAAGCCGATCAGCCACAGCACCAGCACCGCGATGGCGACCCACCAGAGGATCTTCACCGCGAAACCGGCACCGAACAGGATCAGAGCGAGCAGAAGAACGAGAAGCAGGGGAACCATAGTTATCAACCTCCGAACCGCCTACTGCCCGACTACCCTCCGACCATGCAGCCGATTTTTATGTGTTTCTTATGCCGGTAGGCGGGCAGGAGAACGCGCTCGCATTCAGTGGCGGTTCGCCATAGCCCTGTTCTACGGCCTCCTCTCCGGGCATGAGCGCGCCGCTTGGCGGAGGCCGGCCATCGCGCGGGCGCCACGGCGGCGCTGCTCGCGGTTCTGCCCGACCCGCCGACCCGGCCACGGCCTGGCCGGCGGGTTCGCCAGGCCGGCTTCAGACGACGTGTCACATGCCAAGTCCACGGCGCAGCGGGTGGCGTTCAGTCCTCCTGCTTCCCGCCTGAGCGGCCCTGTGGGCGCATGGTTCCTCGCCGCGGGATGCGACTGTCGAGCGGTGCGACCCGCGATGCCGACGAAAACGGGCTGGGTTGTGGGGTTTGGGGCCGACGGTTGTGAGTAGGAGAGCGGTCACGACCAATCCGGTACTTCACGAGGAGGTCCCCATGTCGGGCACAGAGAAGAGCAAGGCGCATGCCGAGCAGACCAAGGGCAAGGTCAAGGAAACCGTCGGACGCGCCGTCGGCAACGACCGTATGACCACCGAAGGCCGCGCCGACCAGGCCAAGGGCAGCGCTCGCCAGGCCAAGGAAGACACCAAGGACGCCTTCCGCCACTGACCACCTCACAACAAGACCACTGTGCACCACGGGCCCCGACCTCTCCCCCAAGGTCGGGGCCCGTTCAGGCTGGTCGCGCAGGAGACGCCAGGCCCGGTCCGTCGGCGAGCCGTCGGCCACGACGTCCGCTTCGGCGTCGACCATGTCGATGTGCCTCGGGATGCCGTACAGCCGACCGGACAGCCGTACGCCGAGGGGCCCTCCAGGAGGTCCAGCGCTACAGAACCTCGGAACGGTCACCGAGAAGGTCTGCACCGCAACCAGGTCCTCCACCGTGATCGGGTCGGCAACCTCCGGCCGGTCTCCATCACCGCCAGGTGCTCGAATCGGCTACCGGTAAAGAACGACTTTGGTGCGCGGGAGGCGGGGCCGGGGGAACCTGGCGGGCACCCTGGGCTCCCCCCGGGATGTGTCAGCCGAGGCGGAAGTGCTGGTTGGCTCCTTCCACACAGTCCCACTGGACGAGCGCGGCGTCGTTCTGGGTGCTCACGGCGGCCACGGACAGGCACTTGCCACTGTGCCGGGCCTCGATGGAGAAGTAGCCGCTGTCCTTCTGGACCAGCCGCCACTCCTGATTCGTGGCGTTCACGCAGTCCCACTGAACCACCGTGGCGTTGTTCTGGACACTCGCGCCGCTGACCGACAGGCACTTGCCGCTGTTCACTGCGGCCACCGTGTAGTAGCCGGCACTGGTAGCCACCAGCTTCCACTGCTGGTTCGGCGCCTCCAGGCAGTCCCACTGGACCGCGGCCGCGCCATTGGCGGTGCTGGCACCCGCTACCGATACGCATTTTTGGCTGTTACGTGCCACCAACTGGGCTGTGAACGTGGCGCCGAACGCGGTGGGAGCCTGCACGAACGCGAGCAGACCCGCAGCCACGAAGGTGGTCGCGATCGCTGCCAGGCGGGGGAGCTTCACGGTGCCTCCAGGAATCAGAACGAACTGACAGTCACCATTGGTAGCGGCAGTGGCTACATGACGTAAGCAGTCGTGTTCATACGAGACCTGAACGTATGAAATGCGGACGGAACGGGATTTGCTGCTCCGACCCCCAAGCCGTGGGAGAAGAATCGATCCCTCCAGGGCGAAGGATCGATCCACCAGCGCGCAGGCGGCTTCGCCCACCCATCAGCCCTGTCACGAAAGCACTCAACAGCTGTGACCGAGCCTGAGATCACCGAGAGGGCCCGGTTCGGCTCGGGGGCCGGGTTTCCCCGCCTCTGCGGCCACCGACGCCGGCCCGTGTGGGCGGAACCGGTGGCGAGTCCGGTTGCGGGCCTGCCCCCGGAACCGCTCGGGCAGAGCCTGCGGCCGAAAGCCGGCCGCTCGGCCAGCTTCGGGCCCGCACACGCCTCCACCCGGTATAGCCACATGCGTGTGCGCGAATGCCAGTCCTGCGCGGAGCGGGTGGCGGTCAGCCGGTCGCCAGGAGGGTGATCTGGAGGTGACCTACGAGGTCGAGGCCCGGGACGAAGTTGGAGAAGTCGGCGATAGCTCCTGCCCCGTGCCGCCGCTTCGAGCCTTCCGTTCGCGGAACGGTCACGGCGACCGTTCCGCGAACGCCGGCCACCGCGCATGCGCCCTCAGCACGTCGAGGACCTGCGGCTATGAGATCAGAAACAGGCACTGTCCTTGCCGTTTTAACGTCTGAATGCGGGGCCGACATGTCAGGGGCTCGCGTTACCTTGCTCGGCTTGAGCCGGCGGTAGCGCAGATCGGTGATCGTGGCCAGACGACCACCCGCCAGGACCTGGTCCCTTACCCGTAGTTCGGTGGGCGGCACGTCCACCGGCACCCGCCCGGCACGCGTCCGCTCCTCGGGGGCGGCCGGCCGTGCGCCGAGCTGCTCGCAGTCGACGGTGCGGGCGATCCACTGGAACCCCGAGGCGTCCACCAGGCGCACCACCAGCGGGGAGGGGTCCCCGCCGAAACCCCTCCCGGAGAGGGTGTTCGCGAGAGCGATGGCCGCGTCGCGCTTGTGGGGGTCAGTCTGCGGAGCGAGCCGCCCCCGTCGGACCCTGTCCGGCGAGGGCGGCGCGAATCGAACAACGGAATTACGGGAGCGAGCGTGCGTCAGCCCTTGGCGATGGCCATGCCCAGGAAGATACCGACGATCAACGCGGCACTGCCCGCGCCCATCACCGCCCAGGTTCCGCCCTGGGTAGCGGCGAACGTGGAGGTCATCCCCGCCTGCGTGGCGGCCTGCGTCGCCTGCGCACCGGCCATGGAAGCCTCCTGCACGGCCAACGCCGTCTCCAGCTTCTGGACCTTGCTCTCCAGCTCAGATGTCTCCACCGTCAACTCCTCTCTGCCTGTGCCGGCCGATTCCGGCATCAACCCCCATCCCTTCCCCACCCCCGCCAAGCTGTCGCGGGCACAGAACGGGAGCACCCGATTGCCGAACCGAGCAGACCGGTCCATCCCCTGGGGGCACTTGAAGCCGCATTCGGCATCCACTGGTCCCGATACGGGTGTGCGTGGTCGGGGTACATTGAAATCCCGGCGAGAACGATCATGGTCCGGTCGGCGCGAGGGTGCTGACGCGGTTCTTCCCCGCCCCTCCCTAGGCGTTCTGTCCGGCAAGGTTGGGGACGGGTGCAGGTCACGGTTGAGGGATCTCGAACGGGTGAGGGCCCTCCGGGTTCGTGTGGAGTGCGACATCTACACCGACCGGAAGGACCCTCGCGGCACACCATAACCCCGCCATGACCAGGTCCGGACAGCCGTACACGGCCCGCTGCGAGGTCCAGGCCGGGCGGCGGCTGCGCCGGACCGTCGAACGCCTCCCGGTCTCACCCACCACCGGCGAACGTGGGCCGCCCGGATACCGCGCCCTCGGCGAGCAGGCATGAGTGACCGGGTCCATACGCCCACACCACAGACCCCGCCGAACCGCGCCCCGGCCTGCCGACACGACTGAAGAGGTGGCCCAGGTCACCGATCCGGCCCAACTGCCGTAACCGGCTCCCTGCCCGTGCTGTTTGAAGGGGCGCACGTGCCGTACTCCCTGCGGCAGGTCCACATTCACCAGGAGATCTTGATGTCGCGTATCACAAAGGCCGTAGCCGTCACCGCCTCAGCCGCCGCCATCCTCGCCGGCGGCGCCGGCCTGGCGGCCGCCGACGCCACCGCCGAAGGCGCCGCCATCGGCTCCCCCGGCGTCCTGTCCGGCAACGTCGTCCAGGTCCCCATCCACATCCCCGTCAACATCTGCGGCAACACCGTCAACGTCGTCGGCCTCCTCAACCCCGCCTTCGGCAACGTCTGCATCAACAAGAGCGGCGGCGACAAGGACCACTACAAGGACCAGCAGCACGGCGAATACTGACAAACACCAGGCCCTGGACCCGGCGCACTTTCAGCCGCCACCCCAGACCGCCATGTGAACCAGCCGCAGCGCACAGCCCGGTACCGATCGGCCTCCCCCACGTCGTCCAAGGGCAGGCCGGCTCCCGTACCGGGCTGTGCGCTGCGGTTTCCGCAATGGACGAAACGGCTCCGCCCTCGGGGAGGGGGAGCCGTTCACCCAGCAGCTGCAACCCGCCCTCCCCGACCAGCAGCGCGAACGCCTGGCCACCCTCGGCATCGACTGGGCACGGTAGGGCGGCAGGGAGCCCGTCCGGGTTCGGCCGGATCCTTCCGGCCGAGCCGGCCCCCACGGCGCCAGTACTCGCTGCGCTCGGCGCTCGCCCGCATCGCATCCACGTGCCCCGCCGCCCTCACTGGAGACGGCCATGGCCGTCCAGGAGGCGACCATGGCGGGGGCGCAGGCCACGCAGGCCGCGACGCAGGCGTGGTCCGTCATGGCCGCCGGCAGTGCCGCACTGCTAGGGTCTGTCTTCAAATTGATCTTGCCCAGAGCAGGAGTGATGCGAGGGTGACCGCTGCTTCGTAGGAGGTGGCGGTCTTCTCGTAGCGGGTGGCGATGCCTCGGAAGCCTTTGAGCTGGTTGAAGCAGCGTTCGACGGTGTTGCGGCGGCGGTAGATGTCGCTGTCGAAGGCTGTCGGTCGGCCACCTCGGCGGCCGCGGTTCCGGCGGTGCCGTTTCTGGTCGCTCTTCTCCGGGATCGTGTGTCCGATGCCGCGTTTGCGCAGGTAGGCGCGGAATCCTCGTGAGCTGTAGGCCTTGTCGGCGATGACGTGGTCCGGTCGGCAACGGGGCCGGCCCAGGCCGGCGCGGGGCACTCGGATGCGTTCGAGCAGCGGCCTCGCACAGACGCCGTCGTGCCGTTGCCCCGGGGTCAGCAGTACGGCCAGGGGCCGGCCGCGGCCGTCGCAGGCGAGATGGATTTTGGTCGTCAGGCCCCCTCGGGATCGACCGAGGGCGTGATCGTCCGGTTCGTCCGTCCGGTGATTCCCCCTTTTCGGCCGGTGGCGGCGGCTTGCTGGTGGGCGCGGACGATGGTGGAGTCGATCTGGACCAGCCAATCGATGTCACCGGTGGCATCCACCCGCGCCTGGATCTGCTGCAGGGCCCGGGTGAAGACACCGTCGATGGCATAGCGGCGGAAGCGAGTATAGACCGACTTCCACGAGCCGTAACGTTCCGGCAGGTCACGCCAGGAAACCCCGGTCCGGATCTTGTAGACCATCCCGTTGATCACCCGACGGCCCTCCACCCGAGGCCGGCCCCTGCCGGCACTCGGTATCAGCGGAGCCAGCAACTCCCACTCGATATCGGTCATTTCATGGCGATGGATCACGAAAACATGATCCACCATCGAACGATCTTTTGAAGACGGACCCTAGTGGGGATCTTCCCCGGCATGGCCATCGCGAAGGACTGACGACCCCTCCCGTCCTAGCGGGATCCACGCCTGGCGTTGCACTGCCCTCTGCCCTGGGTCTATGACCGCTCGGGGGCGGCTTAACG
Organism: Streptomyces sp. NPDC058279; assembly: GCF_042881255.1. Classification (NCBI taxonomy): domain Bacteria; kingdom Bacillati; phylum Actinomycetota; class Actinomycetes; order Kitasatosporales; family Streptomycetaceae; genus Streptomyces; species Streptomyces sp. NPDC058279. Next base: position 57,321 of record NZ_JBHVYA010000024.1, on the reverse strand, counting down.
TGACGTGCCGACGCCGGGAGCACCACATCGCCTCTGATCCGGTCGGCCGCGAACACGCACTCGTACCGCGGCCGGCCCCTTCCTGCCCTGGAGCTCATGCGGCAGGCCGGGCCCCGATTCCGACTCGCGTAGCGGGGCATGCGCGACATATGAGCCCGCCGTGCGGAAGGAGGAGCAAATGAGCACAGCCGTCCTGGATCAGCCCCTGTCGCGTACCGCCCAGCCTGCCGCCTCTGCACGTGACGCCACGCGCGCCTTCCTCGCCCGCGCAGCCCGCCTGCGAGCCCCCGCCGGGAACGAGAGCGTTGACAATGTGCTCCTGGTGGTGGCCGAACTCGTCTCCAACGCGATCCGACACACCGTCGGCCCCTGCGCTCTGCACCTGGAACTGCTGGACCACTCCATCGACGTCTGCGTCGCCGACCGCAGCCCCCAGCCTCCCCAGCCCCGCACCCCCGGTACCGGTGGAACCGGCGGGTGGGGGTGGTTCCTGGTCAGGCGACTCGCTACCCACATCCGCATTAAGCCGGTGCCGGAAGGCGGCAAGACCATCTGCGCGGAGCTCCCCTGGTAGCAGCTTCGCCACCTGCTCATTCACGTGCCGATCCTGAAGTATCCCTGCGTGTGCTGCGGCCACCTGACGATGAACGACGGGCCCGGCTCTTATCAGATCTGCCCGGTCTGTTTCTGGGAGGACGACGACATCCAGCTGCGCTGGCCGGACTACTCAGGTGGCGCCAACAGGCCTTCCCTGATCGAGGCCCAACAGAACTTCCAGGACTACGGAGCATGCGACGAACGGTCCATGGAACACGTCAGGTATCCCGAGGACGACGAGCCGCTGGACCCGAGCTGGCGCCCCATCGACACCGACCGCGACCGCTTCGAGCCCAAGGCCGTGCAGCTCCGCCTGTCGGCGTACACGTGAACGTGCCCAGTCACGTACGGATGAACGTGCCCACTTGCTGACGTACCGAGGGTTGATCGTGGGCAGTCTGCTGCCGGCCTGTGAAGGGTAGCGGAGGGCGGCTGACCGTGGTCTTGGACCCGCAACGATGGATGGAGCTTCGACGCTTCCGCGGGCTGTTCGAGTCCGGGGCGATGAGCCTGTCGGAGATCGCGAAGGAGACGGCACTCAACCGCCGCACGGTCCGCAAGTACCTTTCCTCCCAAGGCCCGGTTGCCCCGCCTCGTCGGGCTGCGCCCGGACATGGCCGTCGACGGAAGGTGGACGAGGTCGCGCCCCTGATCGACGCGATGCTGCGGTCCGAGATTCTGATCAAAGGTGCCGTGGTTCACGAGCGGCTGGTGGCCGAGTACGGCTTCACCGGCACCTACCAGCGGGTCAAGCTCTACATGCAGGAGGCCCGGCCGCGGATCGCAGAGGAACTGGGCATCAGCCCGGGCGAGCTGGCCGGCCTGCACCGCAGGTTCGAGGTCGTGCCTGGAGCGCAGGCCCAAGTCGACTGGGGCGACGAAGGGCAGATCCTCGCCCACGTCGGGATCCCGAAGGTCTACTCGTTCCACATGACCTTGTCCTACTCGCGAGATCCGTTCTGCTGCTTCACCACCAGCCAGGACCTGGCCACCTTCTTCGACTGCCACCGACAAGCGTTCGCCCACTTCGGCGGGGTGCCGATGTCGATCGCCTACGACCGGACCAAGACCGTCGTCCGACGCCACGTCGCACCAGGTGAGGCCGTTCCACTGCACCCGGAAGCGGTCGGGTTTGCCGGGCACTACGACTTCGACATCGACGTGCTGGCGGCCTACCGGCCCACCGGGAAAGGCCGGGTCGAGCGGCAGGTCCTGATCGTCCGCGACCACGTGCTGGCCGGACGGTCCTTCTCTTCCATCGAGGAGCTGGACTCCGCCTTCAACGCCTGGGTGCCGTTGCGTCGGGCGAAGTCCCACGGCACCCACGGCGAAGTCATCGGGCACCGCGCGATCCGCGACCACACGGCCCTCAGGCCCCTGCTGGCGACACCCTACGTGGTCACCCAGCGACACCTTCGCTACGTCGGCAAGGACTGCCTGGTCGCCTTCGATGCGAACCTCTACTCGGTGCCGGCCCGCAAGGTCCGCCCGCGTCAGCTGGTGGAAGTCAGGGCAACAAAGTCCCAGATCACTCTGTATTCCACATTCCACCGTTCCCGACGCCAACGGCGAGACGCTGCTGGCCATTCACCGCAGGGCTGTCGGCCGCGGAGCCTGCGTCGTCGACGAGAAGCACTGGGACGGTCTTCCCGACGGCCGGAATCGGCGGACCACTACTGGTGAAGTTCCTCCGCGGCCCAGTCATCAGGACGCACCCGGCGCGGAGACGGCCGGCTCGCTGATGGCTCTCCTGAACCGGGCCGCGGCCGTCCGCGTCGAGGTCGGCCGCAGACCTCTGTCGGTCTATGACGAACTGACCGGGACCCGTCCCTTCACCACCCACCCCAAGCCGGAGGAGCCCAGTTGAGCGAGCTGGTCAGCACCCGAATCCGCACCGCGGCCGCCAAGCTCGGCCTGCCCCACTTGGCCGAGAGCCTGAACCAGTACGCCGGCCGGGCGGACGAGGCCAAGATGGGCTACCTCGACTTCCTCGACCTGGTCCTGGCCGAGGAACTCGCCATTCGTGACGACCGGCGCTTCCGCCAGGGCCTGCGGTTGTCCAAGCTGCCGCACCACAAAGCGCTCGACGAGTACGACTTTTCCTTTCAGCCCGAGCTCGATCCCCGCAAGATCAAGGACCTGGCGACCCTCGCCTTCGTCGAGGCCAAGGGCAACGCGGCCCTGCTGGGACCGCCGGGGGTGGGCAAGACACACATCGCGGTCGCTCTCTCGGTCGCCGCCTGCCGGGCCGGGTTCTCCGTCTACTTCACGACTCTCGACGACATGGTCCGCCAGCTCAAGGTCGCAGAGGCCGCCGGACGCCTCAACAGCAAGCTCCGCACCTACCTGCGTCCAGGCGGCGTCCTGGTCGTCGATGAAGTGGGCTACCAGCCGCTGGAACGGGCTGAGGCGAACCTGGTGTTCCAGGTGATCTCCAAGCGCTACGAAAAGGGCTCGATCATCCTGACCTCGAACAAGACCTTCAGCGAATGGGGGCAGGTGTTCGGTGATGAAGTCCTCGCCACCGCCATCCTCGACCGGCTCCTGCACCACTGCGACGTCGTGTCTATCAACGGTCCGAGCTACCGGCTGAAGAACCGGCTCGCTGCCATCGAGCGCGACACCAACGTCGCTTGATCGATTGCCCAGCCCGGGCGCTCAGGCCGCTGCCCACGGCTCAGCACGCCAGCCCGGCAGTTCCTTGTCCAGCCATTCCTCGACGGTCCGCCGCCAAGGGTCGGTGGGGTCACTGTCGACGACATCGGCCCAGGTGTCTTCAGCGACGTCCGGATCGACGACGAGGCTGTCGAGGTAGGTGTCGAAGTCGTGAGCGACTTGGGTGAAGACTCCCTTCGACAGGTATCCCGGGTGAGGGATGCCATGCACGAAGGCATGGAGCTGGCCGTGAGTGGCCGGGTCCAGATCCAGGAACAGGGTGTCGCTCCCGCCGTTGCGGGCGATCGGGAGAAGGCCGGACAGTGGGAACTCATGGGCGAGCCACCCCTCACGGCTGCGGCGGTACTCGCCCAGAAGGGTGCCCCAGCCGTATTCGCCATCGTCGTCACGGCCGAGCTGATAGAGGTCGTGGAAACTCTGGAACGGCTCCGGGTCGCAAGCCGGCAATCGGACCGAGTACGTGAGGCTCTCCCCGCCCGCCGCCTCCAGGAACGAGCGATAGGAAGGCGGCAGTGGCAGCCCGATCTCCTGTTCGAGACCTTCAACTTCACCGACCGCGAACGGCCTGAACGGCCCCACGACCAGGCGGCCTCGATACCAGCGCGACAACTCCTCAGACACGGCCAGATTCTCGCACTCCGTGGCATCCCGAAATCCTCCAGGCCCCCGCGTTACCGAACGTCGAGCTGAGCACGTTCATCCGTACCTGCCTGAGCACTCCGACGAGTACGCGCACAGCTAGCGGGGATCACTGTGCCCGCCGAGCCATTTAGCGCGCCGGTGACCCGTGGCCGGGGCGGTCACGGTGGTGGGATGGTCGTCGCCGAGGGCTTGGGCAGTCTGCGCGCGGTGCGGGCATGCGCGGCCCCCGCTCAAGCCGCGGCCGGTGGATTCGCTGATTCGGCGGCGCGGCGGTATTCGGCGTTGAGGCGCTGCGCCTCCTCGAGCTGGTCCTCGAGGATGACGATCCGGCAGGCGGACTCGATGGGGGTGCCCTGGTCGACGAGCTCGCGGGCACGGGCGGCGATGCGCAGTTGGTAGCGGGAGTAGCGGCGGTGTCCGCCGGCGGAGCGGAGCGGGGTGATGAGGCGATGTTCGCCGATGGCGCGGAGGAAGCCCTGGGTGGTGCCGAGCATCTCGGCGGCCCGGCCCATCGTGTAGGCGGGGTAATCGTCGTCATCGAGACGGCCGAACGAGTCGTCTGCTGTCATCACACCTCTCTGTGGAACACACTGGAGGGGCCCGGGTGCCGTAGTGGCACCCGGGCCCCGAAGGAACTGCTACACCATCTGCCGGCCCTGATGCTGCGCCGGCCTACTGTTTCCGCAGGCCCGACCTGGCTGCTGTCGGGAGTGCGGGGATCGCGGATGCGTGACCGGAGACCACCTCACTATCGATGTCCTGCGGTACCCGGGCTTCGTACTGCTCGTCCGGGCGATCCTGATGGCGCTCGGCTCCTCCGTTCTTCCCTCTGGATCAATCACTTACCAAACGGGAACTGCGTACTGCTGATACTGCGAACTGCTGGTAACGCGGGTACTGCCCTTTACCGCTGATACTGCGAACTGCTGGTGGCCTCTCACAGCGCCACCTTCGGCAGCCAGCCCCGTCGCCCATCCTGCGTCTGCTCTGGCTTAGAACCCCACTGCCGAACCTCCCGATGCGCGCGCCCGCAGCCGACGCCTTCACCGAGGAACCACTCACTGATTTCACTGCCGGGTACTACGAACTGCACTTACTACGGGTACTGCCACTGCGGTAACTGCGGTACTGCTCACGGCGGCCCCTGATCACTGCGGGCCACCCGGTCCGGTCACCAGTCCCGTCGCCGTCCTGCAACCGCTCTGGCTTCGAAACTCCGTCACCGCACCGTCCTGCGAACTGCAACTGCGTGTACTGCCGCCCGGCAGTTCGTCTCTGCCGGGCCCTGCGGTCCTTCCGGGTTACGAGAGAAACCATAACCACACCGATGCCTAATGTCTACTCCGGCCGACACAGGTTTCCGCGCGTTCAACGATCAGGTAATCGGCCTCGAACAACGACACGGACAGGCGCGAGGGGCGGCCGCCACCGGATGACCCGCCACAGGCCAAGGCACAAGCACCACGCGGGCACCACCGGGCATTGACCATCCAGAGACCAGGGTGAACCTCATGGACACGACGAGCGTCAACCTCGCAACCGCCCGCTCCACCGCCTCCGTCGCCGGCGCGCGTGAGAGCACCCGGGACTTCCTCGACCGTCTCGTACGCCCGCTCCCAGCCGAGACTGCCGACACGGTGGTCCTGGTCGTCTCGGAACTCGTCACCAACGCCCTGCCCCATGCAGGCGGCGCGTGCACCCTGGACCTGACCGCGCAACCGGACAGCATCGAGGTGACCGTCCACGACGCCAGCCCGCAGGCGCCGCGCATGCGCACCCCCGATCTGAACGGCGGCACGGGGGTTTCGGCCGGCCCACGGTCAACCGCCTCGCCCGCGCCGCGTCGGTCACCCGCCGGCCGTCCGGCGGCAAGACCGTCAGTGCTTTCCTCCCCCGATAGCACCAAGGTGCCCCCGCCCCGACCGGGGCCGATCCGCGCCCGATACGCCGCCTCGCCCACGGATGCGCCTTCTGCCTGAGGTCACCCGTGCCGCAACTGCTCAGGCTCCTGCACCGTACCGGCGCCTCTTCGTCCTTGACCCCACACGGGCGCCCTGACCTGACACAAGGGGAGAGTCGAAACCGGTTCAGGCCCGGATTCCGTGAAGTGGATCGTGCTGCCGTGCGCCGGTGACGCTCCGTTATCCTGGGCATCATCCTTCGGTCGTGTGAGTCCTTGTTGGAGTTGGTGTTCCCGCACCTGGTGACGGTGTTGGTGGAACGCGTGGTGGTGGAGAGCGGCGTGCTGCGCATCGCGGCGAGCACGAAGGACGGGATGGCGGCCGTCTGTCCGGGGTGCGGGGCGTTGTCGACACGGGTGCACAGCCGCTACGGACGCAAGCTCGCCGATGCTCCGGTCGGTACCCGGCCGGTACTCATCGAGTTGTCGGTGCGCCGGCTGTTCTGCGACAACAGCGGCTGCGCGAGGGTGACCTTCGCTGAGCAGGTCGAGGGGCTGACCAGCCGTTACGGTCGGCTAACGCCCGTCCTACAGCGGATCGTCGGTGCTCTTGGTGTCGTGCTGGCCGCTCGCGCCGTGGTCCGGCTGGGGCTGGTGCTGGGCATCGTGGTCAGCCGGATGACAGTGCTGCGCGTGCTGATGGCGCTGCCGGAGCCGGCCTGGGCGGTGCCGCGGGTACTGGGAGTCGACGAGTTCGCGACCAGCAAGGGCCGCCGGTACGGCACCATCCTGATCGACTGCGAGACCCACCAGCCCCTGGACCTGCTGCCCGGACCGGGAGGCCGAGACCCTGTCCGCATGACTGCGCGAGCACCCCGGCGTTGAGATCGTCTGCCGCGACCGCGCGGCGTGCTTCGCCGAAAGTGCCCGCACCGGCGCCCCGCAGGCCCAGCACTGCGCAGACAAATGGCATGTCTGGCATAACCTCGGCGAAGCCGTCGAACGCCTGGTCTCCCATCACCGCGTCCTCCTCCGCGACCTCGTCGAGCCGGAGCCCGAACCCGAACCGGGGCCTGTGCCGACCTCCGTCGGCCAGGAGCCGTCCGAGCCCTACCCGGCGGGGAAGTTCCTCGACCGGTTCCGCGACACCCACGCCGCGGTCCGGGCCCAGGTCGAGCAGGGCTTGAGCCTGCGCGAAGTCGCCCGCCGGCTCGGGCTGGGCCGCAACACGGTGCGGAAGTACGCTCGCGCCGCCAGCCCGGAGGCGATGCTGCACGGCCAGTGGCAAGACCGGACCAGCAAACTCGACTGCTACCGGCCCTACCTGGAGCAACGGATCGCCGAGGGCTGCACGAACCTGTCAAGCCTCCACCGCGAGCTGCAAGAATGCGGGCCCGCTGCGCCTACAGCACCCTGCGCGACTACGTCCATCCGCTGCGTCCCGGACGCCCACCCGCAGCCAACCGGCCGCCGATGGCCCGGCCGCCCTCGACCCGCGAAAGCCACCCGCTGGATCATGAGCCACCCCGACCACCTACGCGACGACGACCAACTGCGGCTCAAGACGCTGCTGGCCCGGTCGCCGGAGATCACAGCCGCCACCACCCACGTCCGGACGTTCGCGACCATCATGACCAACCGTGAAGGAGAACGGCTGCGCGGATGGATCACTGATGTCTGCGCCGATCAGCAGTGCGGCCTGGCCTCCTTCGCCACCGGGCTGATCACCGACCTCGACGCCGTCGTCTTCGGCATGAGCACCGAATGGTCCTCCGGCCCCGTCGAAGGCCGCGTCAACGACCTGAAAGCCCTCAAGCGCAGCATGTTCGGCAGAGCGAAACTTCCGCTACTGCGCAAGCGGCTCCTCCTGATCGCGGCCAGCCGCCGACCCTAACCTCTGGCGCCTCGGGCCTGACGGTCCAGGAACTCGATCAGCCGCGTCTCCGAACGCAGGAGCCGTTCTCGCTGCTCAGGAGGAAGAGAGTCGAGGAGGTCGACCAGGACTCGCTTCCGCGAGACGTACACCATGTCGCCGGAGTAGATCAGGCAAGTGGAACACCATGCGAGTCTGATGCACCGCTCGAACATCGAGGACTCGGGCGGATGGAAGCGGTACTGGTACGAACAGACGGGCGTTCCGCAGACGGCGCAGACGCGTCGATCGCCGTCGGGAATCGTGTCCCAGCTCCCGACCTTTCGCCAATGCTGTCGCCCGGCCGGTGCTCTTCAAGTCGTCATGCCGAGCATTCTCGCGCACAGAGATCCGCCCAGCGCAGCGGCCCGAGCAAGACTCCGGCCGACCACAGACCGTAACCGACTCTTGGTCACCTTCACGGAATCCGGGCCTGAACCCTCAATTGAGTGAGTGTCAAGAATGTTGACATCCGTCACCTCGACCGTCACTGACGGTAACCTCCGCTGCGGAGACGGTCTGCCGTCGCGCGCGATGATCCGTCGCGTGTGCGGCTACATGCTGTGGCAGATGCCACGGGTCATCGAGCCGGAACCGGCGCGTACCGCCTCCTGCGTCGGCCACGACCAGCGAGGCTGCCGGAACCCCGGCGCCCACCGCGACCGCTCTGCACACCCCGCGCCGGCCCCACGACTCCGAGCAGATCGTCTTGAAGATGACGGAGCGATTCGTGCCGTGGCCGTCGTCCGGCGGCACATGCGGCGACGGCGGGGCCGGCCCCCGCCGGTCCCTCGCCTGCTGCAACGTCTGGGACTGTAAATCCTTCCCTCGGCGTAACTCCCGATCAAGGAAGATGCATCGATGCCAGTGACAACGTGACCGAGGCCGAGTCCGTCGAGCCGGCTGAGCCGCAGCCTGTGAAGGCGGTGGACGACGCGGCTGATCGACGAGCTGGCGGGCCGGGCCCAAGCCGAGGGCCTGCGGCAGAGGGCCGCAGCCCCGGCCGTCTCGCGGCCGGGGCTGTTCAGCGGCTGATGTCACCGCCAGTGGCGCTGGTCGTCGGCTACGAAGGCACGACGTTCTCCGCCTGGGGGCCCTTGGGGCCCTGGGTGACGTCGAAGGCCACCTTCTGGCCCTCCTGCAGCTCGCGGAATCCGCTGGCGGCGATGGCGGAGTAGTGGACGAACACGTCCGGGCCACCACCGTCCTGCTCGATGAATCCGAAGCCCTTCTCCGAGTTGAACCACTTCACGGTGCCGCTTGCCATCAGTTCATATCCCTTGCCATGTTCCGCGATGCGACCACGCGCACCGGCCAGGACCATCCACTTACGACCCCAGCACCTCCACTATTTCCGCAGCAGCCACCACTCCAACCTCCGACGGCACCAGCAGGAGCACCAAGAGGTCACCCAGGTGGCCTCACCTGCGTACGCCCCACGCGTGCCGGGTGCCGGTGCGGTGGGCGGTCGGAACGAAGACGCGAAGAAGTCACGGTGCGGGTTCGTGGACGACGGTGATCGTCGGGCAGTCCTCGGCGAGGCCGAGGAGCGCTTGGCGCTCGGCCTCGTCAACGGCGAGATCCCATCGGAGCTTCGTCGCCGTCCAGTGCGCCGCGTACGCGCAGTGATAGGAGCCCCCCCGAGGGCAGCCACTCCGCCGGATCCTTGTCCGCCCTCGACCGGTTGGAGGCGGCTGAGACCGCGATCAGCGTGTCCGGAGAGCCCTGCTCGTTCGCATACGCCTCACGCCGCGCCGCACTCCACGGCGTCCGCTCCGAGTCGTAAACCTCGGCAAGCGGGACGAAGTGGTCGACGTCCAGGCGGGCGGCGTCGGTGACGAGCAGGTCGTCGTACGCGCTGCGCCAGCTCCCGCCGGTCAGCTTGCATCCGGCCGCGACCTGGCGAGGCGGACGGTATGACCGCCGATCGCTGGCGCTTCATCTCCAAGAACCACACCGCGGACGCCACGCAAGACCTCCTCGCCCTGCGCGGCATACCGGTGCTGCTGACCCTCGCGGGCCATGACATCAACGTAGACACCGCCGACACGCGGCGCATCTACCGGGTGCTGGACGCAGGCGGTGCAATGACGGTCAAGCACTACCCGGATGCGACCCCTTCGTTGCTCAAGCAGTCCATCGAGCAGTCAGACCTCAAGATCACGCTCACTGCGCTCTTCTCGCCCCGCTCGCTCTTCGCGGACGGATTCCTGGACCGGAGACCTGCAGGAACCCAGTCCCCGCCAACTACCGCAGCCTGGGCCGCGCAGAGGTACCGCCGTTCGACTCATGACCGCTTGACGTACAAGCTTTTCCTCTCCTGCACGACTGGTTGACGGCCCCAGATATGCGCCCGGTGGCGCGTCCCCGCGCCCTCCTTCCGAGAGATCGAACAAGTTCCGCGAGCGCAGCTACTTCCTCCAGCAGACCGCCGACGCAATCGAGCAAGAGGCCAACGCCGTCACCCTCGGCATCGGTCCCTACAGCGAGTTCGGCGATGTCGGGGAAGCCGCGGCGCTGCAGCTGTTCACCCAGCGTGTCGAAGAGCACCGCAACGAGCAGCGATTCAGCGTCGGGCTTGGCGTGGCACACAGGGCAGGAGATGTCCATCAGCCGGTAGTAGGGCACCATGCTCGCGGTCCCCCGCTCGGTGCGCTGGTCTTCCGGGCGCCGTGCCTTCTTGGCTGCCGTGGCCGCTTCGCGTTCCTTCAGGATCCGACCTTGGAACTGGTGAGCTCGCATGTTGAAGTGTCGCGTATGCGCGGCTGAAAGCCCGCAGCTCAATGACGCTGAGTGAGCGGTCAGGAGGCGGCCTGATCATCCTGATCGACAAGCGCAAAGGCCAGGCGCCCAGCGTCGCCAGCATCTACCGCGCACTCGGTCGCACTCCTGGCCGTGGGACCGCCGGCCCTCCCCGCCAGGCCAAACGTCACTGGCCGCCGGAGCGGCGCGGTGCTGTCATGGGTAGGGAAGACGGCGTGGACGAGCCGGCAGGGGCGGGGAGGCCGGCGCGCCGCGCGTGGTCCGCCCGGGCGGACCGATCGCGGCCGCCCCGTCGCACAGCAGAGGAGGCCGACGCCATGCTGAACCGCCGCACGGTCGGTGACGTGATGACCGAGGATGTCGTCACCCTCCGCCCCAGCACACCGTTCCAGGAGGTCGCCGCCCTACTGGACGCGAACGACATCGTCGCGGCCCCGGTCGTCGGCGACGACGGCGCTCCCGTCGGTGTCGTGTCCGCGTCCGACGTGCTGCGGCACGAGACCGGCATGCCCGATCCGCAGAGTCAGGACGGGAACGACGAGCGTGCCTGGGGCAAGGCCCGGGCCCGGACCGCAGGCGCGCTCATGAGCAGCCCCGTCTTCACCGCCCGCGCCGACTGGACGATCCCCCGGGCCGCACGGGAACTCCGCAGGCGGCACGTTAAGCAGCTGCCGGTGGTCGGCGACGACGGGCTCCTCACCGGCATCGTCACCCGCAGTGACCTTCTCGACGCCTTCATACGCTCCGACGTCGAGATCCGCGGCGAGGTCGAGCAGGACGTCCTGGGGCGCATCCTCGGCCTGGACGAGGGCACCGTCGCGGTCGAGGTCCGGGACGGGGTCGTCACCCTTCGGGGTCACGTCCCGGAACCGCGCCTCGTTCCGGTGGTCGTTGGCCTCTGCCAGGGCGTCGACGGTGTCGTCGCCGTGGACGCCCACCTCGCCGCCGCCCGGGCGGGCTAAGGCTAGTGTTCTACCCCGGATTTCGCATCAGATGCGACCCGGGGGCGTCTTCGCAGCTCAATCGCCCGATGGAGTGACGCACCCGCAAGGCTCCGCCGCGACAGCTATCGTGGTTTTTTGCGATGCCGAGGTCAACGTCCCTGGTGGGACCGCTCGCCCGCGGTTCGGAGGTGACCTCCAGGTCGGGTGTCGCCTATTCGCGTCCGATGCAATCGGCGGCGCTTGGACCAGCAGTACAGCCGTTGGCGCTAAGCGCTTGAGCGACTGGCAGAGAGCGCCCAGGGCGCACAAGCCGAGCAGGCCGCGGACAATGCCCGCCGTGCGAAGTCGGCCGCAGTCATCGAGGCTGTCCAACGTGCATACACTCAGCTACGGGTACGCCTGCGCAGCCGGTTGTCCGACGTGCTCACCGGCACCGACCTCCTGCCCCTGTGGTTCACGACGGCACTCGGGCCCATGGCTCTCCCACTCTGGGCGGAGGAATGGCTGGAGACCGCCCTCCCCGCGTATCGACGCAGTAGCCGAGTTCGAACACGCCCTGATGTCGGAACGAAAGCAGAGGCAGCCGCCGCAATGGCGCCGGTGCGCTGGCGGGCCAGGTCGGTGCAGCGGATTCCGCCTCCCGGGTGCCACTCCTTCACCGGCCCGACCTCCCTCCCATGCTCCCGACACCAGGAGACGGGCACGACTCCCCCGCAATCGTGCCGCTCGCATGCACACCCCTCCGCCGAGCCGGCGTACGCCACCGCGTGGCGTTCCGCGCTGACCGAGCCCACCGAGGCGGCGCCGCGCAGGTCGGCAGGCCAGGCGAGCGTGAGGCGCAGGCCGCCGCCCCGGACCGGAACCGCTCCGCCACCCGCACCTCGCCCATGACCGCCAACGGACCGGTACCGGGCGCGGTCAGTCGGCGCAGCGACGCCCCGAACTCTCCGGCCGCCAGCTCGGCCAGCGCGTCGGCGGCATCGTCGGTGGACCAGCCGGACAACACGTCCTCCCCGGCCGCGTCGTCGGCCAGAGTCAGCCACCGGTCATCGAGCCGGAACCGACGCGCGGCGCCCTCGGGGCCGGCCAGCACCAGCGAGGCGACCGTCGGACCCGTGGGAATCCGGATCTTGTCGTGGGCCAGCAGCCAGGCAACCACCTGGGAGCGGTCGAACTGCGGATGCACGTCCGTGCCGGCCACCGGGTCCGGAAAGTCGTCATGCCGGCGGCGCCAGTTCAGCACCGCCGCCCGGCCCACCCGGGCGATCCGCGCCACCTCCGCCAGGAACACCCGGTCCCGGCCCACGGCGATCGGGTCAAGGGCGGCGAGCGGGGAGCGGCGGCCCGCCGCCACGGTGCGCACCGCCCGCCAGTCCACGGAGGGGCGGACCACCTCCAAGAGCGCGATATCGCGGGCGTCGTACAGGGGGACCGTGGTCACGCCGCCCTGCCTCTTGTAGTCGACGTCCACCGAGCCGATCGGGGACAGCCACCCGAGCCTCACCACCTGGTCGAAGTCGGTACGGCGGACGCCGAGGCGGCGCGCGGCCTGGTCCGGGCCGAGGGGCACGTGCCGGTCGAGCAGGGCGGGCAGGTCGCGGCGGCGGCCGAGGGCGGCCACTTGGTCCGGGTGGACGTCGGGGAACTCGACATCGCCGCCGAGGTAGACCAGGAGACCGGCGTTCACGAGGCGGCCGACCGCCGAAGCGGTCACCCTCGGCCGGAGGATCGGGAGCGGCACCGCCAACGCCTCCGTCAGCCGGTCCGCCGCCCACCCCGCCCCGACCGGGCCGCGCAGCGCCGCACGCACCGCCTCGGGGTCGGCGGCCTCCACCACGCCCGCGATCACAACCGGGTACCGGCGTCCGCCGGCGGGACCAGACCGCAGCCGGTCGCCCACCGCCAGGCCGCCATCGGAACCCGCAGCCGGCCCGCCGCCGCGTACTCGTCGTACACCTCACGCCGCTTGCCCATCACGAAACACACCCCAATCGCACACCGAGGCGACCCGACCACCGGACCGCGCCCGAAACATCCCGGAATACCCGGGAACATCCCGGTTCATCTCAATAGGCGCTATTTCAGGGCAAGTTGGGAACGCACCGCCAGATCCGCGCTCGCGTACGCGAGGGGGAAATTCACCCCTGCGGGGGACTGTGGACCGCCCCGGGGCACAGCGCGGGGCCGCCACCGGAGTGGTGGCGGCCCGCGCTGGGGTTCGTCGCGGCGGCCGGCCCGCACCGATTCCGCGCTCGATCAGCTGCCCCGGTGCAGTTCAAGGTGTGTGGCGAACCGGGGAGACGTCATCCGGGTCCAGGCCGGCCCGCCGCAGGAACTCCAGAAGATCGCCGGGGCCGAGGGCACGACGAGTGAACGATTTCACCGTGATCGAGTTTCATGGTGAGATCGACCTCGTGGCCGACCTGCGGGTAAGGGCACATGTGGACGCCGCGACGGATACCGATCAACCCAGAATTGTTGTGGACCTGCGCACGGCGACCTTCATCGACTGTTCCACGCTGCGGATGCTGTGTCACGCTCGCAAGCGGGCTCTGGATAATCGTGGCGGCATGGGCCTGGTATGCACGCTCCCTCGCCATCTGGGAATCCTGAAAGCCGTCCGGCTGACGAGCGTTTTCGGTCCGGTCTCCACCCTGGAAGAGGCCTACGCGTCAGCCCTGCGCGGAGCCTGAGGGAGAGCGGTTGGCCCGCCCCAGAGACCGCAGTCGCGCCGGGCCAGTCAAGGGCCCATCCGGGCTTCAGACCACGCGCTCCCCAGCCACCGGCCTGCTCGCCGGGGATCTCTCGCCCGGCCCGTTGTGCGGCGAGCGCGGCCTGGTAAACCTCGTGCGCACGCCGCATGGTCTTGCCAGAGGAGCTTGCCTGGCCTGTGAAGACGTGCAACCCGCGACGGGCCGGATCGGTCATGTCGTGTATGGGAACGGCGACCTCGTAGATCTGGTACTTCGACATGATGACCCGTCCCCTCGCCTTTTCCTTGATGAGTGAGGACCAACGCCCCGGCCCGTGAAGGATGGGACGCCTGTTCAATGTCGCACAGGCTTCCGGCCGCAGGGAGCTGAGTGCCGATGACGCGGATACTCGCGGCCGGACGCGCGGGACCGGCCGCAGAGGTTGGGCCCATGGAGGCAGAATCGCGAGGAGTCGCTCCTCTCCGCAACCTGACGAGTCCCGGGCGGATTGATCGCCTGGGCACCGGCGGCCGCCGCGGTCAGCAGGATTTCCGCGGACACGTCTCATGCCCTTCGTCGACTATCCCTATCGCGGCAGGACCGAGGAGTGCCCCGTCGCGTCGCGAACGCGGAGAGAAGCGGGACCGAAAATAGTCTCGGGACCGCGATAGCTCTCCAGCCAGGCCTCGACGGCGTGCCGGCTCGTGGGCTGGGAGCCTGAAAAAGCGACAGGGCGCTGAAGATCAGACCGGCTGGCTCTGAATTTCGGCTCAAGCCTACGAGGGTGGCCTCGGGAAAGAAAGACCGCACAATTCGATGATCTTGACATGATGAGGTCGGCAAAATGGCAAAATAAATAAGGGCTTCTGGGGCCGCCGGGCCTTATGCGTGCGCCTTCCGGACAATTCCGTGAGGGCTTCTCTTTCTTGGTGCTTCCAATTAGCCGAAGGAACGTCTCGATCGGGGGTGATCCGCGGAGATGTTTCCCGTCTGGATCGCCCGATCCGACAGATAAAGGAAGATTATCGAACTTGTTCTCCGGTCAACCTATCCGCTCTTGTCTCGATACAGGCAGTCATGTGTCCGGGCCCTGATAGTCCTTCGGGCATGAACAAAATCACCCGCAGGCATGCCTTGGGTACCACTGCCGGCGCACTCTCCGTCATCGGCCTCGCGGGCGCCACCGCGTACGCGGCCGACACCGACTCCCGCGCCGCGATACCCGCCGGCACGGTCGACGAGGTCTACAAGGGACGCCGTATACAGATCACCGCCGCCACCGGCGGCGGTCACCACGGCGGCCACCACTCGCCCGGCCTTCCCACCGTCCGCATAGACGACAGCGAACTCCACGTGATGCAGAACGCCGACGGCACCTGGATCAGCGTCGTCAACCACTACGAGACCTTCGCCACCCCGCTCACGCTCGCCCGCGCCGCCGTGCGCGAGCTCCAGGGCGCGGCCCTCGTCCCGATGGGCGGCATGTGATGACCGTGCGCAAGAACCAGGCCTCGCTCACGTCCGAGGAGAAGCGCACCTTCACCAACGCGCTGCTCGAACTGAAGCGCACCGATCGCTACGACCGCTTCGTGACCACGCACAACGGCTTCATCATGAGCGACACCGACTCCGGTGACCGGGTCGGTCACCGGTCCCCCTCCTTCCTCCCCTGGCACCGCCGGCTTCTCCTGGAGTTCGAAGCGGCGCTCCAGGCCGTGG
Source organism: Streptomyces sp. NPDC058279 (assembly GCF_042881255.1). NCBI lineage: Bacteria > Bacillati > Actinomycetota > Actinomycetes > Kitasatosporales > Streptomycetaceae > Streptomyces > Streptomyces sp. NPDC058279. The sequence goes on along the minus strand of NZ_JBHVYA010000024.1, from coordinate 41,475 downwards.
ACAAGAGCGTTTCCCTTCCCTATTGGGACTGGACGACGGACCGCACCACCCGCTCCTCGCTCTGGGCCGCCGACTTCCTCGGCGGTACGGGTCGGGCCCGGGACGGGCAGGTCCTCGACGGGCCGTTCAGCTACGCGACGGGCAAGTGGAACATAGACGTCCGGGTGGACGGCCGCTCCTACCTGCGGCGCGCCCTCGGCACCGGTGTGGCCGAACTGCCCACCAAGGCCGAGGTGGAAGCCGTACTGGCCATGCCGGTGTACGACATGGCCCCCTGGAACAGCGTCTCGAACGGCTTCCGCAACAACCTTGAGGGCTGGCGCGGCGCCAACCTCCACAACCGGGTGCACGTCTGGGTCGGCGGTCAGATGGCCACCGGCGTCTCCCCGAACGACCCGGTCTTCTGGATGCACCACGCGTACATCGACAAGCTGTGGGCCGACTGGCAGGCCAGGCACCCGCAGTCCACGTACCTGCCGGCCGCCGGCACCACCAACGTCGTGGACCTCAACGACACGATGCGGCCGTGGAACGACGTGACCCCGGCCGACATGCTGGACCACCGGAAGTTCTACACCTTCGACACCGAGCCGGTCTCCGCGAGCCACCGGTAACGCGGTCCGAACCGGTGCGACGCCGAGGGCACACGCCGGTTCCACCGAGCACCCACCGTGCCTGCCTGGCGCGTGTTCCCGCGCGACCCGCGAGCCGCCCGCCGAGCTCCACCGAACTAGATCTGAGCCACCCGTCTTGCCGGTCCGTCCAGGGGAACCTCGAACGTGAGTGGACAGCTGGCCATCGACAGTCGAATTGATCTTCACACCCGGTTTCGTGATCGTTGGGTCCCATGCCCCGGCGGTTCCGGTCCTGGATGAGAGCGCCGTCCACCGGCCCGCACTCCGCATCGACCGCGGGTCCGACCTCCGGAACGCGGCGGTGGTCGGGGTGGAGCGTCATCAGGTCTTCGACCTGCCCGCGGAGACACGGGTGGAAGCCCACCGAGGACCGGCCTCTGTCGGTTCGCCTCGCCTGCGGGCGGAAGGCCGGGGCGATGGGCGGACCCTCGGGTGTGGTGCAGCCCGCGGCCGGATCCCGCCGGGGTGTATCCGATGCGTGGGTGGTTCCTGTCCAAAGGACCGCGCCGGCCCACGCGTCGGCCGATCTGTTCGGCGTCGAGGTCGCGGATGGCCACCCGCGCGGGCCAGGTTCGGGGCCGGACGAGGCCCATGGACCGTCCGGCAGCGGTGATCGCCGAGCGAGTGACGGCCGCCCCTTTGGCGTTCTTCGGCGGGAAGAGATTTCGTACCGCCGGCCGGCCGGTCGCAGGCCGCCTCCACCGCGATGTTCGCGCACCTGAGAGCGCACCAGCCGACGGGACCGAGGCGACCGACGCCGCGGGGGGATCCCGCCCGAGTTCAGCGGGGTGGCCACGCCCGGATCCCGTGCGACACCCACGCCAAGGTCACCCACGTCCTGGCTCAACGCGCACTCCGCGAGAGCTGCTTGCGGTCACCGAACGCGAGTCCGGACAGGCCCGCGCGCGGCTCACCGGGCCATCGCCTCGCCGCCGGACAGAGGTCGCGGCCACGCGCGGCAGGCCCTGGGAGCCCGCCATGAACCTGATCCTCGCCAGCCCGGGTTCCGGCCGGGGGCCAGGAACGCCTCGGAGCAGATGCGGCTGTCCAGTCACCCCGAGTTCCCCCGCTGTGGGTGCGCGGCCCCAGCGCTCGCCTACGTCCTGATGCTCCGCGGGGCGCTGTTGTGGGTCCGGAGCGAGGCGCGGGTGACGACCGTCCTCGCCGAGGAAATTCCTGTCGGCCACGACGGAGGTCCGGGCACGGATTCCGTGAGGCATCGTGCTCCACCGGGCCTATCAGGGTCTGTGGCTGGCGACTCACGGACAACGGCCGGGCGCTTTGTGAAGGGAAGGTGGGCTTGGCCGAACATGGTCACGCTTGAGGGCCTTGAGAGGGCGTTTGACGTGGCCTTCGACCTGGGCGGAGGAGCACTCGGTACGTGACCGCCCGCCCGCCTTTCGACCCTTTCCCAGGCGGTCTGCCGGCCGGGCGGTCATTCCTCGGTGAGGGCTTCATCGTGGGCCGCTCGCCGAGCCGGCGCCGGCGCCGACTTGGGACCTACTGCGGCGATCAGCCCCGGGGCGCCGTTCATGAGGCGTGGGCGGGTGCCGCTTGGAGGTGGCGTGGGGTCAGAACGCGAAGACGGGCGTGCCGTTCAGGGTCGCCGACATGACGCAGGTGTTGGAGAAGGTGTGCTTCCAGGTGACACGGTCGCCCTGCCACACGCCGTCCGCGGTGATGGTGACGGGGGCGTAGATCATCGGACACACGCGGTGTGTGTCGGGGGAGGCCAGCTGGTGGTCGAACGACCCGCCGGAGGCGTTCAGGGCCGCGCAAGCGGCTCCCGGAAGCGGGTGAGTGCCCCGCGGGGTCGGCGTGCAGCTGAGAGTGACGGCTCGCATGACGGGGGCCGTGACGTTGTCTCCTTGGGCGAGGGTGAAGACCAGGGCGGTAGGGGCGTACAGGCTCGTGGACTGGGCCTCTGCCATACCGGAGGCTCCGGCGAGGCAGAGCAGTGTGGCAGCCGACACATTGACGATGACGCGCATGGAGGGGACCCACTTTCGATTCCGAGTTTGAAGGATGGAAGATCCTTGCGTTTAGCGCCTTGAACGGACGACTGATGTATGGCGGGGTGCGCACGTTGGGCGCCTGGTTGCGCTGGGCGCACCGGAGGTTTGTCGTTTCTCGGTGCTCGCGTCTGGTGTGATCCCCGTCCGCACGGCCGCCGTCCCCACGCGGCGGCCGTGCGTATGAGAACGCGATGTCGCGTCTCGTGCTCTCATGGGGTGTCCCCACCGCAACGGGACCGGGGAGTTGCCCCGTCTCGAACGCGGAGAGGTCGGGGCCGGAGCGCTTGTAGGACTGCGACAGCTCTCCAGCCATGCCTCGATGGTGTGACCGGCTCGTGGGCTGGGAGCCTGGAAGGGCGTCGCGCGCAGGGTATGAACCCGCTTGTGCCGCTTCTCACCGTGAATATAGGTGGATGGCGCCGGGAGAGGAAGACAATCTGAACGTGTGATCTTGACATGGTGAGGTCAACCCGAGCGGGTCGGACCGAGCTCTCCCCGGGGGCCCTCCCCGAACAGGAGGCATGGCAGCGGGTCCTTCGACCCACCGGGCGGGCCCGCTCTGCACCGTGCAGGGCGGACCACTGCCACGTACGCCTTGCCTGAGGTTCGCGTTGAGACTGCTCAGTGCTTTGGAGGCTCGGTTCCGGGGCGGGGGATGGTGGTGGTGTCGAGTGTGCCGTCGAGGACCTCGCCCGCCAGTTTCGTGAGTTGCCGGTTGTGGGCGCGCGCGTAGGAGCGGAGTGCGAAGAACGCGTCGTCGACGGAGGTCTGCCAACGCTCCGCGAGGACGCCCTTGGCCTGTTCCAGGACGATGCGGCTGGTCAGCGCGTGTTGGAGTTGCGCTCGCTCGATCTGGCCGTGATCCACGGTCCGCTGCTGAAGGATGGCGATGGTGGCCACGTCCGCCAAGGCCTGCGCCACGGTGAGATCCGCTCCAGTGAGGCGGCCGGGACGTTCCTGGAAGATGGCGAGAGTGCCGATGACGCGGCCGCGCAGGCGCAGGGGAAACACGTCCATGGCCGTGAAGCCCGTCCGGACGGCCAGGGAGGCGAATCGCGCCCAGGGCCCGATGATCACCGGGTCGGTGAGGTCGATGCCGGTACGGGCCTGTCCGCTTTTGTAGCAGTCCAGGCAGGGGCCCTGACCGTGTTGGAGGGCGAACAACTCCAGCAGACGGGTGTGTTCGTCGGAAGCCGCGATGGTCTGCAAGCCTTCGTCCGGATCGCCCAGCAGGATGCCCGCCGCCGCCACCCGGAGCAGATCCGTGCAGCGCACCGAGAGTCGTTGGAGGAATTCGATGAGGTCGAAGTCGTCGGTGAGGGAGTCGGCGGCCTCGACGAAGGCCTCGGTCATCAGGCGTTCTCGGGTCATGGCAAGCCATCCTTGTCTGCAACGGTCGGGGGCGGGCCGTCAGGGGCCAGGCGAAGCCGGCGGTCCACGATGTCCTGGGCGGTGTCGGTGAGGGAGCGTCCGCTGCCGTAGGCGTGTGCGCGCAGGCGCAGGAGTGCCTTGGGCAGGGGGAGGGACAGCTGGACGCTGAGCATTCCCGTCGCCTGATGCACTACCGCCCGCCCCAGGGCGCCGGGGAATCCGGCGTGTTCGCAGGCGTCGTGCGGTGCGCCGTCTTCCAGGCAGTGGGCGGTGAGGGCGCCGGCCAGGGCGAGGGCGTCATCCGTCTCGCTCGATGTGAGTGATCCCGGAGTGCGGCGCAGCGCGGTCAGGACACCGACTCGGATCGCGCCCACGCCCATCGGGAAACAGAACACCGCACTGGCCTCGGCCTCCGAGGCCAGTGCGGGCCACCGGTCCGACCGGCCACCGATCAGGTCCGGTGCCCACACCATCACGCCGCGGCGCACGGCGTCGGGCCCGGGCCCCTCGCCGAGAGTGAACTGAAGGTCCTCGAACCGGCGGGTGTCCTCGTCGGTGCACCACATGAGCTCGATCGCCTCGTCCTCCGCCGACAAGGACACGGCGAGGCCGTCCACGCCGAGGATCTCGGTGGCGGCGGTGATGACGCTCTCCACCCCCCCGGGCCCGTCACGCCGACGCAACCGGCCAAGCACCCGCGCCATGTCGACACTGATCATCCCGAAACATTCGTGCGAGCCATGCCGGCGAAGACGTCCACCACGGACGGGAAGGCGGGTACTGCGGATGAGATGGGCATGAGAGCCCTCGGTTCTCTTGGCCTTCCGGAAGCGGCGGCCACACGACCAAGACACACGTCCGGCTCCCTGCCCAACGTGTAGACCTTCGCATGGTGCGGCTTTCCCCTCAGCGTACGCCCAAGATCCGCACGGACGATCCCCACCAGCGTTTTCCAGCCTCCCCACCCCTGTGACCCCTTCGTAGTGTGGCCCGACGAGAGCTCGGCGAAGTGCGACCACCCGCCTCCCGACACGGCACCCTCCCCCTCGTCCATCCGTCGTCAGCGCCGGTGACGAGGCCCTCCTCAGCGGTGGGACCGAGATCGGACCCGGCCCTCGCGTCCGCCGGTCCTGCAGACTGACGTCGTTGGCCGGGTTGTGAAGCCGTTGTCACCGCCGCCGCGGGCTCCGTAGACGCGGACGAGCCCGCCACCATGGTGGCGGGCTCGTCCGCGTTCGATGTCGGATTCGGGCTCCAGCCCTTATAAGAGCGCGACGTACTACTACTTCGCCGCCCGCATCCTCGGCGTCCTCAACGACACGACCGAACCGCTGCGGGCCCGGGACGTCTGCGAAGCCCTCGACCATGAACCGCTGCCCAAGAACATGGAGGGCACCCGCGCCAAACTGAAACGCCTGGTCAAGCTCGACATCCCCCTGGCCCAACCTCACCCAGAAACAGACACCAACTCACGAACCGCCCTCTCATCGCGCAGACACGCAGGGCACAGACCGTATGGAGGACTGGGGTCGCTGGTGCGTGCTCTGCATGCCCAGCAGTGCCCGTGATCGCGAGCCGTGCACGCGTCGGGACACTCGTTGGGATCGGGCTTCCCGATCATCGGGTTCCGGACGTCGCCGTCGTCTCGGTCCACGGCACCAGTCCCCGCCGACTCGCCACCAGAGCACGTCTGGTTCGGGTGGGCTGTGCGGGGCAGGCTGGGAAGTGCCCTCTTCGGGTACACCGCCGTGCGAAGGGAAGCCGGAATGATCCGATGCGCGGATATCCGTGAGTGGCGCACCCACGACGTCATTGACGCGGGCGGCCACAAGATCGGCACGCTGGAGGCCGTCTACGTGGACACCAGCACCGATGAGCCGGCCATGGTCACCGTCCAGGTGGGGTTGCCCACCCGCCGCCACCTGGTCTTTGTCCCCCTGAACGGCGCGATTGTGGGGCCGGGCTATGTGAAGGTCGACTACGACCGGTCGCTGGTGAAGAAGTGCCCGCCGATCGGCACGGACGACGTCCTGCCCGCCGAGGACGAGGCGGCGGTCTTCACGCACTACGGTCTGCCCTACCAGAGCGGCGTGAACGGTGAGCGGCAGCTCGCCCGCCGCTAACCGGCCCCATGGAGGAGGTACCTCATCGTGACGTTCTTCCTGCTTCTCGTCATCGCGGCGATCGTGCTGGGCATCATCGGCGTGATGGTGAAGGGGCTGTTCTACTTGCTCATCATCGCGATCGTGGTGTTCGTTGCCGCCCTGGTGTACCTGGGGCTGCACCTGCGGCGCTCCGGCCGCCACCGCCGCACGCTGCGCTGAGACGTCTTGAGGCTGCCGGCCCCAACCACAACCGGCTGGCCCCGGCAGCCCCCGGGGTGACACGGGCGGGCTTCCGGGGCTGCCCGCCGGACGGCGTGGTGCGTGCCCCGGGGAAGGCAGTTGCACCGACGCCGGTCTACCGGGTGGGCCACGGCCAGCGGCTTGCCGCCTCATCCACTCCCCGTCCGCGTGGCCGGGCACGACACGTACTGCCGCCTTCCAGTGGACTGCCCGCGCGGCGTAGATCGGCTCGTTGGAGCGGATCTCGACGGCTCCACCGGGGCGGTGGCGGGTACCGTCCGCACGGTCGTCGCGGTCATGGACGTACCAAGGCGCCCACCGCCGTCTGAGGCCGCGAAGTGCCGCGCGCCCCGGCGGCCTGGGCCGTGCGGGCCCAGTGGATACCGGCGACCTGTTCCTCCTTAAGCTCACGCATTCGGTCTTTGAGGATCCTCATGCCCCGATCCCAGCCGATCCGCTCCGCGATCACGGTGGCGGGCATCGTCGGGGTCTCCCGCAACAGCCCCGGATCGGACCCGACCGCGTCGACTGCCGAGCCCTTCACCGCAGCTCGTACTTCGGCGGCCGATCCGTGGCCAGAGCCCGCTTGACCGTGTTCTTCGAGATCCCCAGATGCCGGGCGATCGCCCGGATCGGCACTCGCTCGGCCCGATGCAGCCGGCGGTTCTCTGCCCAGTCCTCCACGAGGATCATCCTTCCCTCCAGACCTCGATCACCAAGGGCAGAGTCAGATGAAGATCACGAAGTAGGTCCTTTGATACACCGTCAGAGGGGCCCCAGTTGCAGGGCGATCGGCGCACGCCGTGTCCCTGCTGGTGGAGGGCATGCACGGCCCTGAGGAGGATGCGTTTGCGGAGCAGGGGGAGCTTGGCGCGGCCGAAGCCTCTGCCGTTTGAGCCGGGACTGGACCTGGGACGCCACCCCGTGAGCGGCTGGCCTCCTCGTGGCGTCCCCGGTCACCGGCGCCCCGGAGCGTCGCGGCCGGCACACGCCGCTCCCGGCCAGCACACCTCCCATGACGCACCTCGCCGGTCGGCCTACGCCCCCGTGCTCCGCGCTGCCGCGACATCCGGGCCCGGTCGCCCCCTGGACACGCCAGGCCAGCGGGGCCGGCGCTTCGCGACGGCGGGTCGCTCCTCCAGCGGCAGGTGCGGCGTGTCGGGGTCGGCTGGTGGCTGCTGGTCCGGGTCGGGTGCGGCTCTGGGCCGGGAAGTTGGGGACGTACGAGCCACGGCTGACGGATGGCCGGGGCTTCTGGTCGACGGTGTACCCGGCGCGGGTACGCCGTCGACCAGGTGGCGGCGGTTCAGAGCAGCGCGTGCGGGTACTGTTCGGCGCGGTGCTGGAAGGCGAGGATCGCGGGGTTCTGGACGGTGCCGCCGCGGATCTCGATCGCTCGGCGAATCGTGCGGTCACCATCCCAGCCGGCCGGCCCTTCGAGGACCGGCCGCAGGAACGGGATCAGCGCCTCGCTGTTCTCCCAAGTGGCCGCATCCCACAGGTAGGAGGGGCTGTGGTCCACGGCGTAGTAGTGGACGTGGTCGCCGACGGTGAACATCGGCGCGTTGAAGGTGGTAGGCCGAGCCCAGGCGAAACCCATGCCCTCGTCGCAGGAGACGTCGATGACGAGGGTGTTGGGCGCGAGCTTCGGCAGGTCCTCCTCTATCAGGAACATCAGCGGCGCCGCGGTGTCCTGGAGCACGCAGTTGACGATGATGTCGTGCCCGGCGAGGAACTCGGCCAGCGGCTCCGGGCCGTCCTCAGTGAGCGCGATGCTGCGCCGAGGGTCGAGAGTGTCGTCGGCCACGTCGTGGTCGAAGTGCACGATCCGTGCCGAGTGGATCGGTGAGCTGACGGCGGCGATGCCGCGGGCAGTCAGCACGTCCACGTCGTGAACGCCCAGCGCGCTGAGCGCGGTTACCGCGCCGCGGGCGGTGGCGCCGAAGCCGATCACAACCGCACGCCGCCGACGCCCGTAGTCACCGGTCGCCCCGGTCAGCTGCATGGCATGCAGCACCGACGAGTAGCCGGCCAGCTCGTTGTTCTTGTGGAAAACGTGCAGACTGAATCCACCCTCCCGGGTCCAGTGGTTCATCGCCTCGAAGGCGATCACGGTGAGCCTGCGGTCGATGGCGGCCTGCGTGACCTTCTCGTCCTGTACGCAGTGCGGCCACCCCCACAGCACCTGCCCGTCCCGCAAGTCCGCCAGATCTTCGTGCAACGGTTTGGCCAGCAGGATGACGTCACACTCTGCGATCAGCTCCTCGCGAGAGCGGAAACCGGCAACCCACGGTGCAAGCTGACGGTCCGAAACACCGAAGTGGTCTCCGTAACCAGTCTGCAGATGGATGCTGGGCTGAAGGTCGGCGTCGATGCGTTCGAAGTGCGCCGGGTGGATCGGCAGACGGTGCTCGTTCTCTTTGCGGGTCTGCGACATGATTCCGAGCTTGAGCTGCTGCAAAATACCCCTTTGATTACTACCTGTCTAGCACACCCCGGAGCGCGGGACCTATTGGTTGGCAGTGCTCCTCCGGCCGGGCGCCCTGATGGGCACCCAACCCAGGCGTCTTCAGCTGACAAGCGGGGAATGCCGGTCCGGGCTGCCATCTGCGCCACCCTCGCCGACCGGACGCTGTCACGGCACGGTCGCGTTCGGTGCGGACTTCGGCCGACGAGGACCCTGCATCTTCTGAAACTCGTGCGCGGCCTCGATCACCAGCCGGGTCTCCTCATCCCCCAGCGCCCACAGAGGGTAGATCATCGGCTGCGGCCGTAGGACGAAGTCGAGGCCGGTGGGACTCTCAACCGACGCCCCAGTGCCCCGGCCCGCCGGGCCACCTTCGGTGAGTCACCCGCGGCAAGACGGTCGGCCACGATACGTTCCGCGTACGGGTGCCGGCCTCCCTCGGCGAATAGGTTCCGCAGCTGCTCCTCGGTGACCCTCCTGCGGCCCATCCAGCGCCTGCCGGGACACCGGCCTGTTCCTGCGCCTCTTGCTCATCCCCCGATCATTCCTGACTCGGCGGCAGCCGCGGCACCAAGTCAGCCTGCCGTTATCGGCAGGCTGGCGAGTTCCTCCTCGTCAGCTTCGATCGGGCCGGTCGCAGCGACTGGCGGCGGCGCGGACCGTTTAGTTTGGGGCGGAGCGACAGCCGCGAGCAGGGGGAGCACGGGCGTGGGGGCGGGGCCTCGGCGGCCGATACTGTGCCCGGGATACCGGAGAGAGTGGGCAGGTCGCGGGCAAGGCAGTAGTCCATGACAGCTCGTAGCCACAGCCGGACGTCTGGTCCAGGCGGCCGGTCACCGTGACCACGGCGAGCCGGTCGTGATCTCGGAGACCTCGGCGGTCAGGGTGCCGTCCTCGTCGCGGGTCCGGCTTTGTAGAGCTCCGGCAGCGTCGGCGGCGCGCGCTCACGCGGCAGCCGTCTGTCAGCGAGGAGGGTGTCCGTACCGGTCGTGGTGAACAGGCTCTTCACCTGCGGTGTACGTACGCCGCACGGGCCGAAGCGGATACCGCGGTGGCGGGCGTCGGCCTGGGCGCGCGGCAGGACGGTCAGGCCGCACAGTCACAGAAAGCCACATGGTTGATACTTCAACGTCGGCGCGCTCCGATAGTCGTGGCGCGTCTCGTACTGCGCCTACGGCGCGCCGGGCACCGACCGCTACCGCCCTTCACGCTCATCGCGGTCGTCGCTCTCGCCTTCACCGGAACGTACCCGCGGGATCTGCTCAACCTGGTGGTCGGACGCAACTGCTGGGTGCTGCACGTCATCGCGTACGCGGCACTTATGACGGACGAGTACCCACCCTTGCGGCTCGATCTGGGCGGTGAAGAGCCGATCACCCCGGGCATCGCCCGGTAAGGGCCGGTCGGCTCCGCAACGGACCCCTCGGCCCCTCCCGGAAGACGTTACGAGGGCGGAGTCTGGAACTCACACGGCAACTGAGGGAGATGGGCACCATGGCCAACCTTGTCACCGCCGGCCTCGACGGCTCGCGGGAGAGTGTCGCGGCAGCCCGATGGGCCGCGCGCGAAGCCGACCTCCGACGTGTACCTCTGGCCCTGGTCCACGTGGAGGAGTGGCTGGAGCGGCCCCCTCTCCCCGTCGCGAGCACCGAGGCCCAGCGCCACCGGACGGACGAACTGCTGCGCGAGGCTTCCGAGGAGATCAAACGGCTGTATCCGGATCTGGAGATCACCTCCCGCCGGCTGCCGGGGATTCCGGCCACGGCCCTGGCCCATGCGGCCGCCTCTTCGGACATGCTGGTGCTGGGCTCCCGAGGGCTCGGCAGCATCGCCGGATTCATCCTCGGGTCCGTCGGCGCCGGTACCATCGCCGCAGCCGATCAGCCGGTCGTCCTCGTCAGGGCACCGCACGGCCCGGCAACGTCTCCCGAAGATTTCCGCATCGACGGTGCGATCGTGGCGGGAGTGGACACGGAGGGCCCCTGCGACGCGATCCTCTCCTTCGCCTTCGACGAGGCATCACGGCGTGGGTGCGTCCTGCGGGTGCTCCACAGCTGGACTCCGCCGCCGATCCTCGGCTACGGCTTCGATCTCGGCCCCTCCGTCCAGGAGGAGATCGGTCACGGGATCGCCACGGCTGTGGACGAGATGATCCGCTCCTGGTGCGAGAAGTACCCTTCGGTGGACGTGACCCCCGAGGTACGCATCGGCCAGTCCGCGATCCAGCTCGTGGACGCCTCCAAAGGTGCCGCGCTCGTCGTGGTCGGGAAACGTATCCGACGGTCCGCCTACGGCACCCACATCGGCGCGATCGCGCACGCGGTCCTGCACCACGCCGCCGCGCCCGTCGCCGTCATCGCCCACGAGTAGACGCCCACGCGGATCAATCCCTGGCCGTCCCCGTACCACCGGTTTCCATTGCGTGTCAGGTGTGCGCGGGCTTACGGGTACGCCGCCTCAGGCGGCGCAGTTCGTCGGTGCCCCAGACCAGGACGGGGAAGACCGCGATGAGGGTGACCACGTCGAGGGGCAGGGCGGCGGTGCCGAAGATGCCTTGCAGGGGCGGCACGTAGACCAGGGCCGCGGTGAAGGCGAGTTCGAAGGCGATGCCGGCCAGGAGCAGCGGGTTGGTGAAGAAGCCGATGTCGCGCAGTGCCGCGTGGTCGGTGCGGGCGGCCACCGCCGTGCCGACCTGGCAGGTGACGATGCCCGCGAAGGTGGCCGTCGTCGCGGTGACGTACGCGTGGTGCAACGGGGCTCCCGGGCCGGTGGGATCCCCGGGGTGCCAGCCGGCCCGCCACAACACGTAGAAGAACGCGGTCATGACCAGGGCGGCGGAGACGGTGCCGAGGTAGCCCCAGCTGCGGATGAGCATGTCCTTGGAGATGACGCCCTGAGACATCGGTCTGGGTGGGCGGCTCATGCTGCCCGGCTCCGCGCGTTCCCGGCCCAGGGCGAGAGCCGGGAGGGTCTCGGTTCCGAGGTCGATCGCCAGGATCTGCAGGACGGTGAGGGGAAGCGGGATCGAGCCGGCCGACAGTGCGAAGATAAGGAAGGGGACCACCTCAGGGGTGAGATGGGCGAAGATGTAGACGATGAACTTTCTTACGTTGTCATAGACTTGGCGGCCGGATTCGATCGCGGTGACGATGGTGGCGAAGTTGTCGTCGGTCAGCACCATGGTGGATGCTTCGCGGGCGACGTCGGTGCCGGAAAGCCCCATAGCCACGCCGATGTGGGCGCGGTGCAGTGCGGGGGCGTCGTTGACGCCGTCGCCGGTCATCGCGACGATCTGGCCGTGGGCCCTTAGGGCATCCGCCACCTTCAGTTTCGTCTCCGGTGAGGAGCGGGCAAAGACGACCTCGGCGTCACCATCGGCGAGGAGCAGGTCGAGGTCGTGGTCGCCGATGGACTCGGACTCCGCGACCACGACGAGGCGGGGTGCCCCGATGCCGACCTCTCGGGCCACGGCGGCGGCGGTCGCTCCGTTGTCGCCGGTCACGATGTGTACGAGGAGCCCCGCCTGGTGGCAGCGCCGTACCGCGGCGGCGACTTCGGGCCGCGGGGGATCATAGAGGCCCACGAGACCCAGCAGGGTCAGCTCCGTCTCCGCGTCCTCGCGGCGGGTCGCCGGCACGGAGCCGCCCAGTTCGCGTGTGGCGACGGCGAGCACGCGCATGCCCTGACCGGAGAGATCTTCCGCCGCGGCACGCGCCGTGCTGTTCTGAGCGGCGTCCAGGGTGCGGGCCAGGACCGATTCCGGGGCTCCCTTGACGATCAGCCGCATGCCACCGTCCGCCGGATCCCGCTGGACGACGGACATGAGGCGCAGCCGGGGGTCGAACCGGAAGACGGTGTGGCGGCCCGTGTCGCGCGCGCTGATGTCGAGCGGGGCGCCTCGATCGGCGGCGCCGGCTACCAGTGCGATCTCCGTGGGGTCACCGTGGAGGTGACCGTCGGCGTCCCTGGTGACGGTGGTGCACAGGGCAGCGGTACCGGCCAGTTGTACGGCGTCGGGGCTGGGGTCCATGCCGCCGGTGGGCGTCCACGTGCTCTGCAGCCGCATTCTGTTCTGGGTGAGGGTGCCGGTCTTGTCGGTGCAGATGACGTTGGTGGATCCCAGGGTCTCCACGGCGCTGAGTCGTTTGATGACCGCCCCTTGGCGTGCCAGGAGGCGCACGCCGACGGCGAGGGCGAGCGTGATGGTCGGCAGCAGTCCTTCGGGCACGTTGGCGACGAGCAGTCCAATGGCGAACATCAGCGCGTCGGTCAGCGGCAGTCCCACGGCGACGCCGAGGAGCAGGAACAGCGCGCCCATCGCGACGGCAACGGCGGCGATGAGCCAGGCGACCTTCTTGACCTGCTGTTCCAACGGGCTCGGGTCCCGTAGCGTGCGCTGGCTGAGGGCGGCGATGCGGCCGAGCTCGGTGTGGTCGCCGGTGGCGAAGACCATCGCCCGGGCCTGACCCGCGGTGCAGGTCGTGCCGCTGAAGACGAGGTTGGGTTCACGCAGCATCGTGGAGCCCGGAGTCCCTGGTCCGGCGATGCGCTGGGCGGGGGTGGACTCCCCCGTCAGCATGGACAGATCGACTTCGAGGCCGCCGTCGACGAGTCGGACATCGGCGGGCACTTTGTCACCCTCGTCGAGGGCGATGATGTCGCCCGGAACCAGGGTTTGGGCTTCGACCTGTCGGGACTTCCCGTCGCGGATTACCATCGCGTGCTCGGGGAGGTACTTGGCGAGGGTTTCCACCGCCTGCTCGGCCTGCCGCTCTTGGAGCAGGGCGAAGGCGGCGTTGACAAGGACGATGGCGACGATCGCGATCCCGAGCACGCGGATGTCGGCGACGAACGCCATGGCCGCCGCGACCCACAGCAGCAGGGCGAGCGGGTGCACCAGTTGCCGTACCAGCTCTCGCCCCAAGGAGGTGTGTCCCTTGCGCCGGACCTCGTTGGGTCCGTAGACGGCGAGCCGCCGTTCGGCCTCCCGGGCTGACAGCCCGTCCGTTCCGGTGTCGAGCTCTCGGCGCAGCAGCGGCAGCGGTTCGCTGGGGTCGCGCGGGGTTGGGGGCACCCCTCCCTGAGGAGGGAGATGGCCAGTGAGGGCCTCAGTCATCGTCGACTCCTGATTCGGTGGGCAGTCGGCCGGACCAGCCGGGTTCCATGCGTTCCCAGTCCCGCTCCCCCACGGACACGGGCCAGGGGGCCTTGGCAGGATTCGGCACGGTGATGCCGAACCTGCCGGGGAGCAGTCGGACGCGGACCCCGCGGTGCCCCCGGTGGCAGAGCGTGAACGAGACGGGCTCGATCCCCCGCAACGGGACGGGATCGACGTAGCACCGAGACGCTCAATTCACCTCGCCCAGAGGCGTTCCAGGCCAGTGCTGTGCCGCGAGCGGCGCCGGGTCTCCGGGTGCCCGCGAAACGGGCTCGATGCGCGCGGCAGGAGCTGTCCGGCCGGCCTGTCGAGGGAGGTGTACAGGGCTGCGGCGCGCCGCGACCGCCCAGACCGTGTCGTCGCCCGGTTCGCTGTCGCGGCTGCCGGTCGGCAGTTCGATGCCACGGGACTTCAGGAACGAGTTCACCCCGTCCAGCCGAGGCTTGCCGTCGACCCACTGGCGGTACTCACGGTCCGCTGCCGCCCCTTCCCGGAGGAAGGCCCGGGCGTCCAGGCAGCTTCCGAAGACGGGCTTTTAGGCCGCGGCGTGCAGTGGCGCCGAGTCGAGCAGTGGTCCGTCGGTGTCGAACACGACGGCACGTAGGGCGCTCACCCGGATTGCACACGGCGGCCGGTGATCCGGGTGGGGGTCATGGACATCCAGTGTGTGCGGGGGCCGCCGGCCCAGGGCAGGGAGCGCGCGACCGCGTGCAGGTGACTGATTCGCGCCTCGTCCGTGACTTCGGACAGCTCGCCGACGGCCAGGACGCTCCACCCCTCTCTCATCGCGTCGTCTATGTGGTCCACTTCGAAAGCGACCTCGGTCCCGGACGCCTCGGCGAGCCGCGAGTAGGCCGCCGTCCGGAACGCGATCTCGCTTCCGATGATGACGTAGTTGACGGGGAAGACGGCAGGTCCTTCCGGGCCGGAGAACCCGACCCGGCCGATGCCGTGCGTGGAGAGCAGGCGGCGACATTCGGCCTCGCTCAGTCCCGTCAGCTCCGCATCGCGCATCGCCGTCCCCTCCCCAGGGGGACTGTCGATCGTCCTACCGGTCAGTTCCGCCACTGTCGTGCTCAGCCCGTCCGCGAGCGCCACGAGCATGCCCATGCTGGGCGCCGACGCCCGCTCCTCCAGGTAAGCGATGTACGGCGCGGCTGCCCCGCAGCGCTCCGCGAGCTCTTCGCGCGTGATTCCCAGCTCTTCTCGGCGGGCGGTCACGCGCCGCCCGAGGTCGCCGCGGGCGGCGGGAACCTTGTTCGGGTACGAATCTGCTGCGGTCTTTCCCATGATCGTCATTCCCTTGCCGTTCGGAGCCGGTACAGGAACGTCCAGTGGGCGTCTACCTCAGGCTGTACCCGCTGCCGGCGCGTGCCCAGGGCCGGACGGTCCACTCCCAGGGCCCGTCCGACCCGTGCGGCCCGGTTCCTCGGAATGTGGACCGCGGGCACCTTCACTGTGCGAGAGGCCCATTCCTCTGGTCCGTTTCGGGAACCAGCCGTCGGTGGAGTTCTGTGGTCATCGCATGGATGGCGCGGGTCAGTTCCGTATTGGTCTTGAGTTCCAGCTCCTGCTCGACGAAGTCATGGTCGGCCTTCGCCTGCTGGAACGCCGCCTGCCGGTTCTGGCCGATCATTACGAACGTCGACAGGAAGATCGCCTCCAGGGAGACGACGAGCGTCAGCATCGGCCAGGGATTGGCCTCTACGAACAGCATCCAGAGGGTGAAGGCGGCCGCGTGGAGATAGACGAACGGCATGGAGCCGGCGAACTTCGTGATCGCATCAGCGATACGCAGCTGGACATCGGCGCCACGGCTCTTACGGTGTGCGACGACAACCGGATGATGCCGCGTCTCGGTTCCGTTCACCTGGCCTGCTTCCTAGGGATCAGCGCTCCTGAACCGGTCCAATGCCCCCGTATCGTCTCAAACCAGCCGCCGTTCTGGGCGTACCGCCGAAGCCCGCCTTCAACCGTGGCGACCGCGGTCGCCCCCCATGGCACGTGACCGGCGGACGACCGGCTGCCCACACTCCGCCCCACGCCGATGGCGCAGAAGGGGCCGACCGGCCCCATGCAGGGGTCGGTCCTGCCCTTCCCGCCTCTGGGCCCGTGGGAGCAGGGTGGCAAGCATCGGCTCAGCCGACGCGTGCCCCGGCCTGCGGTTCGAAGGAGTACTCATGACCACGTACCGGATCGCGGAGCTGGACGCGCACTGGCGCGCCGCGAACTATCTCGCGATCGGCCAGATCTACCTCCTGGACAACCCACTGCTCACGGAACCACTGCGCCCGGAGCACATCAAGCCCAGACTGCTCGGCCACTGGGGCACCTCACCCGGCCTGAACTTCGTCCACACCCACCTCAACCGGGTGATCAAGGAGCGTTCGCTGGAGGCCCTGTGCGTATGGGGGCCCGGCCACGGCGGCGCGGCCGTGCTCGCCAACTCCTGGCTGGAGGGAACGTACACCGAGGCATACCCGGACATCGGCCGAGACGCGGACGGGATGCGCAAGCTGTTCCGCCAGTTCTCCTTCCCCGGCGGCGTTCCGAGTCACGTCGCGCCGGAAACGCCGGGCTCCATTCACGAGGGGGGCGAGCTCGGCTACTCGCTGGCCCACGCGTACGGCGCCGCCTTGGACCATCCCGGCCTGCTGGTGGCCTGCGTCATCGGCGATGGCGAGGCGGAGACGGGGCCACTGGCCGCCTCCTGGCACTCCAACAAGTTCCTGGACCCGGTCCACGACGGCGCTGTGCTGCCGGTCCTGCACCTCAACGGATACAAGATCGCCAATCCGACCGTGCTGTCGCGGATCCCGGAGGCGGAGCTCGACGCGCTGCTGAGCGGCTACGGGCACGACCCGCTCTACGTCTCCGGCAGCGACCCCGCCCTCGTCCACCCGGCCATGGCCAGAGCCGTGGACCAGGCCCTCGACCGCATCCACTCCATCCAGCAGAGAGCGCGGGCCGCAGGCACGGATCCGGGCGGTGAGTGCGCGCGCTGGCCCATGATCGTCCTGCGGACCCCCAAGGGCTGGACGGGGCCCGCGACCGTCGACGGGCAACCCGTCGAGGGCACCTGGCGCGCACACCAGGTGCCGCTCTCAGGGGTCCGCGAGAACCCCGACCATCTGATGCAGTTGGAGAGCTGGATGCGTTCTTACCGGCCTGAGGAACTCTTCGGCGCCGAAGGCCGTCCGGTGTCCTCCGTGCTGGCATGCGTACCGGAGGGCGAGCGCCGCCTGGGCGCGAGCCCGTACGCCAACGGCGGCCGGCTGCTGCGCTCACTCCCGCTGCCCGCGCTCGACGCGTGGGCCGTCCCCGTGGAAAAGCCCGGAAGCACCCTGCACGAGCCGACCCGCGTCCTGGGCCGCTACCTCGCGCAGGTCATGAGGGACACGGCCGGGCGGCGGGACTTCCGGGTCGTCGGACCGGACGAGACGGCGAGCAACCACCTCGACGACCTGTACGACGTCACGGGCAAGGCATGGCAGGGCATGACGGAGGCCACCGACCAGAACCTGTCCCGGGACGGCCGGGTCATGGAGATCCTTTCCGAGCACGTGTGCCAGGGCTGGCTGGAGGGGTACCTCCTCACCGGCCGCCACGGCCTGTTCTCCACGTACGAAGCCTTCGCCCACATCGTCGACTCCATGGTCGGCCAGCACATCAAATGGCTGAAGAGCGCCCGGGAGCTGAGCTGGCGCGCGCCGATCGCCTCTCTCAACTACCTGCTCACCTCGCACGTCTGGCGCCAGGACAGCAACGGCTTCTCCCACCAGGACCCCGGCTTCGTCGACCACGTCCTCAACAAGAGCCCCGGCGTCGTACGTGTCTACCTGCCACCGGATGCCAACACCCTGCTCGCGGTGGCTGATCACGCCCTGCGCAGCCGGGACCGGGTGAACGTGATCGTCGCCGGCAAACAACCCTGCCACGACTGGCTGGCCATGGACGAAGCGCGAACGCACGTCGCACGGGGCGCCGGAATCTGGGCGTGGGCCGGAACGGACGACGGCACGCGCGAGCCCGACGTCGTGCTGGCCTGCGCCGGGGACGTGCCGACTCTGGAGGTGCTCGCCGCCACGGACCTGCTGCGCCGGCACCTCCCGGAGCTGGCCGTGCGCGTGGTCAACGTCGTCGACATCGCCCGCTTGATGCCACGGGAAGAGCATCCGCACGGGATGACCGACACGGAGTACGACGCGCTCTTCACCACCAACAAGCCGGTCGTCTTCGCCTATCACGGCTATCCGTGGCTGATCCACCGCCTCGCGTACCGCCGGACCGGCCATCCGAACCTGCACGTCCGCGGCTACAAGGAGTCGGGAACGACCACCACAGCCTTCGACATGGTCGTCCGCAACGACCTCGACCGGTACCGGCTCGTCATGGACGTCATCGACCGCGTCCCCGGACTCGCCGGCCGCGCGGCGATCCTGCGCCAGAGCATGTGCGACCAGCGGATCCGCCACCACGACTGGATCCGCCTCCACGGAACCGACCTGCCGGAGGTCGCCGGCTGGTCCTGGCCCTACTGATCGCCCGCCCAGGACGGTACGCGGGGGCCGTCCGGGTCGGGGAGGGTACCGACCGGCCCTTCCCGGGCCCGCCGCCACCGGCGGAGGGTGGAGACGGACCCGAACGGAGAACCGCCATGAGCACCTCTTCCCTCCACCGGCTCACCTCCTCCCCCGACCGCTTCACCCGCGCCCTGTCCCCGGAGCACCGCGAGAGCCTGCTGGACCTCGCCCACGAGGCGAACTTCCCCGCCGGAGCGCGTCTGTTCAACCAGGGCGGGCACGCCGGCCGGTTCTGGGTCGTCCGGTCGGGCAGCGTCGGCATGGACGTACACGTGCCCGGCAGGCAGGCAGCCGTGGTCGAGACGGTCGGTCCCGGCGAGCTCGTCGGCTGGTCCTGGCTGTTCCGTCCCTACACCTGGCACTTCGGCGCCGAGGCCATGACGCCCGTACGCACCGACGAGTTCGACGCCGCCGCTGTGCGCACGCTGATGGATGCCGACCCCGCGGTCGCCCTCGCGATGTGGCACTGGGTGGGGCAGGTGCTCGCGCACCGGCTCGTCTCAGCCCAGATCCGGCTCCTGGACCTGTACGCGCCCCACGGCAGCGGAAGCGGCATCTGAGACAATTGTCCCCAGACGTATCCGATCTGAAGGTGTGGCGTGGATGTCCGATGCACCAGCTGCCGCCCCGGCCCCCACCCGGGTATTCCTCCTCGACGACCACGAGGTCGTCCGCAGGGGGCTGCACGACCTGCTGGATGCCGAGCCCGACATCGAGGTGGTGGGCGATGCGGCGACGGCCGCGCAGGCCCTTGCCCGTGGGCCCGCCCTGAGGCCGGACGTCGCCGTGCTCGACGTGAGGCTGCCCGACAGCGACGGCATCACCGTCTGCCGGGAGTTGCGCTCGCGGATGCCGGACCTCGCCTGTCTCATGCTGACGTCCTTCGACGACGAGGAAGCGTTGCTCGACGCGATCATGGCGGGTGCCGCCGGGTACGTGTTGAAGCAGATCAAAGGATCGGACCTGGTCGCCGCCATCCGGACGGTCGCGACGGGGCAGTCGATGCTCGACCCTGCGACGACGGCACGCCTGATGCGTTCGCTACGGGACCCCACCACCGGGAAGCCGCCCGAGGACCAGCGGCTGACGGTCCTCTCCGAGCGCGAGCGCGCCGTGCTTGAGCTCGTTGGCGAGGGCCTCACCAACCGTCAGATCGGCAAACGACTCTTCCTCTCGGAGAAGACGGTCAAGAACCACATCTCACGCTTGCTCGCCAAACTGGGGGTCGAGCGCCGCGTGCAAGCGGCGGTCATCGCCGCCGAGGTGCGCGAGCACGACGAAACCGGCCGCTGACACCGTCGCTCACCGGGGAGGGTCGGGGTGGAGCGGGATCCGCCAGTCCAGTCGGGTTCCGCCACCGTCCGGGCACGGCGAGACGGACAGCACGCCCCCGCGGGCCTCGGCGCGCTCCGCGAGGTTGCGCAGACCGCTCCGGCGGCCGCCGTTCGTGACACCCACTCCGTCGTCGCTCACCGTCACGCCCAGCACGCCGTCCGCCAGGATGATGGAGACCTCCGCCCGCGCCGCTCGCGCATGCCGGGCCACGTTGGTCAGGGCCTCGCCCAGGACAGCGGCCACATCGTCGGCGACCGGGGCCGGCACGTCGGTGTCGATCAACCCCTCCATGCGCAGCGCGGGCACGAAGCCGAGCACCGCCGCCGCCTCACCCACGGCCCGTACCGCGCGGACCCGGAGTCTCGGGGCGCCGCCCGCTGCCTCATGGTCGCGGAGTCCGAAGATCGTCGAACGGATGATCTTGATCGTCTCGTCCAGGTCGTCGATCGACCGGCTCAGCCGCTCGGACGCCTCGGGGTGCTTCACGAAGCGCTGGGCACTCTGCAGGGTCATCCCCGTCGCGAAGAGGCGCTGGATCGCGAGGTCGTGCAGGTCGCGGGCGATCCTGGTGCGGTCCGCGAGGAGGCTCACCTGCTCGGTGTCCCGGCGCCGGTCGGCCAGTTCGAGCGCCAGGGCGGCATGCGCGGCAAAGCCGGGCAAGGGCGCGACCTCGGTCGCGGCGAACAACCGCCGCCCGGTCCGCCGTGCCAGCATCAGCACCCCCCGCAGCTTCGCCCTGGTGCCCACCGTGACGGCCACGGCCGGCCCGAAGCCCGTCCAGACGTCCGGCTGCGCCGCGACTCGGACATCGGTGGCCACATCCGCGAGAGTGATCAGTTCGTCACGTGCCGTGACCAGCCCGGCCAGGATCCCCTCGCTGCCCGGCAGGACGATCCCCCGGTGCGCTTCGGCACCCTCCCCCAGAGCCAGCGAACCATGCAGTTCGCCGCTGGGCCCCACCTGGTAGAAGACGCACATCTCGGCCGAGATGATGTCCCGGGCCCGCTCCAGCATGCCCTCCAACACCTCGATCTCAGAGGCGCCCGACAAAAGCGCGCTCGTGAAGTCGGAACTGGCCGCCAGCCAACGCTCCCGTAGCCGGACCTTTTCGTACAGGCGGGCGTTGTCGACGGCGACTCCCGCAGCGACCGCGAGGGTCGACAAGACTCCTTCGTCTTCCGCATTGAAGTCCGTACCGCCGCGCTTCTCCGTCAGGTAGAGGTTGCCGAACACCTCGTCCCCGATCCGGATCGGTACGCCGAGGAAGGAACGCATCGGCGGGTGGTGCTCCGGAAAACCGGCGGAGGCCACGTGCTCCGAGAGGTCTTCCAGGCGCAGCGGCCGCGGATGCCTGATCAACTCGCCCAGCAGTCCGTGACCATTGGGAAGGTCCCCGATACGTGCCCGGAGCTGGTCGCTGACGCCCACGGGAAGGAACTCGATGAGCCCCTGGTCGTCCCCCACCACACCCAGCGCACCGTACTCCGCGTCGACGAGGACCACTGCTGCCTCCACGATCCCACGCAGCGCCTGGGCCAAGTCCAGCTCCCGCCCCACCGACATGACCGCCCCGAGCAGCCCGTTCAACCGATCACGGGTACCGCGCGCGTCAGTGATCTGTGCCTGGAGCGCGTCCAACCTCCGCTGCGGAATGCGGCTCACAGCCGCGTCGGGATCGTCCGCGACCATGGACACCTCCGGCGCCGTCGAGGGGCTCTGCCAAACAGCCCAGCCTTCAGCGTAGTCCTCCGCCCGCCGGCCGGTCAGGGTCAGGAGTGACGGGCATGAGGGCCTGACCGCAGTGAATCCGGTATGACTGATGTCCCGAAACGAGGGACCAGCCCTTGCCCACCCGCCCGGGGTGATGATCACTGGGTAGTTCGCGCGATGCATCGCCCCGTGCACGACGGATCCGAGCCGGATGCCTGTGTAGCCGCGCCACCCCTGCCCCGTCGTCCCACGATCAAGGCCAGGGCCTGCTCAGCCGCCTCGGCGGGGCACTCCACCGGGTGTCCGGTCGGTGCGTGGCGTCAGCCGCCGCGAACCCAAAACGACCAAGAAGTCTCGATGTCCCGCAGAGCACGGCTGCCGGGCAGCCGCGGTGACCACAGTGGTGCCCTAATACGCCGCCACCCGCTGCAGGCCAGAGACAGGGTCCCGGCGGCTGTACTCCGTGGTGACGGGAACTGCCGGAATAGCTCCGAGACCGCAGAGGTGAGGGGTGCTGTTGCCGCGGGCTGCCGCCTCGGCGGCGGCCCAGCTGCCGCTGTCCGTGCGGTGTGCGATCCGTCGACACCGACGACGACCGAACCGAGGCTGGACGTGTTGGGTCGGCCTTTCATGGCTTCCTCCTCTGTCGACCAGCGGCGGGGGTGTGCGGTCACGCTGTCACCCGGGGCGGCCCGAGGAGTGGGCCGCAGGGGCAGTCGAGGGACCGAAGGTCCCTTGCCCCGCCACGCACCACTTCGTCGACCGCGCACCGCCGGGACCGGTCAGTCCAGGCACAGGACCGTTCGGCCCTCGCTTCGCGGGCTGCCACGGCGGATGGTGGCTGGTGA
The DNA here is from genome assembly GCF_042881255.1 of Streptomyces sp. NPDC058279. Taxonomy (NCBI): domain Bacteria; kingdom Bacillati; phylum Actinomycetota; class Actinomycetes; order Kitasatosporales; family Streptomycetaceae; genus Streptomyces; species Streptomyces sp. NPDC058279. The sequence continues at coordinate 19,008 of NZ_JBHVYA010000024.1, read as the reverse complement.
GGGCGCTCCGCAAGGCACGCCCACCGGCCGACGCCGAGGAGGGCCGGACATGAAGCATGCCAAAGTCGGCTTCCTGATGACCGACGAGGTCGTCTCGGTCGCCGGGCGGACTCCGTTCGCGGACGTGGCCGCGCTGCTCGTCGAACATGACATCAGCGGAGCTCCGGTCGTCGACGAGGAGGATCGCGTCATCGGGGTCGTCTCGCATACCGATCTCATCGCCCGCGACGACCTCACCGCCCAGGAACTCATGTCAGCGCCGGCCGTCACCGTCCACGCCGAGCAGAACGTCACGGAGGCCGCCCGGCTCATGACCCGGCGCGGCGTGGGGAGGCTCCCTGTCGTCGACGAAGAGGACCGTCTGGTCGGCATCGTGACCCGACGGGACCTGCTCCGTGTTTTCCTGCGCCCGGACCACGAGATTCGCAGGTGTGTGATCGAGGACGTACTCGCGGAGACCATGGGTCTCGGCGCCGACGCGGTGGACGTGCGCGTCGTGGACGGGATGGTCACCCTGGACGGCCGGCTGGCGAGGAGCAGCCAGATTGCCATCGTCGTGCGGCTCGCCGGACAGTTGGACGGAGTCGTCGCGGTGACCGACCGGCTCACCGCGCGGTTCGACGATTCTCGCCTCACGCCACCGGATCGCAGTACCGACAGCGCCCTCCGGTGACGAAGCGGGCTCGGTGGGATGCGTCAGGAAAACGTGGACCGTTCGGCCCCTGCCCGGCGGGCCGGGGCAGAGCGACCCTGGAGACAGGCAGGCTCGCAGCACCAAGCCGTACAGGTGCGCAGCCCGCGACGGATCCGGGTCATCCCCGTGCTCCGCCACACACTCGGGACCTCACCCCGGCGGGGTGCCGTCCTATCCGGGAGGAGCACTAGCATGGGAGTTCTGATCGTTCTCCTGGTCGTCCTCGTAGTTCTCGTCCTGCTCGCACTCGCCATGGCGGTCAAGGTCGTCAAGCAGTACGAGCAGGGCGTGCTGTTCCGCTTCGGCCGACTCGTCGGCACCCGGGCGCCGGGCCTGCGGGTCATCGTGCCCTTCGCCGACGTCCTGCACAGGGTGTCCCTGCGGATCGTCACCATGCCCATCCAGTCCCAAGGCATCATCACCCGGGACAACGTCAGCGTCGACGTATCGGCTGTCGCCTACTTCCGTGTCGTCGATGCGGTGAAGTCGGTCATCGCGATCGAGAACGTGGGCGCGGCCATCAACCAGATCGCCCAGACCACCCTGCGCAAGGTCGTCGGCCAGCACACCCTCGACGAGACACTGTCGGAGACCGACCGCATCAACCTCGGCATCCGCGAGATCCTCGATGTCACCACCGCCGAATGGGGCGTGGAGGTCACCCTGGTCGAACTGAAGGACATCCAGCTGCCCGACAGCATGAAGCGCGCGATGGCCCGCCAGGCCGAGGCCGAACGGGAGAAGAGGGCCAAGATCATCAACGCCGAGGGCGAGTCGCTGGCCGCCGCCGCACTCGGTGACGCCTCCGACACCATGATGGCCCACCCGCTCGCCCTCCAACTACGCAACCTGCAGAGCCTTGTGGAGATCGGCGTCGACAAGAACACCACCGTCGTCTTCCCCGCGCCGCTGATGAGCACCATCGGCGAACTGGGGGCCTTCCTCGCCCGCGAAGCCGCGGCCTCGGCGGTCCCGGCACCGCCCACACCGGAGAGCACCGCTTCACCGGAGAGCACCGCTTCGACCCCCGGCCGACCCCTGACGAACGGGGCGGTCAGCATTGGATGACCCAAGACCCGCCGTACGGCGGGGTTGTGCGGAACGGCGGACGGAGTACCCACGAACATCCGTGGGTGCTCCGTCCGCCGTCGGGCCGCTGCGGCCCGACGGCCACCGGAGCCCGTTCAGAACCGGTCCCGGGAATGCCCCTCACGTCCGCTGGGTTCTCGATGGGTTCGATACCGCCAGATCGTCGTGCCGCGACTCACCCAGCACGACCTTCAGCGCGCCCGTCTCCCCCGCGTGGGAAAACACCTCATAAGCTTCTTGCATCTGACGCAGCTCGAAGCGATGGGTGAGCAGCGACGATGTCGGCAGCCGGCCCGCTGCCAGCATGCGCAGCAGCATCGGTGTGGAGTAGGTGTCCACCAGCCCGGTGGTGAGGGTGATGTCCTTGGCCCACAGGTCCTCGAGGTGCAGGGTTGCCGGTTTGCCGTGGACGCCGATGTTCGCGATCCGTCCGCCCGGGCGGACCATGCGCGTGCACATCTCAAATGCCTCCGGCAAGCCGACGGCCTCCATGACGACATCCGCACCGAGGTCGTCGGTCAGGTCGTCCACCAGCCGTTCCGGCTCCTCGGCGGCGCTCACGGTCGCTTCTGCGCCGAACTCGCGGGCCTTCGCCAGCCGGGACGGCCCGAGGTCCACGGCGATGATGCGGGCCGGCGAGAAGAGCCGGGCCGTGGCGATGGCCGCGAGCCCGACGGGGCCCGCGCCGACCACGACGACGGTGTCCCCGGGCCGCACGTTGCCGTTCAATACTCCCACTTCGTAGGCGGTGGGAAAGATGTCCGCCAGCAGGACAGCGTCGGCACTGTCGACCGTGCTCGGCAACGGGTACACGGAAAGGTCGGCGAACGGTACCCGGACGTATTCGGCCTGGGTGCCGTCGATGCTGTGGCCGAGCACCCAGCCGCCGCCCCCGCGGCACTGGCCGTAGCGGCGCTCGCGGCAGAACCGGCACCGGCCGCACGACGAGATGCAAGAGATCAGCACCCGGTCGCCCGACCGCACCGAGCGGACGTCACCGCCGCTCCCCACCACTGTGCCCACGGCCTCGTGACCAAGCACCCGACCGGGAACGACTTCCGGTAGGTCACCCTTGACGATGTGCAGGTCCGTACCGCAAATGGTCGTGGCGTCCACGCGCACGATCACGTCGGCGGGATCCCTGATCGCAGGATCCGGCACGTCCCGCCACACAGTGCGCCCCGGCCCCTGGAAAACGAGTGCCTTCACGACGCCACCTCTTCTTGTTCTCCCGGGTTCCGGCAAGGGTCAGCTCATGCTGCCTCCATCGCGGGGTTCGCAGACAGGGCCGGATGGTCCCCGGCATGGGCCTGACAGACCCGTCCATGCCTGCCGCGAAAGTGTGATGGTGGATGCCGGGGCCTCTCTCGGCGACGGTTGAACTCGGTTCAGGCACGAATTCGGTGAAGTGGATCGTGCTGCCGTGCGCCGCTTGGGGACGCGGCGCAGCGCGCAGCGCGCAGCGGGGAACTGTGCGCTATCGGCCGTGCACCTCACGGACCCACCGACACCAGCCCTGATCGAAACGCCCGGCGCGGGCCCCCAAGGGGGCTCCCTTCCACCGGACCGCGGGTACCGGCAACCGGTGGAGGGCGGCCGGTGGTCACCCCGATTTGGGTGACTCACCGCTTCGGAGACGAGGGGATGCTCCCTGGGGCCGCAGCCGTTGACAACCCGCAACGCCCCTTGCCAGGACGGCAAGGGGCGTTGCCTTGTGCTGCTGCCCGGGTCCTCGAAATCAGTGACGAAGCCAAGGGATGGGAGCCCGGTCCGGCGGGGCGCGTCGAGGAGACAGGGATCCAGGGGCCTAGTACTGCAACGGTGTTTGCCGTGACGGTTGGGCAGGTCGGTCGTTGGTCAGTTCGTGGGTGGGGAACTTGCCGAGGCCCGGTTGTGGGCTGGTGAACTGAAGGCTCTGCATGAGCGGTTCGTGCACCGTTTCTCGAGGTCGGAGCCGCGGGAGTCGGCTCTTGCCTATATGCGGGGGCTGATAGCCCCGTTGGAGCGGAAGAACGGCTGGACGCTTGCCGAGGAGGCAGGGCATGCAGGTCCGGACCGGATCCACCGGCTGTTGAACCGGATCGTCTGGGACGCGGACGAGGTCTTGGACGACGTCCGCGACTACGTCATCGACCACCTCGGCGACCGGGATGCGGTGCTGATCGTGTACGACACCGGGTTCCTGAAGAAGGGTGTCCGCTCGGCCGGTGTCCAGCGGCAGTACTCCGGAACCGCCGGCCGGACGGAGAACTCCCAGATCGGAGTGTTCCTCGCCTATGCCGGCAGCCGCGGCCGCACGTTGATCGACCGCCGCCTCTATCTCCCCACGTCATGGACGGACGACCGCGACCGATGCCGGGCCGCCGGCATCGACGACACGGTCGCTTTCGAAACGAAAGTGGTGATCGCCAAGGCCATGGTCCGCCGGGCGATCGCCGAGAAGATCCCGTTCCGGTGGGTGACCGCGGACGCCGCCTACGGCTTCTCCAAGGGCTGGCGGTCCGAGCTCGAGCGGGCGGATGTCTTCCACGTCATGGCCACCACCCGCCACGACACAGTCGTCACCCGCTGGGCCATGGACCATCCCGTTCACGACCTGTTCCCCGGGTTGCCCCGGCAGAAGTGGAAGCGTCGTTCCTGCGGCTATGGTGCCCATGGCCCGAGGGTCTACGACTGGGCCAGGGTCGAGGTCCGGCCCTGGCACCGCGAGGACCGCCAGCACTGGGTGATCGCCCGCCGAAGTGTCCGCCGGCCCGAGGAAATCTCGTACTACATCGCCTACTGCCCGGCCGAGAGCACACTGGATGAGCTCATTCGCGTCACGGGAAGCAGGTGGGCGGTCGAGGAATGCTTCCAGACCGCCAAGCAGGAGTGCGGCCTGGACGACTACCAGGTCCGCCGCTATGACGGCTGGCACCGCCACATGACCCTGGCCATGGCCGCCCACGCCTGCCTCACCGTCCTGCGAGCCCGCGAACTCGACACCGGGAAAGCAGAAACGGATCCTCCCAGCTCATACCCCTCACCCTCCCCGAACTCCGACGCCTGATCAGCCGACTCGCACGGCCACGTCCCGGCATCGACCACGTCCTGCACTGGTCACACTGGCGACGGCGGCGACAGTTCCAAGCCCGCATGAGCCACTACAAACGACGTGGCCACACACCACCAGAAACCAACAAACCATCACAGCAAAGACCGTTGCAGTACTAGGGTCCGTCTTCAAATGATCGTTCGATGATGGATCATGGTGTCGTGATTCGTCGTCATGAACTGTCCGATGCCGAGTGGGAGTTGCTGGCCCCGCTGATACCGAGTGCCGGCAGAGGCCGTCCTCGCGCGGAGGACCGCAGGGTCGTCAACGGGATGGTCTACAAGATCCGGACCGGCGTTTCCTGGCGTGACCTGCCGGAACGTTACGGCTCGTGGAAGTCGGTCTACACCCGCTTCCGCCGCTATGCCATCGACGGAGTGTTCACCCGGGCCCTGCAACAGATCCAGGCCCGGGCCGACGCCACCGGTGACATCGACTGGCTGGTCCAGATCGACTCCACCATCGTCCGCGCCCACCAACACGCCGCCGCCACCGGCCGAAAAGGGGGAAACACCGGACGGACGAACCGGACGATCACGCCCTCGGTCGATCCCGCGGAGGCCTGACCACCAAAATCCATCTCGCCTGCGATGGCCGCGGCCGGCCCCTGGCCGTACTGCCGACTCCCGGCCAACGACACGACGGCATCTGCGCACGACCTCTGCTCGAACGCATCCGGGTGCCCCGCGCCGGCCTGGGCCGGCCCCGTTGCCGACCGGACCACGTCATCGCCGACAAGGCCTACAGCTCACGAGGATTCCGCGCCTACCTGCGCAAACGCGCTCCCGCCCCGGATGGTCCGGCCGCACGAGTGACGCTGCACCGGCTCCGGGAGACCCCTCCCCCCGGCGGGTATTCCTTTGGTTCCACACGAAGGAGCGCAATGGACAGGCTTCCGATCATCTACGTGCGGGGGTACGCAGGCTCGACATCCGGCATTGACGAGGCTGTGAACGATCCGTTTTACGGGTTCAACCTCGGTGCTACGCACGTCCGAGTCGGCGGAGACGGTGATCCGATGTTCCATCAGTTCGAAGGGCCGCTACTACGCCTGATGATTGATGAGGACTATGAGCTGCTCGTCGAGGGAGACCAGAGCCGGTACCTCCGCGAGGCGAAGCCTGGCGAGCTGGAGGAGAGGTCGCTATGGATCTACCGGTTCTACGACCAGGCGGCGACTACCTTCGTGAAGCCGCCGGATAAGAACGTTGCCGCGCGTGTCTACAGGAAGGTGCATCGGAAAGCCACCGCTGACGGATTTGACATCGAAACTGCTACGGAGGGCCTGTATGACCTGATCATGCTCATCCTGGAAAAGACGGGCGCGCCGAAGGTTCATCTGGTGGCTCACTCCATGGGAGGTCTCGTCGTCCGCTGCATAATGCAGAAGATCTGTTTTCTGCCCATTGGTGAAGGAGGCGGCCGCCGCCGTGGACCGGTGAGGCGACAGATGAGAAGACTGCGCGAGAAGCTTCGGATGAAGCGCCGGCCGATACCACCTGTTCAGGGTGCCCCGCGAGTCGCCGCGAGAAAACTGGTCGCGAGATTCTTCACCTACGGCACGCCGCATGGTGGAATCGCGCTTCGGCCATGGGGGGTCGACTGGTTCCAGAGGACGTTCGGGCCCTCGGGCTCGGACGTCTTCGACCCAGGGAGGATGTACGGCTACCTCACCCCTCACGCAACCTATGGGGACACGCCTCCGTCCTCCGTCAAGTGGGATCCGCAGGTGATTCCGGAGAAGGTTTTCGCCGCTGCCGACATCTTCTGCCTGGTTGGCACAAACTCGAAGGACTACGAAGCCGCGCGCGGGGCATCCCGGCACGCGGTCGGGCCGATGAGCGATGGCCTGGTGCTCATCGAGAATGCGTATGTCCGCGGCGCGCATCGGGCGTACGTCCACAGATCACACTCCGGCCGCTACGGGCTGGTCAACTCAGAGGAGGGGTACCAGAATCTGCGGCGATTCCTCTTCGGTCGGTGGCAGATCGGCATGGAGTTGGTCGGCCTACCTGCGGCTCCCGGCGATTCCGGGTGGCAGGCCGACACTCGCCTCGCGATCCGTGGCCTGCCTATCGTGATGAGCGAGCAACGGGCCGACCACTGGTGCCCGGTCCTACTCAGCGAGGAGATCAAGCGTCACCGCGGCGCATCTCGCTGCTCTGTCCCGCTGGTCAGCACATTCCTCCTAAATCCCGGCCGAGCTGCGATCAAGCAGCCGCCATCGAAAGCCCGGGCCGGGTCGCCGCATCAACGTCGGATGCGCTACACGCTCACCCTCCAGGTGTCCAAGCTCAGCGAACGCAATGGCACCTTCATCCCCGACGACCACCTTGAGCAAGTTCCCGATTGGGGGGACTGGCTCATCATCGACATGGAATCCCCTCGGGACGGGACCATCCCGAAGTCTTGGGCGGCGTGGAAGTCCACTGTGGAAGGCGAGAACGACCGCTTCGACCCGATTGCTAAGCAGACGATGCATTTCCTACCGAAGCCACACCACCACGTCTCCGAGATCACACTGCCCCCAGGCGCGCGGGGTCTTCCCGTCCTCGGCCCCGACGCGAAACTGAGAATCACCGTGCACAAGCGCAGCAGTGTCAGAGCGGACGCGGCCAGGGACCCCTGGACCGCCAAACACAGGGCGGATGTCCCCTCCGTCATGCGACGTCTCGCCGACTGGGTTAGAGGACGCTTCCGGCGCGCCCGAAGGACGGAGCACGTTGAGACGCGCAGTTGACAGTGGACAGGATGCCGCAGCGCCCGCTGGAGCCTCGAGACGCACATCCGGGCCATCGCTGGTGGGTGCCGCGTTATCGGAGCATCGGGCGGGGCGATACGAGCCGGTCCACGGATGGCCGGGGTCGACGGTGATCAGATGCTCGCCGATTTGGATGCTTCCCCAACCGAACCCCCAGCCCGCGCAGGGCGGGGCCCGGCCCTCAGGCGCTGCGGGGTTGCGGCCGGTCGTCTTCTTCGCCGGAGTCTGCTTCGTGGCCATCTTCTTCGTGGTCTTTTTCGTGGTCTTCTTCGCGACGGGCAGATCATGGATGGTGGCGTCACCGCCAGTGCGGGAGGCTCTGGCCTCGCTGACGGACTTCTCCAGCATCGCCATCAGGTCCACCACCTCCGCGGAGGCCGGTGCGAGAGCTTCCACGGGCCGGAAGTCCCGGCGGCAATGAACATCAAGCACCCGATGAGGAGATCACCCCGGAATACGTAGCGCCACCTCACCGCCGTATTGATGTGATTCTCAATGGCTCCGGTATCGGCCAGGCATTTGGCAGCATGTATCCGACCGACGCCAGATGAGCGTGGCTGTTGCCGTTGGCGGGAGGTGTGCCCCGGGGCGTACGAGGTGGCGACGTCCTCCCTTCGGCAGCACCGCGAACCCTCTGGTGTCGTCACTGCGTTTGACCACCCTCAGCGCGATCTGCCAGACCTTCGCGGCGAGGTCGACGACACGATTACCGCATGGTGGGTGATGTCGTTTTCTAATAGCTTACGCCTACCTCGGTGCCCGGCCTCGACCTCGCTGCCGTGGGCCTGCTGGCCGTATCTGCGCGCTGGGTTATGACGTTCGGCGGCGGTCGAAGGCACTTGGTATTCCTGTTGGGTCTCCAGGGCAACTTCCCCCAAGGCTCCGGCGGTTCCTCAAGTGGTCACACCAGGTCGGCCTGCTCCGCACGTCGAGTTCCAGCAGTGGCTGGCAGCCGGATCCCCGGCCGGAGGCGGAATCACCTGAATCGCACGTAACTCTCGCCATCGAGGTATAGGTAGCCATCTTGTCCGATACCCCACCGGAACGTGAGCGGCGCTCCCCCTGCCGGGTACATCGTCAACTGGTTTCCGCTGACCGCGAAGCGGCCGGTGATGCGCTGGCCGAGGATGTCCTGGCTGAACGAACCGTCCTCACGGAAGCTGTAGACGGAAGACTCGAAGCCATCGGAACTGCCGCCGCTCCAGTCGCCGATCAGCGCAGCCGGGATGGCCGGACGCTGATCGTCAAAGCCTCCACCGCCCGACGCAGCGATCCCGCCCGAACTCCCGCCTGCCCCGCCTCCACTGCAGCCCCCAACAGCGAGCAGGAAGCAAAGCACTGCGGCCGGTACCGCCATGCATCGCGCTACGTTCACCAGGCCTCCAAGTGCCGCGAGATATTGTTCGCCTCAGCCTCCCCAAGCAGGGATGAATCAAAGCCAGGTGGTCATTAATGCACATAATCTGATCACATCTTATTAAACCCTGGCTATGGCCTGTTGCGAAGGTGGATCTCTTTCGGTCATCCCCACGTCTCGTGGGACGTTGGGATCTGACGAACGGCCAGTGGCCCCGGCTTGAGCCGCTGCCGCCGCGGGGCATCCTGGCCGAGGTCAAGAACCCGGCGGGCAACAGGCGCTTGGGCGTTGCACTGCCTGGCCGCCGGAGGGAGGTGAGTCACCCCAATGTGGGTGCCTCACTCTTTGTGTGTTGCAGACGAGGGTTCACCTGGGCGGCAGCCGTTGGTGCGACAGCGTGTATTGCGCAGGTTGGTCCACCAGGTGAGTCGAAAACGGCTACTGGTTGATCACCCATGGAGGAGGGGGACGGCCGGTTGCGCAGTCAGGCCGTGGTGATCGGGATTTCCTGTCGTAGCTGCTGCACCCGCCGTCGGCCAGCTCGCCCGCCCACAGCGGCCGGGTCAGCTCTTGCAGCTGCGGGGACGGTTCGGTTGGTCATGCGCTCTACACCTCCCCAACCGCGTACGGATGCATCCAGACGCAAAGGCCGGACTCTCACCGGGTCCGGCCTCGCGAAAGGGGCGCCGCTTGAGCACAGCCGTCGATGTGCGTGTCAGACAGTGCCCAAGCGGCTCAGTTCGCACTGGGCGTGACGTTTATGCCCAACGGTGAAGGCCACCTCGCGCGCCGATGCCTGGGGAAGGGTCGTGGAATAGGTTCCGTCAACGTGTGGAGGTAGCCCCGTGCACCCCAACCTGAGCCGTGTGATGCGCTCTTCGCCGTACTGGCCGGTGATCGGTCACACGACGCTGCGGCGGGTCCTCCCGGGATTCGCCGTCTCGTCACTGGGTGACGGCATGGCCGTGGTGGCGGTGAGCTGGCTGGCGATCGAGCTGGCGCCAGGCGTGGACCGCGGGTTCTGGGTGGCGCTGGCAGCGGCCGCCTACACCCTGTCGGGGGCGGTGGGCGCGCTGCTGCTCGGTCGCTTCCTGTTCCACCGGCCGCCCAGCCAACTGGCTGGCTGCGACGCGGTGTTGCGGGCGGGAGCGCTGGGGGTCATCCCGGTGCTGCACGCCTTTGGTGCACTCGGCATTGAGGGGTACGTCGCGCTGCTGGCGGTCTCCTCCGTGCTGCATTCCTGGGGTCAGGCGGGTGTCTACACGCTGATCGCCAGGGCGCTGCCAAGGCGCGACCACCTGGCGGGCAACGCCGTGCTGTCGGGTGTGGGGTCGATCGCCACGGTGGTGGGGCCGCCGCTGGCCACGCTGCTGATCGCATTCGGGGGCCCGGCGACAGTACTGGCCGTGGACGCGACGACGTTCCTCGTCCTGACAGTGACCTTCCTGGTAGCCGTCCCCAAAGACGCGGTCCCGGAGCCCGAGAACTACACGGCCTCGCGGTCGGCCGGTTTCGCGGTGATCCGACGCAGCCCGGCGCTCTCCGGCCTCCTCGCCCTGAGCTTCGCGTTCTTCTTCCGCTTCGGCCCCGTGTACGTGGCGCTCCCATTGCACGTGTCGGACGATCTGGGCGCCTCGGCCGGTGTGCTGGCGGCGTTCTACACGGCCTTCGGCATCGGCGCGGTGCTGGGTTCGGTGATCACCGGCTTCCTCAGCCGATGGCGGTTGTGGCCCACCATGGTCGGCATCGTCATCGGCTTCGGTGCGCTGATGCTCCCCTTGGGCCTGAACGCCCCGACGGCCGTGTCGGTCGTCTGCTTCGGGGTAGCCGGGCTGCTCTGGCCGCCGTACTCATCGCGGTCGGCGCGCTGCGCCTGTCCGGTGCGGGCATCGCGGTGGTGGGCCTGGTCGCCGCCTCCGCGCTGACTCTGCGGGCCGCGCGGACGTGTCACGAGCCGGCTGCGGGGACCGCGGAGCCGGCCCGCGCGGAGTCGCAGGCGCGGACGGACGCAGAGCAAGAAGCAGAGGCGCGGCCGTAACCCCAGCGGGTAGGGAGCAGGAGACGCCGCTGATCGGGACTTGACCCGCGCCCTGCACTAACGCGGGTAACCCGCGACCGACCTGCGCCGCGGGGGCTGGAACGTCCGTGAACGTGGCGGCCACCTCAGCAGTAAGCCTCGTAGCCGTCGATCGGCAGATTCCCTCCGTCCATCCGTCACATTCTCCTGCCGGGGGCCGTCAGGGAGATGACAGAGAGCGACAGGTGGAAGGACCACTCCATGCTGACCAACGTCATGTACGTGACGCTGTACGTCACCGACCAGGACCGCGCGCTGCGGTTCTACACCGAGCAGCTGGGCCTGGAGAAGCGCGTCGACTTCCCGAATCCGGGCGGGCGTTTCCTCACCGTGGGCGTCCCCGGCAGTCCCGTCGAGATCCTCCTGTGGGCGCACGCCCCGGCCGCCGGCCAGCCGGCCGAGCCGGGCGCAACGCCCGGCCCGGTCATTCTCGAGTCGGACGACCTGCGCGCGGACTTCAAGGTGTTCCGCGACCGGGGTGTGACCTTCGACGAGCCGGAGCCAGTGGACTACGGCTTCGGCGTCCGCATCGAGACGGTGGACCCGGACGGCAACCGCATCTCGCTGCGCGAGCGCAGTCGCGCAGGTCGTGACGACGGCTGACCGTTCACAGACCCGGACCGGTGTGGCAGGCGCGGCCCTGGGCCGGGCCTGCCACACCGGGTCGAAACGATGACGGTGACAAGCCTGACATTGTTGAACGAAGCCCCCAACGCAGACGAGGAGTTCCGGCATGCCGATGAAGATCGACTCGGTGATCGCACGACAGCGCGTTGACGACCTGGACGCGGCCATCCCCTTTTACGAGCGACTGACGGGCCGCACGGCCGACCGCTTCGCCTTAGCCGGTGTGCACCTGGCGAGTGTCGGGTCCTTCCTGCTGTTCTGCGGTCCGGACGAGGCAGTGCAGAAGGTCGCCGGGGTGAGCGCCACCCTGACGGTCGCAGATCTGACCGCAGCCGTCGACGAAGCGGTCACCGCCGGCGCCACGGTGGTAATGCCTGCGCAGCCCACCCCCAACGGTCACCGAGCGGTGCTGCGACACCCTCACGGGGGCGTGTACGAGTACGTCGGTCCCTGAGCCAGGACTTGTCCGAGCGGTCACTGAGGTTTTCCTGCCGCCATCCGGCCGGGGCGCAGCCGCCTTCGAAACGGGCATCCGGGCCCCTCGCGCAGTACCGGGAACGGGAAGGCGGCGGGATGCCGGGGCACGGCACGTCGAGCTGCCCCCGGACGGCGTAGAGCACCCCACCTGGAGTCGACCCGGCGGACGCCGAGGCGTACCGCGGCCTGGTCCGGGCCCAGGGGCACGTGCCGGTCAAGGAGCGCGGGCAGGTCAGACGGCGGCCGAGCGCGGCCACCTTCGTCGGCCCCTGCGGTCAGGACGGCTTCCAGGAGCAGGTCCGCCAGGGAGCGGAAACCCCATTCGCCTCACATTCTCCAGCACCGAAGCCAACGCACGCCTCACCCTGCTCCCGGCCGCAGGCGGCACCACGACGTCGATGACGGCGAATCCCAAGCACTCCGACTCGCCGGAATCCCGACTCTGCGAGCAGCGCCTCCACCGTCCTCCGGGCGCCACATGGGACCCGCGACAGCGGGCGTTCGAGTAACCGAAGGCGCGCCGCCGGCGTGGTGCGCCCGCGAGGCGGGAGTGGATGCGGTTGGCTGGTGGGGACTCCGGTCGCCCCCGGAGGGGTGGCTGTGCGTCACCACTTCCTGCTCCGAGGCTCGCCGTCACGTCGCCGCCTCGGAGCAGGGAGGATCTTCTCGGGCGAGACCTCCCCGACCCACAGACGTCGCCGCCCGTTGGGCACGCTCCTCGCTGCGGCTCAATAGCCTTCGGGGAAGATCTCCCGACCGTCTCAGGCGTGGTCGGCGGCTTCGCCGACTCGGCGTACGCGGCGTTGATCCGCCGGGCTTCCTCGACTGGTGTTGGGGCGGCCCGGTACTACCACCCCAGAGCGCTCTGGTCACCGGGCCTCGCCCGCGCACGCCCTATCGGCGCGGACTGCGCCCGACCGTAACCGCAGCCGGCCGGCGCCCCGCACCACAAGCACAACGTTCGGCATCCTGCGTGACATCGAACCGGGCACGTTGACACCCGAAGCTGACACCGCCACTCCCGGCCCTCGTATCCCGCCACGATCCGGGACAGGCGGCCCGGGTGTCGTGACGGGGTGACCGGCGCAGGCGTGCGAGATCGGACGGTTCACCGGCCGCATTAATCCGGTCACCGGTTCGGCCCAGTGCCCGTAACGGGCGGACGGTTCGGACGGTTGGGGGGTGCGTCGCCCGAGCTGCATCCCCCGACAAACAGTGAGTTCAAGGAGAATGTTGATGTTCCGAATCGCCAAGGCCGTAGCCGCCACCGCCGCCGCCGGCGCCGTCCTGGCAGGCGGCGCCGGCATCGCCGCCGCCGACGCCACCGCCGAAGGCGCAGCCATCGGCTCCCCCGGCGTCCTGTCCGGCAACGTCGTCCAGGTCCCCATCCACATCCCCGTCAACCTCTGCGGCAACACCGTCAACGTCGTCGGCCTCCTCAACCCCGCCTTCGGCAACACCTGCATCAACGCCAGCGGACACAAGGACGACCACTACAAGGGCCAGCAGCACGGCGAATACTGACAACACCCGGCCCCCGGACCCGGCGCACTTCACGCCGTCACCCCGGACCGCCATGTGAACCAGCCGCAGCACACAGCCCGACACCGAAATCGGCCACCCCTCCACCGTCCGAGGGGAAGGCCGAATCGTGCCGGGCTGTGCGCTGCAGTCTTCGGGTATACGAAACGGCTCCGCCGTCGGAGAGGGGAGCCGTTTGCGTATGCCCTTCACTCAGCGGCGGTACATCACGTACAGCTTGTCGTTTGTCCCACTGACGTGGTGGGTCGGACTCCAGGTGTCGTCAGCGTGCGGCCGCTGTCAGGGGGCCGGCGCCCGGCGTCGCGACCGCCGTCGGCGTACCCGCCTACGCCGGTGTGCCGCTGCGCGGCATCATTTGGTGGCCGTGCCGGTCTCCCGAGCAGCAGGTCAGCAGCGGGGCTCAGCGAGGCTCTTCGGGGCGTTCGTAGAACCGTTCAGCCCATTTGCGGTATTTGCCGATATGCTGATCGGCTGCTACCAGGCGCGGCTGGGCCTGGTATTCCTGGTAGTGGAGTGTCGCCAGGTCGGCGTTGAAGTCGTTGACGTTCACCATCAGGGCCAGCCGCTGGATCAGCCGCGCAGTCCATGGTTCCACCGCCTGGAGCAGGCGAGGGAGAGCGGGTTGGGTCACGGTTGTCGCGATCCGCACGTGGATGCGCCACGGACCGACTGGGGTGGGTATCACCATGACTCGGAACCTCATGCGCGGCCGGGCTAGGTCGAACTCCAGCACCATCACGCTCATGCCATAGATGGTGGCGATCCAAGCGGATCGGCGTACGCATCGCCCGCAAGGGCATCGAGTCCAGCGAACGGCTCGGGCGACGCCGGTGGGTGATTGAGCGGACCATGTCGTGGCTGACCGGCTACCGCCGACTCAACCACCGCTACGAACGAAACCCCCGCAACTACCTGGCCTTTCTCGGCCTCGCCGCCGCCCTCTGCTGCTACAAACGACTCGTCCGCCTCACCACATAGGACACGGTCTTAGCGCGTTTGTCGCACGGCGTTCAGCAGGGCTTGAACGAGGTCCGCCGCGCGACCATGGGTACGCCCCCGTTGTCCGCCCGGTGGCACCCGTGCTGCCGGCTCACCGGGCGCTGACGGGGGCGGCCGTCGTCGTGACGCCGGTACGGCGGCGGGTCAGCTCGGTGCAGCGGATTCCGCCGCCGGGGTGCCACTCCATCACCGGGCCGACAGCTCGGTGCGCCAGGACACCGGGACCAGGCCGCCGCAGTCGTACCGGGCCGTTGCGGGGATCGTCACCTCGACGCCGTCCTGCCTGCCCGAGCCCATCCCGGTCATCGCCCGGACCTGCTCGGCGGCGGTGAGCGTGCTAAGCGCGCTCGCCTCCTCGGGCACCAGTAGCGCCAGGTCCGGGATGCCCTCGGGAGTTCGAAGTGCGGCGGGTAGTTCTCGGACAGGGCGGTCCGCTGTCTGTGCCATCCTGTCCGGCTCAGGTTTCTTGACGACCGGGGGCCGGTCTAGGCTGCGACAGTCGTTGGCCACCAAGGCCGGCGCGGCAAGGAAAGGCAAACGATGCCGCAAGCGGGACACGCGACCGGCCCGGAAGACACACCGGGCCGGCTAACGCTCAGTGCCGTGGAAGAAGCGGCCCGGATGGACGCGGTGCGCCGCTACGACATCCTCGACACCCCTCCGGACGGTGCGTTCGACCGTGTCGCGGCGATGGCGGCCCGGCTGTTCAAGGTGCCGGTGGCGAGCGTGACGATCGTGGATGAGGACCGGATTTGGTTCAAGGCTGCCTACGGTCTGGAGGGCGTGAGCGAGATCGGCCGGGAGCCGGGCCTGTGCGGTTCGGCGATCCTCGCCGATGAAACCCTGGTGATCCCGGACACACTCACCGACCCCGTCGCCTTCAACAACGGCCTGGTCACCGGGCCGATGGGCGTCCGTTTCTATGCCGCGGCTCCGATCGTCACGCACGACGGGCACCGGCTGGGCACCGTGAACATTCTTGACACCAAGCCCCGCCTGATCACCGAGGACGACACCGCTACCCTCGCGGACCTGGCCGCGATCGTGCTGGACGAGATGGAGATGCGCCTGGCGGCCTTGAACGCCCTGCGCGTCGAGCAGGAGCGGCGCGTCGAGCAGGAGGAGGCCCGCGAGCGCGCGGAGCGCGACACCGCCGCCATTCAGGCGTTCGCCTCGACCCTTCAGCGCACTCTGCTGCCGCCGGCGCTTCCGGCGGTGCCGGGGCTGGAGCTGGCCTGCCACTACGCCACGGCGTCCCCGCAGAACGTGGGCGGTGACTTCTACGACGTCTTCCCCCTCGACGGCAAGAGATGGGCGTTCTTCCTCGGGGACGTGTGCGGCAAGGGCCCCGAAGCCGCCACCGTCACCTCCCTGACCCGCTACACCCTGCGCGCCGCCGCTCTGATCGACCCGGACCCCCACAAGGTCCTCACCTCGCTGAACACGGCGCTGCTGCTCGACCCGGCCGTCGGCACCCGGTTTTGCACCGCCGTCTTCGGTGTCCTTGAGCCGCACGAGAGGGAAGGGTTCACCGTCACGGTGGCCACCGGCGGGCACCCCCCGGCCTACCACCTGCGCGGTCACGGGACAGTCGAAGCGGTGCACCCCCAGGGCGGCATGCTCATCGGCGCGCTCGATGGCGCACGCTTCGCCTCCCACAGCATCCACCTCGCCCCGGGCGAAGGACTGCTCCTCTACACCGACGGGCTGACCGAGGCCCGCACCCTTGGCGGTGAAATGATCGGAGAGGAGGGCCTGACCCGTTTCCTCGCCGCGCGCACCGGGCCCGTCAGCGCGGCGGCGGTCATAGGGGACACCGTCGACCTCATCAATGCCATGCCCCACGGGGCCGGTGACGACGTCGCCCTGCTGGCCCTGTCCGTCCCCCTCGCCGACATCGCGGACGGCCTCACCGCGACCGCCACCGCCCACACCATCGCCCCCGCCGGCGAGATGCCGGAGAGCAGATCGTGACCGACTTCCGCCTCACCGCACAGCACACCGAAGGCGACCTCGCCGTGGCCCACGTCGCCGGGGAACTCGACATGGCCACCGCCCCCCACCTGCGCGCACAAGCACTGGCCCTGATCGAACAAGGCCACCGGCACCTGATCCTGGACCTCGCCGCCGTCACCTTCTGCGACTCCTCCGGCTTCAACGCCCTGGTCGGCATCTTCCGCTGCGCCAAGACCGCCGACGGCACCCTGGTCCTCGCCGCCGTCCCCGACCGCCTCGAGCGAATGCTCGACCTCACCGGGTTGAACACCCTGCTGCCCGCCCACCCCACCGCCGCCCACGCCCTCGTCGCGCACACCGGCAGCCAGGACACAACCACCGCGTAACCCCTGCGGTGGCCGCGCCGCGCGTTGCCTCGGCCCAGGCGATCAGCAGCCTCCGGTACTCCTCCGCGCATGCCTCGTCTTTGAGCTCATCCATCAGCCGGCGAATCCGGACATTGATCGGTCCCGGGTACGGACCGGGGTGCAGTGGCGTGACCTGCCCGAACGGTTCGGGCCGTGGAAAACAGTCCACGGCCCGAACCGCCATGGGAGCGTCTGTTTCAGCAGGTCCAGGCGGCGGCGGACGCGGCGGGTGAGATCGACTGGGGCGTCTCGGTCGACTCCACCATCGTGCGGGCGCACCAGCATGCGGCGGGTGCCCGCACCGACCCGCCGCCGGCGCCCGCCTCAAAGGGGGCCGAAGGGTCAGAACATCAGGACGAAACGCCGTGGCAGAGTCTGCACGCCCGCCTGGTGGAGGTGGTGCGGGAGGTGAGGGCCTGGGCCGCTCGCGCGGCGGGTTCACGACTACTGACCTCGGCTCTTCAAGGTGACGTTGAGTCGTCGAGGGTGAGGCCGGTGCCGGCTATGAAGCCGTCGAGGGTATGGGGTCGGTATTGAAGGCGTTTAAGGCGGTTTCGGACCAGGGTTTCGAGTCGGTCCAGGGCCATGACGGCGAGGTTGGCGAGGCTTCGTTTGACGTGTGCCCACACCCACTCGACGGGGTTGAGGTCGGGTGAGTAGGCGGGCAGCAGGAACACGGTCAGCCACTTGCGCTCGGCGACGAGTTCTCGCATCTTGCGGGAGACATGGGTGTTCAGGCGGTCCCAGACCAGCACGATCGGTGCTCTGACCAGCTGGTGGGCGCCGTCGACGAGGGCGATGAAATCCCGCTCGCTCATGCTGCGGCGTGTTCCTTTGCCCGCGGGGTGGGTCCGCAGGCGGTGACACGGCCAGGTCCGGGAACCCGGCCGCATCGCGATCAGCCCGGCCACCGACAGCCGCCCGAACGCCTGCCGCTGACGGTCACGACCGGCGTGATGCCCCGTCGGCCCCAGGTCCGTCCCCGGGGCGGCCTGCGGGTGAACCCGGCCTCGTCCTCGAAGCAGACGTAGCCCCCGCAGGCCGCCCGAGCCCTTTTACCTCCGCCCAGGTCGCCTCCCGCCACACCCTCACGGCCTGCTCGTCGCGCTCGGCGACCCGCCGCGCGGGCACCTGTGGGGAGAAGCCGAGCCGGTGCATCAACCGGGTGGCACCCGAGACGCTGTAGGGGACATGGAACTTCCGGCCGATCAGCGTGGCCACCCTTGACGCGGTCCACACCTGGTCCTCCACCCACCCGTGAGCGGCAGGCCCCTCCTCCAAAACCCTGCCAGTTTCTCCAGGCAGTACGGGGACAGCCGGCACCGAGACCCATTCGGACCGCGCGAGGTCAGAGCTTGAACACCGCCGTCTCGCCACAACTGCTGCCACAGGTAAGCCGATTTCACGCTCACCCGAAGCTGGCGGGCCACCTCCGACGGCTTGATCTGCCGCTCGAACAGTTCAGCCGCCTGCATCCGTACCGTCTCGCGCCGCTGACGTCCCGCCGGAGTCAGCCCGCCCCCATCCGCATATCTCACACATCACGGATACAGCCACCCACCCGCACCCAGCAGGGACTTCGCAACAGTTCACCCCAACGAGCTGAAGTCAATAAGGTCCACCTGAGCGCGGACGGCATGTGGGGGTCGGGAACTGCCGCAGCCACCAGGACGGCGTCATGTGCCTTTCCTATCGGGCCACCGGCGAAGAGGAGCACTCCACGCGCGGCCGCACCCGCCTGTTCGTGCTGCTGACCTCGGCTACCCGATATGGAGGAAGTCCTGGGTGCAGCTGAATCTGTACTTGCCCGCTACGGAGAAGTTGGCCTGGACATAGACCGTGTCCTATGTGGTGGGGCATCGTTGGCCTTGCTATGGGGCGGGGTACGTGGAGTTGGATTGTTCCGGACGGGTTGTGGGAGATCGCGG
>NZ_JBHVYA010000023.1:0-81316 GCF_042881255.1 Streptomyces sp. NPDC058279 | reverse complement strand
GGTGAGGGTGGAGACCAGGTTCCGGTGGGAGGAGAGGATGCCCTTGGGTTTGCCGGTGGATCCGGAGGTGAACATCACGCACGCCACATCGTCCGATGAGAGAACGACACCCAGGTCGCCCGCTTCGCGGCCCGCGATCACCTCCCCCTCCGCGTCGAGCCCCTCCGCGTCGAGCGCCACCGTGTGCCACGGGCCCGTCACCCTGGCCCGGTGCTTCCCGTCCGTCACCAGTAGCCGGAGTCCCGCGTCGGCCGCGGTGGCGGTCAGGCGTCCGTCGGGGAATTCGGGGTCCAGGAGGGCGTAGCCGGCGCCGGTCTTGATCACGGCGAGGAGGGCGACGGCGAAGTCGAGTCCGCGGTCGAGCAGGATTCCGGCGAGGTCACCGCGGCCCAGGCCGGTCTGGGCGAGGTGCCGGGCGAGTCGGTTGGCGCGGGCGTTCAGCTCGCCGTAGGACAGTTCCCGTCCCTCGAAGATGACCGCCGGGGCTTGGGGGCGGAGTCGGGCCTGCTCCTCGAAGCGGTCCGTCAGCGTCCGCTCCCCGATGTCGCGGCGGATGCCCGTCCACTCCTCCAGCACCTGCCGCCGCTCGACCTCACCCAACACCTCGATCTCCGACAACGGGAGTTCGAAGTGGTCGAGGACCTGCTCCGCGAACCGTACGAACCGGTCCTGGTGGCTCGCGACCGCCGCGATGTCGCACACCTCCGGCGCCGCGTCGAAGTCGACGCGCAACCCGCCCTCCGGCCCGAGGTCGTAGACGCCGACCGCCAGGTCCTCCACCGGCCCGTTGCTCAAGTTGTGCTGCGTCGTGGGAAACCCGCAGAACCGCATGCCGGGCGTGAACGCCATGATGTTGACCAGCGGCGCCGTGATCCGCCGGTCCGTCTCCGCCAGACCCAGGTCACGGCAGACGTCCTCGTACCGCGTGCGCTGGTGCCGCAGGCCCTGCCGCGTCTCGGCGACCACCGCGGCCAGCAGACCGGCCGGCGTCGCCTCCGCGTCCACCCGCAGCCGCAGGGGCACGACGTTCGAGAGCATGCCCGGCGTACGGCGCGCGAGTTCGGTTCGGCGGCCGGTCACCGGGAGGCCGAGCGCCAACTCGGGGCTCGCGCCGACCCGGTGCACGTACGCCGCCACCAGCGTGATCACCAGCATGGTCCACGGCGTCCGGTGGGCGCGTGCCACCTCCTTCAGCCGGTCCGCCCGCGCCGGGTCCAGCACCACCGTGCGTCGTACGAACGGCAGTCCGCCGAATGCCGTACCACCGGTGCGGCCCTCGCCGAGGCGGGGAGTGGGCGGCAGGCCGGCGAGATGGGCCGCCCAGTGCGCGCGGTCCGCCGCCCCTTCCGCTGACGCCTGGTAGGCCTCGTCCTCCGCCAGTACCTCGGCCAGCGCCCCGAAGGGACTCGGCCCCCACGGTTCCCCCGCCGACGCCCGCTCGTAGAGCTCCACCAGGCGCTGGTCGAGCAGTGCCACGCCCATGCCGTCGATGGCCAGGTGGTGGAAGGCGTGGAAGTAGAACCACCGGTCCTCGCCCGCCGCGGTCCTACCCGCCCTGATCAGGACGTGCCGGGTCAGCCAACCGGCCGCCAGGTCGAACGGCCGCCCCAGTTCGCCCCGCATCCAGGCGCGCGCCGCCTCGGCCGGGTCCTCCTCGCCGCCGAGGTCGAGCAACCGCAGTGCCCGCTCGCCCGGTTCCGCCCACAGTTCCTGCCACAGGCCGCCGTCCTCGTCCGATCCGGTGCCCCGGATGCGCAGGACGTCCGCCTCGCGCGCCAGTTGGTACCAGCAGCGGGACAAGAGCTCCGGATCGAGGGCGCCCACGATCTCCCGGTACTCCCCGATGTTGTATCGGCAGCCCGACGCGTCGAGGCCGTGGGCCATCCAGATGTCGCGCTGCGCCGCCGACAGGGGCAGCCGCACAGCGGCCGGCCGGTGTGCGGTGCCCTGCGGGGACGCGGTGGGGGACATGCGGAGACTCCTCGGAATCGGTGCTGCGGCGGTGATCAGGTGAGGGGGAGGGAAGGAAAGGGGAGGGGAGCGCGGGTGGTGGGGCCGGGTGGGCCGGTGGCCGGGTGCGTGGCCGCGGCCGTCCTTGCGGCCCTACGTCATCCAACCCGCGGGCCGGCGGCCCCTGCGGCAGTTGCTCCGGCACTCCGGCAGCAGTTCACGCGCGGGCGGCAGTCACGGCCCGCCCCCGGCATACGGCGCGCACCAGACCGAGGACGCGGAACCGGGAGCCGCCGCCCTCGTGGGTGGCCCGGACGGCGCCGGCCAGCAGCAGCTCCCGCAGCATCCGGCCGCACTCCGGCAGGCTCCGCCCGGTCAGCGCGGTGATGTCGGCGAGCTCGAAGCAGCCGGCCGGGCCGGCGCACAGGGCACCCAACAGCGCCGACGCGTCCTCGGGCAACCGGTCGAGGCGCAGGCGCAACGCCCGGCGGAAATCCTCGGCCCCTTCACCCCCGCCGAGGTGGTCGAGCAGCGCCGTGGGGTCCGCGTCGAGGCTGTGGCACAGGGTCGGGAGGTCGCACACCACCAACCACGACGCGGCGGCGGCCAGCGCCCCCGGATGCCCGTCGAGGCCACGGCATACCCGTGCCGCGTGGCGCAGGTCGACCGGACCGGGGACGAACTCGGGCCGGACCCGACGCAGATGGGCGAGGAAGACCCGTACGGAGGCCGGCGCCGCGAGCCGGTCGGTGTCCTGGTCGGTGTCCTGGTCGGCGTTCGCGACGGCGTCTTCGGTGGCGTCTTCGGCGGGGTCCTCGGCCGGTACCTCCAGCGGGGACAGCAGGAAGATCCGCTCGCCCGGTATCCGCCACGGCTGGTCGGAGGTGACGAGCAGGCGCAGTCCGGGGCAGGAGCGCAGCAGACCGGTGAGCCGCTCGAACCGCGGCGCCCCGGCCGGCACCCCGTCCAGCACCAGCAACGCAGGTCGCTCGCCCAGCAGTTCGGCCAGCCCGACCATCGGGTCCCCGCCCCCGTCCCCGGCCACCGGGCCCCCGGGCGCCGTAGGGGCCAGCGCCGAGGCCGCCGCCGCGACCCGCGCCGACCAGGGGCCCTCGTCCGGGCCGAGATGGTCGGTGCTCGCCCCCTGGAAGGTGTGCCACAGCACCGGCATCCCCGTCGCGTGCAGCCGGTCCGCGACCTCCAGCACCAGCCGGGTCTTGCCCGCCCCCGTCAGCCCCACCACGTGCACCAGCCGCTCGGCCCCCGAGCCCAACTCGCCCGTCAGCACCGCGATTTCCGCCTCGCGGCCCACCACCGCGTGCAGGGCGGTCGGCGGAGCCGGAGGTTCGGCCAGGCCGTGCGCGCCGGCCCGGCCCTGCTGCGCCGCGGCCTCCAGCGCCGTACGGGCCCGAGGTCCCAGCCGCAGCGCGTCGGCCATCAGCCGCACGGTCTCGGTACGGGGGCGTCTCGCCTTGCCCTGCTCCAGATCGCGGATGGCCCGCACACTGATCGTGGAGAGGTCGGCCAGTTCCCGCTGGGTGAGTCCGATCCGCAGCCGGTGCGCCCGTATCAAGGCACCCACCTGCGAGGACTCGGCAGACACCGACACGGGCCCGGGCGGTGCCGGTACGGGCTCGGTGGCTCTGATCAGGGGCATTGCGTGCGACTGCGCGGTCATGGGCGCTCCCGGCGAAGACGGTGGGGGAACGGCGGGGCCTGAGGGACGTGGCCTGGTTCCTGCTCCCATCGTCGGCAGCGCGCTATCCCACGGGCATCCCGCTACGGACGGCCCCCGCCGGCGGTCGCGGCGGCGCGCTATCGCCGTCGCTGTCCCCCGTCGCCTCCGGCGTTCCGCTATCGCGACCCGGGCGTCGTGCGAGCGGTCCGTGATAACGCGGCGATAGGAGCGGGGCCGGTGCGGGGATTCCCGCTGTTCCTACGTTGGTGTCCAGAAAGAACGAAGCGCCCCGGACGGCCGGAGCGCACCGACTGAAGGATCCGACATGAACCTCACCCACGCCCTCCGCGCCGCCCTGGTGACCGCCGCCATCGCCGGAGCCGCCGTGCTCGGCACGCAGGTCGCCCAGGCCGACAACGCCTCCACCGCCCCGGCCGCCACGACCGGTGTGAGCGCCCCCCAGACCTCGCCGTCGCCGACCGCGACCGGCCAGACCAACCCGTGGGACTGACCCCCGCACCAGGGGGTCGTCAGACCCCGGCGGCGGTCTCCGTCGCCGGTGCGCGCACCACGACCGTACGGGTGCCCAGCATCCGCTCGGCCTCGGCGAGTTCGGTCTGCATCCGCCGCTCCCGGAAGGCCCGTACGGCACTCTCCAGCAGCTCCCGCGAGCGCGAGCGCTCGCCGGCCCCGCCGCTCGCCGCCAGCAACCTGGCCAGATCGAGCCGGATGACCGCGGCCCCTCCCTGGTCCATGATCTGCTCCCGCACCGACAGCGCCTGCGCGTAGAAGCCCCGCGCGGCCTCGCCCCGACCCATCTCGGCGTGCGCGGCACCCAGATCGCGCAGCAGGTGGCCCTCGCCGATCACGTCCCCGCTGTCCCGGCACAGCTCCAGCACCTCGGTGAACGTCCTTACCGCTTGCTCGTGTTCACCCTGGGACTGCTGCAACTGTCCCGCCCGGCGCAGGGTCCTGGCCTGACCGCCCGTGTATCCCACCGAGCGGTAGATCCCGAGGGCCTCGTCCAGCCGGCCCTGGGCGGTCGCCGTCTGTCCGCGCCGCATCCAGATGTGCGCGCTCTGCGTCAGCACGATGGCCCGCCCCACCACGTCGCCGACCCGGTCGAAATCCCGCAGCGCCCGGTCGTACAACGACAGCGCCGACTCCTCGTCGCCCCGCATCCGCTCCAGCAGTGCGAGGTCGCGGTGGCACAGCGCCAATCCCTGTCGGTCGTCCAGTTCCCGGAACAGGTCGAGCGCCGTGGTGAGCGAGGTGTGGGACTCCGCCAGCTGGCTGCGGCCGAGGTACAGCACGCCGAGGGAGCCGAGCAGGGCCGCCGTGCCGCGCGCATTACCGGCCGATCGCACGGCGGACAGGGCGAGTTGGTGCGTACGCTCCCACTCGTCGAAGTAGCCGCGCCCCTCGAACAGGGTCGTCAGCGTCGTCGCCAGGTCCCAGCACAGCTCGTGCATCCCGTGTTCGGCGGCGTGCTCGACGGCCTGGACCAGGTTCGCCTGCTCGCTGTCGAGCCACTCCAGCGGGTCCACCAGCAGCTCGTCCACACAGCTCGCGGGCGGCTCCCAGCGGGGCGCGCCGCCGTGCAGGACGGTGAAGTCGCCGCCGTAGATGCGCCGGTGGGCCTGCTCGGCCAGGGACATCCAGCCGCCCAACATGCGCGCGAGGGCCTGCGAACGCACCGCCGGCTCGTCGTGCGCCGCGAGCTGTTCGCGCGCGAACACCCGGATGATCTCGTGGAAGCGGTAGCGGAACCCGCCGGTGGACTCGACGCCGACGACGTCCAGCATCTGGACGTCCACCAGCGGTTCCAGCAGGTCGGACGGGAAGGGCCGGCGGTCGTCCAGCAGGGCCCCGGCCAGCCAGCCGGGCAGCGTCGGTCCCTTCGCCAGGCTCAGCAGCCGCAGCAGTCGCCGATCCTCCTGCGCCAGCCCGTCATGGGTGAGGCAGAGACTGGCGCGCATCGTCATCTCGCCGTGGGTGAGCTCGTCCAGGCGGCCCCGCTCGTTGGCGAGGCGGTGCACCATGGACGCCAGCGTCCAGTGGGGGCGCGCCGCCAGCCGGGCCGCGACGATCCGCAGCGCGAGCGGCAGTCCGCCCACGGTCCGGATCAGCGCCTGCGCCGCGGCCTCCTCGCACCGCACCCGGTCCGCGCCGACGACGCGGGCCAGCAGCTCCAGGGCGTGCTCGGTGCTCATCACGTCCAGCTCGACGCGGTGCGCCCCGGGCAGGCCGGTGAGCCGGACCCGGCTGGTGACGAGGACGGCACACCGGTTGCTGCCGGGCAGCAGGGGCCGGATCTGGCTCTCGGACGCGGCGTCGTCGAGCACCACCAGGACGCGGCGCGAGGCCAGCAGGGTGCGGTACATCTCGGCCCGCTCGTCCTGCGAGTCGGGGATCACCGGCCCGGGTATGCCGAGCGCCCGCAGGAACCGGCCGAGGACCTCGGTGGAGGTGGCCGGGGTCCCGGTGCCGCGCAGGTCGCAGTACAACTGCCCGTCGGGGAAGGCGGTTTCGCTGAGGCGGTGGGCGATGTGGGTGGCCAGCGTGGACTTGCCGGTACCGGGCTTGCCGACGATCACCGCCAGGCCGACCGCGCGGCGGCCCCCCGCACCCAGCAGGGCCTGCGCGATGTGGGCGATCTGGTCCTCGTCGCCGACGAAGTCGGAGGTGTCGGCGGGGAGTTGCCGGGGGGCTTCCTCGCGGTACGGGGAGCCGGCAGTCGGCGGACCGGCGGCGGAAGCGGAAGCGTGGCCGTCGGGTCTCTCCCCGCCGCCCTGCGGGCGGGAGCCTTCGCCCGGGGCCGCCGAGCCGCCGTGTAGGGGTGCGGAGCCGTCGGCGGCCACGCCGGCGTTGCGCGTCGCGCCCCCGCCCGTCGCGCCCCCGCCCGCGTGGCCGCCGCCGTTCCGGCCCGCGTCGCCCGTACCCGCACCGGGGTCGGTACGCGGACCCGGGCGCACCCCCTCGGCCGCGCCGCCACCGTCGGACGTACCGGCGGGGGCGGAGTCGTACCCGCCGGCCGTGCCGGCCGCCGGGACGGACGGAACGTCGCCCGACAGGATCGCCGACTCCAGCCGGCGCAGCTCCGCCCCCGGCTCCAGCCCGAGTTCCTCCACCAGCAGCTCGCGCCCGACCCGGTAGCTCTCCAGGGCCTCCGCCTGGCGTCCCGATCGGTACAGCGCCAGCATCAACTGCCCGCGCAGGCGCTCCCGCAGGGGGTGCACCCGTACCAGCAGCTGGATCTCGGCGACGAGTTGGTGGTGCCGGCCCAGGGCCAGCTCCAGGTCGATCCGGGTCTCCGCCGCGGTCAGCCGTTCCTCGTCCAGTTGCAGCGCCTTGCTGCGCAGCGTCTCGCTCGACACCCCGCTCAGGCAGTCGCCCTGCCACAACCCGCCCGCTGCACGGAGGAGTTCCGCCGCCTCGGCCATCGCGCCCTGGCGGCTCAGGGTCCGCGCGTCCGCGACCCGACGTCCGAACACCGCCGCGTCCACCAGATCGCCCTCGGTCTTGAGGACGTATCCGGGCGGCCGGGTGGTGATGGCGGCCGCGATCGCGGCCTTCGAGAAGAGCTTGCGTAGTCGGGACACGCAGATCTGCACCTGGGTGCGCGCGGTGTCCGGCGGTTCGTCGTCCCAGATCAGGTCCACCAGGTAGTCGGTGCTGACCACCCGGTTCGTCTCCAGCAGCAGGGCGGCGAGGATGACCTCCTGCCGGCCCGGCGGTATCCGCACCGGCCCGCTCTGACCGGCTACCTGTAAGGGGCCGAGGATCCGGAAAACCACCGCATCCGGGCTGTCGGCAGCACCGCCGGGCGAAACGGTCATGAGTCTCCCAGCTGGGGGAACGCCAGAGAAATGGTGGAGCGGGAGGGTCAGTCTCCCCGAACATCTCTACGGTTGTCCATGGTGTGGAGATTTCGTGATCGCGAACCGAGGGTGACCCGCCGCTCACGTACCGCCGACCGCCGTGCCCGACTCCTCGGCGCGCGCGTCGAGGAGTCGGCGAACGCGGTGATAGGACGGCGATAGCCCGGGGTTGCGGGCCGGGCGCACGGTGTACTTGCCGCCACCGGACGGGTGCGGCAGGTCGAAAGGACTTCCCAGATGAACAGTCGGCACGCCGGGCGGGTGCCGCCGAGCCCCGTGGTCACCGACTCCGGAGTCGACCACGTACGCCTGGCCTACCACTACCTCGACTCGGGCGACCTCGACGGCTACGGCTCGCTCCTGCACGCGGGCCTGCTCGGCGTCGCCGAACTGGAGCGCCCCGCGATCGGCGCCCGCCACCACATCACGAGGATCGTCGCCGACGGGGACTGCGTGGTGGCGATGGGTCGGGTCGCCCCCCAGCAGCGGGAGTTCGTCGACGTCTTCACCCTCTCCGCGGAGGGCATGCTCCGGGCCTGCCGCCGCTACTACGCCGGCCCGGCCCGCTGAGATGCGGACCAACCAACACGAAACGACCCATGGAGGAGTCGCTCGGGGGCACCCGTTCGAAGGCCCGAACGGGTGGTGCGTTAGCATCTGAGCGCCGCCTAGCTCGAAAGATAAACCTGTGACTGTCAACGACGACTCGTTCACCCACTGGAAGAACCGCGAGGAGATCGCGGAGTCGATGATCCCGATCATCGGGAAGCTGCACCGGGAGCAGGACGTCACCGTCCTCCTCCACAGCCGCTCCTTGGTGAACAAGTCGGTGGTCAGCATCCTCAAGACCCACCGCTTCGCCCGGCAGATCGACGGCGAGGAGCTCTCGGTCACCGAGACGCTTCCGTTCCTCCAGGCCCTTTCCGCGCTCGATCTCGGCCCCTCCCAGATCGACATCGGCATGCTGGCCGCCACGTACAAGGCCGACGACCGCGGCCTGTCGGTCGACGCGTTCACCGCCGAGGCCGTGGCCGGCGCCACCGGTGCGAACAAGATCGAGCGTGGCGCGGGGCGCGACGTCGTCCTGTACGGCTTCGGCCGCATCGGTCGCCTCGTCGCCCGCCTGCTGATCGAGAAGGCCGGCTCCGGCAACGGCCTGCGGCTGCGTGCCATCGTCGTCCGCGGCGGCGGTGAGCAGGATCTCGTCAAGCGCGCCTCGCTGCTGCGCCGCGACTCCATCCACGGGCAGTTCCAGGGCACGATCACCGTCGACGAGGCGAACAGCACGATCGTCGCCAACGGCAACACGATCAAGGTGATCTACGCCAACGACCCGTCCGAGGTCGACTACACGGCGTACGGCATCAAGGACGCCATCCTGATCGACAACACCGGCAAGTGGCGCGACCGCGAGGGCCTCTCCAAGCACCTGCGCCCCGGTATCGACAAGGTCGTCCTGACCGCCCCGGGCAAGGGCGACGTCCCGAACATCGTGCACGGCGTCAACCACGACACGATCAAGCCGGACGAGCAGATCCTGTCCTGCGCCTCCTGCACCACCAATGCGATCGTCCCGCCGCTGAAGGCCATGGACGACGAGTACGGCGTGCTGCGCGGCCACGTGGAGACCGTCCACTCGTTCACCAACGACCAGAACCTGCTGGACAACTACCACAAGGCGGACCGCCGCGGTCGCTCCGCGCCGCTGAACATGGTCATCACCGAGACCGGCGCCGCCTCCGCCGTCGCCAAGGCGCTGCCCGACCTGAAGGCGCCGATCACCGGCAGCTCGATCCGCGTCCCCGTCCCGGACGTCTCGATCGCCATCCTGAGCCTGCGCCTGGGCCGCGAGACCACCCGCGAAGAGGTCCTGGACTACCTCCGCGACGTGTCGCTGCACTCGCCGCTGAAGCGCCAGATCGACTTCACCACCGCACCCGACGCCGTCTCCATGGACTTCGTCGGCTCGCGGCACTCCTCGATCGTCGACGCGGGCGCCACCAAGGTCGACGGCGACAACGCCATCCTCTACCTCTGGTACGACAACGAGTTCGGCTACTCGTGCCAGGTCATCCGCGTCGTCCAGCACGTCTCCGGCGTGGAGTACCCGACCTACCCGGCACCCGCGGTCTGACCGCGCACGGCCCCGGCGGCCCGACCGCCGGCGGCCCGTCGGCCGTCCCGCCGAAGCGGGGCGAGCGACCGGTGGCGACGCTTCCGAGAGGGAGGCCCGCCGCCCCGTCCCTCGCCCCGCTTTCGCGCGTACGGACGGTTTCGCCCCGCGGCCGCTCAGTGGACGACGCTGAAGCTGCGCCACGGCAAGCTGCCGGGCGCGGTCACGTTCGAGCTGGACATCGGGATGTAGACCCCGTCCGCATCGCCGAACCGCTGACACTTCGGCGTCCGGTACAGGATGACGTCGACCAGGGTGTTGTTGTCCACGTGCGCCGCGCCGCGCGGCAGGCCGATCGTGTGACAGCCCTCGACCGAGGTGTTCAGGTAGCTGACCTCGACCGGGCCGTCCTGGGCGCGGAAGCTGAGGCTGCCGACGGTGGTCCTGCCCGCGGAGCAGGCGGTGGCCGTGGCCGTGAGCAGCAGGGCCGCCCCGGTGATGACGCCGATGCGCCGGAGGTGGGACATGGCTCGGTCCTCGTCTGTGCGGTGATGGCTTGCCCGTCACCGCAGCCTGGCTCCTCCCGCGCCGGCGGGCATCCGCTGCGCACCCGGTGGGATGACGGCCGAAGGGGCGAGGGCCACCGCGCCGGGGCGGGAGCACCGTGACGACAGGGCCCTACAGCGCCAGGGTCGCGCGCCGGTCCTCCAGGACCCCGGCGATGCCCCGCGCGAGGCAGGGGACCCGGTCCCGCCCGATCCCGGCGATGTTCACCCGGCCCGCGGTCGTCCCGTAGACGGCGTACCTCCGGCGCAGCCGCAGCATCTGTTCGGGTGACAGCGGCAGCATCGAGAACATCCCCTTCTGCCCGGCGAGCGAGGCCGCCTCGGCGCCCCGGCCGAGCGCGACCAGCTCCTCCACCAGGGCCGTCCGGTTGGCCGCGATCCGCTGCCGCATGGCGTCCAGCTCGGAGCGCCAGGACGCCTGGAGGTCCGCGTCCTCCCAGATGGTCGTGACGACCGCCGCGCCGTGCTCCGGCGGCATCGAGTACTGGGTGCGGGCCGCGTTCTGCAGGGCCGTCTCCGCGTGCCGGAGCGAGGCGCGGGACGCTCCGAGGACGACGGCGCAGCCGGTGCGGTCGCTGTAAAGGCCGAAGTTCTTCGAACAGCTGATGGCGAGCAGCATCTCCGGGACCCGGTCCGCCAGCATCCGCGTCGCCGCGAGGTCCGCTTCGAGGCCGTCGCCGAGCCCGTGGTAGGCGAGGTCGACGAACGGCACCCAGCCGTCGCGCGCGGCCAGCGCGGCCAGCGCCTCCCAGGCGTCGGGAGTCGGATCGACACCGGTCGGGTTGTGGCAGCACCCCTGGAGCAGCACCACGTCGTCGCGGCGCGCCCCGGCCAGGTCCCGCAGCATGCCGTCCCCGTCCGGCCGGCCGTACGTGCGCACCGTGAGGCCCGCCGCCTCCAGGATGGGCCGGTGGTTGACGTAGGCGGGATCGCTGATCCACACCGTCGTGCCCGGACGGGTCCGGCAGATCAGGTCCGCCAGCAGGCGCAGGGCGCCACTGCCGGCCACCGTCTGGACCGCCACGGCCCGCTCGACCGGGCCGTCCGGGCCGAGGACCATCGACAGCATCGCGCGGTTGAAGGCGAGGTTCCCGGACAGCCCCCGGTACTCCTTGGAGGCGGAACGTTCCGCCAGACGTATCTCGGCTTCGCGGACGGCCGCCATGACCGGCGTGCCACCGCTCTCGTCGCGGTACACGCCCAGCACGAGATTCAGCCGCTCGGGCCGGGTGTCGGCGCCGAACGCCTCGGTGAGGTCCCACAGGGGGTCCACGGGCGGCGGGAGGAGGAGCTCAAGCATTACGGCAACCTCGGCGTGGCGGGGGCGGACACGGACGCCGGCGGGGCGGCGGGGACCGACTCGGGCGCGCCGGCACCCGGGACGGCGGACGCGGCGGTGGTCGCGGCGGCTGACGCGGCGGTGGTCGGGCGTCGGTTGGCGAGGACCACGCCCGCGGTGATCACGGGCACGCCGACGAGCACGCTCACCGTCGGCGACTCGT
The DNA here is from genome assembly GCF_042881255.1 of Streptomyces sp. NPDC058279. NCBI lineage: Bacteria > Bacillati > Actinomycetota > Actinomycetes > Kitasatosporales > Streptomycetaceae > Streptomyces > Streptomyces sp. NPDC058279. The sequence goes on along the minus strand of NZ_JBHVYA010000023.1, from coordinate 69,626 downwards.
GCAGCAGCGGAACGGCGAGCAGTACGACGGCGACCGGGCTGAGGCTGCCGAACACCGAGCTGCGCTCGGCGCCCAGGCGCCGGATGGCGAACGCGTACAGCAGACCCGCGCACAGCCCGACCCCGAGACCCTGCACCACCAGGAACAAGACGATGTCGCCGGCCGACGCCGACGCCAGACCGGTGGGCAGTACCCCGGTCAGCACCAACAGCGCCATCACGGCGAACGACGGCACGCACAGCAGCCCGATCGACCCGACCGGATCGAGCGCGACCTCCCTCAGCCCCACGGTGTAGAGCGCCCACAGCCCGCTGGCCAGCAGCAGCACCCCGGCTCCCGCGAGCACGTCCGTGTCCACCGGCACCACGTAGCGCCACACGAGGGCGAGGACCCCCGCCGCGATCAGCGCGAGCCCCGCCGCCTGGGTGCCGCGCGGCGCACCGCGCCCGCCGGCCACCATGAGCGCGGAGACGAACAGCGGGACCATCCCCGGTATCAGCGAGCCCACGAACGCCGCGGAGGTCAGGGAGCCGCCGTACATCGCGGCCAGGAAGAAGGGCACGCCCGCGCCACAGACGATCTTCGCCGCGGTGGCGGGCCGGACGGCCACGATGTTCCGACGCCTGCGCCAGAGCGCCGGCGCCAAGGCCACGACGGGCACCCCGAAGCGCAGCAGCGCCGCGTCGGCGGGCAACAGGGACGAGGTGCTCAGGGCCCGCGCGCTGAGCGCGAAGGCGGCCCAGATCGCCACCGTCGCGGCCAGCGCCAGCATCCCGCGCGCCTGGGGCGAGACCCGCCGGACGGGTGCGTGCGCGCCCTGCGGCGGCGCGGTCGCGGGGCGACGTTCCGTCGTTGCCAAGGAGGTTCCTCCAGCCTGGAAGGGCCGGATCCGGCCACGAGGCAACGCTATGGCTTTTGCCGGGGCAGCCGATTGCCAGTTCTGCCCTCCGCGCCTACCGTGGGGGCAGAATCTGCCAAGGAGTGCCGATGGACGCGGTCGATCTCCAGATCATTCGCGAATTGCAGGCCGACGGCCGGCTGTCCAACCAGGACCTCGCCGACCGGGTACGGCTCTCCCCGTCGCCCTGTCTGCGCCGGGTGCGCCGGTTGGAGGAGGCCGGTCTCATCCGCGGCTACACCGCGATGGTCGACCAGGTCGGCTTCGGACTCCCGATCACCGTGTTCGTGCGGATACGGCTGGAGCGGCACACGGGGGAGGCGGTCCGGCTCTTCGAGGAGCACGTCGCCGTTATCGAGCACATCCAGGACTGCTACCTGATGGCCGGCAGCAGCGACTACCTGTTGCGCGTCGTCATCGAGAGCCTCCAGGCGTACGAGGCCCTCGTGCGCGACCGCATCCACGCCATCCCCGGCATCGCGTCCATCGAGTCGAGCTTCGCGTACGGCAGCGTCAAGCAGTCCCGGGTGTACCCGACCCCCAAGGGCCCGAAATGAGCGTCAGGGGCCGGCGGCGTCCGGCAGTTGCTGCTCGGACCAGATGACCTTCCCGCCCTCCGGGGTGTACCTGACCCCCCACCGCCGGCTGATCTGCGCGACGAGGAAGAGCCCACGGCCGCCCTCGTCCGTCGTGGCGGCGTAGCGCAGGTGGGGCGAGGTGCTGCTGCTGTCGAAGACCTCGCAGGTCAGCACCCGGTCGTGCAGCAGGCGCAGGCGTACGGGGGCGACGCCGTGCCGGATCGCGTTGGTGACGAGTTCGCTCAGCACCAGCTCGGTGCCGAAGGCGAGCTCCGACAGCCCCCACTCCTCCAGCTTCGCGACCGCCAGGGCCCGCATCTCGCCGACCGCGCTCGGCTCGAACGGCACCTCCCATTCGGCGATGCGGTCCGCGCCGAGCGCCGTCGCCCGCGCCACCAGCACGGCCACGTCGTCGCGGGGGCGTACCGGCAGCATCGCCTTGAGCAGGGCCCGGCAGGTCTCCTCCGGTTCCCGGTCGGCGTGTCCGAGCGCCGCGCGGACCAAGTCGAGTCCCTCCTCGATGTCCCTGCCCCGGTCCTCGATCAGCCCGTCCGTGTAGAGCACCAACTGGGTGCCTTCGCTCAGGTCCAGCTCGGCCGACTCGAACGGGAACCCGCCCAGCCCCAGGGGGGCGCCGGGCGGCAGCTCCGGCATCTCGACCCGGCCGTCGGGACGCACGACGAACGGCGGGACGTGTCCGGCCCGGGCGATCGTGCACCGCTGGGTGACCGCGTCGTACACCGCGTACAGGCAGGTGGCGCCGAGCAGGCCGGCGCTGTCGGGGCCGCCGCCCGAGCCGTCCGTGCTCTGGTCGATGTACTGGACGAGGTCGTCGAGCCGGGCGAGGAGTTCGTCGGGCGGCAGGTCGAGGGAGGAGAAGTTGAGCACGGCGGTGCGCAATCGGCCCATGGTGGCGGCGGCGTGCAGACCGTGTCCGACGACGTCCCCGACCACGAGCGCGACCCGGCTGCCGGGCAGCGGGATCACGTCGAACCAGTCGCCGCCGACCCCGGACTGCGCGGGCAGGTAGTAGTGCGCCACGTCGACCGCGTTCTGCTCCGGCAGGTCGCGGGGCAGCAGGCTGTGCTGGAGGGTCACGGCGAGCGCGTGTTCGCGCGTGTAGCGGCGCGCGTTGTCGATGGTGATGCCGGCCCTGGCGACGAGTTCCTCCGCCAGCGACAGGTCCTCCTCGTCGAAGGGCTCCGGCTTGCGCGAGCGCCAGAAGTTGACCACCCCGAGCACCACGCCGCGGGCCTTGAGCGGAGCGGTGATCAGCGAGTGGATGCCGTAGTCGATGATGGCCTGGGCCCGGGGCGGGTCCTGGGCGTACCAGCCGGGGGCGTCGGAGAGGTCGGTGACCACCTCGCCCCGGCCGCTGTCGAGGCCGCGGGCCTGGGGGGTGGAGGGCAGGAAGTCGATCAGGATGCCGCGCTGGTAGAGCGGCAAGTCGTCGCGGATGCCGCTGACGGCGGTGCGCCGCAGGTCCGACGTGGAGGTGGGTTCGTCGCCGTGCAGCACGGGCTCGGCCAGGTCGATGGTGACGAAGTCCGCGAAGCGCGGGACGGCGACATCGGCCAGCTCCTGGGCCGTGCGCTCCACGTCCAGGGTGGTCCCGACCCCCACACCGGCGTCGTACAGCAGCTTGAGCCGTCTGCGGGCCGCGTCGGCGCGGGTGCTGAGGACTTGCATCTCGGTGGAGTCCCTGATGGTCACCGAGGTTCCCTCGGACCGGCCGCGCAGCCGGGTCGGGCGCTGGTTGATCACGAGCAGGCGGTCCCCGGCCTCGTGCATCTCGTCGGTGGCCTCCCGGCCGGAGCGCAGGAGTTCGACCAGTTGCCGGTCGAGCCCGGGCAACTCCCCGACGAGCCGGCCCTCGGCGTCCGGCGGCAGCCGCAGCAGTCGCACGGCCTCGTCGTTGGCGAGCAGCAGCCTCCCGGTCCCGTCGGTGATCAGTACGCCCTCGCGCACCGCGTGCAGCACCGCGTCGTGGTGTTCGTACATCCGGGTCATTTCGAGCGGGCCGAGGCCGTGGGTCTGGCGCCGTAGGCGCCGGCTGATCAGCGCCGACCCGACGGTGGCCAGGGCGAGGCCCACCGCGCTGGCGCCCAGGATGACGGGGAGCTGCCGGTCCACGACGCCGGTGACGTTCTTGACGGTGAGACCGGCCGACACCAGACCCACCACCTTGTGGTCCGGGCCGAAGACCGGCACCACGGCCTGGATCTCCTTGCCGAGGGGCCCGTTCACGCTCTCGGTGTGGACGTGACCCGCCAGGGACGGACCGATGGTGCCGACGAACCGTTTGCCGATGCGGTCGGGCAGCGGGTGGGTGTAGCGGATGCCGTGGGTGTCCATCACCACGATGAAGTCGACCCCCGCCGCCTTGCGGGTGGCCTCGGTGACGGGCTGGAGGATCTTGGAGGGATCGGGGGAGCCCAGCGCCTGCCGGAGTCCGAGCGAGTGCGCGAAGCTCTGGGCGACGGCGACGGAACGGGTGCGCGCCTCGCGGTCGATGTCGTGCCGCGACTGGAGCACCAGGGCCAGGACCGCACCGGCCGCGAGCAGCACCACGATCGCCACCTGGAGGACGAATACCTGTCGGGCGACGCTTCGAGGGCGATTTCTGCTCAGTGACCGCACCGACGTCCCCGGCACGGGTGGCAAGGATCGGTCACGTCCCCAGTTGTAGCACTGTCGGCGGCCCTCGGCGTGGCGGTCGCCCGCATCAAGCCTCCCGAACCTCGGAAATATCTTGACGTCAAGATTCTCATCGGGCAGGCTCCTCATGTATCTCGACATCGAGATACATGGTTTCGGGGGAACGGAGACATGGGATGCGGGGCGGTACGAGGACCCGGAAGGACCGACCGGCGGGCCTGCTGGGGCAGCTCCGCAGGCCACCCGGCGGCCGGGACGCGCGGATCATGCTCCTCGCGCAGTTCCTGGACCGGTCGGGAACGGGCGTGTGGGCCGCCGCGAGCGTCCTCTACTTCACCTTCGTCGTCGGACTGGACGCCCGGCAGGTGGGCGTCCTGCTCGGCGCCGCCGGGGTGGCCGGGATCGCCGGCTCCCCGCTCGCCGGCCACCTCGCGGGGCGGTTCCCCGTCCGCCGGCTGCTGATCGCCGCCCACCTCCTGCGCCTGGGCACGCTGGGCGCGCTGCTCGTCGTCACGCGGTACGAGGTGCTCCTGGCGGTCGTGGCCCTCACCAGCCTGGGCGACCGGGCCGCCAAGACCCTGGAGATGCTCTTCGCGACCCGCGTCGCGGGCGACCGGCGCGCCACCTACCAGGCCCTCGCCCGCAGCTCGGCCAACGCGGGTTACGCGCTCGGGGCGGGCGCCGCGGCGATCGGGCTCGCCATCGGCAGCCGCGAGGCGTACCAGGCCCTGATCCTGGCCAATGCCCTCTCCTTCCTCGCGGCCGCCCTCCTGGTCCGGCGCACGCGCGAGCCGCGCGAGCCCGGGCGGGTCGCGGCGCGGACCGGCGAGCCCGCCCGGCTGCCGCCGGCCGCGGCGAACCCCTGGCGCGACCGCGGCTACCTGCGGTTCGTGCTGCTGGACATCCCGATGAACCTGGACGACTCGATCCTCTCCGTCGGGCTGCCGCTGTGGCTGATCACCCGCACCGACGCGCCGCACGCACTCGTCCCGGCCTTCCTCGTGATCAACACGGTGCTCGTCGTGGTGCTCCAACTGCGGGTGTCGGCGAAGGTCGGGCAGCCGCGCCAGGCCGCGGGCGCGGTGGCCGGCTACGGGGCCACCCTGTCCGCCTGCTGCGTACTGCTCGCCCTGTCCACCGGGGCCGGGGCCTGGACCGCCTCCGTCGCTCTCCTCGCCGCGGCGGTGCTCGCCACGGCGGCGGAGCTGATGCGGTCGGTGAGTTCCTGGGAGCTGGCGGTCTCCCTCGCCCCGGCCCGGTCCAGGGCGGCCTACCTGGGCGTCGCGGGGATGTCCCAGTCCGTACAGAAGTCGGCCGGGCCACTGCTGTTGACCGGCGCCGTGATGTCGGCCGGACCGGCGGGATGGATCGCGCTCGGCGCGGCGGTCGCGGCGCTCTCGGTCGTCCAGCGACGCGCCTCCCTGCGGCGGCTCGGGGCGATGGAGGCCGCCGCCCCCGTCAACGTGTCCTGAGCCGCAGCCGCAGCCGCAGCCGCAGCCGCGGCCGACGCAGCCGCCGGACCGCACCCGACCACACCGCGCGGCGTCTGCTGCCCGGCGGTGCGCAGGACACCGAGACCACGGCGAGCAGCCCGGCCAGGGCCACCCCGCCCACCCCCAGGCCGGCCGACAGACCGGCCGTGCGGTAGGCGCAGGCGATCCGGGACGCGCCCGGCCCCAACGGCACCGCGATCAGGCCGTCGAGCGTGCCGGGGGCCTTCGCGTCCGCCCCGTCCACGGAACACCGCCAGCCCCGCACGGCGGGAACGGCCACGACGGCGGTGCCGGAGGCGGACCGCGCCGGGAACACCGCTGCGAGCGTGTGACCGCCCGCCGTCACCCGGGTCGGCGCCGACGACCTCAGGCGCGCCACCGCCGCACCGAGTCCGTCCCGGTCCAGGCAGCCCACGGGGGAGCGCGGGACGTCCTGGGCCCGGTCGCCGGTCAGCGTCAGCACCACCTCACCGCCGTCCGGGACGGTACCGAGCGCCACCAGCCCGTTGTTCGTCATGGGATACCCGCCGGACAGCCGCTCGGTGGTGCCGAGCGCGGCCAGGGTGCCGGAGAACCAGGGCACGTACGCGAACGCCGAGGTCCCCGGGGCACAGGTGAAGGCGAACGCGCTCCGGGCTCCCCGGGACAGCCGCCACGACCCGTCGGGCCGCGCGCCGGCCGCCGCGCCGCCCACCGGCCGGGCGTCGGGCACCGTGTAGACCCGCGCCCCCAGCACCTGCTCCTGTCGGGCGAAGACGGTGTCCGCCGCGGCCGGCGGGGCGCCGTCCCGCAAGGTGACCACCGGAGCCGCGTCGGCCGACCGCGCGGTGAACCCGCCCGCGCCGCCGTGGTCCAGGTAGCCGCCCACCCCCATGACCGCCCGGCCGACCGGGTCCTCGAAGCCGACCGTGTGCCGGCCCGCCATGTACCACCCCGCGCCCAGCCCGCGCAGGGTCTGCGCGGTCCGGGCGGGCAGGTAGCTGCTGTAGTACGAGCCGCCCTGGCCGCCCAGCAACAGCGGGTCGTTGTCGGCGAACTCGTGCGGGCCGGGCTCGCTGCGCAGGTCCGGCCAACGGTTGCGCGCCTGCACCGCCCGCCGCGCCGTCAGGGATTGCGCGTCCAGCGTCCGCTTCGGCCGCCACCACTCGTCCCGGTCCCGCTGCTCGGTCACCGACAGCACCGTGAACACCGTCGAGACGAAGACCGTGCCGATCAGCGCCCCCGTCACGACGACGCGCACCCGACGACCACGACGCCGCGCCGCCACGACCAGCAGGGCCAGGACCGCCGCACCCCCCACCACGGTCAGGATCCAGGTGGCGGCGGTGACGTACGCGCTGTACCCCGCCACGACCAGCAGTACGCCCAGCACCCCGACCCCCGCCAGCAGCTCCCGGGGACGCGGCCTGGCGGCCAGCGCCGACCACGCCACGGCCACCAGCATCCCGGTGAGGGTGAACGAGGCCCGGTAGGGGCCCCCGTTGGGCAGTGCGAGGCCGTGCCAGAGCAGGATCGTCGGCGTCCAGACGTACGACGCCGCCACCAGGACGAGCAGCGCGCACCAGGCGGCCCGCTCCCTGCCCGGCACCCGGCGGACGAACGGATACGCGAGGACGAGCACCAGCGGCAGCATGCCCGCCGAGATCTGCGGCGCGCTCGCGTGGAAGCCGCCCGGCAGCAGGTGGGCGAGGTAGTCGTGGAGCGCGGGCGGCCCTGCGTAGTGGACCTCGGGGCCCGGCTGTGACGCCCGGGAGGCCGGGAAGGTGACCGTCAGCACCGGGGCGACCAGCGCGACGCCGACCGCCGTCATCGACGCGGCCCGCAGCAGGACCCGGCGTCGAACGGGCCGTGGCCGCCCGTCGAGCAGCAGCCTGACCAGCAGCACCAGCCCCATCCCGAGGGTGGCCATCGCGGCGGTGTAGAAGTTGCCGGCCCAGCACGCGGCGACGAGCAGTGTCCCCGACACCCAGCGCCGGCGGCGCAGGCACCAGTCGTACGCGAAGCCCGTCAGCGGGAACGCCACCAGCCCCCACATCCACATGGGGTCCGCGAAACCGTTCGACACCGTCCACGCGCTGACGCCGTAACCCACCGCCAGGGCCGCGCGCGGCCACGGCGGGCCCGGCCGCAACCGGCCCAGCCAGACCGTCATCAGGGCGGTCGCCAGGCCGATGCTCAGCAGCGTCACGAGGAACACCGGCAGCTCGACCCGGTCGCGTGGGAACAGTGCGACGAGCCAGGAGAACGGATTCATCAGATACGTGAAGAAGTCGGCGAGGAACGGGACCCCGTAGCCGCTGCCCCAGTTGAAGAAGAGATCCCCCTCGGTCCCCCCGCGCATCAGGTCCCACAGGTGGGCGTGGAACGGCACGAACTGGTTGCCCAGGTCGTTGACCGCTCGCGAGCGCCCGCCGAAGGGGTACGTGCCGTGCACGGCCATCGCCAGGCAGTAGGCCCCCATCGACACCGCCGCCGCGACCGCGGCGGCCGCGCTCTGCGGGCCCGGCCTGCGGCGTACCCGCTGACGCCGCTCCTGGCCGGTGGTGGGAGGGGAGGTCGTCAGCACCATGGCGCCAGCCTCGCAGGTGCCGGACGCTCCGCGGGCCGAAACCACCGTTGCGGCCGCGCGTCCGCCCGTCCGGCGGGAGCGGACGGGTGAACCGCCGACGCCCACTGCCCGGGCGGGGACGGCCCGAGCGGCTCAGGCGGGGACGGCCGCCGCGGCCACCATCCGCCGGAACGCCTCGGCGTCCCTGACGGCCGCCCCGCCCGGGTCGTTGTTGAAGTAGGCGAAGACGTCCGCCGGCGCGGTCCAGGTCTCCGCGATCCGCCCGGCCCAGGAACGCAGCGCGCCGGGCCCGTACCGCGGCCACGGCCGCGCCCGGCCCTCGTGAAACCGTACGTACCCCCAGTCGGCGGTCCGCCACAGCGGGGTCACCGGCCGCGAATGCCGGTCCGCCCAGCACAGCGCGGCACCCCGCTCGACCAGCACCGACCGGATCTCCTCCGTCCACCACGACTCGTGCCGCGGCTCCACCGCCACCCGGACACCGGACGGGAAGCAGGCGAGGCAGGCGTCCAAGGTCCGCGCGTCCGCCCGCAGGGTGGGCGGCAGTTGCAGGAGCACGGGCCCGAGCCGGGGTCCGAGGCCGGCGCTGTGCGTCATCAGCCGCCGCACCGGCTCCTCCGGGTCGCGCAGGCGTTTGATGTGGGTCAGGAAACGGCTGGCCTTGACGGCCATGACGAAGCCCTCCGGGGTCCGTGCGCGCCAGGCCGCGAAGGTCTCCGGTGAGGGCAGCCGGTAGAAGGCGTTGTTGTTCTCGACCGTGCCGAAGCGGCGCCCGTACTCCTCCAGCCACAGGCGCTGGGGCACGCCGGGCGGATAGAAGGTCCCGGCCCAGTCCCGGTACTGCCACCCGGACGTCCCGACGAAGACGGGCATGGTCACCTCCGCTGCCGCGACGGTCCGTCTGTGCCGGCGCCTGCCCGCCGCGAACCGCCCGAAAACCGCCCGGCCGGGTGGACCGTCGGCGCAGGGCGGCTGCCGGACCGGACCCGGCGACCGACCGGTGACCGACCGGGCGGGGAAAGACGCCCCGGCGGAGCCGCGCGGCGGGTTTGCGACACCCGCGGGCGGGCACGCGCCAATGACGACACCGATGAGAGCACGGCCCCGAGTGGAGGCCCCCAATGTCGACAAGCACGCTCATCGCGATCATCGTTGCCGTGGTGGTGGTGATCGCCATCGCGGCCGGGTTCTGGTTCGTCTCGCGCCGACGGCACCTGCGGGAGCGGTTCGGTCCCGAGTACGACCGCACGGTCGAGGACGAGGGCGGCCGGCTGGCCGCCGAGCGCGAACTGCGCGCTCGCGAGCAGCGGCACGACAAGCTGGACATCAAGGAACTGCCCCCCGCCCGCCGGACCCAGTACGCCGAGGAGTGGCAGGGGGTCCAGGAGCACTTCGTCGACCGCCCCGAAGGGGCCGTGGCCGAGGCGGACGACCTGGTGACCCGGCTCATGCGGGAACGCGGCTACCCCACCAACGGGTTCGGCGACCAGGTGCGCGACCTCTCGGTCGAGCACGCGAGCACGCTGGAGCACTACCGCTCTGCCCACACGGTCAACGCGCGCAGCAGCGAAGGACAGGCGACGACGGAGGAGCTCCGCGGGGCGATGGTGCACTACCGCGCCCTGTTCCAGGAGCTGCTCGGCGACCAAGGAGGCCGTTGACATGCAGGACCGCGACGAGACGGTCGGCCGGCCCGACGAGGGCGGTCTGACCACGGAGAGCCTCGCGCATCCGGGAGGCGACGAGCGGAACACCGCCGTCTACCCGGGCGAGGCGACCGGCGACCGTAACGAAGACGCAGGCGTTCGCGAGGACTACGCGGGAGAGGAACCCGGACAGGACACCGGAGAGGACGCGGACGCGCAGGGCGCGGCCCCGGACGACCTGCGGCAGGACGACACCACCGCGACGGCGGCGGACACGACGGCGGCGGGGACGACGGCGGCAGGCAACCGGAACGGCACGGGCACGGAGGGCGACACCGGCAACGAACCGTTGCTCGCCGGCCCCGACGCGGAGGAGTTCCGCAGGAGGTGGGGCGAGATACAGGGCCGCTTCGTCGACGACCCGCAGGAGGCGGTCAGGTCCGCGGACACCCTGGTCGCCGAGGTGATGCAGACGCTGGCCGGTACGTTCGCCTCGCACAAGGAGGAGCTGGAAGGCCAGTGGAGCAAGGGCGAGGAAGTCGTGACGGAGGACCTGCGGATCGCGCTCCAGCGCTACCGCTCCTTCTTCAACCGTCTCCTCACCACCTGACCGGCGCGCGCACGACCCGACCAGGAGGCGGTGGGCCGACCCGACCAGGAGGCGGTGGGTGCCGCGCCCGGGTCACCCGACCCGGCCGGACCCCTCGCGCAGCAGGTCCTCCAGGGACGCGGGCAGCCAGCGACGCACCTCGGGGGTCGCCTCCGGCGCGCGGGGGCCGTGGACCCGTTCGCGCCCCCGCTCCCGCTGGGACGCGGCCCGCTCCCGCAGTGCCCGGCGCAAGTGGCGGGCGGCGGGCGTGCGGGCCGCCGCGTCCTCGTCCACGGCGTGGTCGCGCTCCAGAACGGTGTTCAGCAGCCGCCGGGGCTGGGACTGCCATCCCAGCGCCGTGAGCTGCTGTCCGTTCTCCTGGACGCGGCGGTGCAGGCGCACCAGGAAGTGCAGGCCGGTCAGGTCCATGAACGGGACGCCCCGCATGTCCAGGACGACCATGCGACCGTCGACCGGCAGCACGGCCGGGACCCGGGCGAGTTCCGGCTCCGCCCGGTGGTCGATCGCGCCGTGCGGGGTCACCAGCAGGGTGGTCCCCTGCCGCCGGATCCCGATCCAGAACGCGTACGGCACCTTTCCATCATCGGGCCCGCCCGCCCGTTTTGACCCGCCCGGCGCCCGGCCCGAGACCGCCGGAACCCGCACCCCTGGTCAGGGGCGCCCCGGGTGGGACGCTGAGAGGGACCGATCAGCCTGGTTCCGTCGATTCGAGGCTACGGGGACCCGCTGGAACGCGGGCCGTACACGGGTGCGTATGCACGCGCCGTCGCGGCTTTGGACACTGGGCCGCATCCGGCAAGCCGCCGGGTGCCGGAAGACAGTGCCTGCTGCGGCTCTGGGCTGCTACCCGACTCACCCCGGGGAGCCCGCCATGTGCGCCGTGCGGAAGCCCATGCGCATCCATGTGGCGATCGTGCTGGACATCGAGCACGGACCCAGCGCCGCCGGCGCGGGCGCCGGACTGCTCCGACTGGCCGGCGCCTACGGTTCCGACCACGCCGTCCCCATCGCCGTGATCGCCGAGCGGATCGCGGTTCTCCCGGCCCTGCCGCGGCTGGCTCCCACGGTCGGCCCGCCGCCACCCGCGGACGACGAGGCCCTGTCGTGCCTGCGGCGCGCCGTCTACGTCCGCGCCCTCGAACAGCGCGCGCACGGCATCCGCAGCGCCCGCCGCGGAACGCACCCCTGCGACTGACCGGGGGCGGACGTCACACATCGAGGGTCGGTCCCGATAGGCACCGCTTGCCTTTGCCGGGGACTGCCCGGCACGCCTCGCCGTCCGGCGCCGTCGCGATGTCCGGCCGGATCGCTTTCCATGATCAGGGCCTCGCGCAGTGCCCGGCCGACCTACGGCCGCGGGCGGGGTATGGGGGCCGGGGCGAAGGGGCACACGGAGTGGGGAAGCGACGATGGACGACGAGAAGCGGGTGGAACGGTGTGACGGCAGGGGAGCACGCGCAACGCCGGACGGAACGGCGAGTGCCGTCCGACGCGGCTGAAGCACGCTCCATCGTGGCGGCCCTGCTGGACGCGGCCCCCGACACGGTCGGGTCACCGGTCGGCGGCACCGCCCGGGCCGACATCCTCCTCGTGACCTCCGAACTGGTCACCAACGCCTTTCGCCACGGCGGCGGCCTCACCGGATTCGACGCCGAACTCGGCCGGGACGGTATGACCCTCACCGTGGGCGACGCCGGCGACGACGTGCCCCGCACGGCCCCCTCGCACAGCGCCATGTCGGAGGGCGGCTTCGGCTGGCAACTGGTGTGCCTGCTGGCGGATCAGGTGTTGGTGACGATGCTCCCGGACGGCGGCAAGAACATCCGCGTCCGGCTCCCCCTGGCCTGAGGCACCCGTACGAGGGACGGTCGGGCCGCCGAGCGGCCGGGCGGCCCGCGGCGGCCGGCTCAGCCGCCGGCGCGCCGGGCCCAGGCGAAGCCGGCGGCCCCCGCCCCGCACAGCGTCGCCGCCGCGAGGGCGCCCCGGTGGCGGGTCGCCCACCACTGGAAGCTGCGCGGGTGCGCCGACGCGTCGAACCTGCCGTGCGCCCCGAAGTCCCGCCGGGTGTCGGCCGGTTCCCACAGGTTCGCCGGCTCGTCGTCCCCGCGCGGGGTGTCCGTCTGCTGGGAATCGAAGCCCGTACGGGCCAGGTAGCGGTCGAGCAGACCGGGCACGACCGCGTTGGCCATCAGGGTCGCCGCGGTGCTGCCGCCGACCCAGAACTCCCGCCGCCGAGGATGGTCGGCGGCGTACACGATGGCGCGGGCGGCGAGCTCCGGGCGGTAGATCGGCGGCACGGGTTGTGCCCGCCTCGGCAGCCGGGACAGCACCCAGTCGAACTGCGGGGTGTCCAGGGCCGGGAGCTGCACCATCGTGGTGCGGACCCGGGTGCCCGAGGCGAGCAGTTCGCACCGCAGCGCCTCGTGCCAGCCCTGGATGGCGTGCTTGGCGCCGCAGTACGCGCTCTGCAGCGGAATGCCCCGGTAGGCCAGCGCGGAACCGGCGTGGACCAGGGTGCCGCGGTCGCGCGGGAGCATCCGGCGCAGCGCCGCGTGGGTCCCGTACACGTAGCCGAGGTAGGTGACCTCGGTGACCCGGCGGAACTCCTCCGGGTCGATCTCGGTGAACGGCGCGAACACCGAGGTGAAGGCGACGTTGACCCAGACGTCGAGCGGGCCGAACTCGTCCTCGGCGCGTTGTGCGGCGGCTTCCACCGCTGCCGGGTCGGCGACGTCCGTCTCGATCGCGAGGGCCTTGGCGCCGAGTTCCTCGGCGTCCCGGACGGCCCCTTCGAGGCCGGCCCCGCCGCGGGCGATCAGTGCGAGACGGTCGCCGCGGGCCGCGAACGCCCGGACGACCGCGCGTCCGACGCCGCCACTGGCCCCGGTGACGACCACGACCCGGCTCGACGAGGGGGAGCCACTCATGACCGCTCTCCTTCCCGCCGAAGCCCGTCCGCGGCCTCGCCGTCACGGGTGCGCGCGCGGTGGCTGGTGTCGCACCAGGGGTAGATCCGGCTCCGCCGACACGTGCACACGGCTACCACCGGGCGCTCCGAGCGGGCCGTGGAACCGTCCCGCCGGGGCCGCTCCACGGGTCCTTCCACCAGCTCGGGGCCGTCCGGCTCGACGATGTGCCGCGCCGGGGAGTCACTGGCCGTGCGGCTGCCGGTGCCGGTGCCGGTGGGCGTCGGCGCCCCGGGCCCGCCGTGCGCCGCGTATGCCTCGGATCGCTTCGCGTTCATACGGTCCGCCTTGCCGGTCACGGCGCGCCGAAACCCGTTCGGCCGCCCGCGCCGGCGGTTTTCCACCCCGCGGCCTACCGGTCGCCCGCACCGCCGTCGTCCGTGTGCTCGTCCTCCGGGGCGAGGGGCTCCCCGGGCCGTCGACGCGTCGACTCCTCCTTGCTCCGGCCGCGCGTGCGGCCCTCCTGCCCGGGAGCCTCGCCCACCTGCTCCTCACGGCCGATCCCGGGCCGCTGGGCCTTGTCCTCCATGCCGCCGCCCGCACCGGTACCGCCCGTCCGCCCCGTCCCGTCCATGGCCGTCCTCCTCGTCGCCGCACGGCCCTCGTCGGGCCCTTCCGCACCCGCGTCTACCCCGGGCGGCGGCCCCGGCACGCCGGGCGCACCCCGAATGGAGCAGGAGTGCCGAGCGGCGAAGCGGGTAGGCGCCGCGTATGTTCGCTTCCGTGATCGACAGCACCGCCTCACTGCTGGCCCGCGGCTACGCCTGGCTGCCCGGTCTGCAGGAACGGGCCGGAGAGGAACCGGTCGTCACCCGGCTGATGGGCCGACGGACGGTCGTCCTCGACGGCCCCGGGGCGGTGGAGTTCTTCTACGACGAGCAGCACGTGCTGCGCGAGGGCGCGCTCCCCGGCCCCGTCCTGGACACCCTCTTCGGCCGGGGCGCCGTGCACACGTTGGACGGCGAACGCCACCGCGTCCGCAAGGACATGTTCGTCTCCCTCCTCATGGCCGAGGGCGGCATCGCCGCGCTCACGGAACGGTTCACCGCGCGCTGGCCGCGCGCCGTGGCCGGCTGGCAGGGGCGCGAGGTGGTGCTCTTCGACGAAGTGAGCGCCGTCCTCGCCGGCGCCGTCTGCGACTGGGTCGGGCTCCCCCTCTCGGAAGGGGCGGCGCGCTCGGTCGGCGAGGATTGCGTCGCCATGGTCGACGGCTTCGCCACCGCGGGCCCGCGGCACTGGAAGGCCCGCCGGGCCCGGGCCCGGCAGGAGCGGGCGCTGTGCCGCGCCGTGAGGGAGCTGCGCGCCGCGGCCGTCCCGGTCCCGGTCGACGGACGACCCCGCTCGGCCCTGGCCGCGGTGGCCTGGCACCGCGACGCCGAAGGACGCCTGTTGGAGCCCCGCACCGCGGCCGTGGAACTGCTCAACATCATCCGCCCCACGGTGGCCCTGTCCTGGTTCGCGGTCTTCGCCGCGCACGCCCTGCACAGCGCCCCCGTCCACCGCGACCGGCTCCGGGGGGACGACGGCACGTACGCCCGGGCCTTCGCCCACGAAGTCCGCCGCTTCTACCCCTTCGCCCCCTTCGTGGGCGGCCTCGCCGCCCGTGACCTGCGGTGGCGGGGCACCCCCGTGCCCGAGGGCAGCCTGCTCCTGCTCGACCTGTACGGGCGCAACCACGACCCCGAGCTGTGGCCCCGGCCCTGCGACTTCGACCCCTGCCGCTTCGTGGGCCGGGAACCACCGTCCGACGACCTCGTCCCCCAGGGCGGCGGGGACGCCCGCACGGGGCACCGCTGCCCGGGCGAGGACATCGCCGTCAGTCTGCTGACGGCCCTCGTCACCGCACTCGCGCAGCTGGAGTGTGATGTCCCGGAGCAGGATCTGACTATTCCGCTCCACCGGATGCCCACCCGGCCGCGCAGCGGTTTCGTCGTCGCCCACGCGCGCACGGCGGTCCGCGCCGACGGCGTGCCGTCCCGCGGCGCGCGGACCTCCCACGCGTAAGGCCGAACAGCCGAACAGTCGAACAGCCGAAAACCGTCAGCCGATCGAAGGAGTGACCATGCCTGCCGGATCCAGCCCGAAGCGCGAGCGGCAGTACGAGCACATCAAGGACAGCGCTGAGGAGCGCGGCGAGAGCCCCGACCGGGCCAAGGAGATCGCCGCCCGCACCGTCAACAAGGAGCGGGCGCGGGCCGGGGAGTCGAAGACGGCGAGCAAGACCTCCCTGGAGGACATGTCCTCGTCCGAGCGCGGCGGCCGGCATTCCCACAGCGGTGCGCAGGGGCCGACGTACGACCAGCTCTACGCGGAGGCCAAGCGCAAGAACCTGCACGGCCGCTCGTCCATGAACAAGGCCGAGCTCAAGGAGAAGTTGGGCAAGTGAGCCCCGGGCGTCCCGGGCCGCGCGAGGCCCGGGACGCCCAAGCCGCCGCCCCGCCGGCCGTTCGGGAGGAAACGCATGAACCGCGCCGCCTTGTTCGATGTCGACGGCACCCTCGTCGACACCAACCACCTGCACGTGACCTGCTGGTGGGAAGCCCTGCGCCAGGCCGGTCACGACGTGCCGATGCATGCCGTCCACCGCGCGATCGGTCTCCCCGGCGAGGACCTGATCGCCCACTTGCTCGGCGACGACCGCGATTCCGACCGGGACGAGGCGTTGAAGGCCGCCCACGACACCCTCTACGCCACCTACTTCGACCGGCTCCCCGGCTTCGACTCCGCCGCCGAACTGCTGCGCGCGCTCGACGGGCGCGGATGGCGGGTGGTACTGGTCACCTCGGCCGGAAGCACCGAACTGGAGGCGCTGCGGCGGGCTATCGGCGCCGACGACGCCATCACCGCCACCGCGAGCGCCGACGACGTCAGCGCGGGCAAGCCGGCCCCCGACCCGGTGCACCACGCGCTCGACCTCGCCGACGCGCCCGCCCACGCCTCGGTGTTCGTCGGCGACACCGTGTGGGACATGAAGGCCGCCACCCGGGCCGACGTCGCCTGCGTGGGCCTGCTGTGCGGCGGCATCCCGCGCCACGACCTCGAGGAGGCCGGGGCCCGCGCGGTGTACGCGGACGCGGCCGAGCTGCTCGCCCGCCTCGACGACAGTCCGTTCGCCGGGGAACCGGACGAACGCGCCGCCGAGACGTCCCGCTCTTCCCGGACGGGGCTCTCCGCGGGAAGGGGACCGGCATGACCACGACACCCTCGCCCGAGACCGGCGCGGCGGGCGGCGGGCTGCGCGTCGTGGTCGTCGGGGCCACCGGCAACGTCGGCACCAGCGTCGTCCGGGCCCTGCTCGACGACCCGGCCGTCGGCTCGGTGCTGGGCCTCGCGCGCAGGCTCCCCGACTGGCGGCCGGCCGGCACCGACTGGCGCGCCGTGACCATCGAACCGGGCGGGGCCGATCTCGTCCCGCTCTTCGAGGGCGCCGCCGCCGTGGTCCACCTGGCCTGGAAGTTCCAGCCCACGCACGATCCCGCCGAGACCTGGCGCACCAACGTGCTGGGCGGTATCCGCGTGTTCGACGCCGTGGCCGCCGCCGGGGTGCCCGCACTCGTCCACGCCTCCTCGGTCGGCGCGTACTCGCCGGGCCCCAAGGACCGCGCCGTGGACGAGTCCTGGCCCACGCACGGGTGGCCGCAGGCCGCCTACACCCGTGAGAAGTCCTACCTGGAGCGGGTCCTGGACACCTACGAGGCGGCCCACCCCGAGATCCGCGTGGTACGGATGCGCCCCGGTTTCCTCTTCAAGCGGGAAGCCGCCTCCGAACAGCGCCGGATCTTCGCGGGCCGGCTGCTGCCCGGCCGGCTGGTCCGGCCCGGCCTCATCCCGATCGTCCCCGACCTGCCCGGACTGCGCATGCAGGCACTGCACACCGACGACGCGGCGGCCGCTTATGTCGCCGCGGTCACCCGGCCCGTCCGGGGCGCCTTCAACCTCGCCGCCGACCCGCCGCTGGACGCGGCACGCCTCGCCGAGATCTTCAAGGCCAAGACCGTGCGGATGCCGGCCGCGCCGGTCCGGGCCGCGCTGTCCGCCGCCTGGCGGCTGCGCGCCGTACCCGCGTCCCCCGACCTGTTCGACGCGGTGCTGCGGCTGCCGCTGCTGGACAGTGCGCGGGCCCGCGCCGAACTCGGCTGGGAGCCGCGGCACACCGCGGTGGAGGCGGTGGAGGAGTTCCTCGACGGCCTGCGCGCGGGCGCGGGCATGGGCACCGTCCCCCTCGCCCCGTAGCCCGCCCCGTAGCCCCTCGCCCTCGCCCTCGCCCTCGCCCGCCCGGCCCCGCGCCGGGTGGCCCTGAGCGGCTCCGCGCCGACCCAGGGCCCTCGGCCCGGGGCCGCCGGCTCAGGGCGTCAACAAGGTCTTGATCATGCCGTCTTCCTTGGCCTGGAACATGGCGTAGGCCCGCGGTGCCTCGTCGAGCGGCATGGTATGGGTGGCGAAGCCCTCGACGCCCAGCGGGTCGGAGTCCTCCAGCAGCGGCAGGATGTCGTTCACCCAGGCCCGGACGTTCGCCTGCCCCATCCGGAGCTGGATCTGCTTGTCGAACATGGTCAGCAGGGGCATCGGGTCGGCCGCGCCGCCGTAGACGCCGGACACGGAGACCGTGCCGCCCCGGCGCACCAGGTCGATCGCGGTGTGCAGCGCGGTCAGCCGGTCCACGCCGGCCCGTTCCATCAGCGGCCTGGCCATGGCGTCCGGCAGCAGCCCCGTGAACCGCTGCGCGGCGGACGCCAGCGGAGCCCCGTGGGCCTCCATGCCCACGGCGTCGATGACGGAGTCCGGGCCGCGGCCGCCCGTCAGGTCGCGCACCGCCTCGACCAGGTGCTTGCCCTGCTCCTTGAGGTCCAGCGTGTGGACCCCGAACGCCTTCGCCCGCTCCAATCGGGCCGGCACCAGGTCCACGCCGACGACCAGCTTCGCGCCCCGGTGCAGGGCGATCCGCGCGGACATCTGCCCGATCGGCCCGAGGCCGAGGACGGCGACGCTGCCGCCCGGCGGGACCGCCGCGTACTGCACCGCCTGCCAGGCGGTCGGCAGCACGTCGGACAGGTACACGAAGCGCTCGTCCGGCGGTCCTTCGGGGACCTTCACCGGCAACCTGTCACCGAACGGGACCCGCACGTACTCCGCCTGCCCGCCCGGGACCTGCCCGTAGAGCTTCGTGTAGCCGAACAGCGAGGCGCCCTTCTCGTACTCCCGCACCTGCGTGGTCTCGCACTGCGAGTGCAGGCCCTGGTCGCACATGAAGCAGTCGCCGCAGGAGACGTTGAACGGGACGACCACCCGGTCACCCGGGCGCAGCGTCGTCACGTCCGCCCCCACTTCCTCGACCACGCCCATGGCCTCGTGGCCGAGGATGTCCCCGGGTTCCAGGAACGGCCCGAGGACCCCGTAGAGGTGCAGATCGGAGCCGCAGATCCCGGTGGACGTCACCTTCACGATGATGTCCGTCGGGTCCTTGATGCCGGGATCCGGAACGGTCTCCACCCGCACGTCTCGCGTGCCCTGCCAGGTCAATGCGCGCATGGTCTTTCCTCCAGCGAAGAAGTGGACTCTTCCTTCCGCGCCTCCCCAGCTCACGCGGCCGCACACCTGACAGGTACGTGTGGTGCGCCCGGGACGGGGTAGCCGCCCGTTGACCGACCGACAACGGAGGTGCTGGATGTCGCTGAGCCTCGGATTCCCCCAGGCGCGTCACGAATTCGCCCGCCTGTGGACCCTTCCCGGGGTCTACGCCCCGCAGGAGGACACCTGCCTCCTCGCCGAAGCCGTACGGGACGAGGTCGCACCGGGCATGGACGTGCTGGACATCGGCACCGGCAGCGGGGCGCTGGCCCTGTACGCGGCGCGCCGAGGGGCCCGGGTGACCGCGGTGGACGTCTCCTGGCGCGCGGCCCTGACCGTACGCCTCAACGCCCTGCGGATGCGGCAGCCGGTCACCGTCCGCCGGGGGAGCGTGGCCACCGCCGAGACCCTCGGCCCCTTCGACCTCGTCGTCAGCAACCCGCCCTACGTCCCCGCCCCCGACCCCGGTCTGCCCACGCGCGGGCCCGCGCGTGCCTGGGACGCGGGCCACGACGGGCGCGAGATCGTCGACCGCATCTGCGCCACCGCCCCCGGGCTCCTCAAGCCGCACGGCACCCTGCTGATCGTCCACTCCGCCCTCTGCGGCACCGAGGAGACGCTACGGCGGCTCACCGCCGCCGGGATGCGGGCCGAGGTCGCGGACCGGACCCGCATCCCCTTCGGCCCGGTGCTGCGCTCCCGGCTGCCGTGGCTGCGCGAGCGGGGTCTGGTGGGCCCGCAGGAGACGACGGAGGAACTCGTCGTCGTCCGCGCCGTCGCACCCGCCGCCCCCGCGCCCCGAGACGCCCACCGGCACCTGAGGAGGGTCCACCCGTGACGGCGAGCACCACCCGCCCCCACACGTCCACCACCCCCCGGCTCCCGGCCCCGCGCGGAACCCTCTCCGCCGCGGTGGTCGCGGCCCTGCGCGACCCGGCGGCCCCGCTCCCCGACCCCACCGCCGCGCACACCGCGGACCCGTACGGCGACGACCTGCACCTGGCCCTCTACCTGCTCTACGAACTCCACTACCGGGGCTTCGAAGGCGTCGCCGACACCCGGGAATGGGACCCGGCCCTGCTGACCCTGCGCCGCGCCCTGGAGCAGCGCTTCCTCACCGCCCTGCGCGCCGACGCCCCCGAAGGTCGCACCGTCGACGAGGCGTTCGGCGAGCTGCTGGTGGAGCCAGTCGACCACTCCGGCAGCGTCAGCGGGTACCTGGAGCGCGACGGCGACCTCGGACAGGTGCGCGAGTACGCCGCCCTGCGCTCCCTGTACCACCTCAAGGAGGCCGACCCGCACGTCTGGGTCATCCCGCGCCTGCGCGGCCGTGCCAAGGCCGCCATGGTCGCCATCGAGTACGACGAGTTCGGCGCCGGGCACGCCGACCGCGTGCACGCCGAGCTGTTCGCCCGCCTGCTGGCGGACCTGGGCCTGAACACCGACTACGGCCACTACCTCGACGCCGCCCCGGCCGAAGCCCTCGCGATCGTGAACCTGATGTCCCTGTTCGGGCTGCACCGGGCGCTGCGCGGCGCGCTCGTCGGCCACTTCGCCTGCGTCGAGGTCACCTCCTCGCCCGGCTCCCGCCGGCTGGCGGCGGCCATGCGCCGGCTGGACGCCGGCCCCGCGGCCGAGCACTTCTACGACGAGCACGTCGAGGCCGACGCCGTACACGAGCAGCTGGTGCGCCGCGAGGTCATCGCCGGTCTGCTGGAGGACGAACCCGAGCTGGAAGGCGACATCGCCTTCGGCGCCGACGCCACCGTCCTGCTGGAGGACCGCCTCGGCGCCCTGCTGCTGGACCGGTGGCGGCAGGGCGCGAGCGCGCTGCGGACACCCCTGTGACCGCCGGGCCCGCCGCCGTCCGCCGCGTTAGGCTCGAACCATGTGCTGAAAGGGGTGCCGCCGATGTGCCGCTGGCTCGCGTACTCGGGTTCGCCGGTCCTGCTCGACACCGTCCTCTACCGTCCCGAGCACTCGCTGATCAACCAGAGCCTGCACGCCCGGATGGGCGTGGAGACGACCAACGGCGACGGCTTCGGCATCGGCTGGTACAGCGAGCACGGTGACGGCACCCCGGCGGTGTTCCGTGACATCGGGCCGGCCTGGAACAACCGGAACCTGCGCGAGCTGGCGGCCCACGTCAGCTCGCGGCTCTTCTTCGCCCACGTCCGGGCCTCCACCGGTTCCGCCATCCAGCAGACGAACTGTCATCCCTTCCGGCACGGCCGGTGGCTGTGGATGCACAACGGGGCGATCACCGACTTCCACCGGCTCCAGCGGGACCTGTGCATGGCCGTCGACCCGGCCCTCTTCTCCTCCATCGAGGGCTCCACGGACTCCGAGCTCATGTTCTACCTGGCCGTCACCTTCGGCCTCGACCAGGACGTGCCGGGCGCCGTGGGCCGGATGGTCGGCCTGGTCGAACGGCTCGGCAAGGAGCACGGCGTCGACGACCCGCTCCAGATGACGATCGCCGTCAGCGACGGGCAGAAGGTCTGGGCGTTCCGCTACTCCAGCCAGGGCCGCTCCCGGTCGCTGTTCTACAGCAGCCGGGCCGACACCGTGCGCGAGCTGTACCCGGAGCTGCCCTACCTGCGGAAGGTCTCCGACGACACCCGCCTGGTGGTCTCCGAACCCCTCGGTGACCTGCCCGGCGTGTGGAACGAGCTCCCCGAGGCGAGCTACGTCGTCCTGCCGACCGGCGACGAGGAGGAGGACTACCTCCCCTTCATCCCCGAGCCGCCCTGAGCGCGTCCGGCCCGCCGAGCCCGCCCGGCCCGCTGCCCGGAGGTTCGGCGAGCCGCACGGCCGACTCCAGCAGCAGGGCGTGGACGAAGGCCTGCGGCAGGTTGCCCCGCATGTCCTGGCGGACGATGTCGAACTCCTCCGCGTACAGGCCGGGGGGCCCACAGGCCGCCCGGTTGCGCTCGAACCACCGCACGGCCTCCACCGGCCGGCCCTGTTGGTGCTCGGCCAGTGCCATCAGGAACCCGCACAGCAGGAACGCGCCCTCCGCGTCCCCCAGCGGCCGGTCGTCGTGCCGGAACCGGTAGAGGTAGTGGTCGCGGCCGAGTTCCGCGGCCACCGCCCGCACCGTGGCCCGGCTGCGCGGGTCGGCGGCCGGCACGGCGCCGCGCAGCGCCGGGAGCAGCAGCGCGGCGTCACAGCGCGGGTCGTCGGGGGAGCGCTGCCAGCGACCGCTCGGGTGCAGCCCCTCGGCGGCGGTCCGGGCCACGATGTGGTCGGCGAGGGTCGCCCAGCGCGCCGCCCGACCGGCGCCCGTCGCGCAGTCCGCGGCGGCGGCGCGCAGTCCCGCGGCGCAGATCAGACGGCTGTGGGTCCAGCGGGCGTCCCGGAGTTCCCAGATGCCGGCGTCGGGGCGCACGTGCCGTTCGGCGATCGCGTCGGCGGCGATCCGCACCGCCCGCCGGCCGTCGTCGTCCAGCGCGTCGTGCCGGGCGGCGGCGGCCAGGAGCAGCAGCGCCTCCCCGAACACGTCGAGCTGGAACTGCCGGTTGACCCGGTTGCCGACGACGTCGTAGCCCCCGGGGTAGCCGGGCAGGTCCAGCCGCCGGATGCCCGGGACGGGTCCGCCCGCGGAGGTGTAGGCCGGGCGCAGCCGGGCGCCGTGTTCCAGCAGTCGCGCGGTCAGGAACCGGACCGTGTCGTCCAGCAGCGGGTGGTGGCCCGCCGCGGCGACGGCCTGACCGACGTAGCACAGGTCCCGGATCCACACGTACCGGTAGTCGTAGTTGCGGCCCTGCTCGGCGCCTTCGGGCAGGCTGGTGGTGGCCGCGGCCACCGTCCCGCCGGCCGTGCCGGTCATCCCGCGCAGCACGGCGTAGGCGAGCCGGGCGTCCCGGGCCCCCAGAGCGCCCCGGAAGCCGTCGGGAACCCGCTCGCGCCAGTGGTCCTCGGTGGCCCGCCACAGCCGGTGGGCGGGCTCGGGCGGCCCGAGCGGCCGGTCGGAACACTCCAGGACCAGATCGTGGGCGCCGCCGCCCTCCAATCGCAGCTCCGCGGACAGCAGCGGCCGGCCGCCCACCTCCTCGACCCGGGCCCCCGGCGCCCCCGACCAGCGCAGGTGGAGTCCGCCGGCGCGCGCGGTCCAGCTCCCGTCCTCCGCGCGCCGCAGTCCCCGTACGGGCGTGTCGCCGAAGGCCGCCGACAACTGGAGGGACACCCCGGTACGGACCGGGCCGTCCACCGCCCGGACCTGTCGGAGTACCACCGCGCGGTGCGGGTCGGCCGGGTAGGCCAGCGCCTGGCGGCACTCGCTGCTACCGGTGCGCCCCGTCCAGCGTGCGCGCCAGATCAGCGACCCCGCCTCGTACCAGCCGCTGCGGACACCGGGCTCCTCCGGCGTGATCCGGTACCAGCCCGGGCCGCCGATCAGCGCCGCGAACACCGCGTCGCCGTCCCAGCGCGGGACGCACAGCCACACCAGGTCCCCGCCCGGCCCCACCAGCGCGCCGCGCTCACCGTCCGCCAGCAGCGCGTAGTCGCGCAGCGACCGGGGCGGCGGGGGACCGGAGGGGGGCACCACGACGGCCGCCTCAGCCGGTCCGGTAGGCGGCCGCCCGGTCGGCGCGCAGGGTCAGGCCGAGCCCCGGCGCCCCGTCGGCGCCGGGACGCAGTACGCCGCCGCGCGGGGAGAGGGTGCCCTCGAAGAGCAGTTCCTCGACCCGGACGTGGTCGTGGAACCACTCCAGGTGGCGCAGGTTCGGCACGGCGGCCGCCACGTGGGCGTGCGCGTGCGGGGCGCAGTGCCCGGACAACTGGAGGCAGTGCGCCTCCGCGAGGGCCGCGGCCCGCAGCCAGCCCGTGATCCCGCCGCAGCGGGTGGCGTCCGCCTGGAGGCAGTCGACGACCGCCGCCATCCTGGCGAAGTACGGCAGGTCGTAGCCGTACTCGCCGGCGGCCACGTCGGCGGTGACCGCGTCCCGCACGACCTCCAGGCCCGCCAGGTCGTCGGAGGAGACCGGTTCCTCGAACCAGGTCACCCCCAGCCCCGCCAGGACCCGCCCCACGCGCACGGCCTGTTTGCGGGTGTAGCCGCCATTGGCGTCCACGTACAGCTCGGCGTCCTCGCCGATCGCCAGCCGCGCCTGCTCGACCCGGGCGAGGTCCCGGTCCTCGCAGTCGCCCCAGGACTCGCCGATCTTGATCTTGAAGCGCGGGATGCCCTGCTTTCGCCAGCCGTCCAGTTGCTCGTCCAGGCGCTGCCGGTCGTAGGTGGTGAAACCGCCGCTGCCGTACACCGGGACCTCCTGGCGGACCCGTCCCAACAGAGCGGCCAACGGGAGCCCCAGCAGGCGCGCCTTCAGGTCCCACAGGGCGATGTCCACCGCCGAGAGCGCGCCCGCGACCAGCCCGGGCCGGCCGGCGTTGCGCACGGCGCGGCCCATCGCCTCGTGGGCGCCGGGCACGTCCAGGGCACTGCGCCCCAGCACCGTCTCGCGCAGCGGCCCGCGGACGACATCGGCCGCGGCGCCGGCGCCGTACGTCCAGCCGGTGCCCGTCACCCCCGCCGCGGTCGCCTCGACGAGGATCATGGTGGTGGAGTCCCAGCGGATCGTGCCGTCCGCTTCCGGGCCGTCGGTCGGGATCGTCAGCACCCGCGCCTCCAGCCCCTGCACCGGCGTGTCACCGCGTACGCTCACCGCCCGCCTCCCTCCGCCGGGAGCGGAGCGCGCAGCCCGCTCCGGGCCCCGGCGACCAGCCGCGAGGCGGCACGGTCGACCAGCGCCATGATGGTCAACGCCGGGTTCGCCGAGCCCTGCGTGGGAAGCACGCTGCCGTCGGTGACCAGCAGGTTGGGTACCGCGAAGGAACGCAAGGACGCGTCCACGACACCGTGCAGGGCGTCGCGGCCCATCCGGCAGCCGCCGACGAGGTGGGCGAACCGCTCGATCGTCATCACCTCCGTCGCGCCGGCCGCGCGGAGGATCTCCTCCATGGTGGTGCGGGCGGCGCGGACCAGCGCCCGGTCGTTGTCGCACAGGCTGTGCGAGAACTCGGCGACGGGCAGCCCGTAGCGGTCCCGCTGCGCGCTGAGCGTCACCCGGTTCGTGGCCTGCGGCAGGAACTCGCAGAGCGCGCCCAGAGTGGCCCAGTGGATGTAGTCCTGCATGTAGCGGCGCAGGTCGTGGCCCCAGTGACCCTGGGCGGCCACGTGCTCGGCCCAGGTGACGGGCATCGGCGAGACCGTCTGGATCGCGTACCCGCGCCGGTAGGGGCGGCGCCGGTCGCTCTCGTAGAACTCCTCCGTGGAGACCTCGGGCGGCGGCGCCTTGTACGCCCGGATCTCCTCGGCGAAACGGCCCGAGGTCTGCGGCGCGCCCTGCACCATCACGTACCGGCCGACCAGGTCGTGGTCGTTGCACAGTCCGTCGGGGAACCGGCGGTTGGCGGAGTTCAGCAGCAGCCGGGGGGTCTCGATCGCGTACCCCGCGACCGCCACCGTGCGGGCCCGCTGGAGGTGCTCGCGGCCGTCGCGCAGGTACCGCACCCCCGTGGCGAGGCGGCCCTCGTCGTCCGTCACCACGGCCGTCGCCATGCAGTGCGTACGGATCTCCGCGCCGTGCGCGAGGGCGTCCGGGACATGGGTGATCAGGGTGGACGCCTTGGCGTTGACCTTGCAGCCCTGGAGGCAGAAGCCCCGGTAGATACAGTGCGGCCGGTTCCCGAAGCGGCCGTTGGTGATGGCCACCGGTCCGACCCGGGCCTCGATGCCGAGGGCCGCCGCGCCGCGCAGGAAGATCTCGCCGTTGCCGCCGACCGGGTGCGGGGCGTGCGGGTAGGCGTGCGGATCGCCCCAGGGCCAGAACTGGCCCGCGACGGGCAGTTCCTGCTCGATCCGCTCGTAGAACGGGCGCAGGTCCTCGTAGGACATCGGCCAGTCGGCGCCGATCCCGTCGTCGGTGAACATGGAGAAGTCCGACGGGTGCAGCCGTGGCGCGAACCCGGCGAAGTGCACCGTGGAACCACCCACGCCCCGACCCGAGTTGTTCGAGCCCAGCGGTACGGGGTCGGTCCCGGACAGCACCCGCGGCTCGGTCCAGTAGAGGTGGTGGGAGCCGGCCTCGTCACTGACCCAGTGCCGGTCGGGATCCCAGAACGGGCCCGCCTCCAGGCACACCACCGACCAGCCGGCGCGTGCCATGCGCTGGGCCAGGGTGGCGCCGCCGGCCCCGCAGCCGACGATGACGAGGTCCACCTCGTCGGAGTCCTCGAACCGGCGCATGTCCCGGACCAGGCCGGCGTCGAAGCGGGCGTCACCGTCGGGCAGCAGCCAGGCCGACGCGTTGCGTTCCCGCACCGCCCGCTGGGAGCCGGCGGTCAGCTTCAGCGTCTCCCGCAGGGCCCGGGCCCGGCCCCCGCCCGCGCCGCCCGGTCCTTTCGGCCCGCCGCGCCCGGTCACCGGGACCGTCCTTCGGCGCCGCCGGGCGCGGCCGGGTCCTCGGGTGCCTCGTCCGGGTGCTCCCAGGGCTCGCGCAGCCCCACGCCGAGCCGGGAGTGCCCGCGGGGGTAGGCCGGGCCGGCGAAGCCGATCTCGTTCCACGCCCAGGGATGGGCGTAGAAGGCCGTGCAGGCGTAGCGCATCCACAGGTCCCACAGGTGCCCGACCGGCATCCCGTGCCACTCCTTGCCGGGCGTCCCGTGCGCCGTCACCCGGACACCCTCGATCAGCTCGTCCTGGCGTTCGGGCGTCAGCCCGGCGAAGGAATCCGTCCAGTACCGTTCCGCGGCCTCCACATCGAGCCCGCGCAGCGACCTCCGCCAGGCGTCGCCGTCCTCGGGCATGTCCCGGTGGTGCCAGCCGTCGGTCTGTCCCTCCGCCAACCGGGAGTCGACCATCTGCAGGATCGGCACCTTCGGAGCCCCCGGTGGCCCGTCCTGGGCGAGGAGCCGGTCGAAGAGGGCGGAGGCGGTCGCCTCCTCGGCGAGGGTGAAGAACCGCAGGTCGGGCGGGAGCGTCAGGCGCCCCGTCACGACCGCGCGGGTCGCGCCGTCCCAGGTGTCCGCCTGGTCGAACACGTCGAACCCGGGGAAACGCCGCCCCGACTCCCCGGACGGAACGGTCCGGGGCTGCGCGGCACCGCTCTGCGGGCCGGGGCGCGGCTTGCGTAGCGGCATGGTCACGGCTCCCGTCGCAGGACGGAGGCCAGCAGCCCCATGCCGCCCACCATGGTGACCAGCAACGGCGCGAACAACGGCGGCCCCATCTCCACGTTGAAGCGGGCCATGGACCAGCCGCCGGGCTTGCGGGCGATGCCCCGCACGTGCAGGTACGTGCCCTGCAACCCGTTGGCGAAGATCGCCGCGGACACCACGGGCAGCACGGTGTGCGCCGCCCGGGGGCTGTAGAACCCCGCGATCCCGGCCGCCGCGCCGAGCGGCCCCAGCACCACCGGCCACCACATCATCCGGTTGCCGAAGCTCGCCCGGTCGTGCTCCAGATAGATCTCGGCCGCCGTCACCAGCGCGCCCCCGGAGGTGAGCAGCGACAGCGACCGTTCGAACCGGCCGTGCCGGATGTCCTGAAGGGTCGGCGCCATCGCGCCTCACTCCTTCCCGCTGCCGGGCAGGAACTCCTGGATCTTCGACTTGAGGCCCTGCTTGACCACGGAGGAGCGGTCGCTGTCGCCGTGCAGCACCGACGCCGCGGTCGCCTTGAACTGGTCCCAGGTGGCGTGCGGCGGAATCGGCGGCACCGCCGGGTCGGTACGGAAATCGATCACGAACGGCCGGTCGGCCGCCAGGGCCTGCTGCCAGGCCGCCGTGACGCCCTCGGGTTCCTCCACCCGGACACCGCCCAGCCCGAGCCCGGTGGCGAAGTCCGCGTAGCGCACGTCGGGCAACCGCTGCGACTGCTCGAACTGCGGCATGCCCTCCATCGCCCGCATCTCCCAGGTCACCTGGTTGAGGTCCTGGTTGTTCAGGACGGCCACGATCAGCCGCGGGTCGCTCCACTCCCGGTAGTACTTGGCGATCGTGATCAGCTCCGCCAGGCCGTTCATCTGCATCGCGCCGTCACCGACGATCGCGATCGCCGGCCGCTCGGGGAAGGCGAACTTCGCCCCGATCACGTACGGGACACCGGGCCCCATCGTCGCCAACGTCCCCGACAGGGAGCCGCGCATCGCGCCGCGCATCCTCAGGTGCCGCGCGTACCAGTTCGCGGCCGAACCGGAATCCGCCGCGAGGATCGCGTCGTCCGGCAGCAGCGGGTCCAGCGCGTGCACCACCAGCTCCGGGTTGACGGGATCGGCCGGCACCTTGGCCCGGCGTTCCATCACCTCCCACCACCGCTCGGTGGCCTGCTCGATGCCGTCGCGCCAGCTCCGGTCGGTCTTGCGCTCCAGCAACGGCAGCAGCCGCTTGAGCGTCTCCGTCGCGTCGCCGACGACGTTCACCTCGAACGGGTAGCGCAGCCCGACCATCGAGGGATCGACATCGATCTGCACCGCCCGGGCCTGTCCGAACGCGGGCAGGAACTGGCTGTACGGGAAGCTGGAGCCGATCACCAGCAGGGTGTCGCAGTCCCGCATCATCTCGTACGAGGGCCGGGTCCCCAGCAGCCCGATCGAGCCCGTCACCCACGGCAGCGTGTCCGGCAGGACGTCCTTGCCCAGCAGCGCCTTGGCGGCGCCCGCGCCCAGGATCTCGGCGACCTCCTCGACCTCCGCCCGGGCGTTCCGCGCGCCTTGGCCGACGAGCATCGCGACCTTCTCGCCCGCGTTGAGGATCTCGGCGCACCGCTGCAGCTCCTCGTCCGCCGGCACCGGCGCGTAGCGGCCCAGGCCCTGGCTGGAGGGCACCATCTTGAACTCGTGCGTGGGCGCCTCGTACTCCAGGTCCTGCACGTCGGCCGGGATGATCACCGCCGTGACCGTGCGCCGCGCCGTCGCCACGCGCATGGCGCGGTCCAGGACGCCCGGCAGCTGCTGCGGGACCGTGACCATCTCGCAGAACTCCGAGGCCACGTCCTTGTAGAGGGCCAACAGGTCCACTTCCTGCTGGTAGGAGCCGCCCATCGCGGTCCGGGCGGTCTGCCCGACGATGGCGACCACCGGTACGTGGTCCAGCTTGGCGTCGTAGAGGCCGTTGAGCAGGTGGATGGCGCCCGGACCCGAGGTCGCGGCGCAGACTCCGGTGCGTCCGGAGAACTTCGCGTAGCCCACCGCTTGGAAGGCGGCCATCTCCTCGTGCCGGGCCTGGATGAACCGGGGCTTGTCGTCGGCCCTGCCCCAGGCACCGAGCAGGCCGTTGATGCCGTCCCCCGGGTAGGCGAAGACGTGCTCCACCCCCCACGCGCGCAGCCGTTCCAGCAGATGATCCGAGACCTTCATCGCATGGACTCCGTTCGCAAACCGGTGCGGCCGCCCGGGCCGGGGGCGCGCCGCGCGCCCTGTTTCGCGGCTAACCCGCCACAGGCGGGGCAAACCCCCCGCCCGGGTGCTTGCCGAGGGCATCCGGGGCGGCCGGGCGGGTAGCAGCCGAAGACCGGAGGGTGCCTTCCTCCGGGCGGTCAGCGCACGCGCGGGAGGTCGGGACATGGCAGGAAGCGCACTCGTCGTCATCGACATGATCAACCGGTACGAGCACGCCGACGCGGATCTGCTCCTGCCCTCCGCCCGCGAGGTCGTGCCCCGCATCCAGTTCCTCCTGGAGCGCGCCCGCCGCGGCGACACTCCCGTCATCTACGTCAACGACAACTTCGGCCAGTGGCGCTCGCACCACGGGGAGATCCTGCGGACGGCCCTCGACGGCCCGCACGCCGACCTGGTGAAGCCGTTGCTGCCCGACGAGGACTCCCTCTTCGTGCTCAAGGCACGCCACTCGATCTTCTTCGAGACGCCGCTGGCCTACCTGCTGGGGGAGCTGGACGTCGACCACCTGGTGCTGTGCGGACAGGCGACCGAACAGTGCGTGCTCTACTCCGCGCTGGACGCGCACATCCGCCACATCGACGTCACCGTCGTCCGGGACGCGGTGGCACACCTGCACCGGGACCTCGCCGACGCCGCCCTGCGGATGATGGAGACCAACATGTCCGCCCGCATCAGCGAGGCCGACGCCGACGACCTCCCGCTCTGAGCGCGCCGCCGCCTCTCGTCCGGACGGCCGCGCCCCGTTGTCCGCGTGATGGTCCGCGGCGCGATGGTCCGCGCGCCGTCATCCGCCGTCGGCCTGCAGCCGGCCGCGACAGAGTTGGAGCAGGTCCGCTCCCGTCAGCGCCGCCAGTGAACCGACCGCGAAGCGGGTGAGGGCCGGCGCGAACACGTATCCGGCGCCGAACCCCGTCGTCACCCACAGGCCCAGGCAGAACGGGCAGGTCAACAGCTCGCCGATCGCGTGCCGGGCCCCCGAACCGCGGACCTCCTCCATCAGCTCGGCCGGGCCCGACGTGCCCTCGTAGCGGGCGAAGGGGGCCCGCAGCGGACTGGTGACGGGGTCCTTGGCCAGGGTGTGCGCGACCCAGTGCGTGGCGCCGCCCAGCAGCACCACGTCGAACGGGGACAGCCGGGGCACCGGCCTGCGGGTGACCCGGGCGGCCGTCACCAGGCCCGCGACGGCGGCGCCGTACGCACCCATGAGCGCCACGTATCCCTTGAGCGGGCGCTCCTCCGTCCCGGCGTAGGCCCGCTCCTCGCGGTCGGCGCGGCGCCGGACACTGTTCAGTGCTCGGGTGACATCCATAGAAGACTCCTCGTGGCCGTACGTGGTGTCCGTCGACGCCTACCCGGCCCTGCCGCGCACACGCCCCCCGACCCGAGGGTGTGACCGACCAGGTGACCGCGATCGACCCCCGGGCGCGCCGCACGCCGCCGCGCCCGCGGAGCCCGGCACAGTGACCCCCGGACCGGTCACGCGGACAGGGAGGTGCACCGGGGTGCTGGCGTCACGGCGCAGGACTCGGCCGCTGGACCGGGCGCGCCGCGCGGCGGTGCGCGGCGCCCACCGGGCGGACGCCCGGCTGCCCCTGGGGGAACTGGCGCGCGGCGTGCTGCGCAAGGTGTTCCCCGACCACTGGTCGTTCCTGCTCGGCGAACTCGCCCTCTACAGCTTTCTGGTCCTGCTGCTGACGGGGGTCTACCTGACCTTCTTCTTCGACCCCTCGACGGCCGAGAGCGCCTACCGCGGCACGTACGCGCCCCTGCGCGGGGTGCGCATGTCCCAGGCATACCTCTCCACCCTCCGGATCAGCTTCGACGTACGCGGCGGACTGCTGATCCGCCAGACCCACCACTGGGCGGCGATCCTCTTCCTCTCCGCGATCGGCGCCCACATGCTGCGCGTGTTCCTCACCGGAGCCTTCCGCCGCCCCCGCGAGGCCAACTGGACCATCGGGGTCACCCTGTTCCTGCTGGCGCTGCTGGAGGGCTTCTGCGGCTACTCGCTGCCGGACGACCTGCTCTCCGGCACCGGACTGCGCATCGCCCAGGGGATCGTGCTCTCCGTCCCGCTGGTCGGCACCTACCTGGACATGCTCGTCTTCGGCGGCGAGTTCCCCGGCCACGACATCGTGTCGCGCCTCTACCCGGTGCACATCCTGCTGGTCCCCGGCCTGCTCCTGGGCCTGATCACGCTGCACGTCCTGCTGGTGTTCACCCTCAAGCACACCCAGTGGGCCGGCCCCGGCAGAACCGGCCGCAACGTCATCGGACTGCCCTTCTTCCCCCAGTACCTCGCCAAGTCCGGCGGCCTGTTCTTCATGGTCTTCGGCCTGCTCGCCGCCCTCGGCGCGCTGGCGCAGGTCAACCCCATCTGGGCGTACGGCCCCTACCGCCCCGACATCGTCTCCACCGGCTCCCAGCCCGACTGGTACGTCGGCTTCCTGGAGGGGGCCCTGCGCCTGATGCCCGGCGTGGAGACCCGGCTGTGGGGGCACACCGTGGCCTGGAACCCGCTGCTGACCGGGGTGGTCCTGCCCGGACTGCTCTTCGCGGCCCTGTACTCCTACCCCTTCTTCGAACGCTGGGTCACCGGGGCGACGGGCGAGCGGCACCTGTGCGACCGCCCCCGCAACCGGCCCGCCCGTACCGGCCTGGGAGTGGCCGCCCTGTCCTGCTACGCCGTGCTGCTCCTCGCGGGCGGCCAGGACGTCATCGCCTTCGTCTTCGACGTCCCGGTGTCCGGGGTGACCTGGGTCCTGCGCGTCGGGTTCTTCGCCGTCCCGGCGGGCGCGTTCTGGCTCACCCGACGCCTCTGTCTGGCGTTGCAGGTCCACGACCGGGACCTGCTGACCGAGGGCGAGGAGACCGGCCTGGTGCGGCAGGGCCTCGAAGGCGGCTTCCACCCCGACCACGCGCCCCTGCCCGGCCCCGCCCGGCTCGCCCTGCTCGTACGGGAGGTGCCGATCCCCTCGGAGCCCGCCGACCCGGCGCCGGGCGGCGCGCCGCGGCGGCTCGCGGACCGGACCCGTACGGCGCTCAGCGCCTGGTACTACCGCGACCGGATCCGCTTCCCGGCGACCGCCGAACAGCGCCGCAAGATCGCCGCGACCCTCGCCGGCCCCGACCGGGAGCCACCACCCCCACCCGGCGACTGACCGGGCCGGCTACTCGGCGTGGCCCAGCCCCTGGAAGGCGAAACCGAGGACCCCCGGCAGCAGTACGCCGAACCCGACGAGGCACAGCCACAGGCCCTGCACCACGCCCAGGCCGATCAGCGCGCTGCCCGCGGCCGCCAGGACCGGCGCGAAGCTGCGGGCGGGGAAGTAGAGCCGGCGTCCGGCGGTGTCCCGTACTTCGGCCGTCTCGTGGTCCTCCGGGCGTTCCCCGCCCTTCACCCGCTGCCGCCAGAGGAAGGCCGCGATCAAGGCGGACATCACGAAGGACACGCACAGCGCGGCGCGTCCCGCCGGATCGGGGGAGAACCAGCCGTAGACGACCGTCGTCACCGCGAAGAACGCGGCCGTACCGGTGAACAGCCAAGCCTCAACTTTCACGGGGCACCTCCGGGTGGTGCAGGTCGAAGGCGGGTGACTCGGACCGGATGCGGGGCAGCGCGTGGAAGTTGTGCCTCGGCGGCGGGCAACCGGTCGCCCACTCCAGCGAACGCCCCCAGCCCCACGGGTCGTCCACCCCGACCGGCGTGCCGTGACGCCACGTCTTCCACACGTTGTAGAGGAAGGGCAGGGTGGACAGACCCAGCAGGAACGAGCCGATGCTGGAGAGGGAGTTGAGGACGGTGAAACCGTCGCTCGCGAGGTAGTCCGCGTACCGGCGCGGCATGCCGGCCTCGCCCAGCCAGTGCTGGACCAGGAACGTCGTCTGGAAGCCGATGAACAGGGTCCAGAAATGGATCTTGCCGAGCCGCTCGTCCAGCATTCGGCCGGTGAACTTGGGCCACCAGAAGTAGAACCCGGCGAACGTGGCGAAGACGATCGTCCCGAAGAGCACGTAGTGCAGGTGCGCCACCACGAAGTAGCTGTCCGTCAGATGGAAGTCCAGCGGCGGTGACGCCACCAGCACTCCGGACAGGCCGCCGAGCAGGAAGGTGACGAGGAAACCGATGGACCACAGCATCGGCGTCTCGAAGGACAGCGACCCGTGCCACATCGTCCCGATCCAGTTGAAGAACTTCACGCCCGTCGGGACGGCGATCAGGAACGACAGCAGGGAAAAGAACGGCAGCAGCACCGCGCCGGTCGCGAACATGTGGTGCGCCCACACCGTCGCCGACAGCCCCGTGATGGCGATGGTGGCCCCGATCAGGGCCTGGTAGCCGAACATCGGCTTCCGACTGAACACCGGGACGATCTCGCTGATCACCCCGAAGAACGGCAGGGCCACGATGTAGACCTCCGGATGCCCGAAGAACCAGAAGAGGTGCTGCCACAGGATCGCCCCGCCGTTGGACGCGTCGAAGACGTGCGCGCCGAACTTCCGGTCGGCCTCCAGGACCAGCAGCGTCGCGGTGAGCACGGGGAACGCCAGCAGCGCCAGGATCGAGGTGAACAGCACGTTCCAGGTGAAGATCGGCATCCGGAACAGCGTCATCCCCGGCGCCCGCAGGCACACGATGGTGGCGATGAAGTTCACCGACCCGAGGATCGTGCTCAACCCCGCCACGGCCAGTCCCATGACCCACAGGTCCGGCCCGGTGCCGGGGGAGTGCGCGGCGCCGTTCAGCGGCGCGTACGCGAACCAACCGAAGGCGGCCGGCCCGTCCGGCGTCAGGAAGCCGCCCACCACCATCAGCCCGCCGAACAGGTAGACCCAGTAGGTGAAGGCGTTCATCCGGGGGAACGCCACATCGGGCGAGCCGATCTGCAACGGCATCAACGCGTTGGCGAATCCGGTGAAGGTCGGCGTCGCGAACAGCAGCATCATGATCGTGCCGTGGATGGTGAAGAGTTCGTTGTACTGCTGGTTCGACAGGAACTGCATTCCGGGGCGGGCGAGTTCGGCCCGCACCGTCAGCGCCAGCACCCCCGCGAAGAGGAAGAAGCCGAACGCGGTGACGAGGTAGAGATTGCCGATCACCTTGTGGTCGGTGGTCGACAGTACGCGCAGCACGGTCGCGCCGTGGCGGGTCCGCCGCTCGGTGCCGATCGCCGGCCGGTCGTCCGGGGGTGCCGCATCCGGTGCGTGGTCCACCGACGTCATCCGTCCTCCAGGGAGCCTCGCGACGGCGGGAACCCGCGGCCCCCGCGCCGTACGTCTGCCCTACAGGCCGACGGGCCGTCAGGACCGGCGGCGCGCCCGAACGGGCGGTCCGTGTCCCCCGAGCAGGCTGCCGCGGCCGCTTTACGGCGGGTTTACGGTCCCGGGCGCAGGGCAGACGCCGTGGCATGGCTGATCTTGT
Source organism: Streptomyces sp. NPDC058279 (assembly GCF_042881255.1). Lineage (NCBI taxonomy): Bacteria > Bacillati > Actinomycetota > Actinomycetes > Kitasatosporales > Streptomycetaceae > Streptomyces > Streptomyces sp. NPDC058279. The sequence goes on along the minus strand of NZ_JBHVYA010000023.1, from coordinate 34,815 downwards.
GGAACAGGGGACCGTCACCACCAAGGTTCCCGCGCGGCTGGACCGGCTCCCCTGGTCCCGATGGCACTGGATGATCGTGATCGGACTGGGAACCGTATGGATCCTGGACGGTCTGGAAGTCACCATCGTCGGCAACATCGCCAGTCGGCTCTCCGAGGACGGCAGCGGACTCGACATCACGGACGCCCAAGTCACCGGCATGGCGGCGGCGCTGTACGTGGCCGGGGCGTGCGCCGGCGCCCTGATCTTCGGCCGGCTGACCGACCTCTTCGGGCGCAAGAAGCTGTTCCTCATCACGCTCGGGGTCTACCTGGCCGCGACCGCCCTGACCGCGTTCTCCTTCTCCGCCTGGTGGTTCTTCGTCTTCCGGTTCCTCACCGGATTCGGCATCGGCGGGGAGTACGCGGCGATCAACTCCGCGATCGACGAACTGATCCCCGGCAAGTACCGGGGCCGCGTCGACCTCATCATCAACGGCAGCTTCTGGCTCGGCGCGGTCGCCGGGGCCCTGCTCTCCGTCCTCGCCCTCGACACCGACCTCTTCCCCACGTGGCTGGGCTGGCGGCTGACCTTCGCCCTCGGCGTGGTCCTCGGACTGGTGATCCTCCTCGTGCGCCGGCACGTACCCGAGAGCCCGCGGTGGATGTTCATCCACGGCAAGGCGACCGAAGCCGAGGAACTGGTCACCGAGGTCGAACGGCAGGTCGAGGAGGAGAAGGGCCGGCCGCTGCCGGAGCCGGGCGAGGCCATCACCGTCACCCAGCGGCGCAGCACCGGCTTCGGCGAGATCGCCAAGACGGTCTTCCGGGACTACCCGCGCCGGGCCGTCCTCGGGCTGTCCCTCTTCATCGGCCAGGCGTTCCTCTACAACGCGATCACCTTCGGGTTCGGCAGCATCCTGGTCACCTTCTTCGACGTCCCCTCCGGTCACACCGGCTACTACTTCGCCGTCATCGCCTTCGGGAACTTCCTCGGACCGCTGCTGCTGGGCAAGTTCTTCGACACCGCCGGACGTCGTCCGATGATCGCGGGCACGTACATCCTCTCGGGGCTGCTGCTCTTCGGGACGGCATGGCTCTTCGGCGCCGGGCGGCTCAGCGCGGTCACCATGACCGCCTGCTGGTGCGTGGTGCTGTTCTTCGCCTCGGCGGGCGCCAGCTCGGCCTACCTGACCGTCAGCGAGATCTTCCCGATGGAGACGCGGGCGATGGCGATCGCCTTCTTCTACGCCGTCGGCACGGCGGCCGGGGGCATCTCGGGTCCGCTGCTCTTCGCCAAGCTGACCTCCAGCGGAGTGGTGTCCGACGCGGTCATCGCCTTCTGCGTGGGCGCCTCCCTGATGGTGGCGGCCGGGGTGGTGGCGGTCTTCTTCGCCGTCGCCGCCGAGGGCCGCTCGCTGGAGCAGATCGCCACCCCGCTCTCGGCCCGGACCACCGCCCCCGCGGCCGCCGCTCAGGCCGCGGGCCCGGCGGGCGGCTGAGTCCCGCCCCGACACGGTCCCCGGAAGCCGCCGCGCGGCCCGGGGGCCGCTTCGCGTACCCGCCCGCGCGTACCCGCCCCTCGCGCGTGCCCGCAGCGCGGAGGCGCCGGGCCGACGGGTACCGGCGCCCGCCTACCAAACCATGCGGAAACCGCCCGGACCAGGTCTACTCGGAACGTCGGAACCACCCGGACGGTGCGGTTGCAGGCCGCGCTCCCGGGCAGGCGGAGGGACGCGCGGGCCGCGCCGAGCGGCCCGCACGAGACGAAAGCCGAGGTGAGTCGCATGGACCGGGCCACGGAGCCGCTACGGACCGACCGGGCAGCGGGCGCGCGGGAGCCGGACACGCCGGGCCACGACCCGAAGACCCCGCAGCCCGAAGGGCCGGGCCCGACCCCCGGCCCCGGCGCGGTGCCCCGCGACCCGCGGCCCGCCCGCCCCGGGGAGAAACCGCCCGCGCCGGCCCCCACGTCGCCGGCGCCCGGTGGACAGCCCCCGAGCGAGCGGCCGCCCGCCCAGGAGCCCCCGGACTAGGCACGGCTCGTGGGAGGCCCGGACGCTAGTCGCGGCGGCTCGTGTGCCGGTGGCGCACCCACAGCGGGAGCGCGAACCAGCACAGCAGGTACCAGGCCAGCACGCCCGACACCAGCCACGGGACGAGCGCGTCGTGCGTCGCCACCCGCAGGATCAGGAGCAGGGCCGTGCACAGGGTCATCAGGAGCAGCACGATGCCCACCATGGTGAGCCGCGAGGCCCAGGTGACCGCCTGCGGCTTGATACGGCGCCGGAAGACGATCCGGTGGAAGGCGACGGGGCCGATGAGGGCGCCGGTGGCCAGCGAACCGAGGATGACGGTGATCAGATAGATCGTCCGGTCCCCCTGCGCGAGGTGCTGGAAGACCGGGGTGAAGGCGACCGTCAGGAGGAAGCCGAACAGGATCTGCACACCCGTCTGGGCCACCCGGATCTCCTGCACGAGTTCGCCCCACTGGCGGTCCGCCCGCTGTTCGGGGCTCTCGTGGCGCCCGTCGTCCCGGCGGGCGCCCCCCGGGTCCCGTGCGCCACCGTCGCTCTTGTCCTCGGTGTCATCGGCGGGCATGGGACCTCCTGGCGAAACGGAAGCGGAACGGAACGTGCCTCCCGGCACCACGAGGGTGCTCGGGAGGCACGGGAAAAGCGGAAGAGCCGGAGAAAGGGAGTCAATCCTTGAGGGTGTCCTTGATCTTCTCCTTGGCCTGCCGGGCATCGCCCTTGGCCTGTTCGGCGCGGCCCTCCGCGGTGAGCCGTTCGTTGCCGACGGCGCGTCCCGCGGCTTCCTTGACCTTGCCCTTGGCCTGCTCGCCCTTGGACTTGGCCTTCTCGTCACCCGACATGGCTTTCACTCCATCCGAAAGGGAAATGCGGACCTTGAAGCGTCTGACCACGAATGACCGCCGCAAACCCGGGGAGCCGGAATTCATGCCCGAATTCATGGGTAGCCGACGGACATGATCACCGTTGGGGTCGAGGAAGAGTACGTCCTGCTGGACCCTCATACCCACCTGCCCATCGCGCTCGCGGAGGAAGTGCGCTCCGCGGCCGGTCTCGGGTCGTTCGTGGACGAGGGGGAGGTGCAGGACGAGCTCCTCCAGGCCCAGATCGAGGTCGCCACGCCCGTCTGCACGGACCTCGGCGAGGTGGGCGGCCACCTGCTGCGCCTGCGGCACGCGGTGGCGTCCGCGGCCGAGGACAAGGGGTGCAGGGTCGCGATGACCGCCACCGCGCCGCTCAAGGACGGCACGCCGCCCGCGGTCACCCCGAAGCCGCGCTACCTGCGGATGCGGGAGGAAGCCCGGCGGCTGGTCGACGAGCAGCTCATCTGTGGCATGCACGTGCACGTCGCGGTCCCGGGCCGGGAGATGGGCGTGGCCGTGCTCAACCGGATCCGCGTCTGGCTCCCGACGCTACTGGCCATGTCGGGGAACTCTCCGCTGTGGGACGGGCGGGACACCGGCTTCGCCAGTTGGCGCACCATCGTCTTCGGTCGCTGGCCCGTCAGCGGACCACCGCCCGCCTTCACCGACCTCGCCGACTACGAGAAGCGCATCGGGGCGCTGCTGGAGTCGGGGGTCATCGGCGACCGGGGACAGCTGTACTGGCAGGCCCGGCTCTCGGACCGCTACCCGACGATCGAGGTGCGCTGCCTGGACGTCCAGCTGGAGGCGGACGACGCCGTCCTGTTCGCCGGTGTCATCCGGGCGCTCGTCACCACCGCGATCGCCGAGGAGGAAGCGGGCGCCCCGCCGCCCGCCTGCCCGCACGAACTCCTGCAGGCCGCGAACTGGCACGCCGCCCGGCACGGGCTGAACAGCACCCTCGTGGACCCGTCGGGGCAGCGGCACAGCGCCGGCGACGTGCTGTGCCGGCTGACCGGCTACATCGCCCCCGCCCTGGAGGAGTCCGGCGACCTCCGGGAGGTCAGCGCGCTCACGCACCGGCTGCTGCGCGAGGGCACCCCGGCGGACCGCCAGCGCCGCGCGCTCGCCGAGGGCGGCATGGCCGCCCTGGCCGACCTGATCACGGCCACGGTCCCCGACCGCTGACGGCCCCGTGCACACATGCGCGAGGGGCCCCGGACAACGGTCCGGGGCCCCTCGCGCACGCGCCCGTGCGGGCGCTCCGCCGTTGCCGGCGGTCAGCTCTCGCGGGCCGCGCGCTCCGCCTGCTTCTCCTTGATCCGCACCGCTTCCTTGCGGACCTCCGCCTGCGTGGCGCGCTCCTTGACGAGCCACTCGGGCGCCTCGTCCTTGAGCGCCTCGATCTGCTCGGTGGTGAGCGCCTCGGTGATCCCGCCGCGGGCGAGCCCCGCGATGGAGACGCCGAGCTTCGCCGCGACCACCGGGCGCGGGTGCGGGCCGTTGCGTCGCAGCTCCTGGAGCCAGGCGGGCGGGTCGGCCTGGAGCGCGTTCAGCTCGGTCCGCGAGACGACACCCTCCTGGAACTCGGCGGGTGTGGCCTCGAGGTACACACCCAGCTTCTTCGCCGCGGTCGCGGGCTTCATGGTCTGGGTGGTCTTGTGCGACGTCATGTCCCCAGGGTATCGAGCATGTGCGCTACCTCTGACCACGGCCGGTAATCTGGCCGGGTGACAGGCTCGGAAGTACCTCCCCAGTTCCGGCTCGCCTACGTTCCAGGGGTGACGCCCACCAAATGGGTGCGGATCTGGAACGAGCGGCTGCCCGACGTCCCGCTGACCCTCGTCCCGGTGTCCCCGGCCGAGGCGCCCGGCGTCCTGCGGGCCGGCGGCGCCGACGCGGGCTTCGTCCGCCTCCCGGTCGACCGCACGGAACTCAGCGCGATCCCCCTGTACACCGAGACCACCGTCGTCGTGATCCCGAAGGACCACATCGTCGCGGCGGTCGAGGAGATCTCCACCGGGGATCTCGCCGACGAGATCGTCCTGCACCCCCTGGACGACACCCTGGACTGGGAGAGCCTGCCGGGGCGGCCCGCCATCGAGCGCCCCGCGACGACCGCGGACGCCATCGAGTTGGTCGCGGCGGGGGTGGGCGTCCTCGTCGTCCCGCAGTCGCTCGCCCGCCTGCACCACCGCAGGGACCTCACCTACCGGCCGGTCACGGGCGCGCCCGAATCGCGCGTCGCGCTGTCGTGGCCCGAGGCCGAGGCCACCCCCGACCTGGTGGAGGAGTTCATCGGGATTGTCCGCGGCCGGACGGTCAACAGCACGCGGGGCCGCAGGCAGGACCCGGCCCCGGCTTCCGCCCAGCCGAAGGGCAAGCGCCCCGACAAGGCGGCGGGCGCGGCCCGCAAGACCGCCAAGCCCGCCCCCGGGAAGGGCGCGCGCGGTGGGTCGGGCGGCGCCAAGGGTGCCAAGAGCACCGGTCGCGGCAAGCCCCGCCGGGGCCGCTGACAAATCGAGCACATGTTCGGGCCGCAGGAGTACGCTGGACCCATGCACGCGCTCCAGGGATCACTGTTCGACCAGACCGACGAGATCCGGCTCGGCCCGCTCTCCGGGCTGCGCCGGACCGACCTGGGGGCCGGCGCCTGGGTCGACCACCTGCCCGGCTGGCTCACCGGCTCGGACGCGCTGTTCGAGCGGCTCGCCGCCGACGTGCCCTGGCACGCCGAGCGGCGCCACATGTACGAACGCGAGGTCGCCGTCCCCCGGCTGCTGTCCTTCTACCGGGCCGGGGAGGCGCTGCCGCATCCCGTCCTGACCGAAGCCCGCACGGCGCTGAGCCGGCACTACGCCGCCGAACTGGGCGAGCCCTTCGTCACCGCCGGGCTGTGCCTGTACCGCGACGGCCGGGACAGCGTCGCCTGGCACGGCGATCGCACCGGCCGCTCCGCCACCGAGGACACCATGGTCGCCATCCTCTCCGTGGGAGACCCGCGCGACCTGGCGATCCGCCCCCGCGACGGCGGCCCCACCCTGCTCCGGCTGCCCCTGGGTCATGGCGACCTCGTGGTGATGGGCGGCTCCTGCCAACGCACCATGGAGCACGCGGTACCCAAGTCGACGCGCGCCGTCGGACCCCGCGTCAGCATCCAGTTCCGCACGCAGGGCGTCGGCTGACGACCGTCCCCGCGCCGGGGCGGTTCGGCCGGCGGTGCGCCGGCCACTGGTGTCCGCTGGAGGGGTGAGAGCCCTGCTCGGCCGCCGCCGCCGGCGGACCGGACCGCCGCCCGCCGCGGGCGCCGCCGTGATGGCCTCCGGCATCATCTCCGTCGGGCTCGCCCTGATCGGCGACGACCTGCTCTCCCTCGCCGCGCTGGCCGTCACCGCGGCGCTGTGGCTGGTCCTCGCCGCCGTCTTCGCGACCCGGCTGATCGTGGACCGGGATCGGTTCCGCGCCGAAGCCGACACCCCGTCCGCCCTCACCGCCGTGGCCGCCACCACCGTGCTGGGCGCCCGCCTCTCGCTGCTCGGCCGGCAGGGCGCCGCCGTCGTCCTGCTAACCCTGGCCGCGGCGCTCTGGCCCGGGCTGCTGTACGCCGTCCTGCGGCACCGGCCGCGCAGCCGGCTGCCCGGCGCCGCCTTCCTCGTCTGCGTGGCCACCCAGGGGCTCGCCCTGCTGGCGGCGGTGCTGTCCGCCGCCTGTCACCAGGACTGGCTCGGCCGTGCGGCCCTGGCCCTCTTCGTCCTCGGACTGCTGCTGTACGCGGCGGCCCTCGCCCGCTTCGACCTCCGCGAGGTGACCGGGGGCGCCGGCGACCACTGGGTGGCCGGTGGGGCCCTGTCCATCAGCGCCCTCGCCGGATCGAAGCTCACCGCGTCACCCGTCTGGACGGGCGCCGGGCACACCGTCCTGCGGACCCTCACCCTGGTCCTGCTCTGCTCCTCGCTCGCCTGGTACGTCGTGCTCCTGGCGGCCGAACTGCGCAGCCCCCGGCCGCGCTACGACATCCGCCGCTGGTCCACCGTGTTCCCCCTCGGCATGACGGCCACCGCCTGCCTCTCCGCCGCCGCACCCACCGGCGCCGGCTGGCTCCGGCCCGTGGGCGAGATCCTGCTGTGGGTCGCCGTGGCGGCCTGGGTCCTGACCTTCGCGGCGTTCCTCGGCGCCCGCCTCGGCGACCCGCGAGCCACATAGCGGGACGCCCGGTTCCCCGCCCCACGCCCCCTCTCGGCAAGTCGGTCCCGTCGGCGAGGAGTTCATCGGCCGCACGACGACCCGGGGGTCGTGACGGAGCACCCGGCTCGGCAATGGCATGCCGTGCGACCAGTCATAATTGAGTACCGGGCCACTCTCCCGCACGCGAGAATGAACCATCTCGAACCGGGAGGACCCCATGAGCCAGGCGTTCCTGACTCTGCATGACCTGCTGCCCGCGCAGGAGCTCAAGGCGGCGATCGACGCCGGCCACGTGAGCCGCAAGGCGCACCCCGAACTGCCGCTGTCGATCTACACCTACACCCGCACGGCCCAGTACGAGCGGGTCTGGAACCGGGTCACCACGCGCTGCCGGGGCCTCGTCGCCGACGACACCACCGGGCGGATCGTCGCCCTGCCGCTGCCGAAGTTCTTCAACGTGGGCGAGCACGAGTCGGACCTGCCCTACGCGCCGGCCCTGCCCGACGAGCCGTTCGAGGTCTACGACAAGGTCGACGGCAGCCTGGGTGTGGTGTTCCACTACGCGGGCGCGTGGCGGGTCGCCTCCAAGGGCTCCTTCATCAGCGAGCAGGCGACCTGGGCGCAGCGCCGGCTCGACGGCCGCGACACCGCGCACCTCGTACCCGGCGTCACCTACCTCGCGGAGATCCTCTACCCGCAGAACCGGATCGTCGTGGACTACGGCGACCGCCGCGACCTGGTCCTCCTGGCCGCGTTCGACCGGGACGGCACCGAGGTGCCGCTCGCCGGTGCCGCCCGGCACTGGGGGGACATCGGCTCGGTCGTCACCGTCCGGCCGGCCATGCCGCTCGCCGAACTCCTCGCGCTGACCGACTCCAACACCCTGCCCGGCGGCGCCGCGGCCACCGGCACCGACGCCGAGGGCTTCGTGTTGCGCTTCGCCTCCGGCCTCCGCGCCAAGGCCAAGATCGCCGAATACGTACGTCTGCACAAGGTGCTCACCGGCGTCACCGAGCGCGACATCTGGCGCGGCCACGGCGTCCGGCGCTTCGCCGGCCTGCCCGCCCGGCGGCTCGCGCAGGCCCTGGGCTGCGCCGTCTCCGACATCGAGGCATGGGGCGACAAACCGCTCGACGCGCTGCTGGACCAAGTCCCCGACGAGTTCGACACGTGGGTCCGCGCGGTCATCGCCCGCCTGGAGGACGCCGCCGCCCAGCGCGAACACGCCATCGACGAGGCGTTCGCGGCACTGGCCCACCTGGCCGCCGACCGCGGGGCCTTCGCCCGGGCCGCGAAAGCGCTGCCCGACAGCCGGTTGCGCGCGGCGCTGTTCCTGCGCCTGGACGGCGAGCGGACCGAGCTCGTCACCTGGCGGGCCGTACGGCCGGAATCGGCCGACCCCTTCACCACCGACGAGGAGAACTGAGCCCGTGTCCGCAGAACCGGCGGCCCCCGCGACCCCGGCGGCCCCCGCGACCCCGGCTGTCCCCGGCGCCGTCCCGGCGCCGGTCGAGGCGGCCCCCGCGGTCCCCACCCGACCCGTCGTGCACGTCATGACGGGGCTGCCCGCCTCGGGCAAGACCACCGCAGCCCGCGCCCTCCAGGCGGAATCCGGCGGCCGGATGCGCCGGGTGAACCTGGATGACCTCCGGGTCATGCTCGACGGCGCCGACCACGGACGCGGCCTCTCCCACGCGCACGAGCAGACCGCGCTGGCCGTCCAGGACGCGGCGGTGCGGGCGGCCGTCGAGGGCGGTTTCGACGTGGTCGTCGACAACACCCACCTGACCCCGAACATCCCCAAGCGCCTCAAGGCCGCCGTCGCCGGCCACGCCACCTTCGTCGTCCACGACTTCACGGACGTGCCCGTCGAGGAATGCGTGCGCCGCGACGCCGCCCGCGAGCGCCGGGTGGGCGAGGAGATCATCCGGATCCTGGCCGCCAAGCACGCCAAGTCCCGCAAGGGGGGCTGGAAGCTGACCGCCGAGTGGCTGAACGACCAGCCGCCGGTCGAGCCGTACGTCGCCGACCCCGCCCTGCCCGCCGCCGTGATGTGCGACATCGACGGGACGCTGGCGCTCACCGGGGACCGCGGCCCGTACGACTTCTCCCGCTGCGGGCTGGATCTGTTGAACGAGCCGGTGCGGCACGCCCTCGACGCCTTCCGGCGGGCTGACGGGGACGCCATCGTGCTCCTGTCCGGGCGGAGCGAGGAACACCGGCCGCAGACCGAGGAGTGGCTGGAGCGGCACGGGGTCCCGTACGACGAGCTGTGGATGCGGGCGGCCGGTGACCAGCGCCGCGACGACGTGGTGAAGGCCGAACTCTTCGACGCGCACGTGCGCCACCGCTACGCGGTCCGCGTCTCCCTCGACGACCGCGACCGCGTCGTGGCCGTCTGGCGCCGGATGGGCCTGCCCACCTGGCAGGTCGAGTACGGCGACTTCTGAGCCGGTCGGGGACACTCGTACCCGTGGACGTACACAGCGTGGACGTGGACAGCGCGGACGTACTGATCGTGGATGCCGCGAACGTCGTCGGGTCCGTGCCGGACGGCTGGTGGCGTGACCGGCGCGGCGCGGCCGAACGGCTGCGCGACCGGCTGGCGGCGCGCGGGACGGGTGAGGAGATCGTCCTCGTGGTGGAAGGCGCCGCCAAGGGCGTCGAATCCGTGCCCGGCGTGCGGGTGGACGCGGCGCCCGGGAGCGGCGACGACCGGATCGTGGAGCTGGTGGCGGCCTACGCCGAGCGCGGCGGGGGCGGCGGCGTGGTCGTGGTCACGGCGGACCGCGCGTTGCGCGAGCGGGTGGGGGCCTACGGGGCGCGGTGCGTCGGGCCGCGCACGGTCCGCCCGGCCGACTGACGACGGCCGGGAGGCCGGCTCCTCCGAGAGGAGCCGGCCTCCCGGCGAAGGGCTCGGCGATCGGCGACCCGGGGTGCGGGTCAGCGGCACCACGGCACCGTGTCGAGGTTCTTGACGTAGCGGGCGGCCACCCAGCCGTAGTCCGGGTCCTTCTTCGACATCTTCGAGGTCTTCTTCTTCAGGGACGCGCCGTCCCCGTCGCGACCGTCGTTGAGGTCGTTCCGGCCGTCTTCACGACCGCCGTTCCAGCTGTCGCTTCCGTTGTTGTCGCCGTCGTTCCACTCGTCCCGGTCCTTGCGGTTGTCCAGGAAGTACCACAGGTCGTTGCCGTTGACGGTCTCTCCGCGCTGCTTGCATTCGAGCGCGATCCGCGTGCCCGACTCGATCTTGCCCAGGGAGTAGGAGCGGGTGCTCGGCTTGCTGCGGATCGTGAGGCGACCGGACGAGACGACCTTGCCCCAGATGTGCCGGTTGGCTTTGGCCTGCGGCTGGTGTACCGGGACCTCGGCCATCGGGTCCTCGTCGGCGATGGCGGCGCCCGCGCTGACGAGGCCGAGCACCAGGCTTCCGGCGGTAAGTGCGAGGACGGTCCTGGTGGGCTTCAGCATGAGCCGACTCCTCTACGAAGACAATCGCCCGACCGCGCCACGCGGCTCGGGCCGGCGACCAGGCGGTCGCCACGGACGACTATGGCGAGCGGACGCCTGGACGCCCCGGCGGCGCACCGCCGTTTAGCCCGATTTGCCCAATGAGGCCGGTTTGGGATGGATGGTTGTCTCATGGGGTGATGCGCGGGGGAGCGGTCTCAAGGAGGCACCCTTTCGGGGGACTTCCACGGCCGCTCGTGCCGGCTAGCATTCTCACAACTGCTTGTCGGGCAATCTCATATGCGATTGCCCGATCATGCGCGTCCCGGCGAGGAAAGGCCCTCTCATGCAGTTACGCAATGGTGTTGTGGCGAGCGAGATTCCCGGTGCGGCCTGGGTCAAGAGCAGTGCCAGCGTCGGCAACGGCAACTGCGTGGAGGTCGCGGCGTTGGCCGACGGTGCCGTGGCGATGCGCAACTCGCGCTTCCCGGACGGTCCGGCCCTCATCTTCACGGCGGGGGAGATCGAGGCGTTCCTCGACGGTGTCAAGCGTGCCGAATTCGATCGACTGACCGGATGAAGTCCAAGCCTTAGGCCAAAGCTTGGCCGGACGGGCGTCCACGCCCCACTCTGACGACTGAGATCCGCCCCGGTCACATTGGAGTTCCGCATGCCCGCGCTGCCCGAACCCCTGCCCGCTCCGATGTCCGATCCCCGGTCCGATCCGTCGGGCGACGCCCTGCCCGACCCGCTCGCCCCGGTGCTCCCGTTCGAACGGGAGCAAGGGCGGGCGGCGGCCGCGCGGGTGCTGGGACAGGAACTCAGGGGGTGGCGCGAGGCCCGCGGGCTCACCCTGAAGGACGTCGCCCCCGTCATCCGCGGCTCGGTGTCGAAGATCAGCCGGTTGGAGCGTGGTGAGAGCCCGCCGAAGGCACGTGACGTCCTCGATCTGGCCCGCCACTACGGGCTGGACGACGCGGAGATGCGCACCGTCGAGCGTCTCCTGGAACACGCCCAGGACTGCGAGTGGTACGAGCAGTACAGCGACGTGACCCCCACCTTCCTCAAGCGCCTGATCCAACTGGAGGGCGAGGCGCAGGAGATCTGCGTCTACGAGAACCTCGTGGTGCCCGGGATCCTCCAGACGCCGGCGTACGCCGGGCACATGGTCAGGGCCGTGATGCCCAGCGCCTCCCAGGAGGAGATGGAACGCGTGGTGCAACTGCGCACCCAGCGCCAACTGCGCCTGTTGGAGGGCGAGGTCCCGCGCCTTACGGTCCTGCTCGACCAAGGGGTCCTGCAACGCCGCTGCGGCAACGCCCAGGTGATGCGCGAACAACTGCGACACCTGCTCCGGGCCGGGGACGTCGCCAAGGTCAACATCCGGATCCTGGAGATGTCCTGGGGCTACTCCGCGGCCCCTCCCTACCCCATCACCCACCTCAAGTTCGCCGACGGCGGACCGGGCGAGCTGGCGTACGTCGAGCACATCAACGGCGCCAACTACGTGACCCGCCCCCGCGCCCTGGACGACCACCGCAACGCCCTCAGCAACCTGCGCAAGGCGGCGGCGTCCCGCGAGCGCAGCCGGGAACTCATCGAAGAGGCGCTGCGGCAGTACGTGGACGACTAGGGGGTGTCACGCCGGGCACCTTCCAGCAGCGGACGCAGCACGGCGTGCGCCCACCCGCCCAGCCGGGTAGGGGTGGTGGTGAGGAGGTCGCGGGGCTGCTCGGGCACCAGATCGCGCGATCCGGTGGTCATCCCGACGATGCCCTCCACCGCCGACGGTGACAGCCCGGCCGTGCGCAGCGCGTCGCGTACCGCCTCGACACCGACGGGATCCAGCCGGATCGTGCGCCCGAGCGCCTCCGACAGGATCCGCGCGACCTGGTGGAAGGTGAGGTCCTCCGGGCCGTGCACGGCCTGCACCACCCGGCCCCGCCAGGTGTCGCCGAGCAACCGGGCCGCGACGATGTCGCCGATGTCGCGCGGATCGACCCACGGCATCGGCCGGTCGGGCTCGAACGCCGTGGTCAGGACGTTTCGGGAGAGTCCTTCGAGGTCGAGCAGCAGGTTGGTGAAGAAGTACGCGCACCGCAGGTGCAGCACGTCCGCCCCGGTGGCGTCGAGCCGCTCCTCGATCCCGGCCAGGGCGTCGATGTGCCCGACCCCGTGCCGCTTCTCCGCCCCGATGCTGCTCAGCAGCACCACCCGCTCGACAGCACCGGCCCGGGCGGCCTCGACCAACGGCGCCGCCGTCGTCAGCGAGGCGTCGATCGGATCCGGCGCGGTGTGGGGGGTGGGGTCCACCCAGAAGACGGTCCGCACCCCCGACACCGCCGCCCGGACGAAGGCGGCGTCCGTCAGGTCGCCCCGGCACACGTCGACCCGCGCGCGGGTCTCCTCGTCCAGCCGGGCCGGGTCCCGCACCAGGACACGGGGGCGGCCGCCGGCCTGGAGCAGCAGCCGCACCACCCGCGACCCCACGTGCCCGGTCGGTGTGGTGACGAGGACGGTCATCGGACCGGCGGCAGGAGGCGGCCCACGCCCCCCCACTCGACCCAGTCCTTGGGCCGGAGTTCGCGCGGGGGCGGGGAGGCGTCGGGGCGCCAGTCGACCACGTCGACGAGGCCCGGTTCGAGGATCTCCAGCCCGTCGAAGTAGCGCCGTACCTCGTGGGTCTCGCGCACGCGCCCCCAGTTCCCGTGCGTGGTGACGTCCATCAGCCGGGTCACGTCCTCCCGCACCACCGGGTCGTCGCTGACGAGTTGGCAGATCACCATGAAGCTTCCCGGCGGCAGCAGGGCCGCCGTCTTGCGCACGACGGCGGACGGCGAGCGGTCGTCGTCCGAATCCGGGATGCAGTGCAGGACGGACACGAACAGCGCCGCGATGGGCCGGTCCCAGTCGAGGAACCCGCTGGTCGCCTCGTGGATGCGCTCGGTGTCCCGCATGTCCATGGGCAGCACCACGGTGCCGGAGTTGTCGTGCAGCGTGGTCTGGGCATGCGCCAGGACCATCGGGTCGTTGTCGATGTAGGCGACCTTGCAGTCCTTGTCGATGCGCTGGGCCACCTCGTGGACGTTGTCCTGGGTGGGAAGGCCCGAACCGTGGTCGAGGAACTGCCGGATGCCGTAGTCCTCGACGAGGATGCGTACCACGCGGCTCAGGAACGCCCGGTTGTTGCGGGCCAGCAGTTGGGTACTGGGCGCGATCTCCAGCAGCCGGGCGCACGCCTCACGGTCGCCGGCGTAGTTCTCCACACCGCCCAGGAGCCAGTCGTACATCCGCGCGACGCTCGGGGTGTGCATGTCGATGAACGGGGGTTGGGACGGGTTCGGCCCTAACTCCATGTGCCCTCCTTGATGGCCCCTCCAGGGCCCCCGGCGTCGGGGTGGCCCATCGTAGAGAGTCGCGGGGGGCGCGCGCCAGCCACTCCCGCGCCGTGGTCGGCCCCGCCGTCGCGGGCCGCTCCGGATGCGGCCACCGGCCCCCGGCGCGACAGTGGGTGCCATGGGTATCGACGACTACGGCGGAGGTCCCGGGGCGGAACAGACCGGGGTCATGGTGGTGACGACCAACGACGCTCCCGGCTATCGGGTCGAGCGGGTCGTCGGGGAGGTGTTCGGGCTGACCGTGCGCTCGCGCCACCTCGGCAGCCAGATCGGCGCCGGACTCAAATCCATGATCGGCGGGGAGCTCAGAGGACTCACCAAGACCCTCGTACAGACCCGCAACCAGGCCATGGAGCGGCTCATCGAACAGGCCTTGGCGCGCGGCGCCAACGCGGTCCTGGCCATGCGGTTCGACGTGACCGAGGCGGCCGACATCGGGACCGAGGTGTGCGCGTACGGCACCGCCGTGGTGCTCGCGCCCGACACACGCGCCTGAGCCCCTCGCCCGGGGCGCCCGGGTCCACCGCCCCTTTCCGCGCCGCCGTAAGTCCATGACGGCGCTCCGCTTTGTCCATGGGCCCACCCCGTCCCCGGTCCGCAAGCTGTCAGGTCAGTGAGCGGACCGCGGGGCTCCGGAGCCGTGCGGTCTTCCGTGCAAGGAAGCGCCGACTCCCGGAGGCCCGATGCGCACCCCCCTCTGGCCGGCCGCAGCCGCGGTCGCCGGTCTCATCGCCACCCTCGTCGTGTCCGTACCCGGACCCGTGGCCGCCGCCCCGGCGACCGGGCCCCTGACCATCACCTCGCCCGAGCTGTCCGTGAGCGTCGACAGCGCCTTCCCCCGCGTCATCGGCTACACCCGGCGGGCCACCGGCGACGTACTGAACGGCAACGAGGACCCGCTCACCGCGATCGTCGTCAACGGCGCCACGTACACCCCCGTCGTGACGGCGACGCCCTCGGCCTCCGCCGTCGACTACACGCTGAGCTTCTCCGGAGTCACCCTCAAGTCCCGGCTGTCCGTGACCGGCTCCGTCGTGGAGTTCAAGGTGACCGCGATCGAGGACACCGCCGCCCTGCGCGTGCGCAGCCTCGCCATCCCGGACCACAGCCTCGTCAGCGTCCGCAGCGACCAGCCCGGCGCCGCCCTCTCGACCGCGCGCATGTACACCGCCACCACCGGCAGCGGGGACACCTTCACCCCGGTCACCGCCGCCACGCCCGTGGACGCCACCGCCACCACGGTCATGTACGGGCTGGTCAACACCGGCAAGCTGGCCGCCGCCATCGACTCCAACTCCCTCTACGACCGGCCCTCGGGCGGCGTCGCCCGCGAGAACGGCCGCATCGGCAAACAGGTCACCGACAAGGGTTCCTACCGCCGGGCCGCCCTGTGGAGCGGGGACTGGCTGTACCGGGCCGCGGGCGCCGCCGACACCGACACCGACACCGAGCCCCTCCCGTACGCCCGGGTCGCGATCACCGCCGACCGCAACGCGGACTCCGTCGTGGACTGGCAGGACGCCGCCATCGCCTACCGGGACATCTGGACCCCGCCGACCGGATGGCAGGACACCGCGAACCGGGTCGTCCAGCGCATCCCCTTCAACTTCGCCTCCCAGGCCACCCACCCCTTCGCACAGACCCTGGACGAGACCAAACGCGTCAACCTCGCCACCGATGGTCTCGGCCAGTTCGTCCTGCTCAAGGGCTACGCCTCCGAGGGACACGACTCCGCGCACATGGACTACAAGAACATCGGCGCCAAACTCGGCGGCGCGGTCGACCTGAACACCCTCACCACCGCCGGGCACGCCTACAACGCCGACTTCGGCGTACACATCAACGCCACCGAGGAGTACCCCGTCTCGGCCACCTTCGACCCGGCCCACCAGAGCGGAGGGCTCGGCTGGGACTGGCTCGACCAGTCGTACTACGTCGACACGCGCAAGGACGGCCAGTCCGGGCAGCGACTGAAGCGGCTCCAGGACCTCAAGGCGGCGGCGCCCGGCCTCGACTTCCTCTACGTGGACGTCTGGTACGGCGACGGATACGTCTCCCGCAAGCTCCAGCGCGAGATCGGCGACCTCGGCCTGCAACTCGCCACCGAGTTCCCCAACACCCTGACCGAGCAGTCCCTGTGGCACCACTGGGCCGCCGACGTCGACTACGGCGGCAGCGACCTCAAGGGCATCAACTCCACCATCGTCCGGTTCATCGCCAATCACGCCAAGGACGACTGGATCGCCCGCGACCCGCTGCTCGGCGGCGCGGAACTCCCCGCGTACGAGGGCTGGCAGGGCAAGAAGGACTACCCGGCCTTCCTGAACACCACCTTCGACGTCGACCTCCCGACGAAGTTCCTCCAGGAATCGCCGATCGTGAAGTGGACCGCCGACACGGTCACCCTGGCCAACGGCACCACCGTCAGTACCGCCGACGGCACCCGCACGATCACCACCGGCGGTCGCACCGTCCTGCGCGGCGGCGCCTACCTCCTGCCGCGCGGCGGCAAGCTCTACCACTGGAACGACTCCGGCGGCCCCACGACGTGGACCCTGCCGGCCGGCTGGACCGCACCCACGCTGTACCGGCTCACCGACACCGGACGCCAACTCGTCGGCGGCCTCACCGTCGACCAGGGGCAGATCACCCTGAACGCGACGGCGAAGACCGCCTACGTCGTCACCAACGGCGCCGCGGCCACCCGGACCGACCCCCGGTGGGGCGAGGGCACCCCCGTCAATGACCCGTCCTTCTACTCCGGTGACCTGAGCTCCTGGACGGTGAACGGCGCCGGCGCCGCCGTCACCCGCAACGCACAGGGCCAGAACGAGCTGACCATGGCCCCCGGGACCGCCCCCGTCGTGAGCCAGCGGCTCACCGGACTGACCCCGGGCAGCTACGCCGCCTCCGTCTGGGTCTCCACGCCCACCGGCCGGGCCGCCACCCTCACCGTCACCCCGGCCGGCGGCGCCGCCGCCTCCGTGTACGCCGACTCCTCGCCGCTGATCAACAACCTCGGCGGGAGCGAGAAGAACGGCACCGACGCGCAGCGCATGAAGGTGCTGTTCGACGTCCCCGCGGGCCGGTCCACCGCCACGCTCACCCTGTCGGCCGCCGCCGGCCCGGGTACGGTCTCCCTCGATGACGTGCGGGTGGTCCGGTCGGCCCGTACGCCACTCGGCGGCCACTACTTCGCCGAGGACTTCGAGCACGTGGACGCCGGCTGGGGCCCGTTCGCGTTCGGCGGCGCGGGCGGCTCGGCCACCGACCCGCGCACCCACATCGCCCAGCGCAACGCCCCCTACACCCAGGCCGGGTGGAACGGCAAGCCGGTGGACGACGTGATCAGCGGCGGCAACTCCCTCAAGTCGCACGAGGAGCGGCCGGGCCTCGTCTACCGCACCCTGCCGCAGACCCTCCGTCTGACGAAGGGACGCACCTACACCGTCTCCTTCACCTACGAGAACGGCTTCGACGGCGACTACCGGTTCGTCGTCGGCGCGGGCACCAAGGAGACGGCGACGGCCCTCGGCCAGGCCCGCACGCCCACCACCTTCACCAGGACGTTCACCGCCGGGGCGGACGCCTGGATCGGGGTGCGGAAGGTCACCGGCGAGGACTCCCACAACGAGGCCGACCTCGTCCTCGACGATCTGACCGTGGACGACCTCGGTACCGGCGGAGGCGGTGAACTGCTCGTTCCGCAGAGTGCGATGAGCGTCAAGGCCGTCGACAGCCAGGAGACGGCGGGCGAGAACGGCAGCGCCGCCAACGTCCTGGACGGCAGCGGCGCCACCATCTGGCACACCCGGTGGTACGCGGCCACCGCCCCGATGCCGCACGAGATCACCCTCGACCTGGGCGCCTCGTACCGCGTCTCGGCCCTGCACTGCCTGCCCCGACAGACGCAGAGCAACGGGCGCGTCGCGGACTACCAGGTGTTCACCTCCGCCGACGGTGTCGACTGGGGCCCCGCGGCGGCCGCCGGGCGGTTCGCGGACAGCGCCCTCCAGCAGGACGTCGCCTTCTCGCCCCGCGCGGCCCGGTACGTCAGACTCGAGGCCACGAGCGAGGTGAACGGCAACCCGTGGACCTCGATGGCCGAACTCAACGTCGGCTACCTGCCGTAGGGACGAGAAGGACGGGGCATCAGGATGAGTGCACAGGAGTCGGCGGCAGCGGTGTTCGACGCGCTCGCGGGGCGCTACGAGGAGGCGTTCGGCCGGGTCCCCGCCCAACTGGAGGCGCTCGACTGGCTCACCGACCGGCTGCCCGCCGGGGCCCGCGTCCTCGACGTGGGCAGCGGCACCGGCCGACCCACCGCCGAGCGGCTCGCGGCGGCCGGCTGCGCGGTGACCGGTATCGACGTGTCGGCCGCGATGGTCGCCCTCGCGCGCGAGCGGGTCCCGGGCGCCCGCTTCGAGCAGGCGGACGTGCGCACGTACACGCCGGGACGGGGCGGCTTCGACGCGGTGTGCGCCTTCTTCCCGCTGCTGATGATGGAACAGCGGGAGGTGGCGGCCTCGTTGGAACGGATGGCCTCCTGGGTGGCGCCGGGCGGGTACCTCGTCCTCGCCACCGTGCCCGGTGACATCGACGGCCTCGCCATCGAGTGGATGGGTCACGAGGTCACCGTCAGCAGCCTGTCCGCGCAGGAGTACGCGACCCGGATCGAGTCGGCCGGCCTGGAGCTGCTGCACCTCGGCATGACCCTGTTCCACCCCGAAGGCGGCCTCGCCGACCCGGAGGAACACCTCTTCTGCTACGCGCGACGCCCCGCGCCCACCACCGATTAGCGCCCCGCGTCGCCGACCGACTGTTGGGCGCGGAAACGGCCCGGTGCCATGCCGACCCGACGGCTGAACAGCCGGCTGAAGTACCCGGGGTCGTCGTACCCGACCCGGCGGGCGACCCCGGCGACCGGCAGGTCGGTCCGGGCCAGCAGCTCCTTGGCCCGGCTCAGTCTGATCCCGAGGAGGTACTCCTTGACGCCCTCGCCCGTGCTGCGCCGTACCGCCTCGCGCAGCTCCGGCAGCGGTATCCCGAGCCGCGCCGCGTGCTCGGCGACGGAGATCGGCAGCAGCGCGTCGCGCGCCAGGGCGTCCATCACGGCGTCGCCGTGCCGTGACACCTCGGCGCGGGCGTAGCGCAGGGCCACCAGCAGCCCGTGCACCGCGGCCGCCGCCTCCACCTCCAACAGCGGGCCGCCGGTACGGGCCGCCCGGACGATGCCGTCCACCACGTGCCGTACCCCGGCGGTCCCGCTCAACGGGACGAGCGGGCGCTCGGGGGTGACGTAACCGAGGTCGGTGTACGCCTCGACGCCGTGGCCCGCGAAGTCGACGAAGCATTCCTCCCAACCGGTCCGCGGGTCCGGCCCGTAGTGGTGTTCGACACCCGGCACCAGCCACAGCAGCGCCGGCGCGGTCACCGGCTGCGGCGGCCGTCCGCCGTGGCTGAACCAACCCCGCCCGCCGGTGACCACCACCGCCACGTGGTGGTCGAGCGCCCGCGGGCCCACCACCGGCAGCAGGCCCTGCTGCACCCCCACCCCCAGGCAGACCAGCCCGAGCCGGCGGTGATGGGCGGTGGGGGAGAAGTACCGCATCCAACTGCTGTACGGGAGCGTCGGCATCTGCGGATTGTGATCCACGGCTGTCGGCCCCTCAAGAGGACGCGGGCACCGACCGCTCCGCACTCGACATCGACGCGGAGGTCCCCGGAGCGACACCGAGGACGGGACGCCACGACCCGCGCGCATCGCGGCAGGCCACCCGAGCCCCCGCGGCCACCGGTCCCGGTGGACCTCGGCACCGACCGCCGAAGCGCGAACCCTATGCTCAGCGCATGCACCGCACGTCCGCCCCCGACCCATCCGGGCTCATCGCCGGCGACCCGGGCGGGCCGGGTGAAAAGTTTTTCCGCGACGTCGGCAACCTCGCGGACCCTCGCGCGTCGTGCGGGGTGTAGGGCGTGGTTCCGCGCCCTCGTCCCGACCGCACGACGTGGAGAACAACCGTGATGAACCTGAAGCGCGCCACCCTGTCCGCCGGCCGGGCGGCGCTCGTCACCGCGGCCGCCGCCGGGGTGGCCGTCGCAATCGGGGGCCCGGCCCTCGCCCAGGCGGCGCCGTCCGCCTCCCCGACGGTCGCGGCGAGCAGCGCCCCGGCCCCCGCCACCAGCCTCCCGCCGACGGGCAGCGGCAAGCCCACCGCGGTCCCGAGCGCGCCCGCCGGTGGCACCCCGACGTCACCGGCCGGTGGCGGGCCCAGCGCGGTCCCGAGCGCGTCCGCGGGCTCCGCGACCCCGACGGCCGCGCCGGCCGGGAGCGGGACCCCGAGCGCCGCGCCGTCCGCCCAGCCGTCCGGGGCGACCGCCGGCTCGGAGCTGGCGCACACCGGCTCCTCCTCCACCACCATGGCCCTGGGCGCCGGGGCCGCCGCGCTGATAGCCGGCGGCGCGGGCGCCCTGTACGCGGTGCGGCGCCGCACCGGCAACTGAGGACGTACGTGTTCCCACTCGCCCTGACGGTGAGCCCCTGCGCGCCCGGCTTCGGCCGGGCGCGCAGGGGCTTGTGGTCGTTCCTGCTGCGCCGCGACGGGCCCGCGCCGGCCACTTCCGCGCAGCCGCACCCGTATCCGTCGCCGTTCGAACGTCCCGGGTCCGGCGGCGGCCCGTCGCCCGCGCCCACCATCACCGACCTGTACCACGCGCACCGGCTCGGCATGGTCCGGCTCGCGGTGCTCCTCGTGGACGACCCGGCCACGGCGGAGGACGTGGTCCAGGACGCCTTCACCGCGCTCTACCGACGCCACGGGGAGCAGATCAAGGGCGTCGACAACGCGCTCGGCTACCTGCGCACCGCGGTGGTGAACACCTCGCGCTCCGTGCTGCGCCGCAGGCGGACGGCGCGCGCCTGGATACCTCCGGTGACGGCCGACGTACCCTCCGCGGAGGCGTCCGTCGTGCTCGACGAGGCGCACCGGGAAGTGCTCGCGGCGCTGGGCCGGCTGACGCCGCGGCGCCGCCAGGTGCTGGTGCTGCGGTACTGGGCGGAGCTGAGCGAGGCGGAGATAGCCGCCACCCTCGGGATCAGCCGGGGCGCGGTCAAGTCGAACGCGAGCCGGGCGCTGGACGCGTTGGAACGGATCCTGGAGGGACGGATATGACGCACGACGGCGAACGCCCGGTCGAACACCGGCTGCGTCAGGCCCTGGGCGCACGGGCGGACGCGGTGACCGTCCGCGACCTGCGGCCGGCCGATCCGCCGGGGGCCTCGAAGCGCGGGCCGATGGCGAGGGCCTGGCTGCGGCGGCTGACGTGGTCGGCCGCCGGCCTGGCCGGCGCCGCGGCCGCGCTGGCCGGGTACCTCGCGCTGGGGCCCGGGCAACGGCCGGTCCGGCCGGTGCCGCCCGCGGCGCCCGCCGAGATCCCCTCGCCGACGCCGAGCGCGCAGTCCCCCTCGCCGGAGCGCGGCGCGGTGCCCTCGCCGGCTCCCACACCGACCCGTACGGGGCTGCCGACCGGGGGGACGACACCGACCACGGCCGGGCCCGGCACGACCGGCAAGGGCGTCCCGTCGGCGTCGCCCTCGCGGCCCGCGCCGCCCACCCCACCGGGGTCGCCCTCCACCCCGACGCCCACGGGAAGCGGACAGCCTTCGTCGGCGCCCGCTGTCGGACAGCCCTCCCCGGGGGACGGCGGGAAGCGGTAATCCCACCCGCTCAGCCGACGGCGGCCGTGCGGGTGTTGCGCACGGCCGCCACCAGCGGGGCGAGTTCGGGAATCCCGGCCGCCGCGTCCAGCGCCTCGCGCAGGGCCGCGTCGTTGGTCGGACGGGCCTCGGCCAGCAGGGCCAGACCCGCCTCGCTGACGTCGGTGTAGATGCCCCGCCGGTCGGTGTCGCAGAGGTAGCGGTTCAGCAGCCCGCGGTCCTCCAGCCTGCTGACCAGTCGGGTCGTCGCGCTCTGGCTGAGCACCACCGAGTCGGCCACCTGGTGCATGCGCAGGTGTCCGCCGGGTCCGCTGTGCTGGCGGCTGAGCACGTCCAGCAGCGAGTACTCGCGCACGCTGAGCCCGTGCGCCGCCTGGAGCGTCCGTTCGATGTGCGTCTCGATCCGACCGTGCAGGAGGGACAGGGCGCACCATCCCTGGGCGAGGGCGGTGAGTGCGCTGTCGGTGGCCGTCATGGGCCTCTCCTCGGGTGCGTCGGCGCGGCTGCCCCTCCAGGATAGGCGACGAGCGCAATAGCCCGCGTTTGCAAGTATCCCGCGTCTGCAATTAATGTGGACGCATATAAGCGGCGCCGGCAATCGCGTGCCCCGCCGTCCGGCGGTCAGGCGCCGCCACCGCACCACCCCCTCCCCGGAAGGCAAGCACCCCTCATGCCTCTCGCACTCCTCGCCCTGGCCATCGGGGCCTTCGGGATCGGCACCACCGAATTCGTGATCATGGGCCTCCTCCCCGAGGTCGCCGCCGACTACGGCGTCACCATCCCCACCGCCGGTTTCCTCGTCACCGGCTACGCCCTCGGTGTCGTCCTCGGCGCCCCGCTCATGACCGTCCTCGGCACCCGCGTCCCGCGCAAGCGGATGCTGATGCTGCTCATGGGCCTGTTCATCGCGGGCAACCTGCTCTCGGCGCTCGCCCCCTCCTTCGGCGCCATGCTGGCCGGGCGGGTCGTCGCCTCGCTGGCCCACGGCGCCTTCTTCGGCATCGGCTCGGTCGTCGCGGCCGAACTCGTCGCCCCGCACAAGAAGGCCGGCGCCATCGCCATGATGTTCACCGGCCTGACCGTGGCCAACGTGGTGGGCGTCCCCCTCGGCACCCTCGTCGGCCAGACCCTCGGCTGGCGCTTCACCTTCCTGATCGTCGCCGCGCTCGGAGTGCTCGGCCTGCTGGGCATCGCCAAGCTGGTCCCCGAACTGCCCCGGCCCGAAGGCGTCCGCATCCGCCACGAACTGGCCGCGTTCCGCAACGTACAGGTGCTGCTCGCCATGGCGATGACCGTCCTCGGCTTCGGCGGGGTCTTCGCCGCCGTCACCTACATCACGCCGATGATGACCGACGTCGCCGGCTTCGCCGACACGTCCGTCACCTGGCTGCTGGTCCTGTTCGGGCTCGGCATGGTCGGCGGCAACCTCGTCGGCGGCCGGTTCGCCGACCGTGCGCTGATGCCGATGTTGTACGTCTCGCTGGGGGCGCTGGCCGTGGTGCTGGCGGTCTTCACCCTCACCGCGCACAGCGAGATCGGCGCCGCCGTCACCATCGTCCTCATCGGCGCCCTCGGCTTCGCGACCGTACCGCCGCTGCAGAAGCGGGTCCTCGACCAGGCGGCGGGCGCCCCCACCCTCGCCTCCGCCGTCAACATCGGCGCCTTCAACCTCGGCAACGCCCTGGCCGCCTGGCTCGGCGGCCTGGTCATCACCGCCGGATTCGGCCTGACCGCCCCGAACTGGGTCGGCGCCGCGCTGGCCGGCTCCGCGCTCGTCCTCGCCCTGGTCTCGGGCGCGCTGGAACGGCGTACGGGCGCACGCGCCGCCGCGAGCCGCGTCGTGACGGGCGCCGCCCCCCGGGACGAAGCCGTCCCCGCACACCACTGAGCCCGTCCTCGACCGCCCCCCGACACACCGATCCACCAGGAGCCACCCATGTCCGCCACCCCCACCCCCACCGCCGTCGCCCCCCTGACCACCGAGGACGCCGAAACGCTCCTCGACGCCGCCCGCGGCGCCGCCGAAGCCGCGGGAGCCACGGTCAGCGTCACCGTCCTCGACGCGGGGGGCCACCTCCTCGCCTTCCGCCGCGACGACCGGGCCGTCCTGATCTCCGGCGAGACCAGCACCCGCAAGGCATTCACCGCCCTCCAACTGAACGCGCCCACGGCCGATCTCGCCGACGCCGTCCTGCCCGGCGGCCCCCTCCACACGCTGCCCACCGCCCTGGACCGGCCGTTGCTGTTCATCGCCGGCGGACTGCCCGTCCACCGCGCGGGCCGTCTCGTGGGCGCCATCGGGGTCGGCGGCGGCGCCCCCGCCCAGGACCACGAATTCGCCGCCGCCGCGCTCACCGCGCTCGCCTGACCCGCCTCGTCCCGCCCCGCGACCGGGTGCCCGGTCGCGCCACACCGTTCCCCGTGCCACGTTGGTACGGGGAAAAACGGTGCATCATGCGAGAGACCAGGCAGCACAGGAGGGTCCACGCCATCGCGACGGCAACGGTCGCCGCGCTGGTCACCCTCGCCGTTCCCGGCTGCGCGGGAGGTGGCCGGGGCGAGGCCCGCGCCGCCTCCCCGTCCGCGGCCACCGCCTCCGGGACGACCACGACGACGCCCGCCCCGTCACCCACCGCGCCCGCGTCCTCGTACCCGCTCTCCACGGCCCCGCGCACCATTCCCGCCGTACGGGAGCACGTGCCGGCCCGCGGCCCCGGCTGGAAACCCGCCTCCGGCGCCCGCGTGACCATCGCCCCCGCCGACCGGGCGGCCCTGACCGACGAGGCACGCCTGATCGCCGGCGAACTCGGCCTCGGCTTCGCGGAGTCCACCGACCCGCGCCCCGGCGACGTGCAACTCGCCCTGGACGCGGCCCCCTCCGGAAAACCGGAGTCGTACACCCTCACCGTCCAGGGCGGCCGGGTCCGGATCAGCGGCCACGACGAGGCGGGCGTGTTCTACGGAACCCGCACCCTCAAACAGGAGATACGCACCGCCGGTTCGGCCCCCGAGGGCACCGTTCGCGACGCCCCCGACCGGCCCCAGCGCGGCCTCAACCTCGACATCGCCCGCAAGAACTTCACCCCCGACTGGATCGAGGCCAGGCTCCGCGAGATGGGCGACCTCAAGCTCAACCAGCTCGGTCTGCACTTCTCCGACGACCAGGCGTTCCGGATCGAGTCCGACACCCACCCGGAGATCGTCTCCACCCCCCACCTGACCAAGGCCCAGGTACGCCACATCGCGGCGCTCGCCGGCCGGCTGCACATCACCGTGGTCCCGGAGATCGACTCGCCCGGCCACCTCGGAGCGGTGTTGCGCGCCCACCCGTCGCTCCAGCTGCGCGACGTACAGGGCCGGGCCGTCCAGGGCGCCGTCGACATATCGAACCCCGCCGCGGCGAAACTGGTGGACGAGCTGCTGCGCGAGTACCTGCCGCTGTTCCCCGGCGGGGCCTGGCACCTGGGCGCCGACGAGTACCAGGCGCTGGTCGTCCGCGACCCGCAGACGTCCTTCCCGCAGCTCGCCCGCGCGGCGCGGGAGCGCTACGGTCCCACAGCCCGCGTACAGGACCTGGCGACGGGCTGGCTGAACGACCGGGCCGCGGTCGTGCGGCCCTCGGGCAAGGCGCTCAAGGCGTGGAACGACGGCTTCTTCGCCGGCGGAGTGGTCGCGGCCGCCCCCGACCTCCAGGTCGAATACTGGACGGGCAAGGAAATCGGCGCCCGGCCGCCGCTCGACTACCTGGCGGCCGGCCGCAAGGTGGTCAACCTCAACGACGAGTACCTGTACTACGTACTCGGGGAGCCGAACCAGTTCACGTACCCGACCGGCCGCCGCATCTACGAGGAGTGGACCCCGCTCGTCCTGCGCGGCACCACGGCGGTGCCCGCGCGGTACGGCACGCAGATCCTGGGGGCCCGGCTCGCCGTCTGGTGCGACCTGTCCGGCGCCCAGACCCAGGCCCAGGTGGCCGACGGGATACGGATGCCGCTGGCCGCCCTCGCCCAGAAGGTCTGGGACTCCCGGACCCCGCAGCTCACCTGGACCGCCTTCCGGACCCTCGCGGACAAGCTGGGGTAGCCGCGGGCCGGCCGCGGGCACGCGACTTCGCGGTCGGTTACGGGGCTTCGTGCCGGACCGTGCGGTCCCGCAGCTGCCAGCGCCGCCTGATCCACTGGCCCAGCAGCGGCAGGGTCGTGAACACCGTCACGATCCAGGTGGCGGCGAACGCCCAGATCAGCGGTTGCGACACGGTCACCGAGGCGGCCACCAGCAGGGCCAGGGTCAGCACCCCGAGGAGGCAGGCCGCCACGGCGTGCTGCCGGCGGTGCCCGGACCGCAGCCTGCGGTCCAGGGAACGGTCACCCTTGAGTTGGGACTCGATCGCCGAGAGGGCTCGCCTCTCGCGGTCGGAAAGTCCGGCTCCGTCCATCACGACGTACCTCCGCGGGCTGCCGCCGTCGGGCGCGGCCGCAGCCTCTGACCTGCGAATACCCGGCCTGACGCGGGGCAACCCCGCGGAGGGCGCCGTGGTTGCCGGCGTCGGTCACCAAATGGAGTTGACCCACTCCGGGTGGTCGATGAAGGGGTTCCGGTTGTGCTGGTAGGTGTCGAAGATGACCTGGTTGCGGCGCTGCTCGAAGGCGTCGGGCGGATCCATCTGGTTCCACTGCTTGAGCACGCTGATCCGGCCGATCGCGGGCGCCGTGCCGTTGTCGACCTGGTCGTTGGGCTCCAGGTCGGGGAAGCCGTCTCCGCCGTCGTAGCGGACGGCCATGTAGAGCAGCATCCGTGCCACGTCGCCCTTGACCGCGTCCCGCGGCTCGAAGGAGTCGGAGTCGGTGTAGCTGCCGGGGGCCTCGGCGACCGGGCTGCCGCCCATGTCGAAGTCCTTGTTGCCCCGGGTGCTGTTGACCGTGACGTCCTCGGGCTTCAGGTGGTGCAGGTCGGTGCCGGGGCCGGTCGCGGTGCCGAAGTCGCCGTGGCTCTTGGCCCAGACGTGCTCGCGGTTCCAGTCGTTGGCGTTGCCGCCGTTGGTGTTCTTGGGTTGGGAGCGGCCCGAGTAGACCAGGATGACGTTGTTCGGGTTGGCCGGGTCCTGGTCGGTGACCTTCAGGGCGTTCCACACGCCGTCGTAGGTCACCGTGGTCTGGTTCTTGATGATCCCGTGGAGCGCGCTCTTCAACGCGGCGCCGGTCTTGCCCTGGGCCGCGGCGTAGTAGTCCGCGGTGGTGGCGGACGCGACGGCGTGGGGAGCCGTCGCCGTCCGCTGCTGTCCGGCCGAGGCGGTGGCCGGTATGAGGGCGAGGGCGGCGGCCGCGACGCCGGCCGCCCAGGGGGTGAGGCGGGAGAATCTCATGACGTGGGGGTACCTCTCCACACGCACCGTCCCCGCCGGTGCAGTTGGCGGGGTGTCAGGTGGCAGAGCGAGGCTCACATTGTCATGTATCCAACAGATGAAGACCATGTGTCGGGAGGGAGTGTCCGTCCGCGGCGTTCGACCGGCGCCGACCCCGGTGCCGGGGTCGAACGCGGCGGGCGGCCCGGCGTCAGCTGCCCGACGTCACCTGCGGCGCCGGCTCGTACTTGTAGTTGGCCGGACCGAAGTTCTTCTTGACCGCCGCGGTCCAGGAGCCGTCGGACACCATCTTCGCCAGCGCGGTGTTGATCTTCCGCTGGAGGGCGGTGTCGCCCTTCTTGAGGCCGATGCCGTAGTTCTCGTTGCTCAGGTTCAGGCCGAGCAGCTTGAACTTGCCCTCGTTGCCCTTCATGGCCGCGTACCCGGCAAGGATCGAGTTGTCCGTCGTCATCGCGTCGGCCTGGTTGTCCTGCAGCGCGACGACGCAGTCCGAGTAGCTGCCGAGCTCCAGGATGCTGGCCTTGGGCGCCAGGGTCTTGCGCACGTTGTCGGCGGAGGTGGAACCGGTCACCGCGCAGAGCCTCTTGGTGTTGAGGTCCTCGGCCTTGGTGATCGTCGCGTCGTCGGACCGTACGAGCAGATCCTGGTGGGCGACGAAGTAGGGGCCGGCGAAGTCGACCTTCTCCTTGCGCTTGTCGCTGATCGAGTAGCTGGCGACGACGAACTTTACCTCGTTGTACTGGATCAGCAGCTCCCGGTCGGAGCTGTAGACCTGCTTGAACTCGATCTCGTTCGGCTTGTAGCCCAGTTCCTTCGCCACATACGTGGCCACGTCGACGTCGAACCCGGTGAAGGTGCCGTCGTCCTCGCGCATCCCGATTCCGGGCTGGTCGAACTTGATGCCGATCGCGAGCGGCTCCTTGGGGTCGTCCCCCGCGCACCCCGAGGCGGTCGCGGCGAGGGCGATCACTGCGAGGACCGCACCGGCCTTGGGAACCTTCATGCTGCACTCTTTCCTGGGGTCCGCGGATCACGCGGGGAGCGGGGCATACCGGGTGCCGGGTGCGACACGGGTACGGGGTCGGCGCGCAGTGCCGGGCACGTGCGGAACCACACGGTCCGGAGGGCACGTGTATGAGGAAGCTAGGAAGGCGACGGGCGCAGCGTCACTAGATCTGAGGGAAATTTGAGGATAACGATCCGGCTCCGCCGAAGATCCTGCGGCCCGTCAGGGGTGCGGCGAGCGAAGGCCGATGGGCATTTCAGGCTAAACCGGAACGTTGCGTCAGGGTTCTGGGCAAATGCCTCACGGCGGGGCGACGGGGAGGTCTGCCGCCCCTTCGGCCGGTAACGCACGTTTCCGCCGCCGTGATCATCGGTACGTGACAGCATGACCGGGGCACATCCGGTGAGCGGAGGGGGAGTTCGGTGAGCGCGATACGCAAGAGCCTGGCCAAGGTGGAGATAGCCCTGCGCTGGGATCCCAGCCCGGCCGGGACGCCGGCGCACGACCTGGACATACTGGCCGCCGTGTACGGCGCGGCGGCCCTCTACGGGGACCCCGTCTACCTGGTGCACTTCGGCAGCCGCGCCCCCGACGGCACGATCACCCTCAACCGGGACAGCGCGACCGGGCAGGGGCTCGGCTTCGACGAGGTGATGACCCTCGAACTGGACCGGCTGTCCCCCGAGCTGGGCCGGGTGGTCGTGGGCGTGGTGATACAGGACCCCGGGCCCGAGGGCGCCCGTACGAAGACCTTCGCCCGCGTGGCCGGCACCGGAGTCCGCGTCCGGGAGGGGTACGACGACCTGGCCGCGTCCGATCTCGCGGAGGTCGGGGGGTTCAGTGCCGCCACCGTCGCCGAGTTCCTCCGGGATCCCTCGGGCGGCTGGTCCCTGGACGCCCGGCCGCGCGGCTTCGACGCCGATCCCGAGCAGTACACCCGGCTGATGGCGGCGCCGCGACCCTGACGCGCGGGGACGGGATCCGCTCAGATCGGGCGGCGGCCACTCGTCGTGCGAGTGACCGCCGCCCGGTCCGGGTGGCGCGCTGCCGCCGTCCCCACGAGGCAGCGCGGGCAGGTCTCCGTCCGGTCATCGGGGACGGTGGCCCGCCGGTCTAGGGGGTGGACTCCGCAGTGGTGTCCGGGATGGTGTTCACGGTGGTGTCCACAGTGGTATCCGGGGTGATGCCGAGCGAGGGCAACAGCGCCGCGTCCACGAAGCGCACCAGGTAGTCGGAGTCGGCGTACCGCCCCTCCAGAACCGGCCTGATCCGCATGACGCCCATCAGCTGCGCGGGCAGGAACTCCACCGCGGGGTGGTTCGCGATGATCTCGCCGCGCGCCACGGCCCGCGCCACCATCGCGTCGAAACCGGCCAGCTCGGGCTCGACGAGCGCCTCGCGCAGCGCCGCCTGGAGCTCCTCGTCGCCGAGCACGGCATGCCCGAGGGCCTGGCTCAGCCGGGTGTCGCGGCCCGAGGTGCCCGCCGCGAGCCGGGCCGCCTCGCGCAGGTCCCCCGCGAGGGTGCCGGTGTCCACGGCGGCGAGCGTGCCCTGCCGGTTCGCCCGCAGCGCGGCGGCCACCAGTCGGGGCTTGGTCTTCCACTGCCGGTACAGCGTGGACTTGCCGCAACAGGCGCGGGCGGCGATGCCCTCCATGGTCAGGGCCTCGTAGCCGTGCTCCCGCAGTTGGTCCAGGACGGCGTCGTAGAACTCCTG
This sequence comes from Streptomyces sp. NPDC058279, assembly GCF_042881255.1. Taxonomy (NCBI): domain Bacteria; kingdom Bacillati; phylum Actinomycetota; class Actinomycetes; order Kitasatosporales; family Streptomycetaceae; genus Streptomyces; species Streptomyces sp. NPDC058279. The sequence goes on along the minus strand of NZ_JBHVYA010000023.1, from coordinate 5,107 downwards.
CACCCGCTCCGGGCTGATCTTGGAGCGGCGCGCGGAGGCCGGCTCTGTCTGCGTCATGGGTGCGGCCCTCCTCGGCGTCGTGGTCCTGGGGTCGAGTGTACGGCTACGCGAGCGTATCGGTACACCGGCGTATCGATACGCGAATGTATCGATACACTGGCGTGTCGATGTGTGGCGGCCCCGACCGGACGGGCTCCGGCCGACCGCCCGCCGAGCAGAGGAAGCGAGACCGTGGGATGACCACCGAGACCACCCCCGCGGAGCCCCCCACCGGTCCACCCGGACGCGGGCGGGAGCGGCGCCGGCTCCTGCGCGAGCTGCTGCTCGTCGCGGGACTCTTCACCGTCTACAAGGCGGGCCGAATGCTCTCGACCGGCCGCACCGACGAGGCGTTCCACAACGCCGCCCGGATCTGGGACGCCGAACGCGCGCTCCACCTGCCCGGCGAGGGGGCGGTACAGCGGCTGCTGCTGCACGGCGACACCCTCATACAGACGGCGAACGGCTACTACGCGGCCGTGCACTTCCCCGCGACCGTCCTATTCCTCGGCTGGCTCTACCTCCGCCGCCCCGGCCACTACCTGTGGACCCGCCGCGTGCTCGCGGTCCTCACCGGAGCCGCCCTCGCCCTCCACCTGGCGTTCCCGTTGGCGCCGCCGCGCATGCTCGACGTGGCGGGGCTGGTGGACACCGGTCAGGTCTACGGGCCCACCGTGTACCGGGCGGCGCCGGCCACCGACACCCTGGCCAACCAGTTCGCCGCGATGCCCTCACTGCACTTCGGGTGGGCGCTGATGCTGGCCCTCGGCATGATCGCGGCCACCCGGGCCCGGTGGCGGTACCTGTGGCTGCTGCACCCGCTGGTGACGCTGCTGGTGGTCGTGGGCACGGCCAACCACTACTGGCTCGACGCGATCGTCGCCGCCGTCCTGCTGGGGGTGGCGCTGCTGCTCGTCCCAAGGCCGGTCGCGGGCGGCTCCCGGTTCGCCGCCGGGGCCCCGGCCGGTGCGCCTGCCACCGCCGGGCCCGCCACCGCCGGGCCCGCCACCGCCGGGCCCGCCACCGCCGGGCCCGCCACCGCCGGGCCCGCCACCGCCGGGCACGCCGGGGCCGGGTATCCGGAGGTCGAGCCGCCCGTGGCCCCCGTCGCGGACGGTGCGTCCTCCGAGGGTGGGTCCCGCGGCGGTGGTTCCCCCGGCAGCACGGCCTTGCCGGGGCCGCGCCGGAGTGAGCCCGCCGCCGCGGGCGCCGGGAGCCCGCGATGAACGCCACCGCCCTCGCGGTCGCGCTCTGCCTCGCCTCCGCCGTGGCCTACGCGGCGGCCGCCGTCGCCCAAGAGCGCCTCGCCCGCCGCGCCGTCGCCCGCAGCGCCGCCGCGCTGCTCGGCAACGGTGCCTGGTGGTGGTCGGCCGGGTTGAACGCCGCCGCGGCGCTGCTGCACGCGGCCGCCCTGCGCTACGGGCCGCTCACCCTGGTCCAGCCGCTGGGCGCACTCACCCTCGTGGCGGCCGTCCCCCTCGGGGCGCGCGGCGCGGGGCGCCGGGTCGCGCCCACCGAGTGGCGGGGCACCCTGGCCACCGTCGCCGGGCTCGGCCTGCTGCTCCTGCCGGCGTCCGGGCCGGCCCCCGACGACACCCTCACCCTCGCCGAGGCCCTCGCCGTCTCCGGCGCGACCGCCGCCGTGATCACGCTGCTGACGCGGGGCGACGTCCGCTCCGGCCTGCGGCACGCCACGGCGTCGGGCCTGGCCTCCGCCGCGGCCTCCGCGCTGACCCAGACCGTGGCCGTGGCGGGGGGCAGGGGAGGGGCACTGCTGAGCGGGCGGGTGGTCACGGTGGCCCTGCTCGTCGTGGTCTTCGCCGTCGGCGGCATGCTCCTGTCGCAGCGGGCCTACCGGGGCGGCCTGGGGGCCCCGCTCGCCGTGGTGAACCTGTCCAACCCGCTCGCGGCCGCGGCCATCGGCATGGTCCTGCTCGGGGAACGGCTCCAGGGCGGCGCCGTGGGCATCCTGCTCGCCACCACCGGCGCCCTCGCCGCGGCCCGCGGGGTGCTGCTGCTGACCCGGACGAGCCCCGGCGACCGGGTGGCCGAGCGGGTGGCCGATCGGGTGACCGAGCCGGTTTCCGTGACCGCCGCCGCACCCGCGGGCCGGGTGCCGGCATGACCCGCACGGCGGATCGGTCGTTCGCCGCCACCGCCACCGCCACCGCCACCGCCACCGCCACCGCCACCGCCACCGCCACCGCCACCGCCACCGCCACCGCCGTGCTGCCGGTCCGCGCCCGAACGCGCTGACCTCGCCGGAGAACCGATCACGCCCGCCCGGCGTCCTCCTCCCCGAGTAGTGGGCACGAACGAAGCGGAGTGAGCGGCATGGGCATCATCGGCTGGATCATCCTGGGACTGTTGGCCGGCGGCATAGCCAAGCTGCTGCTGCCCGGCCGGGACCCGGGCGGACTGATCGGGACCACCCTCATCGGCATCGCCGGGGCCTTCATCGGCGGATGGCTGTCGGCGAAGTTCCTCGACCGCCCCATCCAGAACCAGTTCTTCGACGCGCCCACCTGGGGCTCGGCCATCGCCGGCTCGCTCGTCCTGCTGATCGGCTACCGCCTCCTGTTCGGCAACTCCCGGCGCTGACGCCGCGCCGCGGCCCACGTCTACGCTGGTAGCCGCGCGACACGGAACAACGAGGAGCCGGAACGAGATGACCGTCACGCCGATACCCACCGCCGACCTGTACGACCGGTACGGAGAGGCCCTCGACCTGTGCACCGCGCCGCTGCGCCGGATCGGCGGTCGCGCGGTGTTCGCGGGACCCGTGCGCACCCTCTCCTGCCACGAGGACAACGCCCTGCTCCGGGAACTCGTCAACACGCCGGGCGAAGGCGCCGTGCTCGTCGTGGACGGCGGCGGCTCCCCGCGCACCGCCCTCGTGGGCGACCTCATCGCGGGCGCGGCGCGGCGCAACGGCTGGGCCGGACTGATCATCAACGGCTCGGTCCGCGACAGCGTCGCGCTCGGCGAACTCGACCTGGGCATCAAGGCCCTCGGCACGATCCCGCGCAAGAGCGGCAAGACGGGCGCCGGCGCCGTCGACGGGCCCGTCACCTTCGGCGAGGTCACCTTCCGTCCCGGTGACAGCGTGTACGCCGACGACGACGGGGTGGCGGTCCTCCCGGCGGGTTCGGCCACGGCCTGACCGCCCTGATCCACCCGGCACGCGCCCCGAGGGGCGGTATCCGGCCACCACCGCACGGCGCACCCTGGCGCCCCCGGCTCCGGCCGGGTTTCACTGCGGGCCCATGAGACGACACAGGATCATGGGCCTGCTCGGCGCGCTCGCGCTCGCCGCGGGCACCCTGGCCGCCGCGGGACCCGCGAGCGCGTCCGGTGCCTCCGTCGCGGCCACCGCCGCCGCACCTTCCGAGGGCCGGCCCGGGGGCGACCCGCCCGCCGAGTTCGGGACCGACTGGCACGACCCGCTCACCGCCGCCCCGCCCGTGGCCCGACCCGACACCCGCTCCTGCCAAGTGACCCTGGCCGAGGCCCAGTTCCGCGACTTCACCCCGTACCGGGGCAGTTACGCGCCCCCCACCGATTGCGGCCGGGGCGACTGGGCCGAAGTGGTGCTCCGGCTCGACGGCAAGGTCAAGGGCCGCCAGTACGACCGGCTCGGCGACCTGACCGTCGGCGGCGTCGAAATCCTGCGCACCTCCACCCCGGAGCCCTCCCCGGACGGCATCACCTGGTCCGTGGAGAAGGACGTCACCCCCTACCGGGACACCCTCAGCCGCCCACAGCCCGTCGAGATGCTGATCGGCAACGTCGTCGACGACACCTACACCGGTGTCATCGACGTCAAGGTCACCCTCACCTTCTACGCCGCCGAAGGCCGCACCCGGCCCGCCGACGCCCCCGACCGCGTGCTCCCGCTCACCACCCCGTCCGTGACCACGCCGCGCAACACCGAGCGGCTCCTCGCCGAGGTGTACGCCACCGGCTCGGGCGGCGGCTGCGAGGAGTTCTGGTACCTGACCACGCCCGACGCCGCCCCCTACTCCTGCAAGGCGACGGACGGCCCCTACCGCGAGGTCCGCGTACTGGTCGACGGCCGGCTCGCCGGACTGGCCGCGCCGTTCCCCACCGTCTGGACCGGCGGTTGGTCCAACCCGTTCCTCTGGTACGTCACCCCCGCCCCGCGCGCCTTCGACGTCCAACCCCTGCGCTACGACCTCACGCCGTACGCGGCTCTCCTCAACGACGGCCGCCCGCACCGGATCGAGGTGTCCGTGGCCGGGGTCCCGGCCGGACAGGGCGGCTGGAGCACCGCGGCCAACCTGCTGCTGTGGCAGGACGCGGGGCGTGAGGTGGTCACCGGCGCCCTCACCCGGCACGAGGAGAGCGATCCGGCCAACTCCGTGCGCTGGACGCCCGGTACCGAGCACCGGTTGGACACCGACGGAGGTCACACCCTGACCGTCGCCGGGCACCTCGACACCTCCCACGGCCGGGTCACGACCACCGTCACCCGCGCCGTGCGCAACACGTCCGTCCACCGTTGGACCGAGGGCGAGAACCTCGACGCGCTCACCGCGCGGTGGACCGACGAGGAGACCGTGTCCCACGGCGGGAGCGCCACCACCACCCGCCGCACCTACACGATGGACGGCGAGACCACCCTCGGCACGGGGGACCGGCTGCGCACCGTCCTGTCCCTCGGCGACCGGGCCGACATCACGACCCTGCGCGGCGGCCGTCAGGTCGGGTGGTCGCGAATGGAGAACACGTACGCGGGCGACGCGAGTTACACCGCGAACGTGCCGCGCGAGCAGCGGCACGCCGTGGGCGCCACGACCGTGCGCTACCGGCTGTCCGGCTCCGCGGCCGGCTGCTACGACCGTACGGTCGGCACCGCGCAGGGCGTCCTCACGCAGGACCGCCGCCGCTGCTGACACAAAACCGCCCGGGTACCCGTACATCGGGTACCCGGGCGGCTGAAAAGCCTCTTTAGACCGTGTCCTATGTGGTGGGGCATCGTTGGCCTTGCTATGGGGCGGGGTACGTGGAGTTGGATTGTTCCGGACGGGTTGTGGGAGATCGCGGA